>NZ_JBIAIK010000001.1:0-788642 GCF_042871385.1 Streptomyces sp. NPDC005808 | reverse complement strand
CCGCCGTCATCGCCTTCCTCCGCGAATACAAGGACGACCTCGTCCTGTGCGTCCACAACTTCTCCCGCTTCGCACAACCCACCGAACTGGATCTGAGCGCGTTCAACGGGAGGCATCCCGTCGAGCTGATCGGCGGGGTACGCTTCCCAGCCATCGGTGACCTGCCGTATCTGCTCACCCTCGCAGGTCACGGCTTCTACTGGTTTCGGCTCCGCAAGGACGCGGTCCAGAACTGAGGCGGGGCCGGTTTCCCCCGCCCCGCCCTGGGCACGCATGAGTAACACCCCGACTCCCCCGGCCGCCCAGGATCTCCGGGTCCTGGGTCTCCGGGCCTCCGGATCCCCTCGTCCATGGGTCTCCGGGGAAAGGACGCGACGCCATGTCGGAAGCAGCAACCCACTCTGCCACTGCCCCGGCCGCACGCCCCGAGCTGCTCGCGTCCCTCGATCCGCTGCTGCGGGAGTGGCTGCCGCGGCAGCGCTGGTTCGCGGGCAAGGGGCGTCCGGTGACCAGGTTCTCGCTGGTGTCGGCCACGGAACTGCTGCCGACGACCGGCCCCCTGGGCCTGCTCCACCTTCTCGTGCGCGCCCATCAGCCGCTCACCGCGGCACAGGGCGCACTCCCGCACCCGAGCGACTGCTACCAGCTGCTGATAGGCGTGCGCCAGGCCCTGCCACCGAGGCTCGCACCCGCGCTGATCGGGCATCTGGAGGAGGGGCCGCTGGCCGGCCTCACCGTGTACGAGGCGCTGCACGACGCGCGCCCCGCCGAAGTGCTCCTGGAAGCCCTGCGCACCCGGGCCCGGATCGGCGACCTGCGCTTCGAGCGCGACAGGCGCCAGGAGAGCCGGGGCGGGCAGATCATCCGCGACGGCCTGGTGCCCCGACTGGTGACCTCGGAGCAGTCGAACTCGTCCGTCGTCTACGGAGATACGTTCATTCTCAAGCTGTTGCGGCGGATCGTGCCGGGCACCAACCCGGACCTGGAGCTGCCGCTGCTGCTGTCCGGGGAGGGCTGCCCGCGGGTGCCGGCGCCGGTGGCGTGGATGGTCGCGGAGCTGGGTGAGGAGACGTACACCCTGGGTGTGCTGCAGCCCTTCGTGCGCGGTGCGACGGACGGCTGGGAGCTGGCGCTGCGCGAGCTGGCCAAGGGGGCGGACTTCGGCGCCGAGGCGCGGGCGCTGGGCCGCGCCACCGCCGAGGTGCACACGGCACTGGCCCACGCGCTGCCCACGGTCACGCTGGGCCACGCGCAGATGAAACCGCTCGTCGACGGAATGACCCAGCGCCTAGACGCGGCCGCGCAGGCGGTACCGGCGCTGCGTCCGTACGCTCCCGGTCTGCGCACCGCCTTCGAGGCGCTGGCCGACCTGGCCGCGGAGAGCGGCGCCTGGACCGCGCAGCGTATCCACGGCGATCTGCACCTCGGGCAGTGCCTGCGTTCGCCGTCCGGCGAGTGGTCGCTGATCGACTTCGAGGGCGAGCCGTCGAAGCCGCTCGCCGAACGCCGGATGCCGCAGCCCCCGGCGCGTGACATCGCGGGCATGCTCCGCTCCTTCGACTACGCGGCCCACTCGCACCACCCCCTGACGCCCGGCTGGGCCGACACCTGCCGGGCCGCGTACTGCACCGGTTATGCCGAGGTCACCGGAGTCGACCCGCGTACCGACCCCGTACTGCTGCGGGCCTACGAGACGGACAAGGCGGTGTACGAAGTCGTGTACGAGGCCCGCCACCGTCCCGACTGGCTCCCCGTACCGCTGGCGGCGGTGCGCCGACTCGCGGCGGACGCCACCGCCCCTTGACCGTCCCCCGCCCCTCTCGTTTCCAGGAGGCTTTGCCCGTGACGCCCCGTCCCTCGTCCGACGACAGTCCGAAGAAGACCGGCGCGAAGAAGAAGGCCGCCGCCGAGGGGAAGGCGACGGCCAAAACACCCAAGACTGCCGATGCCAAGAAGGCCGCCAAGGCCGGCAAGGGTTCGAAGAAGACCCGGGAGGCGGATCCGGTGCCCGCCGCCGACAGCGCTCCCGTCTTCGCGGGTGTGCACCCCGGCGACCGCGAGCGGCTGCTCAGCGGCACGCACCACGATCCGCACGGGGTGCTCGGGGCCCATCCCATAGCCGGTGGCGTGGCCTTCCGGACCTTCCGCCCGCACGCGCTGGCCGTGACCGTCGTGACGGACGAGCTGCGGGCCGAGCTCCAGGACGACGGGGACGGTTTCTTCTCGGGCCTGCTGCCACTGCGCGCCGTGCCGTCGTCCTACCGCCTGCTCGTCTCGTACGAGGGGACGGCCCAGGATCCCTTCGAGACCGAGGACGCGTACCGTTTCCTGCCCGCGATCGGCGAGCTCGATCTGCATCTGTTCGGCGAGGGACGCCATGAGCAGCTGTGGCGGGCGCTCGGCGCGGAGCCGATGGTGCACCAGGGCGTCGCCGGCACCCGCTTCACCGTGTGGGCACCGAACGCGCGGGGTGTCCGGGTGGCCGGCACCTTCAACTTCTGGGACGGCACGGCGTACCCGATGCGGTCGCTCGGGTCCTCCGGGGTGTGGGAGCTGTTCGTGCCCGCGATCGGTGACGGCGAGCTCTACAAGTTCGACATCACCCGCGCCGACGGTTCCCGCACCCTGCGCGCGGACCCGATGGCCCGGCGCACCGAGGTCCCGCCCCACACCTCCTCGATCGTGACCTCGTCGTCGTACACGTGGGACGACGACACCTGGATGGCGACCCGCGCCGCACGCCCCGTGCACCAGGCGCCCTTCTCCGTCTACGAGATCCACCTGGCGTCCTGGCGCCCAGGGCTGACCTACCGCCAGCTCGCCGAGCAACTCCCCGCCTACGTCGCCGACCTGGGCTTCACCCACGTCGAGCTGATGCCGGTGGCGGAGCATCCCTTCGGCGGCTCCTGGGGCTACCAGGTCACCGGCTTCTACGCCCCCACCGCACGGCTGGGCACCCCCGACGACTTCAAACACCTCATCGACGCCCTCCACAAGGCCGGCATCGGCGTCCTCATGGACTGGGTCCCCGCCCACTTCCCCCGCGACGACTGGGCGCTGGCCGAGTTCGACGGACGCCCCCTCTACGAACACGAAGACCCCCTCCGCGCCGCCCACCCCGACTGGGGCACCCTCGAATTCGACTACGGCCGCCGAGAAGTCCGCAACTTCCTCGTCGCCAACGCCGTCTACTGGTGCGAGGAATTCCACATCGACGGCCTCCGCGTCGACGCCGTCGCCTCCATGCTCTACCTCGACTACTCCCGCGAACCCGGCCAGTGGACCCCCAACGAACACGGCGGCCGCGAAAACCCCGACGCCGTCGCCTTCCTCCAGGAAATGAACGCCACCGTCTACCGCCGCAACCCCGGCGTCGTCACCATCGCCGAGGAGTCCACGGCCTGGGACGGCGTCACCCGGGCCACGCACCACATCGGCCCCGGCGGCTTCGGCGGTCTCGGCTTCGGCCTCAAATGGAACATGGGCTGGATGCACGACTCGCTGGACTACGTGAAACACGAGCCGGTCCATCGCAGGTACCACCACCACGAGATGACCTTCTCCATGGTGTACGCCTACAGCGAGAACTACGTCCTGCCCATCTCCCACGACGAAGTCGTCCACGGCAAACGCTCACTCGTATCGAAAATGCCCGGCGACTGGTGGCAACAACGCGCCACCCTCCGCGCCTACCTCGGCTTCATGTGGGCCCACCCCGGCAAACAACTCCTCTTCATGGGCCAGGAATTCGCCCAGGGCGCCGAATGGTCCGAAACCCACGGACCCGACTGGTGGCTCCTGGACCCCGCCTACAGCGCCGAACCCGACCACCGCGGCATCCGCGACCTCGTCCGCGACCTCAACACCACCTACCAACGCGAACCCGCCCTGTGGCAAAGGGACACCGACCCCCAAGGCTTCACCTGGATCGCCGGCGACGCCGCCGACGACAACGTCTTCGCCTTCCTCCGCCACGACACCGACGGCACCCCCCTCCTCGCCGTCTCCCACTTCTCCCCCGTCGTCCGCCACGGCTACCGCCTCGGCATCCCCGACGACATCCCCGCCTGGCACGAAATCCTCAACACCGACGCCACCCACTACGGCGGCAGCAACATCCTCAACCCCGACCCGGTGAAACCAGAGCCCCAGGGCGCCCACGGCCGCCCCGCCAGCATCCAACTCACCCTCCCCCCACTGGCAACCATCTGGCTCCGACCCGCGTAACGCGTAAAGATTCAGCCCCTCCGGCGTTTGAGGAGCGGGGGTTTGGGGGCGGAGCCCCCAAGTGACGGGAACGGGCAGGGGCGGAGGGGGCGAAAATCCCCTACGCCGCCCCCGCCCCCCGCACCAACCCCCCAGGCAGCTCCCCGGTATGAAGCACCCCCAACGCCTGCGTAGCCCGAGTCAGAGCCACATACAGGTCGCTCGTTCCGAACGCCCCGGGCTCGACCACCAACACCGAGTCGAACTCCAGCCCCTTGGCCTGCCGAGGGTCGAGAAGCACCACCGACCGGGTCAGATCGGGCGACGCTCCCGCCGTCACCCCGTCCAGCCGCCCGGCAAGCGCCCCGTGCAGCGCCCGCGGCGCAATCACCGCGAGCCGCCCCTCGGCAGGCGCCAGCTCGGCGACGGCCTTGGCCACCGCCCCCGGGAGATCATCGGAAACGGCACGCACCCACGGCCGTACGCCAGTACTCCGTACCGACCGCGGCGGCTCGAACCCGGGATGCTCCGCCCGCAGCACTCCCGCCGCGAGGTCCATGATCTCGGACGGCGTCCGGTAGTTGACCGCGAGGCGGGTGTGGTCCCACCGGTCCTCGACATAGGGAGAGAGGATCTCCTCCCACGATCCGACCCCGCCCGCCTCGGAGGTCTGCGCGGGGTCGCCGACCAGGGTCATCGACCGCGTGGGACTCCGCCGCATCAGCAGCCGCCAGGCCATGGGCGACAACTCCTGCGCCTCGTCCACGATGATGTGTCCGAACGCCCAGGTACGGTCGCCGGCCGCCCGCTCGGCGGCACTGCGGTGGTCGTCCTCCTCGTGCCGCTCGGCCATCCGCTCGGCGTCGATGATGTTGTGCGCGGAGAGGACTTCGGAATCCTCTTCGTCCATGTCCTCGAACTCGTAGGTACGGGAGGCGTAGGAGACGTCCAAGACGCCCTGTGCGTAGGCGACTTGACTGGTCCGCTCCTGGTCGGCGAGGGCCCGCGCCATCCGGTCGTCCACGCCGAGCAGTTCGGCGGCCTCGTCGAGGAGCGGCACGTCGGCGGTGGTCCATTCCCGGGTGACCTCGCGCCGAACGGCGTCCGCGTCCTCGTCCGGCAGATACCCGTCGGGCGCGGCGAGGAAGTCCGCGACCAGCCGCTGCGGGGTCAGCCGGGGCCACAACTGCTCGATGGCGTCCCAGACTTCGGGGTTCTCGGCCAGTTCGTCACGGATCTGCGTGATGTCGCCGGGGTCGAGGAGGTTCGACCCGTCGAAGGGATCCGTGCCGATGCGCTCGGCCAGCATGTCGGTGAGCGTGTTGAGGATGTGGCCCTCGAAGTACTCGCGCGCGACGTTGTGCGGCAACTGCGCCTCACGGGTGCGCTCCCGGGCGACCCGCACGAGCCCGGCGTCGAGCATCAGGATGTCCCGGTCGTGCTCGATGGCGATGACGGGGTCGGGCAGGCTCTGCCGATCGCGTACGACGGCGGCGAGTACGTCGGCCATGTCGGCGCGCCCCTTCACGGCGGCCGCTTCGGGCAGGTCGATGGCGGTCGCCTTCACACCGGGGAACAGTTCCCCGACCGTCGCGAGCAGCACACCCGTCTCGCCCAGCGCGGGCAGCACCTCGCCGATATAGCCGAGGAAAGCGGGGTTCGGCCCGACGATCAGGACGGCGCGTTTGGCGAGCAGTTCGCGGTACTCGTACAGCAGATAGGCGGCTCGGTGCAGCGCGACCGCCGTCTTGCCGGTGCCGGGGCCGCCCTCGACCACCAGCACACCCTGGTGGGGCGCGCGGATGATCTGGTCCTGCTCGGCCTGGATGGTCTGCACGATGTCGCTCATGCGGCCGGTGCGCGCCGAGTTCAGCGCGGCGAGGAGCACCGCGTCGCCGCTCGGGTCCTCGTGACCGGTGCGTTGGCGGTCGCCGAGGTCGAGGATCTCGTCGTGCAGGTCGGTGACCTGCCGGCCGTCGGTGGTGATGTGCCGGCGGCGCCGCAGGCCCATCGGCGTATGGCCGGTGGCCAGGTAGAAGGGGCGGGCGACGGGCGCCCGCCAGTCGATGAGGACCGGGGTGCGCTCGGTGTCGTCGGCGCGGATGCCGAGACGGCCGATGTGGTGGCTGACGCCGGAGGTGAGGTCGATACGGCCGAAGCAGAGCGAACCGTCGACGGCGTTCAGCGCGGCCAGCAGCCCCGAGCGCTCGGCGACGAGCACGTCCCGTTCCAGTCGCGCCTGCATGGGCGTGTTGCCCTGCCCGAGCGCGTCCACGACCGCGGCCTCCGTGAGACCGCGCAGCGCGTCCACGCGGGAGTACACCCCGTCGATGAATTCCTGCTCAATACGCAATTCATCGTCGATAAAACCTGTGGTGGAGTCTGTGTTTGAGCCCCTGTTTGACAATTCCACTCCCGGCCGGATACACTGTGCTCAATGAACTTCTCCGCGATTCAATGCACTTGAAGTCGCGAACCATTAAATATACGCAAGGAAATCCCCCGAGCGCAATTGCTCGGGGGATTTCTTGTGTGGGTGGCCTGTTGTCGGGTGGCCGGTTCCGCGGCGCGGGGTCACATCACCTCGGAAAGCTCCTCCAGAAGCCGTCGCTTCGGCCTGGACCCCACCATCGACTTCACCGGCTCACCGCCACGGAACACCATGAAGGTGGGCATCGACAGCACGCCGTACGCGAGCGTGGTCCGCGGGTTCGCGTCCACGTCCAGTTGTACGACCTTGAGCCGGTCGCCCTCCTCGGCGGCGAGGGCGGTCAGCACCGGCGCCATCTGCCGGCACGGCGGGCACCAGTCGGCCGTGAACTCCACCAGCACGGGCAGCTCCGCCCCGATCACCTCCGCCTCGAAGTCCGCGTCGCTCACCTCGGCCACACCCGCCGCCTTGATCACCGTGTCTGCCCTCCCAGTTCGCACACGGGTTCCGGGCCACCCGGAATCCCTGCATCGGCCGCCAGCTCGTCCCGCGCCCGCTCCGCCCGCGCCAGCTGCTCACCGACCGTCGCCCGCACCGCGGCCAACTCGTCGATCACCGCGTCGAGTTCACCGAGCTTGCGCCGGTAGACGGCAAGCGACGCGGGGCACGAGTCGCCCTCCGGGTGCCCGGCCCGCAGACACTCCACGAAGGGCCGGGTCTCCTCCAGCTCGAACCCGAAGTCCTGCAAGGTCCTGATCTGCTTCAGCAGCCGCAGATCGTCCTCGTCGTACGTCCGGTACCCGTTCTCACCCCGCCGCGCGGGCAGCAGCCCCCGGGACTCGTAGTACCGCAGAGTCCGGGTGGTCGTCCCGGCCCGCACGGCCAGCTCGCCGATTCGCATACCGCGACGGTAATCCTTGACGCCGACGTCAAGGCAAGCATGTTCAGGCGCGCACGCTGCCGGGGACCGGTCCACGAGAAACGTCCCGAGCCGGAGGCGGTGGGCGACTTCGGGGGTCGCGGCCAGGTTCGAAAGGACCTCGCGACCAGGCCCGTACCAGGGCAAATCGGTGGAGCCCCGGTGGACGGGACAAGGGCTTTCCCCATGGCCAGGCACAATGACCGTCATGAGCACGGAAACCCCCGGCCACGTGGAGACCCTCAGCCGCGCGGACGTGAACCGACGCCGCATCCTCGATGTCGCGCTCACGGAGCTGCTGCGTGATCCCGACGCGTCCATCGACCAGATCGCGCGAGCCGCGGGTGTCGTACGACGTACGGTCTACGGGCATTTTCCGAGCCGTGAGGCGCTGATCTCCACCTTGTTCGACGCCGCCGTGGACGCGGTGGAGGCGGCGCACATGGCGGGTCGCGAAGGTGTCGAGGATCCGCTGGAGTCGGTGGTCCGCTCGACGCTCGCCTGCTGGGAGGTCGCCGACCGCTACCGGCTGCTCGTCGGGCTCGCGCAGCGCAGTGTCACGGTGCAGGGCATCCGTGACCGGCTCGCGCCCGTCCGCGGGGCTGTCGTGGAGGTGCTGCGGCGCGGCCTGGAACAGGGGGTTTTCGAGTCCCCGCTGCCCGCGACCGTGCTCGCCCACGTGCACGAGCAGATGCTGTTCGCCCTCATGGAGGCGGTGAACCACGGCCTGCTGGCACCGGAAGAGGCGGGCCGCTCCGCCGCGGTCACGTTGCTGACCTCGGCAGGCGTACCCGCCTCACACGCCACCGAGCTGGTGGCCAAGCTGAGCGACTAGAGAACTGGTGACGCACCGAGCGGCCAGGCTACGGGGGATGGCCTGGCCGCTCGGCGTTCTGGGGAGGGGATTTACCGGTCTCCCCGGTTCGCGGGCGCCCCGTTCAGGAGGGCACCCGCGAGGCTCATGCCTTGGCGAGTTCCTTTTCGCCGCCCTGCTCCGAGACGTCCGCGTCGGCAGGAGCCGCGCCGTCCTCGTCGTCCAGCAGGGTCTTCTCGTCGAACGGGAACTCACCGGCGAGGACGCTGTTCACGCGCTCGGTGTCGATCTCCTTCGTCCAGGTACCGATCAGGACGGTGGCGACCGCGTTGCCGGCGAAGTTCGTCAGGGCGCGCGCCTCGCTCATGAAGCGGTCGATGCCGACGATGAGGCCGACGCCGTCCACGAGGGCGGGCTTGTGCGACTGCAGACCGCCGGCCAGGGTCGCGAGACCCGCGCCGCTGACGCCCGCGGCGCCCTTCGAGGCGACGAGCAGGAAGAGCAGCAGCGGGATCTGCTCCCCGAGCGACATCGGGGTGCCCAGGGCGTCCGCGATGTAGAGCGAGGCCATGGTCATGTAGATCATGGTGCCGTCGAGGTTGAAGGAGTAGCCGGTCGGGATGGTGATGCCGACCACCGGCTTGCTCACGCCCAGGTGCTCCATCTTCGCGATGAGCCGCGGCAGGGCGGACTCGGAGGAGGAGGTGGACAGGATCAGCAGGAACTCACGGCCCAGGTACTTGAAGAGCGTGAGGATGTTCAGGCCCGCGACGACGCGCAGCAGCGTGCCGAGCACGATGAAGACGAAGAGGAAGCAGGTGGCGTAGAAGCCCAGCATCAGGACCGCGAGGCTCTTGAGCGCGTCCACTCCGGCGGAACCGGTGACCGCGGCGATGGCGCCGAAGGCACCGATCGGGGCCGCCCACATCACCATGCCGAGGATGCGGAAGACCAGCCGCTGGATGTGCTCGACGCCGCGCAGGATGGGCTGTCCGGCCGATCCCATGGCCTGGAGCGCGAACCCGGTGAGCAGCGCCACAAGGAGGGTCTGCAGGACCTGGCCCTCGGTGAAGGCGGAGATCATCGTGGTCGGGATGATCGACAGCGCGAACTCGACCGGCGGCAGCGCCTCGGCGGACACCTGGCCCTGACCGGCTTCCTTGACCGCGTCGGTCACCTGGAGGCCCGTGCCCGGGTCCAGGATGTTGCCGACGACCAGACCGATGGTGAGCGCCACCAGCGACATGACCAGGAAGTATCCGAGGGCGATACCGCCGACGGCGCCGACCTTGGCGGCCTTGCGTACGGAACCGATGCCCAGCACGATCGTGCAGAAGATGATGGGGGAGATCATCATCTTGATGAGGTTCACGAAGCCGGTGCCGATGGGCTTGAGCTCGACCGCGAAGTCGGGAGCGAGCAGACCGACCGCGATACCGAGGATCACGGCGCCGATCACGGCGATGTAGAGATAGTGGGTGCGGTCCCGCTTTACGGCGGGTGCGGCAGGTGCGGTTTGCGGGGTGCTGGCCACGGCTGCCCTCCTTGACGACGTCGTCGGCATCATCCGGCGTGCGGCTCACGACCGGCGGAACCCGGCGTGCGACTCACGACCGGGGATCCGGAAGTCGCGCCCCCAGGACCCGGGAGGCGGATTCCCGGTGGATCCGGGAAACGGACTCCCGGCCTGTCCTGGAGGCGCACTCCCAGGGGATGCGGTGACTATCTCCCGCCTTGTGAGGGCGGTCACCCTTCCGTTCATTTAGTTCACACTTGTACGTGGAGGGAGACTGTTAGCCATGCACCTGCCCCGCGTTCCCAAACCCCGCAGCCTCGCCGGTCAGCTCTTCGGTATGCAGGCCGTGCTGATCGCGGTGCTCGTCGCCGGGTACGCGCTCTTCAGCTACGTCAGCGACCGCGGCCAGGCCGAGGAGGCGGCGGGCCGCCAGGTCATGGCCGTGGCCGGCTCGGTCGCCGGCTCCCCTTCGGTACGCGAGGCGATCCACACCGCCGACCCGACGAAAACCCTCCAGCCGTACGCCCTCCAGGTCCAGCAGGACACCGAGGTCGACTTCGTCACGATCATGAACACGCAGGGCATCCGCTGGACGCACCCGGACGAGACGCTGATAGGAAAACACTTCCTCGGACACATCGGCCCCGCTCTGGAGGGCACCCCCTTCACGGAGACCTACACCGGCACCCTCGGCCCTTCCGTCCGCGCGGTCACGCCCATCTGGGACAACGGCAAGATCGTCGGGCTGGTCAGCGCGGGCATCAAGGTCGAGGCGATCAGCGCTCGCGTGCAGGAGCAGGTGGCGGCTCTTCTCGGGGTGGCGGCGGGCGCCCTGGCCCTGGGCGGTCTCGGCACCTACGTCATCAACGCGCGCCTGCGCCGCTCCACCCACGGGATGAACGCGGCCGAGCTGAGTCACATGCACGACTACCACCAGGCCGCGCTGCACGCCGTACGCGAGGGTCTGCTGATGCTGGACGGGCAGTTCAAGGTGGCGCTCATCAACGACGGCGGGCGCGAGCTGCTGGGGGTGAGCGGCGATGTGGTCGGCCGTTCCGTGGCGGAACTCGGGCTGCCCGCACCGCTGACGGGCGCGCTGCTGTCGGCGGCGCCGCGGATGGACGAGGTGCACCTCACCGCGAACCGCGTCCTGGTGCTGAACACCTCGCCGGTCTCCGGCGGCGACCGCCGCGGCACCGTGGTGACCCTGCGCGATGTCACCGAACTCCAGTCCCTGATGGGCGAGTTGGACTCGGAGCGCGGCTTCACCCTGGCGCTGCGTTCACAGGCTCACGAGGCCGCGAACCGCCTCCACACGGTGGTGTCCCTCATCGAGCTGGGCCGCGCCGAGGAGGCCGTCGACTTCGCCACGGCGGAACTGGAGCTGGCCCAGACACTCACCGACCAGGTGGTCGCGGCGGTCAGCGAACCGGTGCTCGCCGCCCTGCTGCTCGGCAAGGCCGCGCAGGCCAACGAGCGGGGTGTGGAGCTGGTGGTCTCCCAGGACAGCGCCATCGACGACGGGCTCCTGCCGGCCTCGCTGTCCGCCCGCGACCTGGTCACGGTCCTGGGGAATCTCATCGACAACGCGGTGGACGCGGCGCAGGGGACGGTGGGCGCGCGGGTCACGGTGACGGCGTTCACCGACACCGACGGGCTGGTGCTGCGGGTCGCCGACACCGGCGCCGGGGTCGCTCCCGCTCACGCGGAGGCGGTCTTCCAGCGCGGCTGGTCGACCAAGCCGTCGGGGCCGGGCGGCCGGGGCCTGGGACTGGCCCTGGTACGACAGACCGTGAGCAGGCACGACGGCACCTTGACGGTGACGGCGGCCGCCGGGGGTGGGGCGGAGTTCGAGGCGCGACTGCCGTTGCCGTTGCCGTTGCCGTTGCCTACGGTGCCCTCGACGCCGAGGAGCGCGGCGCCCCGGGCAGGGGCATCGGCTGCGGCGCCCGGGACCGGGGCATCCGCCACCACGTGCGGGACCGAGACATCCGCCGCAGCGCCCGAGGCCGGGGCATCCTCCGCGGCGCCCGAGACCGGCGCATCCGCCGCCACATCCGGGACCAAGGCATCGACCGCACCGGCCCGACAGCAGGACGACCGGCCTGAGCACGCCCAGACCACCCCGACTGCCCACACCACCCAGACCACCCCGACCACCCAGCCCGCTCAGCCCGCCCAGCCCGCCGTGCCTGGAGGCGACGTATGACGACCGATCCCATCCGTGTGCTCGTCGTCGAGGACGACCCGGTCGCCGCCGACGCCCACGTCATGTACGTCGGCCGCGTCCCCGGTTTCGTCGCCGTCGGCAAGGTGCACACGGGTGCCGAGGCGCGGCGCGCGCTGGACCGTACGCCGGTGGATCTGCTGCTGCTCGACCTGCACCTGCCGGACGCACACGGCCTGCAGCTCGCCCGCTCCCTTCGCGCCGCCGGCTACCACGCGGACGTCATAGCGGTGACGTCGGCGAGGGACCTGGCGGTCGTACGGGAGGGTGTGTCGCTCGGGGTCGTCCAGTACGTCCTGAAGCCCTTCACCTTCGCCACGCTGCGTGACCGGCTGATCCGGTACGCGGAGTTCCACGCGGCGGCGGGTGAGGCGAGCGGCCAGGACGAGGTGGACCGCGCCCTGGCCACCCTGCGCGCACCGGGCCCGGCCGCGCTGCCCAAGGGCCTGAGCGCCCCGACCCTCGAACGCGTCACCGTCACTCTGCGGGACTGCGGCGAGGGCCTCACAGCGGCCGGGATCGCCGAGCTGGTCGGTATCTCCCGGATCACGGCCCGGCGCTATCTGGAGCACCTGGTGGAGTCGGGGCGGGCGGCGCGGGCCCCGCAGTACGGGCAGGTGGGACGGCCGGAACTGCAGTACCGGTGGGTGAAGGGCTAGGGACTAGTCCGGTGGACGGACTTCGGGACGCGGCCGTACGCGCGTGATCGCGGCGAAGACCACGAGGGCCGCCAGGCTCCCGCACACGAGGGCGGGATAGTCGGCCCAGTCGGGGTCGGCCGGTGCGGGCAGTCCCC
Source organism: Streptomyces sp. NPDC005808 (assembly GCF_042871385.1). Taxonomy (NCBI): domain Bacteria; kingdom Bacillati; phylum Actinomycetota; class Actinomycetes; order Kitasatosporales; family Streptomycetaceae; genus Streptomyces; species Streptomyces sp. NPDC005808. The sequence continues at coordinate 775,733 of NZ_JBIAIK010000001.1, read as the reverse complement.
GCCGCACCAGCTTGCCGATTGACCAGAAGACCAGCAGACCGGCTATGAAGGCCGGCCAGCGGTGCCGCACACCCTTGGTGACGTCGTCGAGCATCGCCAACACGGTCCAGACACCGATGAGGTCCACGAACTCCGTCCAACCGACGGCCACGACCCCTCCCCCCGCGGCGGTGAAGAAGAGCCAGGCATGAGCCAGCGGCAGGATCGGCGCGGCCTCTCGCGGCTCCTCCCGTGGAAACCAGAAGAACCTGCGCGCATTCCCGACGAACCCGCGATCCCCGTCGTCCAACGTCATGTCGCCCCCCGCGATGACCAGTTGGCCCGTCCGCCTCGTACGAGGTGGACCCACGGCGGCGGCCAAGGGTTGCGCGCACGCCCCAGGACGTTCTCCCACCCGAAGGTGAGGACCGGCAACTGCCCTACGGTGACGCCCTGTTCGGCACGGCACCTTCCATCTTGACTACGGCCACTGCAAGGTCATTGACCTGACATGCTCCCGCCTCTTACTTTCGCCGGGCAGACAATCTTGGCCACCAACGACGTCGGCCAGCAGGAGGTCCTGCCCGTGCGCCCCACCGCCGCCCCCATTCTCCTCGCGACACTGCTCACCGCCGCCACGCTCACCGCGTGCGGATCGGGATCCGGCAGCGATCCGGACACCGTGAAGATCTCGTTCAAACAGTCCACGGACAACTCGATCAAGGTGATGGACACCTATCTGGGCGAGATGAAGAAGGAGTTCGAGAAGGCGAACCCCGGCAAGAAGGTCGAGCTGGTTCCGATCAAGGCACCGGACTCGGAGTACTACACGAAGGTCCAGCAGATGCTGCGATCCCCGAAGACGGCTCCCGACCTGGTCTACGAGGACACCTTTCTCATCAACTCGGACATCACCAGCGGCTACTTGAAGCCCCTGGACGCCTACCTCGAAAGGTGGCCGGACTGGGACCAGTTCATCGACACGGCCAAGACGGCGGCCAAGGCCGAGGACGGGAAGACGTACGGCGTTCCGGACGGGACGGACACCCGGGGCCTCTGGTTCGACAAGGCCATCTTCAAGAAGGCGGGCCTGCCGACCGACTGGCAGCCGAAGACCTGGGACGAGGTCCTCGACGCGGCCCGCACGATCAAGGAGAAGGTCCCCGGCGTCACCCCCCTGAACGTCTACACGGGCAAGCCCGCCGGCGAGGCCGCCACTATGCAGGGCTTCGAGATGCTGCTGTACGGGACGGGGGACGGAACGACGGACCCCTTGTACGACACCGCGTCCAAGAAGTGGATCGCCGGCAGCCAGGCCTTCAAGGACTCCCTCGCGTTCGTGGAGACGGTCTTCAAGGAGAAGCTCGGCCCGGAGGTCTCCGACGCCCTCGACCCCAACTTCCCCACCAGGGTCCGCGGTGAACTGCTGCCCGAGGGCAAACTCGGCATCAACCTCGACGGCAGCTGGCTCCCGCAGGACTGGCTGGCGGGGTCGGGCCACGAATGGCCCGAGTGGTCCGACAAGCTCGGTCTCGCCTACATGCCGACGCAGAACGGCCAGGCTCCCGGCAAGGTGAGCATGTCCGGCGGCTGGACCTGGTCGATCCCGTCCAAGGCGGCCAACCCCGACCTGGCCTTCCAGTTCATCGAGACGATGCAGACCAAGGCGAACGCCCAGAAGTGGTACATCGCCAACTCCGGTATCGCGGTACGGAAGGACGTCGCCGCCGACCCCGGCTACGTGGACGCGCAGCCCGGCATCAAGTTCTTCACGGACCTCGTCGCGAGCACGCACTACCGGCCCGCGTACCCGGCGTACCCGAAGGTCTCGACGGCCATCCAGGAGGCCATGGAGGGCGTGACGACGGGCGACAGTTCGGTCGAGGAGGCGGCGAAAGGGTACGACGAGGAGCTCAAGACGGCCACCGACGGCCAAGTGGTCACGCAATGAGCGTGAGTACGCCGGTGGCACCGCAGATCCGTCCCCCGGATCCCTCAGGTACGAAGGTCGCCTCCCCTCCCCGGGGAGGCCTCCGCCGCTCCCTCGTCCGGGCCCTCCCGCTCTCCCCCGCCCTCATCCTGCTCGTCCTCTTCCTCGCGGGCCCGATCGGCTACTGCGCCTACATCGCCTTCACGGACCTGCAGTTGACCGGCCAGGCCCACTCGTCGTTCGTCGGCTTCGACAACTTCCGGGCGGCGTTCCAGGACGACGCGTTCCTCAACGCGGTCTGGCTCACCCTGGTGTTCACGGTGCTGTCCTCGCTGGTCGGCCAGAACACGCTGGGGCTGGCGCTCGCCGCACTGATGCAGCGGGCGTCGAAGCCGGTACGGACAGTGGTGGGCGGGATCGTCATCACGGCGTGGGTGCTGCCGGAGGTGGTCGCGGGGTTCCTGCTGTACGCCTTCTTCCGGCAGGAGGGGACGTTGAACGCCATCCTTGACTGGCTCCATCTCCCCTCCCAGAACTGGCTGTTCACGTTGCCGATCCTGGCGGTGTCGTTCGCGAACGTGTGGCGGGGCACGGCCTTCTCGATGCTCGTCTACTCCGCCGCGCTGAACGAGATCCCGAAGGAGATCACGGAGGCGGCGGAGGTGGACGGGGCGGGAGGCTGGCGCCGGATGTGGCACATCACGCTCCCGATGATCCGCCGGTCGATCGGCACGAATCTCATGCTCAACACCTTGCAGACACTCTCTGTCTTCGGGCTGATCTGGGTGATGACCCGGGGCGGCCCGAGCGGCAAGAGCCAGACCCTGCCACTGTTCATGTACGAACAGGCCTTCCAGAAGAGCATGATCGGGTACGGGACGGCGGTGGCGTTGCTGCTCCTGGTCGTCGGCTCGCTGTTCTCGGTCGTGTACATGCGACTGCTGCGGACGGAGGTCTGAGATGGCGATTCAGCCTGCTCGTACGCCCCTCAGGTCCCGGCGTCGTTCCACCCGGCGGCTGGCGGCGGACGCCGGGCTCCTCGTCCTGGCCGCCGCGTTCGCGCTGCCGCTGGTCTGGGTGGGCCTGTCCGCGCTCGACCCGGACGCGGGCCTGCGGGTGCAGGCCCCCGACAGCCTGACCCTGGACAACTTCGACGCGGTCCTGACACCGGACATCACCTTCACCCCGCTGCTCAACAGCCTGATCCTGTGCGGGGGCGGAACACTGCTGACGGTGCTCTGCTCGACACTGGCCGCCTATCCGCTGTCGCGGTTCAGGTCACGACTGAACCGTCCCTTCCTGCTCACCATTCTCTTCGCGACGAGTCTGCCGATCACCGCCATCATGGTGCCGGTGTACGCGCTGTTCGTGCAGGTGAATCTGATCGACACCATGCAGGGCACCATCTTCTTCTTCGCGGCCTCCCAACTGCCGTTCGCCATCTGGCTGATGAAGAACTTCATGGACGGGGTGCCGAAGGAACTGGAGGAGGCCGCGTGGACTGACGGGGCTTCGTCGTTCCAGTCCCTGATGCGAATCGTCCTGCCACTGATGGGACCGGGCGTGGCCGTGGTGACGGTGTTCTCGTTCGTGATGATGTGGGGCAACTTCTTCGTGCCGTTCATGCTGCTGCTCACGCCGGACCAGATGCCCGCGTCGGTGAGCATCAACGAATTCTTCGGGAATCGAGGGACCGTGGTCTATGGACAATTGGCGGCGTTCTCGATCATTTACTCGACGCCGGTGATTCTGTTGTATGTGCTGGTGGCGAAGCGATTGGGCGGGGGCTTTGCTCTGGGCGGGGCGGTAAAGGGATAGAGGCGTCACCCCTTGACCGCCCCGCCCGAGAACTCCCGAGCCCCCCGCCAAGGCAACACCGCCCACATCCGCGTCCCGCCTCCCGGCTCCCTGGCCTCCCCGAACCCCCACTCCCCCTCACAGACCCGCACCACGCACGCCAGCACCCGGAGCGCCGCCCGCCTTCGCGCATCGCAGGCCGCCGCCAGCCGGGGATGGCTGTGCCGCGGATGCCCGTCGTAGAGGATCACCCGCAACGCCCCCTCCCGAAATCGCAGCGACACGTACACCGAGGCGTCCGGCGTGAACCGGCAGGCGCACGCGGCCAGTTCAGCCACCACCTGCACCGCCGCCTCCGTCATGTCCGCCAGCCCGTGCGCCTGAAGAGCCACCCGGGTCGCCTCCCGCGCGATCCGCGAACTCACCGCCCCGGCGGGCAACGTGAAGCTGTACGCGAGCGTGTCCGGGGACGGGGGTGCCGCGTCCCGTACGTCTGCGGAGATGGGGCAGGCCGAGACGGCCGACGATGAGGACATGGCGAACTCCCTTGAGATCCAGCGGACATGACGAGGTATGTACGGCTCGGCCAGTGGCCTGTCTCCCTGGCACGATTCCGCCCCTCCCAGGGAGGGAGAACGCGGGCAGGCTCGCGCGATGCACTTCCGAACGACGCCGGGCCGTAAGCGACTTGTCACTGACTGTAGGACTTCAAGGGGCACGTGTGCCACCTAGTCGAGCACATTGCCTCCGGAGAAGTGGACCGGTCCGCGGCGCGCAGTGCAGACTGATCCCCGACCAATCGGGGAGGAAGGTGCCGATGCCGACACGGCCCGCACCGACGGAACGTCAGAAGCGCCTGGGCGCCGAGCTGCGCAAGATGCGACTCGCGGCTGATCTGACCACGGAGTACGCCGCCGGACTGCTCGGGCTGGACCGTACGAAGGTCTCCAACATGGAGTCGGGCGTCCGGGCCACGTCACCCGATCGGATCCGGATACTCGCCAGCAACTACGACTGCGCGGACGAGGCATACGTCGACGCGCTCGTAACCCTGGCCGATTCACGCAAGCGAGGCTGGTGGGACAACTTCAAGGGGACCCTCCCCCAAGGCCTGCTGGACGTCGCCGAGTTGGAGTGGTTCGCCTCCCGCCTCCGGAGCTACCAGACCGTGCACATCCCGGGGCTGCTCCAGCTCAGCGGATACGCCCGCGCCGTCTTCGACTCAGCGCTGCCACAGCTGCCCAAGTCGGAGGTCGAACTACGCGTCCTGCAACGCCTGCAGCGTCAGCAGGTACTCGATCGCGACGACCCCGTCGAGTACGTCGCGTACGTCCACGAGTGGGCCTTGCGCATGCAGTTCGGCGGGCGCCGTACCACCCGTGAGCAGCTTGCGTACCTGTGCGAGGCGTCCGAACGCGAGCACGTCGAGTTGCGCGTGCTCCCCGTCGAGGCCGGAGCCTTCCCCGGTGCAGGGCACGCCGTTCTGTACGCGAGCGGTGCCGTCCCCCAACTGGACACCGTCCAGTTGGACTCCGCGCACGGCGGCGAGTTCACCCATGCAGACGCCCAACTCGCCAAGTACCGTGCCCACATGGACTGGTGGCACTCCCACACCCTGAGTCCGGAGCGCTCGCGCGACCTCATCCACGCCATCGCCCAGCAACTCTGAGGAGCCCGCATGCCCGAGATCATCTGGGAAGAGCCCTACTGCGCCGAAGGAAACAACTGCTTCCGCATAGGCACCGACCCAGACCCCACCGGCAACGCCTACATAGCCATCGCCGGTCAGGAGGACCACTACCTCACCGACACCCGCGAAGCGCTCCGTACCCTCATCCGGGACATCAAGGCCGGAAAGGCCGACCACCTCCTCTGAGCCGGTCCGGAGCACCGACGCGGGAAACAGAAAGGCGGCGTCGGCCGACCCCCCGGAGGGAGCCGGCCGACGCCGTGTACGGGTGGCGTCTGACTCAGGTGTCAGATGCGCGGGGTGCCGTAGTAGCCACCTACCTGCTCGTGGTAGCCCGCATCCCCGATGTGCTTGTCCTTGTCGAACTCCGGGGAGTTCTTGATCTCTTCCTTGGTACGGCCGACGAAGATCTTCTTGTCGGTCGTGTCCACGCTCGTGATGGTGCCGGCCGGCAGCAGCACGTGCTTGCCGAAGATCCACACACCGGTGTCGACGACGATGTAGGCGGAGCCGACCTCCTCGGAGTACTTGTCGACCTTGCCGATGTGGCCGTCGGTCGCCTCCACCTTGAAGCCCGTCAGATCCAGGCCCGCCTGGTAACCCGACGTCGGCTGGTAACCCCACATGTCGGTCACGATAAATCCCTTCGTTCAGCTGTACAGAATTACCCCGGACGCTTGATGGGCGCCGGTGTCTTTGCTGACGGGAGACGGGTTCCCGACCGGGCCCCCGCCATGCACGGGAAATCTCGTTGAAATCCGTGCGGTCCGTCGGGAACGGCGCACCACCTGGCATTTCCAGCCACGATCATCAGCGCGCCGGACTCTCGACTCGCTGCGCATCAAACTCCCGTTTACCAGCGGTACCAACGGCTACGTCGGCCGCCTCCGCCAGCGGCGGGCCTGAGGACGAACCCCAGCACCCACACCACGAGAACAATCACCGCTATCCACCACAGTGCTTTCAGTGCGAAGCCCGCACCGAAAAGGATGAGAGCGAGAAGAAGAACGAGAAGCAGGGGAACCATGATTATCAACCTCCGGACAATCGTGTGCCCTAGGCCTGAACGATCATGCCTGCCGAATTTCGGGTTTGATTCTGCTGTTCGGGGTGAGAGGGTCCGCCGCCACCGTTCTTCTTCGACCGGCAGGGAGCGCCGTGACCAGCACACGCATGGAGTCGGAAGGGACCCGGGTGACGGCCGCCCCGCGGCTGGACCCGGCGGAGAACAAACAGCGGCTGCGGCGTCGCCTGGAGCGGCTGATCGGCATCGCCGCGACGGAGGGCAACTCCCTGACGGTGCTGCGCAACGGGGACGAGATCTTCGCGGCGATGCTGGAGAGCATCCGCGGCGCCGAGTACACCGTGGACATGATGACGTTCGTGTACTGGCGCGGAGAGATAGCCCGCCGGTTCGCGATCGCGCTGGCCGAGCGGGCCCGCGCGGGTGTGCGGGTGCGGCTGCTCCTTGACGGCTTCGGCAGCCGGCTGATCGAGCGGGACCTGCTGGAGATGATGGAGGAGGCCGGGGCCGAAGTGGCCTGGTTCCGCAAGCCCTTGTACCTCTCGCTGTTCAAGCAGAATCACCGCTGCCATCGCAAGGTCCTGGTCGTGGACGAGGAGACGGCGTTCACCGGCGGGGTGGGCATCGCCGAGGAGTGGTGCGGTGACGCCCGCAACGAGAACGAGTGGCGCGACACCCACGCCCGGGTGCGCGGACCCGCCGTGGACGGCATCGCCGCCGCCTTCGCGCAGAACTGGGCCGAGTGCCACGACACCCTCTTCGACAGCCGCGACCGCTTCACCGACCACGCGTCCGAAGGCGGCGCCGTGGTCCAGGTCGTCCGCGGTTCGGCGAGCATCGGCTGGCAGGACATGCAGACGCTCCTGCGGGTCGTGATCGAATCCGCCCAGGAGCGACTGCGCCTGGCCACCGCCTACTTCGCCCCCGACTCCTACTTCGTCGACCTGCTGTGCTCCGCCGCCCGGCGCGGTGTCGAGGTGGAGATCCTGTTGCCCGGCCCCCATACCGACAAGCGTGTCTGCCAGTTGGCCGGTCAGCACTTCTACGAGGACCTGCTCGCCTGCGGGGTGCGCATCTTCGAGTACCAGCCGACGATGATGCACGCCAAGGTCATCACCGTCGACAAGGTCGCGGCCCTGGTCGGCTCCACCAACCTCAACCGGCGCTCCCTCGACCACGACGAGGAAGTCATGCTCGCCGTCCTGGACGAGGGGTTCACCGCCACCCTCGACGATCACTTCGACGAGGACCTGCGGGCCTGCGAGCGGATCGAGGAGGACCGCTGGAAACGGCGCTCCGCCACGCAGCGGCTGCGGGAGACGGCCGTGGCCCCCATCCGCCGGTTCCTGTAGACGGCGCCCTGACCACATGGGAGTGGCATAACAGGGCACTCGTCTCACGTCGGACCGACCCGAAGGAGTTCACTGATGCTGATCGCCGCCATCATCGCCGTATGTGTGGTCCTGGCCGTGCTTGCCTTCTTCGTCCCCCGTCTCTCCCGCCACCCCGAACGCGGCACGCAGCGTTCGCTCGGCGCCGGAGCCCGGGCCGGCGGCAAGGCACCCGGTTTCCTGGGCAAGCTGCTCAGCAAGCCCTTCCACAGCAGTTCGCGTGCCGTCGGCCGCAGCGGCTCGGCAGGTCGCCGCAGCCGCGGCCGTATGCCTTTCTGATCCGGAATGAACAACACCGAGGAGGACGGCGCCGACGAGGAAAGACTGCTGGACGGTCTCACCGTCGACGCCAGCCGGAGCGAGCAGCCCATCGTCCTGGACGAGAGCGGGCGTCCTACCAGCACCTGGCGCGAGAACCACCCCTACGACCGCAAGGTCCGCCGCAAGCAGTACGAGCAGACCAAACGCGTCCTGCAGATAGAGATGCTCAAGCTCCAGCGGTGGGTCAAGAACACCGGCGCGCGCTTGGTCGTCGTATGCGAAGGGCGCGACGCGGCCGGGAAGGGCGGCACGATCCAGCGCTTCACCGAGCGCCTCAACCCCCGCGGCGCGCGGGTGGTCGCCCTGGACAAACCCAATGACCGCGAGAGGGGGCAGTGGTACTTCCAGCGGTACATCGCGCAACTGCCGACGGCGGGAGAGATCGTCTTCTTCGACCGCTCCTGGTACAACCGCGTCGGTGTGGAGCGGGTGATGGGCTACTGCTCGAAGGAGGAGTGTGAGCTGTTCTTCAGGCAGTGCCCGGCCTTCGAGCGGATGCTCGTCGACGACGGGTTCCTGCTGGTGAAGTTCTGGTTCTCCGTGTCACGCTCCGAACAGCGCACCCGCTTCGCCATCAGGCAGGTCGACCCGGTCCGCCGCTGGAAGCTCTCCCCCACCGACCTCGCGTCGCTGGACCTGTGGGACGACTACACCGAGGCGAAGGTCGACATGTTCCGCGCCACCGACACCGAACACGCGCCGTGGACGGTCGTCAAAAGCAACGACAAACGTCGCGCCCGGCTGGAAGCCATGCGTAACCTGCTCACACGCGTCGACTACGCCGACAAGGACCCTGAGGCCGTGGGTACACCCGACCCTCTCATCGTCGGGGCCGCCGACACCCTCCTCGAACCCGGCGAGGAGGACACGGCACTCTCCCCCACTCCGCTGTCCCACCGCACCACGGGTCCCGGCAATCACCCTGACACCGCCTGACATAGACAGGGTGCGGACAGGTGACAGGGTGCGGACAGGTGCAGACAGGTGCAGAGCCGTATGTTCCTACAATCTGTGATTGTGTCCGAACAGACCGTAGTCACCGCGGCCTTCGGCCCTTACTTTGACCGCGTGCCCCGACCGCAAGCCCACCAGCCCACCCCGCCCTTCAACGCCCCGGCGGCCCGCAGACTGCGGGCCGCGCTAGGAATGGGGCCCGAGCATGTCGCGTACGGGATGAGATCCTCGTACGGACTCCCCTACGTCACCCCGGACCTGGTCGCCGCCTGGGAACGCGGGATCGCCGTGCCGAGTGCGCCCGAACTCACCGCGCTCGCGGGCGTGTTGTGGTGCTCCCAGGGTGAACTCATCGGCGTACCGCGGACCTTGCGCGAGCACCGCGTCGCACGCGGCCTCGCAGCCGACGACCTCGCGCGCTCCGTCGGCCTCGAACTCCTCGCGTACCAGCGGATGGAGGAGTCCGGCGAGTGGCGCGGCAACGAGCGGCAGTCGGCCACGCTCGCCGAGGTTCTCGACCTCTCGCTGCGCGACTTCGTCACCGTGACGGGGCGCGACGACAAGCTCGCCGAACTCCTGCGCAGCGCGGTGACGACGCGCTGGCAGGCGTACGCGCGCCCGGTCGGCAAGATGGTGCCCCTGGACCGGCGTCTCCTGGAGAACGTGCTGCAGGAGATGCACACCGACTACCAGGGGCGGATGGCCGCCTCGCTGAGCTGGGGCGACGGCTCGGCCGCCACCGACGCAGGCGAGTTGGGCCAGGACTTCCTCGACCAGATCATCGACCACTTCTGGGCGATGATCCAGCGGAGTACTTACTGAGAGCCCAGGCCCGACCACCGTGGGCAAGAGCCTCTAGAACGACCATCGTGGGCAGGAGCCTCTAGAACGACCACCGTGGGCAGGAGCCTCTAGAACACCGACTCCGCCTCGTCCATCCGGTCCTTCGGCACCGTCTTCAGCTCAGCGGTCGCGTCCGCCAGCGGCACCATCTCGATCTCCGTGCCACGCAGGGCCGTCATCCTGCCGAACTCGCCGCGGTGGGCGGCCTCGACGGCGTGCCAGCCGAAACGGGTGGCGAGTACACGGTCGTACGCGGTCGGCGTGCCACCACGCTGGATGTGGCCGAGGATGACCGGCTTGGCCTCCTTGCCGAGGCGCCGCTCCAGCTCGCGCGCGAGAGCCGTGCCGATGCCCTGGAAGCGCTCGTGGCCGAACTGGTCGATCTCGCCGTGGCCGTAGTTCATGGTGCCGTCGCCGGGGTGGGCGCCCTCGGCGACGCAGATGACGGCGAACTTCTTGCCGCGCGCGAAGCGCTCCTCGACCATCGCGACCAGGTCGGCCGGGTCGAAGGGGCGCTCGGGCAGGCAGATGCCGTGGGCCCCGGCCGCCATACCCGACTCCAGGGCGATCCAGCCCGCGTGCCGGCCCATCACCTCGACGACCATCACGCGCTGATGGGACTCGGCGGTGGTCTTCAGCCGGTCCATCGCCTCGGTGGCGACGCCGACCGCGGTGTCGAAGCCGAAGGTCCGGTCCGTGCCCGAGATGTCGTTGTCGATCGTCTTAGGGACGCCGACGACGGGGAGGCCTCCGGAGTCCGAGAGCATCCGGGCGGCGGTCAGCGTGCCCTCGCCGCCGATCGGGATGAGTACGTCGATGCCGAACTCACGGGCCATGTCCTGCGCGTTCTCGCAGGCCTCCCGGAGCCGGTCGCGCTGCAGACGGGAGGAGCCGAGGATGGTGCCGCCGCGGGCGAGGATGCCGCTGACCGCGTCGAGGTCGAGGGTGCGGTAGCGGCCTTCGAGCAGGCCGGCGTAGCCGTCCTCGAAGCCGACGACCTCGTCCCCGAAGTTGGTGACCGCTCGGTGCACGACCGACCGGATCACTGCGTTCAGGCCAGGGCAGTCGCCGCCTGCGGTGAGAACTCCGATGCGCATCGTGCTGTGTCTCCTGCTCGCTGCCGGTACGTGTGAGCCGGTTCGATTCTTTCACGGCGCGAAGGGCATCGTCGCTTCCGCGCGCCCCACCAGGACGTTCTTCCTGGCGGGCGCCTTAGCCACCCGCAGAGGTATTGTCAAGAGGCTTCCGCTCAGCTTAGTGGGCCATCTGCCGAGCCTCAAAAAACACTGCCGGAACCGCTGAAAACAGTCTCCCGACAAGGAGACGACGAAGAGACGAACGGGATGGAGAGCACGCGTGACGCGCAGCGTGTATGTGACCGGGATCGACCGCGGCGACGGCCGTCAGGTCGTCGAGCTGGGAGTCATGGAACTCCTGACCCGCCAGGTCGACCGGGTGGGGGTGTTCCGCCCGCTCGTGCACGACGGTCCGGACCGGCTCTTCGAGCTGCTGCGCGCCCGCTACCGCCTCGCCCAGGACCCGGCGACGGTCTACGGCATGGACTACCACGAGGCCTCCGCGCTCCAGGCCGAGCGCGGCACGGACGAGCTGGTGTCGACCCTGGTCGACCGTTTTCATCTCGTAGCCCGTGACTACGACGTCGTCCTCGTCCTCGGCACCGACTTCGCCGACACGCAGTTCCCCGACGAACTGGCGCTCAACGCCCGCCTGGCGAACGAGTTCGGCGCGTCCGTCATCCCGGTCGTCGGCGGGCGGGGGCAGACCTCGGAGTCGGTGCGCGCGGAGACGCGCAACGCCTACCGCGCGTACGACGGCCTCGGCTGCGACGTCCTCGCGATGATCGTGAACCGGGTCGCCCCGGTCGACCGCGCCGGGATACACGAGCGGCTCGACAGCCGCCTCCCGGTGCCCAGTTACGTGCTCCCGGACGAGCCCGCGCTCTCCGCGCCCACCGTCGCGCAGATCACCCAGGCCCTCGGCGGCACGGTACTCCTGGGCGACAGCGCGGGCCTTGCACGTGACGCGCTCGACTTCGTCTTCGGCGGCGCGATGCTGCCGACCTTCCTGAGCGCCCTGACCCCCGGCTGCCTGGTCGTCACCCCAGGCGACCGCGCCGACCTGGTCATCGGCTCACTCGCCGCGCACAGCGCGGGCACCCCGCCCATCGCCGGCGTGCTGCTCACCCTGAACGAGCGGCCCACCGACGAGATCCTGACCCTCGCCGCCCGCCTCGCGCCCGGCACCCCGGTCGTCTCGGTGGCCGGCAACTCCTTCCCCACCGCGACCGAACTCTTCGGCCTGGAAGGGAAGTTGAACGCCGCCACGCCGAGGAAAGCGGAGACGGCGCTCGGTCTCTTCGAGCGGTACGTGGACACCAGCGACCTCCTCAAGCGTGTCTCCGCCCCGAGCAGCGACCGCCTCACCCCGATGATGTTCGAGCACAAGCTCCTGGAGCAGGCCCGCTCGGACAAGCGCCGTGTCGTGCTGCCGGAAGGCACCGAGGAGCGCGTCCTGCACGCCGCCGAAGTGCTGTTGCGCCGGGGCGTCTGCGAGCTGACGCTGCTCGGCCCCCTCGACCAGATCCGCAAGAAGGCCGCCGATCTCGGCATCGACCTCGGCGCCACCCAGCTCATCGACCCGGCGACCTCCGAACTGCGCGACCGCTTCGCGGAGAAGTACGCCGAACTGCGCGCCCACCGGGGGGTGAGCGTCGAGCTGGCGTACGACGTCGTCGCCGACGTGAACTACTTCGGGACGCTGATGGTGCAGGAGGGCCTCGCCGACGGCATGGTGTCGGGCAGCGTGCACTCCACCGCCGCCACCATCCGGCCCGCCTTCGAGATCATCAAGACGAAGCCGGACACGAAGATCGTGTCCTCCGTCTTCTTCATGTGCCTCGCCGACAAGGTCCTCGTCTACGGCGACTGCGCGGTCAACCCGGACCCGAACGCCGAGCAGCTCTGCGACATCGCCATCCAGTCGGCGGCCACCGCCGAGCAGTTCGGGGTCGAGCCGCGGATCGCGATGCTGTCGTACTCGACGGGTACGTCCGGTACGGGCGCCGACGTCGACAAGGTGCGCGAGGCCACCGAGCTGGTGCGGCTACGCCGCGGCGACCTGCGGATCGAGGGGCCGATCCAGTACGACGCGGCCGTCGAACCGACCGTCGCGGCCACCAAACTGCCGGAGTCGGAGGTCGCCGGGCAGGCGTCCGTGCTGATCTTTCCGGACCTCAACACCGGCAACAACACCTACAAGGCCGTGCAGCGTTCGGCCGGCGCGATCGCCGTCGGTCCGGTCCTGCAGGGCCTGCGCAAGCCCGTCAACGACCTGTCACGCGGCGCGCTCGTCCAGGACATCGTGAACACCGTCGCCATCACGGCGATCCAGGCCCAGGCCCACACCCAGACCCAGGCCCACACCCACACCCAGAACCGCAGCGAGAAGGCAACCGCCCAGTGAGCACCACCCGCGTCCGCGTCCTCGTCCTCAACTCCGGCTCCTCGTCGGTGAAGTACCAGCTCCTCGACATGCGGGACAGCAGCCGACTGGCGATGGGCCTCGTCGAGCGCATCGGCGAGGAGACCTCGCGGCTCAGGCACACCCCACTGCTCGGCGGTGAGACCCGCGAGCGGACCGCCCCCATCGCCGACCACGAAGCCGCCCTCAAGGCCGTCGCCGCGGAACTGGCCAAGGACGGGCTCGGCCTCGACTCCCCGGAGCTGGTCGCGATCGGCCACCGGGTCGTGCACGGCGGCAAGTTCTTCACCGAACCGACGGTCATCGACGACGCGGTGATCGCCGAGATCGAGCGGCTGATCCCGGTGGCGCCGCTGCACAACCCCGCCAACCTCACCGGCATCCGTACCGCCCGGGCCCTGCGCCCCGACCTCCCCCAGGTCGCCGTCTTCGACACCGCGTTCCACACGACGATGCCGGAGTCCGCGGCGCGCTACGCGATCGACGTGAAGACCGCCGACGAGCACCGCATCCGCCGGTACGGGTTCCACGGCACCTCGCACGCGTACGTCTCCCGGGAGACCGCGAAGCTCCTGGGCAGGGCGCCTGAGGAGGTGAACGTCATCGTGCTGCACCTCGGCAACGGGGCGTCGGCCTCCGCGGTGCGGGGCGGCCGGTGCGTGGACACCTCGATGGGGCTCACACCTCTGGAGGGACTCGTGATGGGTACCCGGTCCGGAGACATGGATCCGGCGGTCATCTTCCATTTGATGCGCGTTGGGGGGTTGTCCACCGACGAGATCGACACTTTGCTCAACAAGAAGAGCGGCCTGATCGGCCTGTGCGGCGACAACGACATGCGCGAGATCCGCCGTCGTGTCGACGAGGGTGACGAGCAGGCCCAGCTCGCCTTCGACATCTACATCCATCGCTTGAAGAAGTACATCGGCGCCTACTACGCGGTCCTCGGCCGGGTGGACGCCATCGCCTTCACCGCCGGAGTCGGGGAGAACGCCGCCCCGGTGCGCGAGGCGGCGATCGCCGGCCTGGAGGAGCTGGGCCTGGCGGTCGACGGCGACCTGAACGCCGTACGAGCGGATGGGCCCAGGCTCATCTCGCCGCGGTACGCGCGCGTCGCGGTCGCCGTGGTGCCGACGGACGAGGAACTGGAGATCGCGACACAGACGTACGCGCTGGTCGGAGAGAGCGATGCGTGAGCCCGAGAGAGATATGCCTGAGTCTGACGTAGACAAGCCCGAGCCAGAGATGGACAAGCCCGAGCCCGCGGGAGACAGGTCCGAGTCCGCGGGAGATATGCCCGAGTCCGGAGAGAGATACAAGGCATACGCCTGAGCGCCCGCCCGCCCATTTGTATCTTCCGCCAGACGGAATATTCCGTAGCGAAACAAACCGATAGGATCGCCCTATGCGCCGTTCGAAAATCGTCTGTACTCTCGGCCCCGCGGTCGACTCCCACGAGCAGCTCGTCGCGCTGATCGAGGCCGGCATGAACGTGGCCCGCTTCAACTTCAGCCACGGCACGCACGCCGATCACCAGGGGCGTTACGACCGCGTCCGCGCCGCCGCCGCCGAGACCGGCAAGGCCATCGGTGTCCTCGCCGACCTCCAGGGGCCCAAGATCCGCCTGGAGACCTTCGCCGAGGGACCCGTCGAGCTGGTCCGGGGTGACGAGTTCACCATCACCACCGAGGACGTTCCGGGCGACAAGTCGATCTGTGGCACGACCTACAAGGGCCTGCCCGGCGACGTCTCCAAGGGCGACCAGATCCTCATCAACGACGGCAACGTCGAGCTGCGGGTCGTCGAGGTCGAGGGCCCCCGGGTCAAGACGATCGTCGTCGAGGGCGGCGTGATCTCCGACCACAAGGGCATCAACCTGCCGGGTACGGCCGTGAACGTGCCCGCGCTGTCCGAGAAGGACGTCGAGGACCTGCGCTTCGCCCTGCGGATGGGCTGCGACATGGTCGCCCTGTCCTTCGTGCGCGACGCCCACGACGTGAACGACGTCCACAAGGTGATGGACGAGGAGGGTCGCCGGGTCCCCGTCATCGCCAAGGTGGAGAAGCCGCAGGCGGTCGAGAACATGGAGGGCGTCGTCGCGGCGTTCGACTCCGTCATGGTGGCCCGCGGCGACCTGGCCGTCGAGTACCCGCTGGAGAAGGTCCCGATGGTGCAGAAGCGCCTCGTGGAGTTGTGCCGCCGCAACGCCAAGCCGGTGATCGTCGCGACCCAGATGATGGAGTCGATGATCACCAACTCCCGCCCGACGCGCGCCGAGGCGTCCGACGTCGCCAACGCGATCCTCGACGGCGCCGACGCGGTCATGCTGTCGGCCGAGTCGTCCGTGGGCGCGTACCCGATCGAGACGGTCAAGACGATGTCGCGGATCGTCGTGGCGGCCGAGGAGGAGCTCCTCTCCAAGGGCCTGCAGCCCCTGGTCCCCGGCAAGAAGCCGCGCACGCAGGGTGGTTCGGTCGCCCGCGCCGCCTGCGAGATCGCCGACTTCCTCGGCGGCAAGGGCCTGGTCGCCTTCACCAAGTCCGGCGACACGGCCCGCCGCCTCTCGCGCTACCGCGCCTCCCAGCCGATCCTCGCCTTCACCACCGACGAGGGCACCCGCAACCAGCTCACCCTCAGCTGGGGCGTCGAGTCCCACGTGGTGCCCTTCGTCCACAGCACCGACGAAATGGTCGACCTCGTCGACCAGGAACTCCAGAAGCTCAACGTCTTCAACGACGGCGACGTGGTCGTCATGACCGCAGGCTCGCCTCCCGGCGTCCCGGGAACCACGAACATGGTCCGCGTCCACCACCTGGGCGAAAGCGCCCGCACGGCCTGACCTACGGCGGTGCTTGTACGGCACTGAGGGCGCTCCCTGTGACGGGGTGCGCCCTCAGTCGATTGTCCGTGACAGGGGACCCACTCATGACTGTGGCCCGGCCCACCGCTCGTGCGGTGGACCGGGCCACAGACCTGTGCGGCTCCCGGGCGGGCTCTGAGCGGTGTTCAGTCCTCGGTCTGGTACGTATGCATGCTGGGTATGGTCAGCGTGCCTCCGAACTGGCCCGCCTGAACGACCTTCACGTCGGTGAAGTAGATCAGCGGGATGTTCAGTGGCGGAGGGTGCTCCGGGTCGAACGTGATCGGTATCAGCCCGAACAGCTTGCCGGAGATGCTCTCCGTGTACATGACGGTGTCGCCGTCCTTGATGGTGGACGTCGTGCCCTTGCCGGCCTGCACGTGGTAGGTCTGGCCGGCACGCTTGTCGATGACCGTCTGGTGCAGATCACCGATGTCGGTGCCGCCGGAGATGACGTACTTCAGGACCTTCTTGACCGTGCCGTTGGCGGTCTTCACCTGCACGATGCCCTGGTAGTCGGCACCCTTGAGCAGCAGCGAGCTGGCGTTCAGATACCAGGGGTCGTCGGGAAGCATGACCGGGTTGTCGACATCGCCCTCTGCGTCGGTGGAGACCGGGCAGTCCGCCGCGTCCGTACTCTCGCTCGCGGACGGGCTGGGGCTGGGGCTGGCGGACGAAGTAGCCTCGTCGGCCGCCTCCTTGGACGCCTCCGCGTCGGCTTCGGGCGTTGCGGACACCGTGTCGGTGGTGTCCTTCCCGGTGGCCTCGGCCGGCTCAGTGACCTTGTCGGCCGTGTCCTTACCGGTGTCGGAACTGTCCGACGGATCCGCGCTCGCACTCGCCGAGGCGCTGGCGGACGGCGTGGGGGTGGCGCTAGCCGTCCCGCCGGGCGTGAGGATGTCCTTGATGGCATCGCCGATGCCCAGCGGGTCCAGCGGGTTGCTGCTGCTCTCGGACGCCGAGGGGGTCGCCGTGGCCGTGTCGGCCTCACTACCGCTGCTCTCGGACGTCTTGCTCGCGGACGCCGAAGGCGTGGGCTCGGCCTCGTCGTCGGAACCTGAATCCGACGAAGGGGTCTCGCCCGCATCCGAGGATGGCGTAGCCGAAGGGCTCGGCTCGGCCTCGTCGGCGGACTCGGAGGCGCTCGCCGAAGCGGAGGCTGAAGGCGTCGGGCTGGCAGACGCGTCCTCGCCGTCCAGAAGCTCGACGCAGGCCTGGTACTCCTCGGCCGTCAGGCTCTTCGAGGTGCTCGGCTGGTCTTCGGCGTTCGCGAGAGTCGGCGTGAAACCTATGCCCATGAGGACCGCCGTCGGCATCGCCGCGAAGGCCACGGCCTTGCCCGCCGGCACGTGGAACCTGGTGGACAGCGGCTTCTTCGGGGCGGCGTGCCGCGGCCCCGTTCTCGTACGGGGCTTGGCCGCGGAGTCGTCGTGGGACACCTCGTCAGTCGGCACGGTACCCCCCGCCGTTGCCGCCGCCGTTGTCGGCTCCGGCGCTCTCGGTCAGCTGGTGGCCCGGCTCCGGCGCGCCCGCGTCGGCCGGAACACCGGCGTCGCTGTCGGCAGGAGAGGGGTCTTCCTTCGCGCCCCCCGCCGGGCCGTGCTTCCGGGACCGGTTGGGCTTCGCACCGTCGGCCGACCCATCGCTGGGCATCCAGGAAACGGAGAGCGCGCCGCCGATCAGCGAGAGCAGGAAGCCGACAATGAAGCCGCCTATGTTGGAGACCACCAGGGACACCAGACCCAGGACGATGGCAGCGACCCCGGCGAAGACACGTGTAGCCGACTGGAACCACATGGTCAGTCCCAGCGTGACCAGCAGAACACCGATGATCAGTGAGCCGGCACCCGCGGTGGTCGCCATGGCGAGCGACATGTTGCCCAGTTTGAAGGTGGCATACGGGAAGTAGGCGATCGGCACCCCGCCGAGCAGGGTGAACAGACCGGCCCAGAACGGCCGGTTGCCCCGCCAGTCACGGAATCGCAGACGCGCGCGGGTGAAGTGCCCGGCGTTCTGGACCGGAGTCTCGGCACTCATGGAAAGAAGCTCCCTGGGTCCGGTGGAAGTACGTACCGGCTCGGCCTTGGGGCGGTGAAGCCGGAGAGTATGGGCGGAAAGCACCCGGTGCGAGGCATCGGGCGGGTGTGCGCGGGGCGGAGAAGCGACAACTCCTCCGCCCCCTTGAGCGGCTCAGCCGCCCAGCGACACCACTGCGACGGAAACCGTCAGAAGCACTCCATCGTGGCGCTCGTACCGAGACGCATCTTCAGGCCGCTGAGCTTGAAGGTGCCGGCCGTGGTCGCCCACGCCGTCTGCTCGACGCCCGTGAGGTCGGCCGAGTCCGCCTGCTGGGCGAAGCCGCCCGGCAGCACGCTGTCGCCCGACCTCACCTCAGGACCCTTTCCGCCCTTGCTCTTGCTCGTGTCCTGGGCCGCGACGCCGATCTCCATACCCTTGAAGGTCGCGTCGGCATCGAGCTGGGCGACGTCGATGTAGAGGTTCTCGGCGATGACCTTGTGGTCCTCGTCCGGACCCGCTTCGAGACGGAGGTAGATCGTCTTCCCTATGAGGGGAATCTCCGTCTTGACCGACTGGCACATGTTCGTGATCTCGGCGTGCTCGAACGACGAGACCGCCACGGCACGGACCGTCTTGTTCTTGCCGTCGGTCGACGTGTAACCGGTGTCGATAGCGCCGTACTGGGCGAAGCCGGTGCCCTCGAGATGCCCGGCCTTGACCTTGAACTCCTGGCCGGAAACGCTGAACGACGCGGCGAGCGCACCCTGCGCGAGCCCGACGCCGATCGCGGCGGCCGCGGCGACGCTGGGCACCATGACCACAGCGAACCGCTTCCATCTTGTCCCGCCACGCACCTGGGACTCCATATTTCCTCCTTCTCGGACGTACATCTCCTGGCCCTGACTGCCCCGTTCTAGCGGCTCAGCCGGGCAGGGATGGGAGAAGTGCTACGTCCTCGGAAAGGAGAGCGCCCGTACTTTCAGGCGCTTACCGTGCCCGAACTCACT
This sequence comes from Streptomyces sp. NPDC005808, assembly GCF_042871385.1. NCBI lineage: Bacteria > Bacillati > Actinomycetota > Actinomycetes > Kitasatosporales > Streptomycetaceae > Streptomyces > Streptomyces sp. NPDC005808. The sequence continues at coordinate 756,417 of NZ_JBIAIK010000001.1, read as the reverse complement.
AGGCGATCACTCCCGAGCGACAACCACTGGTCGCGCCTGACGCACATCACGCACAACCTGCTGGACAGGCTCCGCCGAACGACAGAGACCCCCCTGCCCAAGAACCGGCGTGTTGCCGCCGGCCCTACTCGGTGGGGACCCAGAAAACCCCTTGACCCGATTGGCTGTCGAGGTAGGGGGGAATGGACCGAGCGTCGCCGATCGTGGTGCATTCTCGCCGCCCCCGCAAGAGGGATCGTTACTGGCTAGTAACGGGCGGATAACCGAACAACGACCCGCCGGTATCGGTCGGCAACACAGGGTGGCGCCGGGGTGGGTGACACACCGGTTGATCTTCGGACAGAAACCGACAGATCAACACCTCTGACTTACTCCAAGTAACAGCGGCCGCGTTTACCAAGATTTGGTAAAGCGCGGCCACTTCTCTCCCCAGCGACACAGGTTTCACCCGGGCATCACATGTCCGGGCGTTTAGCAACAGGTCAGAGATCCCGTCACGGTTCGGGTCAGAACAGGGCCCGGGCCAGCGCCCTGCGCGCCGCGACCACCCGCGGGTCGTCGGCGCCGACCACCTCGAAGAGCTCCAGGAGCCGCACTCGTACGGCGTCCCGGTCGGCGCCCGCTGTGCGCGCCACGGTGTCGGTGAGCCGGCCGAAGGCGTCCTCGACATGCCCGCCCACGAGGTCCAGGTCGGCGGCGGCGATCTGCGCCTGCGCGTCGCCCGGCTTCTCCGCGGCGTCCTTGCGCACCTGCTGGGGATCGGCGCCCGCCACCCGCTGGAGCAACTCGGCCTGCGCGAGACCCAGTTTGGCCTCGGTGTTGCCCGGGTCGTCGCTCAGCACGTTCTTGTACGCCTGCACCGCGCCGCCGAAGTCGCCCGCGTCCAGGGCCTGTACGGCGGCTTCAAGGAGCGCGTCGTGCGGTCCGGCCGGAATCTCGGGGGCCACCGCGGGGGCACTGCCGGGCTCGGCGTCGGGATCGACGACCAGGCCGGTCAGCCCGAAGCGCTCCTCGGCGACCTGCACGAGCTGGTCCAGGGTCCCGCGGATCTGGGCCTCGCCCGCCGCGCCCTGGAAGAGCGGCAGTGCCTGCCCGGCGACCACCGCGAAGACGGCCGGGATCCCCTGGATCCCGAACTGCTGCATCAGCATCTGATTGGCGTCGACGTCGATCTTGGCAAGAACGAAGCGTCCGTTGTACTCGACGGCCAGCCGCTCGAGCACCGGGCTGAGCTGCTTGCACGGCTCGCACCATTCGGCCCAGAAGTCGAGGACGACCGGGACCTCGGTGGAGCGCTGCAGGACATCGCGCTCGAACCCCGCCTCGTCGACGTCGATGACAAGGCTGGCGGGAGAAACGCCCCCGCTGCCACCCCCGCCACCCTGCCTGGCCGCTTCGGCGCGCGCCTGCTCCGCCTTGGCCTTGGCCTCCTGGGCCGCCTTCACCGCGGCGAGGTCGACGACTCCGCTCATGGACATGTTCCGTGGCTGCATGAGTACATCTTCCCCCCTCCGCGCACGCGTGTGAAAAGCGTTGTGAAAGCCAGCCTGATTGCGTCGTGATCGGTCCTGCGGGGCGCCGGGTCCCCACCTGGCGCCAGAGCGGTTGTCGCCGCGTTCGAGCTTTCGCTACGGGTCGTAGCGTAACTGTCGAAAGGCCACGGTGTACGCCCTTCCCCGGTGATCTCCCTCACGGCTCCGGGTAAACGCCGGATACGGCCACAGCGGGCACATAGACCCCAGAGACTGGCCGGATATGGTCACTGACATGCAGAGTCGCATTTCCGCCTCCCGTACGGGGCGCCCGCGCAGTGCCGCCGCGGACGCCGCGATCCTGGCCGCGACGCGGGCGGTACTGGTCGAACTGGGCTGGTCCAAGCTGACGTTGGGGGACGTCGCGACTCGGGCGGGCGTCGCCAAAACGACCCTCTACCGCCGCTGGGCGGGCAAGAACGAGCTCGTGGTGGACGCGGTCGCCGAACTCTTCGACGAACTCGAACTCCCCGACCGCGGCAGCCTGGCCGCCGACATCGAGGGGGCGGTCCTCCAGTTCGCGGCGATCCTGTCCCGCCCGGAGGCGAAGACGGCCCTGATGGCGGTGGTGGCGGAGTCGACCCGCGACGAACCCCTGCGCGAACGCATCCGCACCTCCATCGTCGACCGCCAGAAGCGCCTGGTCCTGGAGGGCCGCGCCCGCGCCCAACTCCGCGGCGAACTCCCCCCGGAGCCCGACCCCGAATCCGCCACCCGCACCGTCGACCTCATCTTCGACATGGTCGCGGGCGCGGTGGTGCATCGCACCCTGGTGAGCGCCGAACCCGCGGACGAGGAGTGGGTACGCGGCTTCACGCGGGTGCTACTGCTGGGACTGAAGGGAGCGGACGATCCGTACGACGACGTTCCCGGTTGAGATGCGGGTGCAGGGAGAGATACGCGAGGGGAAGAGTCCGTCCAGACCGATGCCGGGGCCCGAGGAACGGGACGGGGCGGGCCGGAGGGGTGAAACCCCCAAGTCCCGCACCCGCACCCGCCCGGCACCTCAGAAACCGGGCGGCTCCGTGTACACCCCCCACTCGTCCCGGAGCACCCCGCAGATCTCCCCGAGGGTCGCCTCCGCCCGGACCGCGTCCAGCATGGGGGCGATCATGTTGGACCCGTCACGCGCCGCCGCGAGCATGGTCTCCAGGGCGCCGCGGACCGCCGCGTCGTCCCGGCCGGCCTTGCGCGCCGCGAGTTCCCGGACCTGATCCCGCTCCACCTCGTGGCTGACCCGGAGGATCTCCAGATCTCCGGTCACGGAGCCGTGGTGGACGTTCACGCCGACGACCCGCTTGTCGCCCTTCTCAAGGGACCGCTGGTACTGGAAGGCGGACTCGGCGATCTCGCCGGTGAACCAGCCGTCCTCGATACCCCGGAGGATGCCGGAGGTGATCGGGCCGATCGGGTGCTGTCCGTCCGGGTGGGCGCGCAGCCCCCGCTCCCTGATCTGCTCGAAGATCTTCTCGGCGTCCGCCTCGATCCGGTCGGTCAGCTGCTCCACGTACCAGGAACCGCCCAGCGGGTCGGCCACGTTGGCGACGCCGGTCTCCTCCATCAGCACCTGCTGTGTACGCAGGGCGATCTCCGCGGCCTGCTCCGACGGCAGCGCGAGGGTCTCGTCCAGGGCGTTCGTGTGCAGCGAGTTGGTGCCGCCCAGGATCGCCGACAGCGCCTCCACCGCCGTACGCACCACGTTGTTGTACGGCTGCTGAGCCGTCAGTGAGACCCCCGCCGTCTGCGTGTGGAAGCGCAGCCACTGCGCCTTGTCGGACGTGGCGCCGTACACATCGCGCATCCAGCGGGCCCAGATCCGGCGTGCCGCCCGGAACTTGGCGATCTCCTCGAAGAAGTCGAGGTGCGCGTCGAAGAAGAAGCTCAGGCCGGGTGCGAAGACGTCCACGTCGAGGCCGCGGGAGAGGCCCAGTTCGACGTACCCGAATCCGTCGGCGAGCGTGTAGGCGAGCTCCTGCGCGGCCGTGGAGCCGGCCTCGCGGATGTGGTAGCCGGAGACGGACAAGGGCTTGTACGCGGGGATGCTCGCCGCGCAGTGCTCCATCAGGTCGCCGATGAGGCGCAGATGCGGCTCGGGCTGGAAGAGCCACTCCTTCTGCGCGATGTACTCCTTGAAGATGTCGGTCTGCAGCGTGCCGTTGAGCAGCCCCGGGTCGACACCCTGCCGCTCGGCCGCGACCAGGTACATGCAGAAGACCGGGACCGCAGGACCGCTGATCGTCATCGATGTCGTGACGTCGCCGAGCGGGATGCCCTGGAACAGGACCTCCATGTCGGCCGCCGAGTCGATCGCCACCCCGCAGTGCCCGACCTCGCCGAGCGCGCGCCGGTCGTCGGAGTCGCGCCCCATGAGTGTGGGCATGTCGAAGGCCACGGACAGGCCCCCGCCGCCGTTGGCGAGGATCTTCTTGTAGCGCTCGTTGGTCTGCTCGGCGTTCCCGAAGCCGGCGAACTGCCGGATGGTCCACGTCCGGCCTCGGTAGCCGGTCGCGTGAAGGCCGCGGGTGAAGGGGTACTCCCCCGGCCAGCCGATCCGTTCGAAGCCCTCGTACGAGTCTCCCGGCCGGGGCCCGTACACCGGCTCCACGGGATCACCGGAGAGCGTGGTGAAGTCTGCGTCGCGCTTACGCGCAGTGTCGTACCGGGCCTGCCAGCGTCGGCGGCCCTCTTCGATGGCGTCAGCGTCCATACCTTCGAATTTACTAGGACGTCCTAGTAAATGTCGATGGCTGACCGCCGCAGGTTGCCCGTACGGCGGCAGGAATGACGTGCTTACACCTTGGCGACCACGGGAGAGTCGTCCGTGACCCTGTCCGCGAGCTCACGCGAGATCCGGCGCTCCACGAAGAACGCGGCCGTCGGAACGGTCCCCGCGAGCAGCACCCACAGCTGCTTGGCGACCGGCCACTTCGCCTTGGAGCCCAGGTCGAAGGCGAAGATCAGATACACGACGTACAGCCAGCCGTGCGCGATGGACACGACCCGGGTGGCGTCGGTCGCTCCGTCGATGTCGAGCACATACTTGCCGATCATGCACAGGCACAGCAGGACCAGCAGCACACCGGTGACGTAGGCCATGACGCGATAGCGGGTCAGCACGCTTTTCTTCATGGAGACGAGCGTAACCACCGGTTTCGGGCGATCTTCGGGCGCCCCCGGCTCGTGACGGAGGGGCCCTTCCCCGCGTACGACCACACACGACAACGCACGACAACGCACGACGGCGTATCGACCGCGCCCTACTCCTCGTCGAAGTCCCGCGCAGCGACCCGCAGCGGCCGCAGCATCGCGAAGATCTCCGCGCACTCCTCGGCGTCGTACGCGCCGAGCCCGAAGTCCATCGCCATCAGGTCCTCGGTGGCCGCGTCACACACCTCGCGCCCCTTGTCGGTGATGGACGCGAGCGTGCCGCGGCCGTCATTGGGGTTGGGGCGCTTGTCGACGAGCCCGGACCTCACCAGCCGGTCCACCGTGTTCGTCACGGACGTCGGATGCACCATGAGCCGTTCGCCGATCTTGGACATCGGCAGCTCGCCCGCCTTGGAGAAGGTGAGCAGCACCAGCGCCTCGTACCGCGCGAACGTCAGCCCGTACGGCTTGACCACCGCGTCCACCTCGGCGAGCAGGATCTGGTGCGCGCGCATGATCGAGGTGATCGCCGCCATGGACGGCACCGAGCCCCACCGCTGTTTCCAGTGCTCGTCGGCACGGGCGATGGGATCAAAGGCAAGGCTGAGCGGCTTCGACACGCCAAAGACCTTACCGGCCGGTCACATGGTGGTCAGCCCTGTCTCGCCTTTCGGTCCGCGGCCCGGAAGGCTCGGCAGAACACCGCCCCGCACCCCACCGCCTCAGTGTCGTATCCATGTCGATTAAGCGCCCTATGCAACGATTACCGATGAATCGTCACTGAAAGTCACCTTCGCTCAAGGGGGCAGGATGTCCCGGCTGATCCGTACCTTCGCCGCACTCGCGGCGCTCGGGCTCGCGGCGGGCTGCGCGTCCGTGCCCGATGTCGACGAGGCTTCCGTCGCCGGCGCCGACACCAGGAAGGCGAGCCCCACGCCGGCCTCTCCCTTCTGGGTCGATCCGGCCAGTTCCGCCGCCGCGCAGATCCAGCTGTGGGAGCGGCAGGGCCGCACAGCGGACGCCGCACTGCTGGAGCGGATCGCCGGGCAGCCCCTCGCGCTGTGGCCGGCCGGTGAGATCGACCCGGCCCCGGCGGTCGCGGCCGCGGCCACTTCGGCGGCCCGGGAGGGGCGGACGGCGCTGTTCGTCGCGTACAACATCCCGCACCGGGACTGCGGCCAGCACTCGGCGGGCGGGGCGAGTGACGCGGAGGCCTACCGGGCGTGGATCGGGAAGTTCGCGGACGCGCTCGGCGACAGCAAGGCGCTGGTGGTGCTGGAGCCCGACGCGGTCGCGCACATCGTGGACGGCTGCACTCCCGCCGAGTACCACGCCGAGCGCGAGCAGTTGCTCGGCGAGGCGGTCGTCCGGCTGAAGCAGCAGCCGAACACGCAGGTGTACCTGGACGCGGGCAACCCGTCCTGGATCCAGGAGCCGTGGAAGCTGGTGGACCCGCTGAAGCGGGCCGGCATCGAGAACGCGGACGGCTTCGCGCTCAACGTCTCCAACTTCCAGACGGACGCGGTGACGAAGGCGTACGGCCTCCATCTCTCCCAGGACCTCGGCGGCAAGCACTTCGTCATCGACTCCAGCCGCAACGGCAACGGGCCACTGCCCGGCGTCTGGTGCAACCCGTCGGGCCGGGCGCTGGGCACCCGGCCGACCACCGACACGGGCGAGCCCGCCCTGGACGCCTATCTGTGGATCAAACGGCCCGGGGAGTCGGACGGCACCTGCGAGGGCGGGCCGAACGCCGGTCAGTGGTGGCCGGAGTACGCGCTGGCTCTGGCGCGCAACTCCAAGTCGTAGGCACGGCAGGCCGGTTCACCGCACCTGGATCCACTTCGCCTCCGACGGCGTGCCCTCCCCGTCCGTCACGAAGAGCATGTACCAGCCCGGCGGCACCAGAGCCCGGTCACTCGGTACGTCGACGGTGACCGAGTTCTTGGTCTTGGTGAGCCCGAGTTCGATGGAGCGCTGCTCGACGTCGGTCGTGTGAGTCACCGCGCTCGGGCGCATCAGCCGGGCCTTGACCACGCGCTCCGGGTACTCGGTGGCGAAGGTCGCGCGCCGCTTGCTGTCTAGTGTGTTCGGGCCGTCACCCAGCACCGGGCGGTTCTTGCCGTTCTTGTGCAGGGCGGGCGGGGTGAAGATCTCCATGCGCTGTTCGAAGTGGCCCAGCTTGGTGTTCTGCTGATCGTCGAAGAGCGGGTCGGAGCCGAAGGTGGCGACGCGGCCGTCGGGCAACAGCAGGGCCTCGGAGTGGTAGTTGCGGCCGACCTTCGGGGAGGCGGCCTCGCGGAAGGCGTTGCCCTTGGGGTCGTAGAACTGCGCCTTGAGGATGTTGCTAGCGCTGCGACCGCGGTAGTCCTCGGAGCCGTTGGTGGTGAAGACGGAGTCGTCCGGCATGATCACGCTGTTCAAGTACCGGGTGCCCTGGGGGAGGTCGGGGCCGTCCTCGAAGGACGGGCTGCCCTTCTTGAGGTCGACGACGGCGGTGCGCGGGGTCGACTCCTTGGACTCGCCGACGCCTCCGCCGCCGAGGATCATCACCTTCTGGTCCTGCGCGGGCGGCAGCAGCAGCGAGGCGGACGTCTCCGTCTCGTCCGGGTCGCGCAGCCCCGGGACCTTCTCGAACTTGTTGGTCTTCAGGTCCCAGATGCCGGGCTCGCGACCCATCTCGGCGGGCCCGTAACCGGCGTTGGACGCCGGGTAGAAGAGCTTGCCGCCCTTGGTGAGGAAGAGCGCGGGGTAGGTGGGGAAGTAACGCTTGGGCCCCGGCGTCCACTTCTTCGTCTTCGGGTCGTAGATCTCGTTGTCGCCCGGGTCGATCGCGCCGACGTCGTCGAGGCCGGACACCGCGAGGACCCGCCCGTCGTCGAGCCCGACGAGCGTCGGGTACCAGCGGGCCTTCTTCATCGGGTCGACCGGGATGTACTTCTCGGCCTTCGGATCGAACTCGTAGGCGGCTCTGATCCCTTGGAAGTCCTGCTTCTCCAGGGTGATCTTCTCGGAGAGGCCGTACGTGTTGTCGGCGTCCTTGCCCTTCAGGCCGACGATCTCGTACTGGGCCTGCTTGTCGGTGGCCGACGTCGGGCCCTCCTCGGTCGCCTCCACGAAGACCCGGGCCTCGCTCGCGACGATCCTGGTCTTCCAGGGCTGCATGACGCCCGCGCGGTTGTACGTGACCTTCTGCGTGCGCTTGGCCTTGGGGATCTTGACGTCGACCTTGCTGACGTACTCGACGCCGGCGGGTGAGCGGAAGCGGGTGCCCTTCTTCAGGAGGACCGCCTTGTCGGGGTTCTCGTTCTTCACGCGCATACCGCCGCCGGCCCGCTCGACCTCGCCTTCGAGCAGTTCGTAGCGGGCGGTGCCGCCCGCCACCAGCATTCTGCCGCTGGGGAGTTGGGCGTGCCCCGAGCAGAAGAAGTCGTCGGGGGTCGGGATCTTCTTGAAGGTGTCGGTCGTCGGGTCCCACAGGACGGTGTCGAAGGACCCCTTGTCGAACTTCCGCTTCTCGTTCCCCGAGCCGGCGACGATCAACACCTTGCCGGTGTGCAGCAGGGCGGCGTGGATGGCGTTGGTGCGGTAGTCGTCGGGGATGTCGAGGTGGCTCCAGGAGCCGTACTTCGCCTTGTAGCCGGGCTGCGCGATCTTGTACTCGTAGTACTTCTCGCTGGCGAAGCCGAGCGCGGCGGGTGCGTTGAGGCCGGCGAGCACGACTATGCCGCCGATGCCCAGCACGGTCTTCTTCGTCTTCTGCGAGGGCTGGTAGGCCATGGCCTAGTTGCCTCCTGTCGTGGAGCTGGTGACCGCGGCCGTGCTGCCGCTGGTCGCGAGGGCGGGTTCGACGGCCTCCGTGATCCGTGCGGTCGTCGCGAGGGGCAGCTGCCGGGCCCTGCGTTCCTTGAGCACGGTGGAGAGCCACACCCCGACCGGGGCGAGCGAAATCCCCATGGCCAGCAGCGCCCAGGTGCGCATGGCCGCGTGGGTGTGGTCGAGGACGACCGACGCGGCGAGCGAGACGCCGAGCAGCGCCGCCCAGGTGAGGTGGATACGGAAGGTCAGCAGCCGGTCGGGGTTGGCCTCGCCGCCCTTGGGCGTGACCACGAAGCGGCTGGGCCGGCGGATCAGGGCCTCGCCCAGCGACTTGAGATAGATGGGCGCGGAGAGCGCCGACATCGCCATCCCCGCGAGGCCGCCGGAGCCTTCGGGTTCGTGCGGGGAGACGTTGTGCCGCCGGTTCCAGAGGTAGAGGCCGATCTGGAGGGCGGCCGCGTCGCTGTAGAGCATCAGCCAGACGGAGGCGGCGACCTGCGTACCGGACGCGCCGAACCACAGGAAGAGGAAGCAACTCATGATGCCAAGCAGCCAGTTGACGGCCGTCATCGGGTAGTAGACGAGCATCATCGTGTACGAGAAGAGGCGGCCGGCAGGCATCGTGAACGGCGCCTTCCAGTACTGCTTGAACAGCGTCTCGTAGGTCCCCCGCGACCAGCGCATCTGCTGCGTGAAGAAGTCCGTCCAGGAGGCGGGCCCCTCCCCCACGGCGAGCACGTCCGGGGTGTAGACGGACCGCCAGTGCCTGCCGGTCTTCGGGTTCTTGTGGCGGTGCAGCTCGAACCCGGTGGCCATGTCCTCGGTGATGGAGTCGTACAGGCCGCCGACCTGACGGACGGCCGTGATGCGTACGACGTTGTTGGTGCCGACGAACATGGGCGCGCGGTAGCAGTTGCCGGCACGCTGGATCAGCGCGTGGAAGAGGAACTGCTGGGACTCGGCCGCCTTGGTGACGGGGTTCTCGTAGTTGCCGTAGACCTGCGGGCCGACGACGAAGGCGACGTCCGGGTCCCGGAAGTAACCCATCATCCGCTCAAGGAAGTTGGGGAGCGGGACGTGGTCGGTGTCGACGGAGGCGAAGAACTCGTACTCCTTGCCGTGCATCGCGATCCACGCGTTGTAGTTGCCGTGTTTGGTACGGGCCTTGTGGACGCCCTTGTCGCGGTTCCACTCCGGGACACCGAACCGGGTGAAGTGCCGGACGCCGAGTTCCGCGCAGAGCGCCTTGGCCTGTTCGTCGTTGCCCTCGTCGAGGAGCCAGACGTCCACGGGTCCGGTGTGGGTGACCGCGACGGCGCCTTCGAGTGTCGCGCGGACCATGGCGAGGGGTTCCTTGCCGGGCACGTATGTGGTGAGGAAGGCGACCCGGGTCCCTTCCTGGGCCTCGACGGGTATCGGGTCCCGCGCCACCATCGTGGCGTGCGCGATGCTGATCACGTTGACGACCATGAACAGCTCGATCAGGCCGATGGCTATGAGCATCGCGATGTCGAGCCCCACCAGCCAGCGGGCGCCGCCTTCGCGCTCCACCCAGTGGCTCGGCCACACCAGGTAGACGAGGAGTACGCCGGTGAGGATCGGCGCGAAGGTCATCAGCAGGACGGCGCGTATCCGGTGCGGCTCTCGCGAGAGGAGCTTGGTGTACTGCACCTGGTACGCCGAGGCGGACGGCTGCGTGAGCGGTCCGGCGAGACGGCTGTAGGTGTCGTAGTCGTAGCCCTCGGGCCGCACAGCGCCCTCCAGTGATTGAACTTGTCCGGTGATCGAACGAGCCGATACCCATACACAAGTGGAGATTTGGTGGCGTGTCGAACTGGGCGCGTCCGATGGGGTAACCGGCCCCGCCGGAGCGGACACGACAAAACCCCGGCCCACATGGACCGGGGTCTGGCTGCCTGAGGCCTACGCGGACAAGTGGCGTTCCACCGTCTCGACCTTGGACTTCAGACCGTCCGTCACACCGGGACGGATGTCCGCCTTCAGGACGACCGAGACGCGCGGGGCGCGCTCCTCGACGACGGCGACGGCGCGCTTGACCACGGCCATCACCTCGTCCCACTCGCCCTCGATCGAGGTGAACATCGCGTCGGTGCGGTTGGGCAGCCCCGACTCGCGTACGACCCGGACGGCGTCGGCGACGTACTCCCCGACGTCCTCGCCGACGCCCAGCGGTGTCACGGAGAAGGCGACGATCATGACGTCTTCACCACACCCTCGCGCCGGGCGCGGGAGGCGATCACCGCGGCCTCGGCCTCGTGCCGCAGCTTGCGCTCGGCGAAGAAGCCGCCGGTGGGCAGCACGGAGAGGACGAAGTAGAGGGCCGCGGTGCCTAGGCCCCACTTGGTGCGGTTCCAGGCGTCCGCCCAGAAGATCACGTACAGGATGAAGAGGAGGCCGTGGACCGCGCCCATGACGGGCACCGCGTTGAAGTCCGTGGTCCGCTTCAGCACCGAGCAGACGAGCAGGAGGAGGAAGGAGATCGCCTCGGGGGCCGAGACCAGGCGGAGGCGGCGGAGGGCGCTGGCGGTCTTGATGTCCACGGGTCACCTTCGGTGGGAGTCGCGCTTTCGGCAGGAACGGCGCTTTGTGAACCCAGGCACAAGCGTCCGAGCCATTGTGGCACCCGGGTTCCGGCCGTCCCGGCGGGGGGTGCGGGGGCCGCGCGCCCGGTCCGCTCCCCCGGCCCCTAGGGGTCCGATCAGGGATGAGATCCACCCGTAGGCCCTTTTGGCGGACCGCACCCGGCGGCTACCGTCACAGCGTGGCGATGTTCCGACTTCAAGGCAGCAAGGTGCTGGCCGTCGACATGACCGGGGACGCCGTGAAGGCGAAGAACGGCTCGATGGTGGCGTACGACGGCCAGATGGCCTTCAAGAAGATGAGCGGCGGCGGTGAGGGTGTCCGGGGGATGGTGACCCGGCGCCTCACCGGTGAGCAGATGACGGTGATGGAGGTGAAGGGGCACGGGACCTGCTGGTTCGCGGACCGGGCTGCCGAGATCAACCTCGTGAATCTCCAGGGGGACAAGCTGTACGTCGAGTCGAGCAATCTGCTCGTGACGGATGCCGGGCTGCGTACCGGCACGTCGTTCACGGGCATGCGCGGTGCCACGCAGGGCAACGGGCTGTTCACCACGACCGTCGAGGGCCACGGCCAGGCGGCGATCATGTCCGACGGTCCGGCGGTGGTGCTGCGGGTGAGCGCGCAGTACCCACTGACCGTCGACCCCGGCGCGTACATCGCGCACCAGGGCAATGTGCGGCAGTCCTTCCAGTCGGGTGTGACGTTCCGCACGTTCATGGGCGAGGGCGGCGGCGAGGCCTTCCAGATCCGCTTCGAGGGCGACGGCCTGGTCTACGTACAGCCCAGCGAGCGGAACACGATCGCGGGGGATGTGTGACATGCCCTTCCGGGAGATCAACTCGAAGATGGTCGAGGCCACCGTGCTGCCCGGCCAGCGAATGTTCAGTCAGCGCGGGGCGATGCTCGCCTACAAGGGCGATGTGTCCTTCACGCCCAACATCCAGGGCGGTCAGGGCGGGGTGATGTCGATGCTGGGCCGCCGCCTGGCGAACGAGGCCACCCCGCTGATGACCGTCGAGGGTTCCGGCACGGTGCTCTTCGGGCACGGCGGCCACCACATCCAGGTGATCGGCCTCACCGGCGACACCCTGTACGTGGAGGCGGACCGGCTGCTCGCCTTCGACGGCGCACTCCAGCAGGGCACGATGTTCATGGGCTCGCAGGGCGGGGTGATGGGCATGGTGCGCGGTCAGGTGACCGGCCAGGGACTCTTCACGACCACCCTGAAGGGGCACGGCGCCGTCGCCGTCATGGCCCACGGCGGCGTGTTCGAGATCCCGATCACCCCGCAGCGCCCGGTCCACGTCGACCCGCAGGCGTACGTCGCACACCACGGCGACGTACGCAACAAGCTGTCCACGGCGCTCGGCTGGCGCGACATGGTGGGCCGTGGCTCGGGCGAGGCGTTCCAGCTGGAGCTGAGCGGCAACGGCGCGGTGTACGTCCAGGCCTCGGAGGAGAAGTTGTGAGCGGATACGGAGCTTCGGGGCCGACCGTGTACGACCCGATGACACTGCCGGTCGACGACAACGTGAACAACTACACCTTCTGCGTGGAGCTCAAGGGGAGCCAGTGGTTCCTGCAGAAGGGCAAGATGATCGCCTACTACGGCTCGATCGACTTCAACGGCATCGGCCACGGCCGGCTCGACCGACTCGTCCGTACGTCCTTCCATTCGCCTCTGCACGCTAGCGACTGGGTCGTGGCGGAGGGCTCGGGCAAGATGCTCCTCGCCGACCGGGCCTTCGACGTGAATTCGTACGACCTGGAAAACGGCAACCTGACCATTCGCTCCGGCAATCTGCTCGCTTTTCAGCCAACTCTCGCACTCAAGCAGTCGATCGTGCCGGGGTTCCTGACGCTCATCGGAACGGGCAAGTTCGTGGCCGCCTCGAACGGTCCGGTGGTGTTCATGGAACCCCCGATCCGGGTCGACCCACAGGCCCTGGTCGGCTGGGCGGACTGCCCCTCCCCGTGCCACCACTACGACCATGGGTACATGACAGGCGTAATGGGCGGCCTACGTGCAATGACAGGCATCGGCGGGGCCTCCGGAGAGGAGCACCAGTTCGAGTTCGTGGGGGCCGGCACGGTGCTGCTCCAGTCCACCGAGACCCTCATGGCCGAGCTGGCCACGGGGGCAGTCCCGCAGCAGGCGGGAGTACCCGGCGCGAGCGGGGTACCCGGCCGGCACGGACAACAGCCAGGCGCACCGCGCCTTCCCGGACAGCTGGGAGACCTCCAGCGTCGCTTCGGGCTGTGAGCGGTAGTCTGCGGAGTGTGACATCGAACGCGTGCGCGTAGTCACACCGCCCTCACTAGTTCGCCTTTCAACATTTTAGGTAGACTTCACTTATGGAGACCGAGACGGCCACGCGCTGGCTGACCAATGCGGAGCAGTGTGCCTGGCGCACCCACCTGGAGGTCAACAGGCTGTTGACCTACCAGCTCGAGAGGGACCTGCAACCGTTCGGCCTGACCATGAACGACTACGAGATCCTCGTGAACCTCTCCGAGTCGGAGGACGTACGGATGCGGATGAGCGACCTCGCGTCCGCCACCCTCCAGTCCAAGAGCCGCCTCTCGCACCAGATCACGCGCATGGAGAACGCGGACCTGGTGCGCCGGGAGAACTGCGAGTCCGACCGCCGAGGGCTGTTCGCGGTCCTCACCGACCACGGCATGGAGACGATGCGGAAGGTCGCACCGCACCATGTGGCCTCCGTGCGGCGCCACTTCATGGACCTGCTGTCGCCGGAGGCGCTGGAGGAACTCCACAAGACGCTGACTCCGATCGCGGAGCATCTGCGAGGGCAGCGGGGCAAGCCGTAACGCTCGACCCGGGCAGCCGACTTCGGCGGAGCACGCGCCAACGCTCGTCCTGGGCATCCGACTTCGGCGGGCCAAGCGCCAACCCTCGGCTTGAGCAGCGACTTCGGCCGTGGGCCGAGCTGGTTATCGGCCCCCCGCGCCTCTCGCGGGCGCGGGGGCGATCAGACGGAGCCGGCCTTCGCCGAATCCATGGGCGCGCCTGAGGGGCACGGGACGGCGGACGCGGCGCCTGCACCTCGTACCGCGGCCAGACCCGCCACCAGAGCCATGCCGCCCGATACCGCGAAGCACCACCCCAGGGACAGCCGGCCGACCAGCAGGCCCACGCCCGCCGCACCGGCCGAACTGCCCGCATTCACGGCGGTGTTGACCCAGGCGCCCGCCTGAGTGCGGAAACCCGGAGGGGCGGCCTCGTCCGCGATCAGGTACGACGTGGTCAGCGCCGGGGCCACGAAGAAGCCGGCGCAGGCCACCGCGACGGTCAGTGTGCCGAGCCCCGGGGCCAGTCCGGCGGCGAGCAGGGCGAGCCCCACGCCACCGGCCATCAGCGGCAGCCGCGCCTTCGCGGACGTACGCCAGTTGACGGCTCCGTTCAGCAGCCCGCCCACCGCGCTGCCCGCCGACAGGGCGGCGAGGACCCAGGCCACCACATCGTCCCCGTGGTGGCGCTGCTCGGCGAAGGCCATGACCAGCAGGTCCAAGGCGCCGAGCGCCAGTCCGACGCCCGCCGCGACGACAACGGGCTGCGCGAGGGCGCGGCCGCCGCGCAACCGGGCCCGGGACCGCTCGGCCTTGACGGCAGCGGGCCGTACGCCCGCCACCACCGGCGACAGAACGAACCCGAGGGTCCCCGTCCACACCAGCACGGCGCTGAGGGCGACGGCGGCGGCGGGCGGTGCGAACTGCACCACTCCGCCCACCATCAGCGGCCCGGAGACGAAGAGGATCTCCTCCGCCACGCCGTCCAGGCTGTACGCCCGTTGCAGCAGCCGCCGGTCCTCGACGACTTCGCCCCAGACGGCGCGCATCGTGGGACCGAGCGGGGGCGTGCAGGCGCCCGCCGCCACGGCCAGCGCGCCGAGTAGCACCGGCGGTGCCTCCGGGCGCCAGGCGGTCGCCGCGAAGGCTCCGAGGAGCGTCGCGTAGAGCGAGGCCATGGGGGTGAGGGCACGGCGGGGGCCGTACCGGTCGATCAGGGCCGCCCTCGCGGGCGACAGGAACACGCTCGTGGCACCGAACAGCGCCAGGACCGCGCCGGCCACGGCGTACGACCCGGTCGCCCGGGTCACTGTCAGCAGCATGGCCAGGGAGACCATGCCGTACGACAGTCTGCCGACGAGGGCCGTGGTGAAGGTGCGGCGGGTGTGGGGGATGCGGAGGACGGCGGCGTACGAAGGCCGCCGCGAAGGTGACGCGGACATGGGAATGTTCCTCGGCGAGAGGGCGGAAGGGGGCGCCTGAGTGCCGCGACGGCCGCGGCCTGGGCGGGCCCTATGCCATGAGGAGGAACATGGGGGTCAACTTAACAGCGGGGGCGGAGAGCTGACCAGGAGGGTTTCTCGCCCCCTCCGCCCCTGCCCGTCCCTTGTTCCTGGGGCTCTGCCCCAGACCCCGCCTGGGGGTGCCGCCCCCAGGACCCCCGCTCCTCAAACGCCGGAGGGGCTGACTCCAGCCCGTCCGGGGTCTGGGGGCGGCAGCCCCAGGTACAGGACGGGTAGGGGCGGAGGGGGCGAAAAACCCGAGCCTCAGGCCTCCCGTAGGCCCTCCACCAGCGAATCCGCCGCCCGGTAGGGATCCAGCTCGCCCGCCACGATCCGCTCCGCGAGTGCGCTGAGGCGGCGGTCGCCGTGGAGGTCGCCGATGCGTTGGCGCAGGGCTGTCACGGCGATCGTCTCGACCTCCTTGGACGCCCGGGCACGGCGGCGTTCGACGAGCACCCCGTGCTCCTCCATCCACGCCCGGTGCTTCTCCAGGGCTTCGACGACCTCGTCGATGCCCTCGCCCCGCGCGGCGACGGTCTTGACGATCGGCGGGCGCCAGTCACCGGGGCCACGGGACTCGCCGAGCCCGAGCATGTGGTTCAGCTCGCGGGCGGTGGCGTCGGCCCCGTCCCGGTCGGCCTTGTTGACGACGTACAGGTCTCCGATCTCCAGGATTCCGGCCTTGGCCGCCTGGATGCCGTCGCCCATGCCGGGGGCGAGGAGGACGACCGAGGTGTCGGCCTGGGAGGCGATCTCGACCTCGGACTGGCCGACGCCGACGGTCTCGACCAGGATCACGTCGCAGCCCGCCGCGTCCAGGACACGGATCGCCTGGGGGGCCGACCACGCGAGTCCTCCGAGATGGCCCCGGGTCGCCATGGAGCGGATGTACACCCCGGGATCGGAGGCGTGCTCGGACATCCGCACGCGGTCGCCGAGCAGTGCGCCTCCCGAGAAAGGGGAGGACGGGTCGACGGCGAGGACACCGACCCGCCTGCCCTGCTTGCGGTACGCGGTCACGAGCGCAGACGTGGCCGTCGACTTGCCCACGCCCGGCGACCCCGTGAGGCCGACGACGTACGCGTTCCCGGCGAGCGGTGCCAGAGCCGCCATCACCTCGCGGAGCTGCTCGGACGCCCCTTCCACCAGGGAGATCAGCCTGGCCACGGCCCGCGGCCGGCCTTCTCTGGCCTGGGCCACCAGCGAGGCGACGTCCTCCATCACAGCTCCGTTCCGAGTAGAGACGTACGAACAGAAGTACTCAGCCCTTGGGTACCCGCACGATCAGCGCGTCACCCTGTCCGCCGCCACCGCACAGCGCGGCGGCACCCACACCGCCGCCCCGCCGCTTCAGTTCGAGGGCGAGGTGCAGGACGAGGCGGGCGCCGGACATCCCGATCGGGTGACCCAGGGCAATGGCTCCGCCGTTGACGTTCACCTTGTCGGTGGACACCCCGAGGTCCTTCATTGACTGCACGGCGACCGCGGCGAAGGCCTCGTTGATCTCGATCAGGTCGAGGTCCGAGACGTCCAGGCCCTCCTTCTTCAGGGCGTCCAGGATGGCGTTGGACGGCTGCGACTGGAGCGAGTTGTCCGGCCCTGCGACGTTCCCGTGGGCGCCGATCTCGGCGATCCAGTCGAGGCCCAGCTCCAGCGCCTTCGCCTTGCTCATGACCACGACGGCGGCGGCGCCGTCCGAGATCTGGGACGACGTGCCGGCCGTGATCGTGCCGTCCTTGGTGAACGCCGGGCGCAGCTTGCCCAGGGATTCCGCCGTCGTCTCGGCGCGGATGCCCTCGTCCTCGCTGAAGACGACGGGCTCGCCCTTGCGCTGCGGAATCTCCACCGGCGTGATCTCCGCCGCGAAGACGCCGTCCTTCTGGGCGGCGGCCGCCCGCTGGTGCGAGAGGGCCGCGACCGCGTCCTGCTCGGGGCGGGCGATGCGGAGCCGGGTGTTGTGCTTCTCCGTCGACTCGCCCATGGCGATGTTCTCGAAGGCGTCGGTGAGGCCGTCGTACGCCATGGCGTCGAGCATCTCGATCGCGCCGTACTTGTAGCCCTCGCGGGACTTCGGGAGGAGGTGGGGCGCGTTCGTCATGGATTCCTGGCCGCCCGCGACGACGATCTCGAACTCACCTGCACGGATGAGCTGGTCGGCGAGTGCGATGGCGTCGAGGCCCGAGAGGCACACCTTGTTGATGGTGAGCGCCGGGACGCTCATCGGGATGCCCGCCTTGACCGCGGCCTGGCGTGCCGGGATCTGCCCTGCCCCGGCCTGGAGCACCTGGCCCATGATCACGTACTGCACCTGGTCGCCGTCGATACCCGCACGGTCGAGGGCGGCCTTGATCGCGAAGCCACCGAGGTCTGCCCCGGAGAAGGACTTCAGCGAGCCCAGCAACCGTCCCATGGGCGTACGGGCGCCCGCGACGATCACCGAGGTACTGCTGTTCGTTCCTGACATGAGGTGCGATCCCCTTTCAGCTGCACAGCTGAGGAGTGAACGAGGGTTTACTTTGAATGTACTGAGCGGTAGGCCACCCGTCATCCGGCGTGGAGTGTGATCGCGCGCACGTTGCGTAACCGCCGCAGGAGCGCTGCACTGACTCCATGCTGACGCGAATCGACCACATCGGGATCGCCTGTTTCGACCTCGACAAGACCGTCGAGTTCTACCGGGCCACGTACGGCTTCGAGGTCTTCCACTCCGAGGTCAACGAGGAGCAGGGCGTCCGGGAGGCCATGATCAGGATCAACGGTACTTCCGACGGCGGTGCTTCCTACCTCCAGTTGCTCGAACCCACCCGCGAGGACTCCACCGTCGCGAAGTGGCTGGCGAAGAACGGCGAGGGGGTCCATCACATCGCTTTCGGCACCGCGGACGTGGACGCCGATGCCGCCGACATCAAGGACAAGGGCGTACGAGTGCTGTACGACGAGCCCCGGATCGGCTCGATGGGCTCCCGGATCACGTTCCTGCATCCAAAGGATTGCCATGGCGTCCTGACAGAACTGGTGACTTCGGCGCCTGTTGAGTCACCTGAGCACTGACCCACGTACATATGGGCCGGTAGGGTTGGGGACGGCCGCCGCCTCAGCGGGGCGGCCCGGGTCCTTGTCGATGAGGATTCGAGGGCCGGGGTCCAGGTTTTCGGGGGACAGGCGGGACGAGCGTCGGGGCAGCGGCCCATGCTCCGCCGGTGATCTGACACCATTCCCCGGGGGCCCCGTTCGGCGGATGGACGGAGCTCGTTTGGAGAGACTTGCGACCAGGGGACGGATGGGACCGCGCAGTGCGGGGCTACGAACGCCAGGAGCGAGAGCCGGCGGCTGACGTCGACCACCTCTCTCGGTTCGAGGCCGAGATGGAGCGGCTGAAGACCGAGCGGGAAAAGGCCGTCCAGCACGCCGAGGACCTCGGCTATCAGGTCGAGGTGCTGCGCGCCAAGCTGCACGAGGCGCGCCGCAGTCTGGCGACCCGGCCTGCCTACGACGGCGGTGACCTCGGCTACCAGGCCGAGCAGCTCCTTCGTAACGCGCAGATCCAGGCCGACCAGTTGCGCGCCGACGCCGAGCGCGAGATGAGCCAGGCCCGCGCGCAGACCCAGCGCATCCTCCAGGAGCATGCCGAGCAGGCCGCCCGTCTCCAGGCGGAGCTGCACCAGGAGGCGGTCACCCGCCGCCAGCAGCTGGACCAGGAGCTGGGCGAGCGCCGGCAGACCGTCGAGTCGCACGTCAACGAGAACGTGGCGTGGGCGGAGCAGCTGCGCGCCCGCACCGAGCAGCAGGCCCGCCGGCTCCTCGATGAGTCGCGCGCCGAGGCCGACCAGGCGCTGGCCGCCGCCCGCGCGGAGGCCGAGCGGGTCGCCGCCGAGGCCCGTCAGCGGCTGAACGCCGACGCCGAGTCGGCCCGCGCCGAGGCCGAGGCGCTACTGCGCCGGGCCCGCACGGACGCCGAGCGGCTGCTGAACGCGGCGTCCACGCAGGCCCAGGAGGCCACCGACCACGCCGAGCAGCTGCGCAGCTCCACGGCGACCGAGTCGGACTCCGCCCGCCGTCAGGCCACCGAGCTGAGCCGGGCCGCCGAGCAGCGCGCGGCCGAGGCCGAGGCGGCGCTGCGCGAGGCGCGCGCCGAGGCGGAGAAGACTCTCGCCGAGGCGAAGGAGGCCGCGGCCAAGGCCCTGGCCACCGCCGAGTCGACGAACGAGCAGCGCACGCGGACGGCGAAGGAGCAGGTCGCCCGGCTGGTCAACGAGGCCAACCAGGAGGCCGAGACCACCAAGGCCGACGCCGAGCAGGTCGTCGCGGAGGCCAAGGCCAAGGCCGAGAAGATCGTCGCGGAGGCCGAGGAGAACGCGCGCAGTCTCACCGCCGAGGAGACCGCGTCCCAGCTCGCCAAGGCGGCCCGTACCGCCGAGGAGGTCCTGAACAGGGCGTCCGAGGAAGCCAAATCGACCACCAAGGCCGCCACCGAGGAGGCCGAGCGGATCCGCAGCAAGGCGGAGGCCGAGGCGGACCGGCTGCGTGCCGAGGCGCACGACATCGCCGAGCAGCTCAAGGGCACGGCGAAGGACGACACCAAGGAGTACCGCGCCAAGACGGTCGAGCTCCAGGAGGAGGCGCGCCGGCTGCGCGGCGAGGCCGAGCAGTTGCGCGGCGAGGCCAACGCCGAGGGTGAGCGGATCCGCAGCGAGGCCAGGCGCGAGGCCGTCCAGCAGATCGAGGAGGCGGCCAAGACCGCCGAGGAACTGCTTGCCAAGGCCAAGGCGGACGCCGACGAACTGCGGTCGGTCGCCACGACCGACAGCCAGCGGGTGCGCACCGAGGCCATCGAGCGCGCCACGACCTTGCGCCGGCAGGCCGAGGAAACCCTGGAGCGGACCCGCTCGGAGGCCGAGCGGCACCGCACGGAGGCCGAGGAGCAGGCCGAGGGCGTCAAGGCGGACGCCGAACGGGCAGCTCAGGCGCTCCGCGAGGAGACCGAGCGGGCCATAGCGGCCCGCCGCGAAGAGGCCGCCGAGGGGCTGGCCCGGCTGCACACCGAGGCCGAGCAGCGGGTCGCCTCGGCGGAGCAGGCGCTCGGCGAGGCCCGCGCGGAGGCCGAGCGGCTGCGCCGTGAGGCCGCGGAGGAGACGGACCGGCTGCGTTCGGAGTCCGCCGAGCGGATCCGTACGCTCCAGGCGCAGGCCGAGGCGGAGGCCGAGCGGCTGCGGGACGAGGCCGCGGCGGACGCGTCCGCCTCCCGGGCCGAGGGCGAGAACATCGCCGTACGACTGCGTTCGGAGGCCGCGGCGGAGGCCGAGCGGCTGAAGTCGGAGGCTCAGGACAGCGCGGACCGGGTACGGGCGGAGGCACAGGCCGCCGCCGAGCGGCTGGCGGCCGAGGCCGCCGAAGCGCTGGCCGCCGCGCAGGAGGAGGCCCAGCGGCGGCGCCGCGAGGCCGAGGAGCTTCTCGGTTCGGCGCGCCAGGAGGCCGACCAGGAGCGTGAGCGGGCCCGCGAGCAGAGCGAGGAGCTGCTCGCTTCCGCGCGCAAGCGGGTGGAGGAGGCCCAGGCCGAGGCCGTACGGCTGGTCGAGGAGGCCGACCGGCGCGCGACCGAGATGGTCTCGAACGCCGAGCAGACCGCGCAGCAGGTGCGGGACTCGGTGGCCGGGCTGCACGAGCAGGCCCAGGAGGAGATCACCGGTCTCAGGTCCGCCGCCGAGCACGCGGCGGAGCGGGTGCGGACCGAGGCGCAGGCGGAGGCCGACCGGGTCCGCGCCGACGCCTACGCGGAGCGGGAGCGGGCCGGCGACGACGCGAGCCGGGTCCGACGGGAGGCGTCCGAGGAGTCGGAGGCCGCCAAGGCACTGGCGGAGCGCACGGTTTCGGATGCGATCGCCGAATCCGAGCGGCTGCGTTCGGAGGCCGCCGAGCACTCCCAGCGCGTCCGCGCCGAGGCGTCCGACGTCATCGCCAACGCCGAGCAGGACGCTTCACGTACGAGGGGCGAGGCCCGCGAGGATGCGAACCGGATCCGTTCGGACGCGGCCACGCAGGCGGACACGCTGATCAACGAGGCGCGGTCCGAGGCGGAGCGGCTCACGGTGGAGACGAACGCCGAGGCCGAGCGAGTGCGCGCGGAATCGGTGGCCAAGGCCGAGCGTCTCATCTCGGACGCGACCGGCGACGCGGAGCGGCTGCGCGCCGAGGCGGCGGCGACGGTCGGCTCCGCGCAGCAGCACAGCGAGCGGACCCGCGCCGAGGCGGCGCGCCTCAAGGCCGATGCCGAGGCGGAGGCGGAGCGGCTCACGTCGGCCGCGCGCGAAGAGGCGGAACGGACTACGGACGAGGCTCGCAAGGAGGCCAACAAGCGGCGCTCCGAGGCGGCCGAGCAGGTCGACACCCTCATCTCGGAGACGGCGTCGGAGGCCGACAAGCTGCTCTCGGAGTCCCAGCAGACCGCGCAGAAGACCACGGCGGACGCCGAGAAGCAGGCCGACAGCATGGTCGGCGCGGCCCGCAAGGAAGCGGAGCGGCTCGTCTCCGAGGCGACGGTGGAGGGCAACTCCCGGGTGGAGCGGGCCCGTACGGACGCCGACGAGCTGTTGGTCGGCGCTCGCCGGGACGCGACCGCGATCAGGGAGCGAGCGGAGGAGCTGCGCGAGCGGATCACCACCGAGATCGAAGCGCTGCACGACCGCGCCCGCCGCGAGTCGGCGGAGACGATGCGGGCGGCGGGCGACCGGTGCGACGCGCTCATCAAGGCCGCCGAGGAGTCCCTCGCCAAGGCCGAGGCGAAGGCCAAGGACCTGGTGGCGGAGGCCAATTCCGAGGCGAGCAAGGTGCGGATCGCCGCCGTACGCAAGGCGGAGGGTCTCCTCAAGGAGGCCGAGCAGAAGAAGAACTCGCTCGTCGCCGAGGCTCAGAAGATCAAGGCCGACGCCGAGCAGGAGGCACGGCGCACGGTCGAGGAGGGCAAGCGCGAGCTCGAAGTGCTGGTGCGGCGCCGTCAGGACATCAATGCGGAGATCTCCCGTGTCCAGGACGTGCTGGAGGCGTTGGAATCCTTTGAGGCTCCGTCGGGCAACAAGGACGGTGGAGTCAAGGCCGGCGCTGCCGCGGGTGCGACTCGTTCGAGTGGCAAGGCGTCGGAGGACTAGCGATAAGCCTTGATTCCGTGCTTTGTAGGGACCTTTGACACAGACTCTGGCAAGCGCTCCGACAGGTAGCCACCCAAAAGGAGTGTCATTCTCCAGATCAAACACGTATCCGCTCGATGACACACCGCTTTGACCCCTAGGATTCCCCCTATCACCTCACCGGTCTCATTCGACAGGAACCCCATGAGCGACACTTCCCCCTACGGCTTCGAGCTTGTGCGGCGTGGGTACGACCGCGCTCAGGTGGACGAACGCATTTCGAAGCTCGTCTCCGACCGTGACAGCGCTCTGGCCCGTATCACTGCTCTTGAAAAGCGCATCGAGGAGCTCCACCTCGAAACGCAGAACGCCCAGGCCCAGGTCAGCGACGCAGAGCCGTCGTACGCCGGTCTCGGCGCGCGCGTCGAGAAGATCCTTCGCCTCGCCGAGGAGGAGGCGAAGGACCTGCGAGAGGAGGCCCGGCGCGCTTCCGAGCAGCACCGCGAGCTCGCCGAGTCGGCGGCCCAGCAGGTTCGCAACGACGCAGAATCGTTCGCTGCGGACCGCAAGGCCAAGGCGGAGGACGAGGGTGTCCGGATCCTCGAGAAGGCCAAGGGCGACGCTTCTCAGCTGCGCCAGGAGGCCACGAAGGACGCGCAGTCCAAGCGTGAGGAGGCGGACGCCCTCTTCGAGGAGACGCGCGCCAAGGCCGCGCAGGCCGCCGCCGACTTCGAGACGAACCTCGCCAAGCGGCGCGAGCAGTCCGAGCGTGACCTGGCCTCGCGTCAGGCCAAGGCCGAGAAGCGTCTCGCGGAGATCGAGCACCGCGCGGAGCAGCTCCGCCTGGAGGCCGAGAAGCTGCGCACGGACGCCGAGCGCCGCGCCCGCCAGACGGTGGAGACGGCTCAGCGCCAGGCCGAGGACATCGTGGCCGACGCGAACGCCAAGGCCGACCGCATCCGCTCGGAATCCGAGCGCGAGCTGGCGGCTCTGACGAACCGTCGCGACTCGATCAACGCCCAGCTCACGAACGTCCGCGAGATGCTCGCGACGCTCACGGGCGCCGCGGTGGCTGCCGCCACCTCGCCGGCCGAGGACGAGCCGATCTCGCGCGGGGTACCGGCTCAGCAGTCCCGGTAGTTCCTGGCATCCCGGCAGTTGCTCGTATCGACGACGGCCCGCACCCCTTCTCGGGAGTGCGGGCCGTCGTCTACCCGCGACTTCTCGGGAGCTCGGGCCGTCGTCGTACCCGCGACGACGTGCTGCCCGGGGATCGGTGAACAAGCGGCAAAAACACGCTCGCCCAAGTGGCACCGCGGCAACCCCCGTCTTAGCGTGGCCGCATGATCGAGCTCGAGGGGCTGACCAAGCGGTACGGCGACAAGGTGGCGGTCAACAACCTCACCTTCGCCGTCAGACCGGGCATCGTGACGGGCTTCCTCGGCCCCAACGGCGCCGGCAAGTCCACGACCATGCGGATGATGCTCGGGCTCGACCGACCCACCGCCGGCGACGTGCGGATCGACGGTCAGCACTACGACGGTCTCAGGGAACCGCTGAAGTACATCGGCGCCCTTCTCGACGCCAAGGCCATGCACGGCGGCCGCAGCGCCTTCAACCACCTTCTCTGCCTCGCGCAGAGCAACGGCATCCCCAAGGCGCGGGTCCACGAGGTCCTCGACACGGTCGGGCTGACCGCGGTCGCGAAGAAGAAGGCCAAGGGCTTCTCACTCGGCATGGGCCAGCGGCTCGGTATCGCGGGCGCGCTGCTCGGCGACCCGCGGATCCTGATGTTCGACGAGCCGGTGAACGGCCTCGACCCCGAGGGCATCCACTGGATCCGCAACCTCATGAAGTCCCTCGCGGCACAGGGCCGCACGGTGTTCGTGTCGAGTCACCTGATGAGCGAGATGGCGCTGACCGCCGACCACCTCGTGGTCATCGGCCAGGGCCGGCTGCTCGCCGACACCTCCATGGCGGACTTCATCCAGCAGAACTCCCGGTCCTACGTCCGTATCCGCACCCCCCAGCGCGAGCGCTTCCTCGACGTGCTGCACGGCGCCGGGATCACCGTCGTCGAGACGGGCAACGGCACGCTGGAGGTGGACGGCTCCAAACCGGAGCACATCGGCGAGCTGGCCTCGCGGCACCAGCTCGTGCTGCACGAACTCAGTCCGCAACAGGCGTCCCTGGAGGAAGCGTTCATGCAGCTGACCGCGGAGTCGGTGGAGTACCACGCCCACTCGGACACCCCGCGCCCGGACGCCGGCCTACTGGACCCGGCGCACCCGGTGACCCCGCCGCCACCGCCTCAGCAGCAATGGGGCAGCGACTGGAAGAGGGGTTGACCATGGCGGCGACGCAGGTCCTGCAGTCCGAGTGGACGAAAATCCGCTCTGTCGCGTCCACCGTCTGGACGCTCGGTCTCGCCGCGGTCGTCACGGTCGCCCTCGGCATTCTGATCTCGCTCCTGTCGAAGAACGACTTCGACAATCTGAGCGAGAACGACAAGCTGTCCTTCGACCCGACGTTCATCAGTTTCGCGGGTATGAGTCTCGGTCAGCTCGCGATGATCGTGTTCGGGGTGCTCGTCGTCTCGAACGAGTACAGCACCGGCATGATCCGCACCTCGCTCGCGGCCGTCCCGCAGCGCGGCACGTTCCTCTTCGGCAAGATCGCGGTGGCGACGGTCCTCGCCTTCGTCGTCGGCATCATCACCAGCTTCGTCGCCTTCTTCCTGGGCCAGGCGATGCTCGGCTCGCACAAGGCGTCGATCGGCGATCCCGGCGTGCTGCGCGCGGTCATCGGCGGGGGCCTCTACATGACGCTCATCGCCGTCTTCTCGATGGGCGTCGCGACGATGCTGCGCAGCCCGATGCTCTCCCTCGGCATCCTGATGCCGTTCTTCTTCCTGATCTCCAACATCCTCGGCAACGTCTCCGCCACCAAGAAGATCGGCCAGTACCTCCCCGACCAGGCCGGCAGCAGGATCATGCAGGTCGTGACCCCGATCGACGACGACACCCCCTACGGCCCCTGGGGCGGACTCGCGATCATGGTGGCGTGGGTGGCGGTGGCCGTCATCGGGGGCTATGTCCTGCTCAAGAAGCGGGACGCGTAGGGTCCTCCGGCCGGAGGGCGTCGAACTCCCCCCAGCCCTCCCAGGTGTTCACGGGGAGTTCCAGATCGGGCTTCACGGGGACGAACTGGCCAAGCTCCAGGCTCTCGTCGTCCAGTGAGAACCAGCGTTCGTCGTTCAGCTCGGTGCCCGTGCCCACTGCCCGCGCGCTGAATCGCACCAGGATGCGCACGCCCAGCAGGCCGCGCAGATCCTTCCCCTGGAGCGACGTGAGAGGGAGCGTGTCCACGGGGGAGCCGACCGGTATCCAGAGCGTAAAGGGGGCCGTCTGCTCCACCACGCGCCACACCCGCTCGTCGCACAGCACACCGTCCTCCCCGACCACCTTGAGCCGCTGCTTGTACAGCGCCAGGAGACCGTCACGGCGCGGCGACTCCTCCAGGAAGCGCAGATGGGCCTCTGCGCGCGCGTCCATGATGTCCACGTTGAGGATGTGCTGGTAGAAGCGCACCGCGATCACCGCCCGCCGGCCGCCCCGGTTGGCGTCCGCGAAGACCGGCGAGTGCGACATCGTGGCGAGCGAGACACTCGCCTTGTCGCGCCACACCAGCGGCCGGACCGTGAACATCTTGATCAGTACGATGCCCAGCAGCACCGCGGGCACCAGTGATCCGGTGACCGAGGCGAGCGTGGCCAGCAGTTGGTGCGGGGTGCTGTCCGGCTCCGGCTGGAGGTTGTCCGTACCGACGCAGGCACGCAGTGCGGTGAGGCTGAGGTCGAAGAGCTGCTCATGGTCCGAGAAGCGCACCCCGACGGACCTCGGCGACCGCTCGGTCAGGGTCCACATCGTGGCGATGGCGACGGCGAGCCCGGCCAGTCCGCCCAGGGCCGTCAGCAACAGGGCGTGGACGGTCCGCCCGGCGATCCACCAGCGCACCGAGGTGCGAAACCGGGGATGTGTCCGCCCCCGCACCATCCGGCGCCACCACCCCGGTCCGCTCAACTCGCCTACCCCGCAACCAGGTTCATCGCCTTTGCCACCCCGGAGGGCAATTGTTCCCGGTGTCCGTCGGGTCCAACCTCCGGCACGGGCCCTCCCCCGGCACCCCCCCTACGTCGGCCGAGTGGACGCCCCGCTTCCGGAAAACGGGCTCTGAGGACCGGGCGGGCGCCTGACCAGCCACGACACGTACCTGCCAAAGCATCCCCTTGACCTGCAGTGTTTTACTTTCCCTTGATGGGAACCGTCAGCGCACCGATATCCTCCTAACCCTTACGGGGGCGTGCGCCCCGACGTCCGAGACGTCCAGAACCTTTCGATGGGTGCGGAGCATGATCGAGGCAGTCGGCCTGACGAAGCGCTATGGCGCCAAGACAGCCGTGTACAACCTTTCCTTCCAGGTGAGGCCGGGTGCCGTCACCGGCTTCCTCGGGCCCAACGGCTCGGGCAAGTCGACGACGATGCGGATGATCCTCGGCCTCGACAACCCCAGCTCCGGGCAGGTGACGATCGGCGGCTTCCCCTACCGGAAACTGCCGAACGCGCCCCGCCAGGTCGGCGCGCTGCTCGACGCCAAGGCCGTGCACGGCGGCCGGCACGCCCGCAACCACCTTCTCTGCCTCGCCCAGCTGTCCGGCATCCCGGCCCGCCGCGTCGACGAGGTACTGGGCGTGGTGGGCCTCCAGGAAGTGGCCAAAAAACGCTCCAAGGGCTTCTCGCTCGGCATGGGCCAGCGGCTCGGTATCGCGGCCGCGCTGCTCGGCGACCCGCAGGTGCTGCTCTTCGACGAACCGGTCAACGGCCTCGACCCCGAGGGCATCCTCTGGGTCCGCAACCTGATGAAGGCCCTCGCGGCGGAGGGCCGTACGGTCTTCGTCTCCTCGCACCTGATGAGCGAGATGGCACTGACCGCCGACCACCTGATCGTGATCGGACGCGGGCAGCTGCTCGCGGACAGCAACATCAAGGACTTCATCTCGCACAACTCGGCCGACTTCGCCCGGGTCCGCACTCCGGACACCGAGCCGCAGCAGCGCGAGAAGCTGACCGCCGCGCTGACCGAGGCGGGCGGCCAGGTGCTGCCCGAGCAGGACGGCGCGCTGCGCGTGATGGGCCTGCGGCTGCCGCAGATCAGCGACCTCGCGCACTCCGCCGACGTACGCCTGTGGGAGCTGTCGCCGCACCAGGCCTCGCTGGAGGAGGCGTACATGCGGATGACACAGGGGGCCGTCGACTACCGCTCGACCATCGACCAGAAGGCCGGGCTCCAACAGCAGCTGCCGCCGGGCGCGATGCCGCCACCGCAGATGCCGGTGCCGGGCCAGGGCCAGCCGGGCTGGTACGCACCGCCGCCGCCCCAGCAGGGCGGGCAGCCGTTCGCGATGCCGCAGGGCCGGCCGCACGCGGGACCCTACGGTGCCCCGGTCGCGCCTGGTGCTCCCGGCGCGGCTCAGCCGGGGCCGTACGGCGCTCCGGTCGCTCCGGCAGCTCCCGGCGCCGCGCCCGCCAACCCGTACGCCCAGGCCGCGCCCCAGGCCCCCGCTCCCCAGCCCGCACCCGCCGCCCCCGACCTGACAAAGCCCGAGGACGCCCGATGAGCACGCCCCAGCCCCCGATGCCGCAGCAGGCCGCACCCGACTGGCAGGCGGCGCAAGGCAGTTCGTACACCTCGCCGATCCCGGTCACGCCGACTCACCTGGGGCACGCGCTCGCCTCCGAGTGGACGAAGATCAGGTCGGTGCGCTCCACGATGTGGACGCTCGGTGTCTTCCTGCTCCTGGTCGTCGGCATCGGCTTCCTGGTCGCCATCCAGACCACCGACGAGGACTTCGGCGACGTCCCGTACACGATCCCGGCCTTCTTCGGGCTCATCCTCGGGCAGATCTGCCTGATCACCCTGGGCGTCCTGGTGGTCTCGTCCGAGTACGGCACGGGCATGATCCGTACGACGTTCACGGCCTCGCCGCAGCGCCACCGGGTGCTCACCGCGAAGCTGATGATCTTCTTCGTCGTGGCGTTCGCCGTGTCGGCCTTCGCGATCGGCATCGTCGGCCTGTTCACCTCGGGAGTGCACGGCGGCTCGTCGGAGGTCTCCTGGGGCGGCACGGTGGTGATGGGAGCGCTGTACGTCTCGCTGCTCGGCACCCTGGCCCTCGCGGTCGGCTCGATGCTCCGTCACTCGGCCGGCGCGATCACCGCGATGCTCGGCCTCGTACTGGTGCCCGCGATCATGCCCGCGTTCCTGCTGATGTCCGAGAGCCTGCGGACGATCGGCGAAAAGATGCTGGAGTACAACGCTCCCAACGCCCTCGCCAAGATCTTCCACCTGGACGACGAGAACGGCACGGGCGGCCCGCAGCTCGGCCTGCTCGCCGTGGTGACAGCGGCGTCGATCGCCGGCGCGTTCGTGCTCCTCGAGCGCCGGGACGTCTGACCGGGAGGTGTGACCCGGGGGGGGGTGACCGGGGGGAAGTGAAGTCGCCTAGAACCTGGGCGCGTTACGGGACCGCTGCACCCGCGAGGTACGGCGGTCCTTCGCGTTCCAGCAGGACTTGTGCCAGTGACGGCGGTCATCGACGCCGGAGTGCTCCGGCCAGGCCACCACGTGCGGGATGCCGGAGGGGATCATCTGGTCACAGCCCGGGCAACGGTAGGTCTTGCCCTCGGCACTCGCGCCCGCGACATGGCGCACGCTCCATTCCTCGCCCTGCCAGCTCTCCCTGGACTGGAAGCCGCCGTAGCGGCCTCCGTCGTCCGAGGACGGGCTCGGGCCGGACGAGCCGGCGTCCTTCGGACGGTTGCGACGCGGGGACACAGGACACCTCACGGAGCTATACAGGGAGCAGGGGCCAAGTCCAGCCTACGCGGCGTACACAGGGGTACACGTACTCCACCAACCCCCACAGATCGCCCTCCCTTCGGTCGATTTTGAAGACAATCCGCAAATCTCTCCGAGAGGCCGTGTCTTGGGCACGTGTCGGGCGGTTATGCCGGTGGGGGAGCTCCGCGTCGGAGCCAAGGAAGCAGGAAAGTGCGATGCGTGTTGGAAGTTTTGTACTGGCCGCCCAGTTCCCGGGGCAGGGCCAGGGGGAGGCCCTGCACCGCGCGGTGCGGTCGGCCGAGGTCGCCGAGGAGGCCGGACTCGACTCGGTCTGGCTGGCCGAGCACCACTTCGTGCCCTACGGCACCTGCCCGTCGGCGATCACCCTGGCGGCCCTGCTGCTCGGCCGTACGCAGCGGATCCGCGTCGGCACCGCGGTGAGCGTGCTGCCCACCGCGCACCCCGTGGCCCTCGGTGAGCAGGCGGCGCTGCTGCATGTGGCGTCCGGCGGACGGTTCTCGCTCGGCGTGGGGCGCGGCGGCCCCTGGGTCGACCTGGAGGTCTTCGGCGCGGGACTGGCGGCGTACGAGGAGGGGTTCCCGGAATCGCTGGAACTGCTGTTGCGCTGGCTGCGCGAGCCGTCCGTGGCGGGCACCGGGGAGCGGTTCGGCTTCCGCGAAGTCGCCGTCGTACCCAGGCCGTCGGAGGCGCTGGGTTGCGCTCCCGGCCCCGAGGTGGTGCTCGCGTGCACCTCACCGGCGAGCGTGCGGCTCGCGGCGGAGCGGGGGCTGCCGATGCTCCTCGGGATGCATGTCGGGGACGAGGAGAAGGCCGAAATGGTGGCCCTGTGGCGGCAGTACGCCCGCGTGGCCGGACGGCCCGCCGACGAGATCTCCGCGGCGGCGCATGTGTCGGCCGGGATCTGCCAGATCGCGGACCGCCGCACCGACGCCGTCGAGACGCTCCTCAAGTCGATGCCGGGCTGGCTGAAGCAGGGGCTTGACGCCCATGTGACGGTCGACGGCCGAGCCCGCTCGATGCGGGACCCCCTGGCGTACACCGAACTGCTCTGTGGGCTGCACCCGGTGGGCACTCCCAGGCTGTGCGCCGACCGGCTCGCGGCGACCTCGGAACGCACCGGCATCTCACGCTTCGCCCTGCTCGTGGAGGGGTCGGGGGATCTGGCGGCCACCGAGGAGAACGTACGCCGGCTGGGTACCGAGGTGCTCCCCCAGCTCCGGTGACCCCCGGAGGCCCGCGGCCGGGTGCCAACAGGCCCGGTACGGGCCGGTCGACGAGCCGGACTCGCGGGAGCTTGCCGCCCCGTACAGAAACACCTCCCGCGTACGGAGCGGCAAGCAATGCGGCTACCGCGTCAGCAGTCCCGGAACTCCGGGGACTGGTTCAGCAGTTGGCTGCGCACCGAGGTGAAACGTGCCAGCGTGTCGTCCACTGAGTTGTCCAGTGGGAACACCGCCACCCGGTGGCAGTTCTGGAAGGCAAGCCGCACTCCGAAGTGCCTCTGCAGCGCGCCGCGTATCGCGTCACTCGCAAGCGCACGCAGCAGCTGGCCACGCGCCTGCTCGTCCGGCGGGGGCGTCTGGTTGTCGGCGAAGTTTCCGCCGTCCACCTTCAGCTGGGCCACCAGGGAGCTGATCATCTCCCATGCGTAGGGCAGGGAGGTCCGGACGCAGTCGACGAATTCCGCTTCGTCGACCTCGCCTCGCTCGGCCTGTTCGAGTAGGGCCGGTGAGACGTCGAGCGACATGAGTTCTCCTCTCGCACCCCCAGATCTCGGGGGTTGCCGGACAGGGAAGGGGAGTTCGCGATATCGAACACGCTGAGTACACGCACCGCGACCTCCTGTTCATACGGTAAGCAACGTACGGTGACGGCACCAGGAGAATGGGCACATAGCGAACTCTCACTAGGCACACAATCAGCCACGACCGAACAGGCGTCTTCCAGGGCGAATCGCGTGGACCACTGCCCGTCGAGTAGCGTTGCCGACCATGCGTCTCGTCATTGCCCGCTGCTCCGTCGACTACGCGGGCCGGCTCACCGCCCATCTCCCGTCAGCCCCTCGCCTCATCCTCGTGAAGGCGGACGGGAGCGTCTCGATCCACGCGGACGACCGGGCCTACAAGCCCCTCAACTGGATGTCGCCGCCCTGCACTCTGAAGGAGGGCTCCGGGGACGAGGAGGGCGTCTGGACCGTCATCAACAAGGCGGGCGAGAAGCTCATCATCACGATGGAGGAGATCCTCCACGATTCCTCGCACGAACTCGGTGTAGACCCCGGTCTGATCAAGGACGGCGTGGAAGCGCACCTTCAAGAGCTCCTCGCGGACCGCATCGAGACCCTCGGCGAGGGCTACTCGCTCATCCGCCGTGAGTACATGACGGCCATCGGCCCCGTCGACATCCTCTGCCGGGACGCCGAGGGCGGGACCGTCGCCATCGAGATCAAGCGGCGCGGCGAGATCGACGGTGTGGAGCAACTGACGCGCTATCTGGAGCTGTTGAACCGCGACCCGCACCTCGCGCCGGTCCGCGGCATCTTCGCCGCCCAGGAGATCAAGCCGCAGGCCCGTGTCCTCGCCACCGACCGCGGCATCGGCTGCACGGTCCTGGACTACAACGCGCTGCGCGGCATCGAGGACGACAAACTGCGCCTGTTCTGATCGCACGACGGCAGGCAAAGAGGGCCGGGTCCGAAGACGGACCCGGCCCTCTCGCGTGCTCCGTGCCTCACATCACCGGGCCACTGGGCGACCCGGCTTCACTGCTGCTCGCGGGAGCGCTGCTGATGACGGTCTCCGGGGCGCTGGAGGTGGCGCCACTGGCCGAGCTCGAAGTGGGGGGCTCCGTCGGGGGGGTTGGCGACGGCGTGACCGAGGTCGGCGGCTCGGTCGTCGGCGGCTCACTGGTCGGCGGCTCGCTCGTCGGCGGCTCACTGGTCGGCGGCTTGGCCGTAGGCGACTTCGTGGGCGACTTGGACGGCGAAGCCGACGGGCGACTGGTGCCCTGCGTGCCGGTCGGGTTGGCCGAAGGCTGCCCCGTCTCCGGCGGCGTCGGATCGTCCGAAGTCCCGTACGTTCCGTCGGGACCCGGATCCGTCGGCGTGCTCACGGATCCCGTGCCGGAGTCGTTGTCGTCCTTCTTCGCCTTGTCCGCGCCCAGGCTGTCGTCGTCGGCGCCCTGACTGGCCGACGGGTTGACGCCGACCTCCTCGGCCGGGGCTCCGGTGTTGCCGTCGGAGGTCGCGCCCAGCGTCACCACGGTGCCGAGGACGGCGACGAGGAGCGCGCCCGCGCCCGCGGCCACCAGGTTGCGCCGGGTGCCGCTCACCAGCCGGCTGGCGATGCCGGCGCGCTTGTGGTCGGGGCCCGGCCCGGAGCGGTGGGTGACCAACGTCGAGGGCTCGCCGGACTGTGCGGCGAGGAAGGCGGCCGGTACGCCGCCCGGAGGCGACGCCGACTCCTCGTACCGCGACTCGGAGACTTCCTCACCGGCTGCCGCGCCTGTGAGGGCCAGGACGCCTCCAGAGCGGTCGGTGACCAGCGCGAGGGCCCGGCGGCCCGCGACCGTGCCGCGCTTGTCGGCGAGGGCGCCGCGCAGTCCGATGGAGGCCTCCAGCTCAGCACGGGCCCGGTCCAACTGGCCGCCGCAGAGCGCGAGGATGCCCAACTCATGGTGGAAGTAGGCCTGTTCCGGCACCTCGCCGGAGAGTCGGGAGGCCTCGGCGCCGGAGCGCAGCGCGCGCTCCCAGGCGCTCCAGTGCAGGCCGCCGGCGAACGCGGGCGCGGCCGTACGGGCCAGCTGCACGGCGGTGCTCTCGTCCTGCTCGTCCAGCGGGGGCGTGGTGAGCGGGACCAAGAAGGTGAGCGCGGCGAGCAGGGCGTCGGCCTCGGCGCAGACCCGTTCCGGGGTCACCGAGGGGTGCCCGGCCCACCAGGTGTAGTGCCGGGCCGCCGCGAGCGCCTGCTCCTCGGCGCGGTCCGCGTATCCGGCGGCCTCCAGCTGGGCCTGCACACCGGCCGCGAGCCGGTAGCGGGAGCCGACCGGGGAGACCAGCGCGCAGCCCGCCAGTTCGGCGAGCGCGGCATCCGCGTGGGTGTCTCCCACGAGCGCGGGCAGATGCGCCTGGTGCGGCACCTCGCCGCCCAGCGCGATCGCGAACCGCAGTGTGGCGCGTGCCGACTCGCTGAGCCGGGACGCGAGCAGCGAGGCCGGGGCGGCACCCTCGGCGAGCGAGGGAAGCGGTACCTGGTTGTCGTCGGCCGCGTCGAAGGGGGCGTCGACCGGCACGTCCTGGAAGACGCCGAACTCGTCGACAGCGCCCGCACTGGCGCTCAGCTGGTCACGCTGCCGCAGCAGCGCCCCTGCCTGCACGAAGCGCAGCGGCAGTCCTTCGGACTCGAACCAGAGGTCGCCCGCCCAGTTCGACTCCTCCTCGGTCAGCACGCGTCCGACGGCCCGCTCCAGGAGTTCGAGGCCGCCACTGCGGTCGAGGCCGCCGAGGGACACCTCTTCCACGAGGGAGTCGGCGGTCGGCGCGGGCACGTCGGGCGTCGCGGCGATCACGAAGGCGCACTCGGGGGTGGCGTCCAGCAGCTCGTCGAGCGCGGCGCCGCCGAACTCCACGTCGTCGAGGACGACGACCGCGCCGATCTCGTTGACGAGCCGGAGCAGTTCGTCCCGTTCCGGCAGGTAAAGGGGTGCTTCGTAGACGGCGCAGAAGAGGTCGTGGAGCAGATCGCTCGCCGTACGCCGGTACCCGGAGAGGCGTACGACACCGTCCGGTGCGAGGTCCGCGCAGTCGTCGGCGACGGCGTCGAGCAGGCTGGTGCGGCCCGAGCCCGGAGCTCCGGTGAGCCGCACCGAGCGCCCGCGCGCGAGGAGGCGTACGAGCCGCTCGCGCTCGTCCTGGCGCTCCAGGAGCGGCAGGCGGGGCTGGGCGGGGCCCGGCGGGATCGGCGGCTGGGTCGCGCGGCTCAGTTCGGCGCGGGCCGTCGCGCTGTACTTCACCGGCCGCGGTGGCCGCTCTCCCGGCGGGCAGGCTTCTATCTCGCTGCCGTCAACGGGGTTGACCGTGAGCAGGAAGTCGCCCGAGACGAGCTGAACCGTGCGGGCGAGCGCGGGTGTGTGCTGCCCGAAGTCGGTCGTGAGCGGTTCGCGCGCCGGGCGCGAGCGAGGCGCCTGGCCGTCGTCGTCATGGCCGTACTCTTCGGGTCCGCGGTTGTTCGGGTCCATGTTCCAAGCCCCCCAAAAGCGTCGTGTGCCGAGCCCCTCCCGGCCTTGGTGCACACTGCGCTGTCGCTTCTGGTCCGGTGCCCGCTCCAGGGTTTCAGTCAGCAGGCAGGCGAACCCTAAACCTTCGCACAGTATCTACGAACGGCCGGGGTACCGCGCCGTCCGAGACGTCACAGCTTCGTGAGGATTGTGCGCGTGAGCCGTACGCACGGCTCCCGTGCTCATACCCGGGGCAGTGACTCCACGCCGATGCCGCCCTCGATCGCCAGGATCCGGTGCAGCCTTGTGGCCACCAGGAGGCGCTGCATCTGCGGTGGTACGTCGCGCAGTACGAGCCGTCGGCCGCACCGCCCGGCGCGTCGGTGGGCCCCCATGATGACACCGAGTCCGGTGGCGTCCCAGGAGTCCAGCTCGGACAGGTCGAGCACCAGGTCGCCGGCTCCGTCGTCGACGGCCGAGTGCAGGACCGTGCGGGCGTCCGCCGCGCTGCGTACGTCGAGGCGGCCCCCGACGACCAGCTCGGCGTGGTCGCCCCTGATGTACATATGCGCTCCCCGAGAGTGCTTCTCGTACTCCGCGTCTGTCTGTGCCCCGTCTGACTGCCCGAAGGGCAGTGTGGTTGCTGCTTGTAAGCGAACCGATACCGAATTCACCTCAAGGGGTGACACCCCAGAGGCGCGTGCGGTTTCGGTGCCGGCTGACGACGGGTGGTACTTGATCTTCAGTGCTTGTAGAAGCCCTGCCCGCTCTTGCGCCCGATGTCACCGGCGTCAACCATCCGGCGCATCAGCTCGGGCGGCGCGAACTTCTCGTCCTGGGTCTCGGTGTAGATGTTGCCGGTGGCGTGCAGCAGGATGTCGACGCCCGTGAGGTCGGCGGTGGCCAGGGGTCCCATGGCGTGGCCGAAGCCCAGCCGGCAGGCGAGGTCGATGTCCTCGGCGCTGGCCACGCCCGACTCGTACAGCTTCGTCGCCTCGACGACGAGGGCCGAGATGAGACGGGTCGTCACGAAGCCGGCCACGTCACGGTTGACGACGATGCAGGTCTTGCCGACGGACTCGGCGAACTCCCGCGCGGTGGCGAGGGTTTCGTCACTCGTCTTGTAGCCGCGGACCAGCTCGACGAGCTGCATCATCGGCACCGGCGAGAAGAAGTGCACGCCGACGACCCGCTCCGGGTTCTCGGTCGCCGCCGCGATCTTCGTGATGGGGATCGCGGAGGTGTTGGAGGCGAGCACGGCGCTGTCGCGGACGATCCTGTCGAGCGTCCGGAAGATCTCGTGCTTGACCTCCAGCTTCTCGAAGACCGCCTCGACGACGATGTCGGCGTCGGCGGCGGCGTCCAGGTCGGTGGTGGCCGTGATGCGGGCCAGCGCGGCGTCCGCGTCCGCGCCTTCCAGCTTGCCCTTGCTCACGAACTTGTCGTACGAGGTCCTGATGCCGTCGATGCCACGCTTCAGCGCCTCGTCGGTGACATCGCGCAGGACGACGTCCCAGCCCGCCTGCGCGGAGACCTGGGCGATACCGGCCCCCATGAGTCCGGCTCCGATGACGGCCAGCTTCCGTGCCACTCCGACTCCCCTTAACACCCTGTTCAAGTTGCCTCTCCGGCGGACCCTAGCGCTCGTGAGGGCCCGTGTGACCGCTTAGTAATGCGCGTCACGTCTCAACAGACGGACATCACACCGGATGGCTCACCCAGCGTCCCGCGGCGCATAGTTGAGCACCTTCCGGCTCCTCTGTCGCACTCGTGCGGAACACACGTGTGCTGCGGAACGCCGGGGGGTAACTACGCTGGTCCCATGGTCAATCTGACGCGCATCTACACCAGGACCGGCGACCAGGGCACCACCGCCCTCGGCGACATGAGCCGGGTCGCCAAGACCGACCTGCGGATCTCGGCGTACGCGGACGTCAACGAGGCGAACGCGGCGGTCGGGACGGCGATCGCGCTCGGCGGGCTCGACGAGGAGGTCGTCGCGGTTCTCGTCCGCGTGCAGAACGACCTGTTCGACGTGGGCGCGGATCTGGCGACGCCCGTGGTCGAGAAGCCCGAGTTCCCGCCGCTGCGGGTCGAGCAGTTCTACATCGACAAGCTGGAGGCGGACTGCGACCGCTTCAACGAGGAGCTGGAGAAGCTCCGCTCCTTCATCCTGCCCGGCGGCACGCCAGGCGCGGCTCTGCTGCACCAGGCGTGCACGGTCGTACGACGGGCCGAGCGGTCGACCTGGGCGGCGCTCGAGGTCCACGGGGCCAAAGGAAAGGACGGCAGTATGAACCCGCTCACCGCGACCTACCTCAACCGGCTGTCGGACCTGCTCTTCATCCTTGCCCGGACGGCGAACAAGGACGTCGGGGACGTGCTCTGGGTCCCGGGCGGGGAGCGCTGACGTAGCGCTCGGCGCGGTCGGCCGTCAGAGCCGCCGGTAGATGTCCCTGCGGTGCCCGACCTCGACGGCGAGGACGATCAGGTTTCCGTCGTCGATGGTGTAGGCGATCCGGTACGTGCCGACGCGCAGGCGGGTACGGATCGTCGTGTACCGCCTCTCGTGTAAACAGTGTCGGCGGTGACGAAGTCGCACTGCATCCTTCGATGTAGCCGCGGACCGTCCCGCAGGATCAGGCCACGGGGCCACGGCCCGTGTTGGATGGAGCCATGGCCGTGACACTCCCCCGCCCGCACCGCGACGACCTCCGCATCGCCGCCGGGGGCCTGCTCGGCGGACTTTTCCTCTGGGGCGTAGGTCTCTACAGCCGCACGCGGGACGACCCGATCATCCTCGTCGACCGGACGTGGGCGGTCCTCGTTCCGCTCGTCGTCACGGCCGGCTGTGAGCTGCTGCGCCGGAGCCGCCCGCGCACCGCCCTGATCATCGGCACCCTCGCCATCGCCGCCGATCTGGTGACCCGTGGCAGCCTGGCCACCCTGGTGATGTTCACGGACCTGATGTACGCGGCGGTGTTGTACGGCTCGCTCGGCATGGCGCGGCGCCTGCCCTGGATCACCGGCATGGTCACGGTGGTTCTCACCGTGGGACCCGTCGCGGCCTGGCGGAAGCCGGAAGCCCTGCTGATCGGGGTGTTCACCGGGCTGGTGACCTTCACCCCGGCCGCCACCGGCTGGATCGTCCGCAACCACCGTGACACCGCCGTCGCGGAGCGCCTGCGCGCCGAACAGACCGCCCTGCTCGCCGAGATCGACCGCGCCCAGGCGGTCACGGCCGAACGTGCCCGGATGGCACGGGAGTTGCACGACATGGTCGCCAACCACCTCTCCGCGATCGCCATCCACTCCACAGCCGCGCTCTCCCTCGACGACCCGAAGACCTCGAAGGACGCCCTCGCCGTGATCCGCGAGAACAGCGTCGAGGGCCTCGCCGAGATGCGCCGGCTGATCGGGATCCTGCGCGACGACAGCGGCGACCTGGAGCCCGCCGCCGCTCCCACCCTGGACGGCCTCGAAGCGCTGACGAAGGGCGCCCGCACCAACGGGCTCGACGTCACCCTCGACGCCACCCACGACGCCAGGCTCCCCGCCCCGGTCGAACTCGCCGCCTATCGGATCGTCCAGGAGTCCCTGACCAACGCCCTCAAGCACGCCTCCCCCGGCCGCGTCACCGTCACCGTGGCCCAGCTCGACGGCTCCCTCTGCGTGCGGGTGACCAGCCCGTACGGTGACCGGGACGGGCCGCGCGCGCCCGGCTCGGGGGCCGGTCTGATCGGCATGGAGGAGCGGGCCGCCCTGCTGGACGGCACGTTCGAGGCCGGTCCCGAGGGCAGGGGCCCGGTCAAGGTCTGGACCGTGCGCGCCACCCTGCCGCTCACCCACAGAACTCTGGGAACCGATGGAGGAAGCGAATGATCCGCGTGCTCGTCGCCGAGGACCAGGCTGCCGTACGGGCCGGACTCGTCCTCATCCTGCGCAGCGCGCCCGACATCGAGGTGGTCGGCGAGGCCGCGGACGGCGAGCAGGCGGTCGCGCTCGCCCGTCGACTCCGGCCCGACCTGGTCCTGATGGACGTCCAGATGCCCCGGCTCGACGGCGTCTCGGCCACCCGCCAGGTCGTCGAGGAGCAGCTCGCCGACGTGCTCGTCCTCACCACCTTCGACCTCGACGAGTACGTCTTCGGGGCGCTGCGCGCGGGCGCCTGCGGGTTCCTGCTCAAGAACACCGAGGCGCGCGCCCTCCTCGAAGCCGTCCGCACGGTCGCGCGGGGCGAGGGGCTCATCTCCCCCACGGTCACCCGCCGGCTGATCGCCGAGTTCGCCGCGAAGCCCGTACGGCGCCCGGGGCCCGACGCTGCGGTCCTCGAAGCCCTCACCCGGCGGGAACGCGAGGTGCTCTCCTGTCTCGGCGAGGGGATGTCCAACGCGGAGATCGCCACCCGGCTCAACATGGCGGAGGCGACCGTCAAGACGCACGTCAGCCGCCTCCTGGCTAAGCTGCAGCTGCGCAGCCGGGTCCAAGCGGCGGTGCTGGCTCAGGAGTTGGGCGTGTAACAAGTAACCATGCGCATCCGCTTCAGTGGTCTGGACCTATTGACCTATGGTCCAGACCTTTCTATTGTCCAGCGCACCTCATCAAAATCCCCCGGAGGACCGCGGATGCGCTTCAGACACCGAGCCAGACAGAGAGCAGTGGCAGGGCTCACCACCCTGCTGCTGCCGTTCGCCGCCATGGTCGGCCTCGCGAGCCCCGCCCAGGCAGCCACCAGCGCCACCGCCACGTACGCCAAGACCCAGGACTGGGGCACCGGCTTCGAAGGCAAGTGGACCGTCAAGAACACCGGGACCACGAGCATCAGTTCGTGGACGGTCCAGTGGGACTTCCCCGCCGGTACGTCCGTGACCTCGGCCTGGGAAGCGGACGTCACGTCCTCGGGCACGCACTGGACCGCGAAGAACAAGTCCTACAACGGCACCCTCGCGGCCGGCGCCTCCGTCTCCTTCGGTTTCAACGGAGCCGGCACCGGCGCCCCCTCCAACTGCCTCGTCAACGGCGGCTCCTGTGACGGCGGCACCACGCCGCCCCCGGTCCCCGGCGACGCGCTGCCCTCCGCGCCCGGCACCCCGACCTCGTCCGCCATCACCAACACCTCGGTGA
This sequence comes from Streptomyces sp. NPDC005808, assembly GCF_042871385.1. Classification (NCBI taxonomy): domain Bacteria; kingdom Bacillati; phylum Actinomycetota; class Actinomycetes; order Kitasatosporales; family Streptomycetaceae; genus Streptomyces; species Streptomyces sp. NPDC005808. Next base: position 716,622 of record NZ_JBIAIK010000001.1, on the reverse strand, counting down.
ACCTGTCCTGGTCCGCGGCCACCGACGACAAGGGCATCAAGAACTACGACGTCCTGCGCGACGGCGCCACGGTCGCGACGGTGACGGGCACCTCGTACGCGAGCACCGGCCTGACCGCCGGCACCAGCTACTCGTACACGGTCAAGGCCCGCGACACCGCCGACCAGACCGGTCCGGCGAGCGGCGCGGTCTCCGTGACCACCACCGGCGGCACCACGACCCCGCCGGCCGGCGGCAAGGTCAACCTCGGCTACTTCACCGAGTGGGGCGTCTACGGCCGCAACTACCAGGTCAAGAACCTGGACACCTCCGGCTCGGCCTCGAAGATCACACACATCAACTACTCGTTCGGGAACGTCACGAACGGGCAGTGCGTGATGAGCGACTCCTACGCCGCCACCGACAAGGCGTTCACCGCCGCCGACTCCGTCAGCGGCGTGGCCGACACCTGGGACCAGACGCTGCGCGGCAACTTCAACCAGCTGCGCCAGCTGAAGGCCAAGTACCCGAACATCAAGGTGCTCTGGTCGTTCGGCGGCTGGACCTACTCGGGCGGCTTCGCCCAGGCCGCGGCCAACCCCACCGCCTTCGCCCAGTCCTGCAAGGCCCTGGTCGAGGACCCGCGCTGGGCCGATGTCTTCGACGGCATCGACATCGACTGGGAGTACCCCAACGCCTGCGGCCTGACCTGCGACACCTCCGGCTTCAGCTCCTTCAAGACGCTGACCTCGGCGCTGCGCACGGAGTTCGGCAGCAACTACCTGGTGACCGCGGCCATCACCGCCGACGGTTCCTCCGGCGGCAAGATCGACGCGGCCGACTACGGCGGCGCCGCGCAGTACCTCAACTGGTACAACGTGATGACGTACGACTACTTCGGCGCCTTCAACCCCACGGGTCCGACGGCTCCGCACTCCCCGCTGACCTCGTACACCGGCATCCCGGCGGCCGGCTTCAACTCGGCCGACGCGATAGCCAAGCTCAAGTCGAAGGGCGTGCCCTCCAACAAGCTGCTGCTCGGCATCGGCTTCTACGGCCGCGGCTGGACGGGAGTCACCCAGGCCACCCCGGGTGGCACGGCGACCGGCGCGGCACCGGGCACGTACGAGGCGGGCATCGAGGACTACAAGGTCCTCAAGACGTCCTGCCCGGCGACGGGCACCATCGCGGGCACGGCGTACGCGTTCTGCGGCAACAACTGGTGGAGCTACGACACCCCGGCCACCATCGGTACGAAGATGGCCTGGGCCAACTCCCAGGGCCTGGGTGGCGCGTTCTTCTGGGAGTTCAGCGGTGACACCGCGAACGGTGAGCTCGTGACCGCCATCAAGAACGGTCTCGGCTGAGCCAGTTAAGTAAGAGAATCAAGCAACATTGACGCGCTGACCGGGCGGGGCTGCTTCCAGCCACGCGAGAAACCCGGTCAGCGCGTCTTCGCTCATCGCCAGCTCGAGACGCGTACCTCTGTGCAGACAGGCGAGGATGATCGCGTCGGAGAGCAGCGCCATCTCCTCCTCGCCCTCCGGGGCACGCCGTCCGGCCACCTCGATCGCCGAGCGTTCCAGGACGCGGCGCGGGCGGGGGGCGTAGGAGAAGACGCGGTACCACTCGATGCGGTCGCCGTTGTAGCGGGCGACGCCGTAGCCCCAGCCCTTGCCGTTGGTGTCGGGTTTCTCGGGCACGTCCCAGCGCAGGCTGCAGTCGAAGGTTCCGCCGGAGCGCTGGATCAGCCGGCGGCGGAGGCCGAAGACGAACAGCCCGATCACTACGAACGCGACTACCAACCCGCACACAGTCAGAGCGAGGACCATCGACACCGACCTCCTCGTCTCCTAGGTAAAGCAGGTAAAGAAACGGAAAAAAGCACCCGCATCGCCTCAGCCGCGACCCGGTCCGGAGCAAGCTCCGGTCCTGGCCGCGGCTGAGTCACTTCTTGTCGCGCGCTGGTTTCAGTGCGTCGACACCGCTCGCAGACGGACGTCCGCGCGACGCTCGGCGGAAGCGTCGCCCTCCGCCTTCGCACGCTCGAGCTCCCGCTCCGTGCGCTGGACGTCGATCTCGTCCGACAGCTCGGCGACCTCGGCCAGCAGCGAAAGCTTGTTGTCCGCGAACGAGATGAAACCGCCGTGCACTGCGGCGACGACCGTTCCACCATCACTCGTACGAATGGTCACCGGGCCCGACTCCAGCACACCGAGCAGCGGCTGGTGACCGGGCATGACGCCGATGTCGCCGGACGTGGTACGCGCGACGACCAGGGTGGCCTCGCCGGACCAGACACTGCGGTCCGCGGCGACGAGCTCGACATGCAGCTCAGCAGCCAAGGTGGGCTCCTCGGGTCACCACCCGGCTTTGCCGCCGGGTGTTGGGTCAAAGTCTAGTAGGCGTACATGAAGGGACGGGACGCACCCCGCGAGGTGCGACCCCGCCCCCTCACCAAGAAGCAGTACTCGGTTAAGAGACCGTTCAGGAGACGCCGAGCTCCTTGGCGTTCTTCTTGAGGTCCTCAATGCCACCGCAGAGGAAGAACGCCTGCTCCGGGAAGTGGTCGTACTCGCCGTCGATGATCGCGTTGAAGGCCGTGATCGACTCCTCCAGCGGAACGTCCGAACCGTCGACGCCGGTGAACTGCTTGGCGACGTGGGTGTTCTGGGACAGGAAGCGCTCCACGCGACGGGCACGGTGGACGGTGAGCTTGTCCTCCTCGCCCAGCTCGTCGATACCGAGGATCGCGATGATGTCCTGAAGGTCCTTGTACTTCTGCAGGACCGACTTGACGCGCATCGCGGCCGCGTAGTGGTCCGCCGCGATGTAGCGGGGGTCCAGGATGCGGGACGTGGAGTCCAGCGGGTCCACGGCCGGGTAGATGCCCTTCTCGGAGATCGGACGGGAGAGAACCGTCGTCGCGTCGAGGTGGGCGAAGGTGGTGGCCGGGGCCGGGTCGGTCAGGTCGTCCGCCGGGACGTAGATCGCCTGCATCGAGGTGATCGAGTGACCGCGGGTCGAGGTGATGCGCTCCTGGAGGAGACCCATCTCGTCGGCCAGGTTCGGCTGGTAACCCACCGCGGAGGGCATCCGGCCGAGCAGGGTCGAGACCTCGGAACCGGCCTGCGTGAAGCGGAAGATGTTGTCGATGAAGAACAGCACGTCCTGCTTCTGCACATCGCGGAAGTACTCCGCCATGGTCAGACCGGCAAGGGCGACACGGAGACGGGTGCCCGGGGGCTCGTCCATCTGACCGAAGACAAGCGCCGTCTTGTCGATGACGCCGGACTCGGACATCTCCTCGATGAGGTCGTTGCCCTCACGGGTGCGCTCACCGACACCGGCGAACACGGAGACACCGTCGTGGTTGTTGGCGACGCGGTAGATCATCTCCTGGATGAGCACCGTCTTGCCGACACCGGCACCGCCGAACAGACCGATCTTTCCACCCTTGACGTACGGGGTGAGAAGGTCGATGACCTTGACGCCGGTCTCGAACATCTCGGTCTTCGACTCGAGCTCGTCGAAGCGCGGGGCCTTGCGGTGGATGGACCAGCGCTCACCCGTGTACTTCTCGTCGGAGTTCAGCACCTCACCGAGGGTGTTGAACACCTTGCCCTTGGTGAAGTCACCGACCGGGACGGAGATACCGTTGCCCGTGTCGGTGACCGCGGCCTGGCGGACCAGACCGTCGGTGGGCTGCATGGAGATGGTGCGGACCAGGCCGTCACCCAGGTGCTGGGCGACCTCCAGGGTCAGGATCTTCTTCTCGCCGGCGTTGGCCGGGTCGGCCACCTCGACGTGAAGGGCGTTGTAGATCTCCGGCATCGCGTCGACGGGGAATTCCACGTCGACGACCGGGCCGATGACCCGGGCGACGCGGCCCGTGGCAACGGCCGTCTCAACTGTCGTCGTCATTACTTGTCACTCCCCGCGGACGCGTCGGCCAGGGCTGCGGAGCCACCGACGATCTCGCTGATTTCCTGGGTGATTTCGGCCTGGCGGGCCGCGTTGGCAAGACGGGAGAGCGTGGTGATCAGGTCTCCCGCGTTGTCGGTCGCCGACTTCATCGCGCGGCGCGTGGCGGCGTGCTTGGAGGCAGCCGACTGGAGCAACGCGTTGTAGATACGGCTCTCGACGTACCGCGGCAGCAGGGCGTCAAGGACGTCCTCCGCCGACGGCTCGAACTCGTACAGCGGAAGGATCTCGCCCTTCGGCGCCTCCTCCGCGACCTCCTCGAGGCGCAGCGGCAGCAGACGGCTGTCGACCGCGTTCTGCGTCATCATCGAGACGAACTCGGTGTAGACGATGTGGAGTTCGTCCACGCCGCCGTCAGCCGTCTCCTTCTCGATGGCCTCGATCAGCGGACCCGCGACCTTCTTCGCGTCCGCGTAGGTGGGCTCGTCGGTGAAGCCCGACCACGATTCCACGACCTTGCGCTCGCGGAAGTTGTAGTGGGCCAGACCGCGGCGGCCGACGATGTACGTGTCGACCTCCTTGCCCTCCGCCTCAAGACGCGCCGTCAACTGCTCGGCGGCCTTGATGGCGTTGGAGTTGAAGGCGCCGGCCAGTCCGCGGTCGCTCGTGAGGAGCAGCACCGCGGAGCGGGTCGGAGTCTCCGCCTCCGTGGTCAGCGGGTGCTTGGTGTTCGAGCCGGTACCGACCGCCGTGACCGCGCGGGTGAGCTCGGTCGCGTACGGCGCGGAGGCCGCCACCTTGCGCTGCGCCTTGACGACGCGCGAGGCGGCGATCATCTCCATCGCCTTGGTGATCTTCTTGGTCGCGGTGACGGATCGGATGCGACGCTTGTAGACCCGGAGCTGGGCTCCCATGAGTCAGGTCCCTTCCGTCGTCACTTGGTCGCGGCCGGAACGTCTTCGCCGAGAAGCTTGCCGTCCGACGTCTCGAACTGCTTCTTGAAGTCCGCGACGGCGTCGGCGATGGCGGTGATCGTGTCGTCCGACATCTTGCCGCCCTCCTTGATGGAGGTCATGAGGCCCTGCTCCTTGCGGTGCAGGTACTCCAGGAGCTCCTTCTCGAAGCGGCGGACGTCGGAGACCGGTACCTCGTCCATCTTGCCGGTGGTGCCGGCCCAGATGGAGACGACCTGGTCCTCGGTGGCCATCGGCTCGTACTGAGCCTGCTTGAGCAGCTCGACCAGTCGCATACCGCGCTCCAGCTGCGACTTCGACGCGGCGTCCAGGTCGGAACCGAAGGCGGCGAACGCCTCCAGCTCGCGGTACTGGGCGAGGTCGAGACGCAGTCGGCCGGACACCTGGCGCATCGCCTTGTGCTGGGCGGAGCCACCGACGCGGGAGACCGAGATACCGACGTTCAGCGCGGGACGCTGACCGGCGTTGAACAGGTCGGACTCCAGGAAGCACTGACCGTCGGTGATGGAGATGACGTTGGTCGGGATGAACGCCGACACGTCGTTCGCCTTGGTCTCGACGATCGGCAGACCCGTCATCGAACCGGCGCCCATGTCGTCGGAGAGCTTCGCGCAGCGCTCCAGCAGACGGGAGTGCAGGTAGAAGACGTCACCGGGGTAGGCCTCGCGCCCCGGCGGACGGCGGAGCAGCAGGGACACGGCGCGGTAGGCGTCGGCCTGCTTCGAGAGGTCGTCGAAGATGATGAGGACGTGCTTGCCCTCGTACATCCACTGCTGGCCGATGGCCGAACCGGTGTACGGCGCAAGGTACTTGAAGCCGGCCGGGTCGGACGCCGGGGCGGCGACGATGGTCGTGTACTCCAGCGCGCCGGCCTCTTCGAGGGCGCCACGCACGGAGGCGATGGTCGAACCCTTCTGACCGATGGCGACGTAGATGCAGCGGACCTGCTTCTTGGTGTCGCCCGAGCGCCAGTTGTCACGCTGGTTGATGATCGTGTCGACGGCCAGCGCGGTCTTGCCGGTCTGGCGGTCACCGATGACCAGCTGACGCTGGCCACGGCCGATCGGGGTCATCGCGTCGACGGCCTTGTAGCCCGTCTCCATCGGCTCGTGCACCGACTTGCGGACCATGACGCCCGGAGCCTGCAGCTCAAGGGCGCGGCGTCCGGTGGTCTCGATCTCGCCGAGGCCGTCGATCGGGTTGCCGAGCGGGTCGACGACGCGGCCGAGGTAGCCCTCGCCCACGGCGACGGACAGCACCTCACCGGTGCGCTGCACCGGCTGGCCCTCCTCGATACCGCTGAACTCGCCGAGGACGACCGCACCGATCTCGCGCTCTTCCAGGTTCAGCGCGAGGCCGAGGGTTCCGTCCTCGAACTTCAGCAGTTCGTTGGCCATCGCCGAGGGAAGACCCTCGATCTTGGCAATACCGTCACCGGCGACGGTGACCGTACCGACCTCCTCGCGCGAGGCCGCGTCCGGCTTGTACGACTGGACAAAAGTCTCCAGCGCGTCCCGGATCTCCTCCGGCCGGATCGTGAGCTCCGCCATCTGGGTTCCCTGCTCTCCTTGTTGGGCCCGAAGTTTCACTTGGGGGGATGGGGACTCCCCCCTGTAAAGAGGTGAATCCTCTGCACGGCCCAACGAGGGCCGTAGGTACGTACTGCGTATGAAGTTGGGGCTAGCCGGCCATGCGGCGGCTGGCGTCCGCGAGACGGTCCGCGATGGAACCGTTGATGATCTCGTCGCCGACCTGCACCTGGATCCCGCCGAGGACCGCGGGGTCCACGTCGAGGTTGAGGTGCATCTGACGGCCGTAGAGCTTCGCCAGAGCGGCGCCGAGGCGCTGCTTCTGTCCGTCGCTCAGCGGAACCGCGGAGGTGACGACGGCGACCATGCGCTCGCGACGCTCGGCGGCGAGCCTGGACAGGGACTCGAGTCCCGCTTCCAGGCTACGTCCACGAGGTGCGGTCACAAGGCGCGTCACCAGACGTTCGGTCGTCACGTCCGCACGACCGCCGAGCAGGCTGCGCAGCAGCTCGCTCTTGGCCGCGCTCGTCGCGGCACGGTCGGTCAGCGCGGCGCGCAGCTCGGTGTTCGAAGAGACGATCCGGCCGAAGCGGAACAGCTCGTCCTCGACGTTGTCGAGCCGGCCGGCCTGCTGCGCCGCCGTGAGGTCGGCGAGGTCGGCCAGCTCTTCGAGAGCGTCCACCAGGTCGCGGGGCTGCGACCAGCGCGAACGCACCAGACCGGCCACCAGATCGGCGGTCGACCCGCTGACCTGGCTGCCGAACAGGCGCCCGGCCAGCTCGGCCTTCGCCTCTCCGGGCTGCGACGGGTCGGTGAGGACCCGACGCAGCGACACCTCGCGGTGGAGCAACGCGGTGACCGCGGCCAGTTCGTCGCCGAGCTGCGCCGCGTCCACGGACGTGTTGTCCGTCAGCGCGTCGAGACGCTCACGTGCGGCTGCGGTTGCCTCGCGGCTCGCTCCGTGCGCTGTCATCGAGCCGCCTCGGCCTTCGAAGCGGTCTCGTCGAGGCCGTCGAGGAAGCGGTCGATGGTGCGGCTCTGCCGGGCGTGGTCCTCGAGGGACTCGCCGACGAGCTTGCCGGCCAGGGCGGTGGCCAGCTGGCCGACGTCCTGACGCAGCGCCTGAGCCGCGGCCTTGCGGTCCGCCTCGATCTGCGTGTGACCGGCGGCGATGATTTCCTCACGCTGCCGCTGGCCTTCCGCGCGCATCTCGGCGATGAGCGTGGCGCCCTGCTCCTGCGCCTCCTGGCGCAGTCGCGCGGCCTCGTGCCGGGCTTCGGCGAGCTGAGCCTTGTACTGCTCAAGCACGCTCTGGGCCTCGGTCTGAGCGGCCTCGGCCTTCTCGATACCGCCCTCGATGGCCTCGCGACGCTGCTCCAGAACCTTGTTGATGTTCGGGAGAAGCTTCTTGGCGAGGAAGCCGAAGACGATGACGAAGGCGATCAGGCCGATGACAAGCTCGGGGATCGGCGGAACGAGGGGACTTTCCATCTCCTCAGCCGCGATAGTGAGCAGCTGGCTCATGTCAGTGCCTTTCGTCTAGTCGGCTGGTCGGTGATCCGCAGATCACTTGCCGTAGACGAACGGCATGACCAGACCGATGAGGGCGAGCGCCTCACAGAAGGCGAAGCCGAGGATCTGGTTGGCGCGGATCAGGCCGGCAGCTTCGGGCTGACGGGCAAGAGCCTGGGTGCCGTTACCGAAGATGATGCCGACGCCGACGCCAGGGCCGATGGCGGCGAGGCCGTAGCCGATGGAGCCGAGGGAGCCGGAGACAGCGGCGAGGGTCTCAGTGGCAGCCATGCTGATTCTTCCTTCTCTGTACGGACCGGCGGAGGTTGGCCACCGGACGCTTAGGGGGTTTTACAGGGGGGGCGCTCAGTGGTGCTCGGCGAGCGCGCCCTGGATGAAGGTGCAGGTCAGAAGCACGAAGACATAGGCCTGCAGGGCCTGGATGAACAGCTCGAACGCCGTCATGACAAGCACCATGACGAACGAGACGCCCGCGTAGGCGATCCCGATGCCGTTGAGCAGATACCAGCTGGCGATCGTGAACAGCAGCAGCAGGGTGTGGCCCGCGAACATGTTCGCGAAGAGTCGCACCGCGTGCGTGAACGGCCGGACGATCAGGTTCGAAAGGAGCTCGATGCCCATAGCCAGCGGGAGAACCGGGCCCAGCGACTTGTCGTAGCCGGAGAAGTTCTTGAACGCGCCGACGAATCCGTGCCGCTTGAAGGTCAGCGAGACCCACACGATGTAGACGATCCCGGCGAGCACCGCGGGGTACGCGATGACCGACGTGACCGGGAACTGGGCAATCGGGATGATCGACCAGAGGTTCATCATCCAGATGAAGAAGAACAGCGAGACGACCAGAGGTACGTACTTCTCGCCCTCCTTCTTGCCGATCGTTTCGTAGACGACACCGCGGCGGATGAAGTCGTAGCCCGACTCGGCGACCATCTGCAGCTTGCCCGGAACGACCTGCGGCTTACGGAAGGCGGCCCAGAAGAAGCCGACGACGATCACCGAGCCGAGCAGCGCCAACAGCATCGTCTTGTTGAAATAGACGCTGCTGTCCGCATTGCCCACGAGGGGCTCGAACAGGAACGAGTGCAGGCCGGGAGCGGGGAAGCCACAGCCGTCGAAGATGTGGCAGTCGGTCTCAAAGGCGAGCACCTGCGTCGGGTCAGCACTCACCGCGGGCTCCTTCAGCGTGGCGCATAGGTACGGCAACCTCGTTGTGTCGGCGCGGCACGCAGCCGCGGTTCGGCACTGGACTGGTGTAACGGATGTGGGGGCGGCTGTGGGGCATCAAGCCTCGCGTTTGAGCAGGCGTCAGCTCAGATGCCCGCGCCCGCGATGCCGCAGTTGGCACCGGACGATAGCAGGGGTTCCTACGCTCGCTTATCCCGGCCCTACCCCTCACGACGAGTGCCCCGTCTTTTCGGGCTTGTCGCCCTTCGAAGACTCGGGTTCGACGTAGAGGATCTTGGCCTTCATGTACGCACGCGCCTGGGCGCCGATCCACACGAGCGTGGTGGCGACAAGCGTGATCGCGAAGGCTTTGGGGTTGAACAGCGTCGTGTTCTTGAACGCCGCGACAAAGATGAACAGCAGAAGAATCTGTGCCGTATAGAGCATCAGACCCATCGCCTGGAACAAGTGCGGAAGCGATTTGGCAGTGCGCTGCAGGACGTAGAGCCCGATGCCCATGAAGAGGATCACGACCAGCGTCGCGACGACCGCACCGATTGCTCCCTTGCCACCGGCGACCACACCACTGACGACGGCGGCAATCGCGCCGACGGCAGCTGTGGGCACAGCGGCCTGAAGGAGAATCCGGGCGTCATTGGACGGCATGGCGGCAACTCCGCTTGCTAAGGGGGGCAGGGTGTCGTCATGGACGAGCGTAGTCCCGGGCTGAGAGGGAACCTCACGCCAAGGGACCGTCTCTCTCAGGTCCTTCGGCTCCGGCTCGGGTTCTCGTGAACCGTATCACAAACTATTTGATGAGGTCTTTACCTGATTGGTGTGCTCGCTGTCACACATGAGAGTGAAGGTGCGCGTCTGTGCATTCAGCGAGTCGACTTGTCTGGTATTGGGGCAGTTTGCCGACGCGCGAAGGTGTGAACCTCTTGCAGGATTCTTACCTTGGCGTCAGCGCGACGACCCCGCTTTACGCCGATCCAGGAAGCGCGAACGGGCCCCAAGTGCCGTCGCCCCGTTGACTCCTGAGACTCCGGCAGCAACCGGAGTGCGGTGCTCCGGAGCCCCGTCCTCCTCGGCGAAAACCGCAGCCTCGTACGCGACGGCCGGCTCGGTCCGAGACGCCTCCGAGGGGGCGGCGACGACCCTGCTACGGCGATAGCGCGGCGGCACGAAACTCTCCGCCCAACGCGGGGTCCGCGGCGTGAAGCGCGGCAGCAGGAGCAGGACGAGACCGACCGCGCTGAGCCCCATGATCCCGAGCACGATCCACATGGCGCCGGAGTTGACCGAGTACGCGAGAGCGCCGAAGGAGATCAGCGCCGACCAGAAGTACATGATCATGACTGCGCGGCTGTGCGAGTGCCCGACCTCAAGGAGGCGGTGGTGCAGGTGCCCGCGGTCGGCGGCGAAGGGGGACTGTCCGCGCCAGGTACGCCGCACGATGGCGAGCACCAGGTCGGCGGCCGGGATGGCGATGATCGTCAGCGGCAGCAGCAGCGGGATGAAGACGGGCACCGTCTGGTGCACGGTGTTCCGCGGTGAACCGGTGAACAGGTTCATCACGTCGGGGTCGATCTGCCCCGTGATGGAGATGGCGCCGCCGGCCAGCACGAGGCCGATGAGCATCGAGCCGGAGTCGCCCATGAAGATGCGCGCGGGGTGCATGTTGTGCGGCAGGAAGCCCAGGCACATGCCCATCAGGATCGCCGCGAAGAGCGTGGCCGGGGCGGCGGCCTCGATTCCGTAGCTGTACCAGATGCGGTACGCGTACAGGAAGAACGCGGCGGACGCGATGCACACCACTCCGGCGGCCAGACCGTCCAGGCCGTCCACGAAGTTCACCGCGTTGATGGTGATGACGACCAGGGCGACGGTGAGCAGGGTGCCCTGCCACGAGGTGAGCGCGACCAGGCCGACACCCGGGATGGGCAGCCACAGGATCGTCAGACCCTGCATGACCATCACGCCGGCCGCGATCATCTGGCCGCCCAGCTTGATCAGGGCGTCGATCTCGAACTTGTCGTCCAGGACACCGATCAGCCAGATCAGCGCCGCCCCGGAGAGCAGGGCCCGCGGCTCGTTGGAGTTCGCGAAGACGTCGCTGAGGCCCTGCAGGTGGTCCGCGACCAGCAGTCCGGCGCACAGCCCGAAGAACATCGCGATGCCGCCGAGCCGCGGGGTCGGTTCTCGGTGCACGTCGCGCGCACGGATTTCCGGCATGGCTCCGGCCACGATCGCGAACTTCCGCACCGGCCCTGTCAGCAGATACGTCACCGCGGCCGTCACGCAGAGCGTCAGCAGGTATTCACGCACGGGCTTCCCCACAGGTCTCGCTGGCCATCTGAGCCCCACACCTTAGCGATGCATGCATATGGTTGGGGACTTCCGGGTAGCGACGATGGTTGCACGAGTGGCTGTGCATGCGGTTCCGTCTACCCCGCATCAGCCGGGATACGGCGGAAATCCGCTGGTCAGCTCCCGGACTTCTTCACGAACCGTCTTCGCGTCCGCCGCGTCCCGCAGCACACTCGCGAAGAGTACGGCGATCCGCGCCATCTCCGCCTCACCCATCCCCTGCGTGGTCAGCGCCGCCGTGCCCAGCCGCAGCCCACGCGCGTCCCCATGGGGCAACGCGCAGGTGTCGAGGATCATCCCGGCGGCGGCGAGGCGCCCGCGGGCGGTGCGCCCGTCGACGCCGAGGGGCGTGGTGTCGGCGGTCAGCAGGTGGGTGTCGGTGCCGCCGGTGGTGATCGCGAGCCCTTCCGCGTCCAGCGCCTCGGCGAGCTCCCGGGCGTTGGCGACCACCCGGTGGGCGTACGCCGTGAAGGCCGGGGTCGCCGCCTCGCCGAACGCGACGGCCTTGGCGGCGATCGTGTGCATCTGGGCGCCGCCCTGGGTGAACGGGAAGACGGCCCGGTCGACCCGCTCGGCCAGCTCGCCGCCGCACAGGATCATGCCCCCGCGCGGGCCCCGGAGCACCTTGTGGGTGGTGGCGCAGACCACATCGGCGTACGGCACCGGACTGGGCGCCGCTCCCCCGGCGACGAGCCCGATGGGGTGCGCGGCGTCGGCGATGAGATAGGCGCCCACTTCGTCGGCGATCTCCCTGAACAGCGCGTAGTCGATGTGCCGGGGATAGGAGATGGACCCGCAGACGATGGCCTTTGGGCGGTGCATACGAGCCAGCGCGCGCACCTGCTCGTAGTCGATGAGCCCGCTCTCCGCCTCGACGCCGTATCCGACGAAGTCGAACCACCTTCCGGAGAAGTTCGCGGGCGACCCGTGCGTGAGGTGACCGCCGAAGGGCAGCCCCATCGCGAGGACGGTGTCACCGGGGCGCAGCAGGGCGGCGTACGCGGCCAGGACGGCCGAACTCCCCGAGTGGGACTGCACGTTGGCGTGTTCGGCGCCGAAGAGCGCCTTCGCCCGGTCCACCGCGACCCGCTCGGCGACGTCCACGATCTCGCAGCCACCGTGGTGGCGGGCGCCCGGATACCCCTCGGCGTACTTGTTCGCCAGCGGGGACCCGAGCGCGGTCAGCACGGCAGGCGAGGTGAAGTTCTCGGCCGCGATCAGCTGCAAGGTCGTCGACTGCCGCTCCAGCTCCCCGAGCAGGATCTCGGCGAGCTCCGGGTCCTGCCGACGCAGAACATCCGCTTCCAGCGTTTGTGTGACCGGCATGGTGGACTCCGGACCTCGGCATGGGGGTGCGCTAAGTCCAATGTAGAACCGGGACCGGTGGGTCGCCCGGTGTTACCTCCTGCCGGGTGCATCGGGACCCCGACGGGGACCTACGTACGGGCGCGCACACCCGTCAGCGCGGTCACCACCGGATCCAGTGCTTCGTTGATCTCGTCCCCGATCGACCGGAAGAACGGCAGCGGGGCGCCGTAGGGGTCGAAGACCTCGTCCGCCTCCGCGGTGGGGGCCAGGAGCCACCCGCGTAGAGCCGCCGAGGCCCGTACCAGGGCGCGTGCGCGCTCGACCACTCCCTCCTCCAGAGGTGGGAGGGTGGCGGGATCTATGGCCCGTACGAGCCGGGTGAACTCCTTCAGGGTGAAGGTGCGCAGGCCCGCCGAGTGGCCCATGGAGATGACCTGGGCGCGGTGGTCGCGGGTCGCGGTGAGGACGAGGTCGGCGCGGATGACGTGGTCGTCGAGGAGTTCACGGCCGACGAAGCCGGAGGGGTCGGCGCCGTAGTCGGTGAGGACGGTGGCGGCGTTGGTCTCCATGGGGGCGCCCTCGTGCCCCCAGGTGCCCGCGCTCTCCACGATGAGACCGCCCCACAGGGGGTCGCCGAGCCGGTCCGCGAGGGCATGGCGGGTCAGCCGCTCGGTGATCGGTGAGCGGCACACGTTGCCGGTGCTGACGTGGAGGATGCGGAAGGACCCCCTGGGAGAACCGTTGGCCCCCGTGATCCCCGTGCCTATGCCACGCCCCGCGTCAGGGGCTGTCAATTCGCCACCTCGAGGTCGGGTACGACCTTCCGCAGCTCCTCGGCCGACAGTGCCCCCTCGCGCAGCAGCACGGGCACCTTGCCGGTCACGTCGACGATCGAGGACGGCACGATGCCGGGGGTCGGGCCGCCGTCCAGGTAGACGGAGACGGAGTCGCCGAGCATCTCCTGCGCGGCGTCACAGTCCTCCGGCGAGGGGTGACCCGTGAGGTTGGCGGAGGAGACGGCCATCGGGCCGACCTCGGTGAGCAGTTCGATGGCGACGGGGTGCAGCGGCATGCGCACGGCGACGGTGCCACGGGTGTCCCCCAGGTCCCACTGAAGGGACGGCTGGTGCTTGGCGACGAGGGTCAGCGCGCCCGGCCAGAACGCGTCGACCAGCTCCCAGGCCATCTCGGAGAAGTCCGTGACCAGGCCGTGCAGGGTGTTCGGGGAGCCGATGAGGACAGGGGTGGGCATGTTGCGGCCCCGGCCCTTGGCGTCGAGGAGATCGGCGACGGCCTCGGAGGAGAACGCGTCGGCGCCGATGCCGTACACCGTGTCGGTCGGGAGGACGACCAGCTCGCCGCGGCGGACGGCGGACGCGGCTTCACGCAGACCGGTGGAGCGGTCGGTCGCGTCGTTGGTGTCGTATCGCCGTGCCATTTAGCGGTCCTCCTCGTACACGTACTGCTGCCTGGGGAACTCGATGCGCGTGCTCACGGCATCGCCTTGCGGGCGGTCGCGAACCGCGGCCGGTTGTTGAGGTCCGGGTGGTCGGCCGCGTCGGCCCAGCCCCGCTCCTCGGTGAAGATCCACGGCACCTGCCCGCCCTGCGTGTCGGCGTGCTCGATGACGACGACGCCGCCTGGCCGCAGCAGACGGTGAGCGGTGCGCTCGATGCCGCGGATCAGGTCGAGGCCGTCCTCCCCCGAGAACAGGGCGAGTTCGGGATCGTAGTCCCGGGCCTCCGGCTGGACGTACTCCCATTCCGTGAGCGGGATGTACGGCGGGTTGGAGACGACCAGGTCCACATGGCCGTCGAGGTCGGGAAAGGCCTCCAGGGCGTCTCCCTGGCGCAGGTCGACCCTGGAACCCGCGACGTTCTTGCGGGTCCACTGGAGGGCGTCCTCGGACAGCTCCACGGCGTGTACACGGGAGCGCGGGACCTCCTGCGCGAGGGCGAGCGCGATGGCGCCGGAACCCGTGCACAGGTCGACGATCAGCGGCTCCACGACATCCATGGCGCGTACGGCGTCTATGGCCCAGCCGACGACGGACTCGGTCTCCGGGCGCGGCACGAACACCCCTGGCCCGACCTGGAGTTCCAGGTACCGGAAGTAGGCGCGTCCGGTGATGTGCTGGAGCGGCTCGCGGGCCTCGCGGCGCGCGGTCACCTCCCAGTACCGGGCGTCGAAGTCGGTGTCCTTGACGGTGTGCAGCTCGCCCCGCTTCACTCCGTGCACGAAGGCGGCGAGCTCCTCCGCGTCATTGCGCGGCGAGGGCACGCCGGCGTCCGCCAGCCGCTGGGTGGCCTGGGCCACTTCCGCGAGCAGCACGCTGCGGGGGTTCGGGGGTCGCCCCCCAAAATGTTGCTGCACGCTGGTCCTCCGGGCTGAGCTGTTGTCGTGAGGTGGGTGGAGCTCTACACAGCTTGTTCGACTTACGCGGCGGCGAGCTTCGCGGCCGAGTCCGCGTCGACGCAGGCCTGGATCATCGCGTCCAGGTCGCCGTCGAGGACCTGATCCAAGTTGTACGCCTTGAAGCCGACACGGTGGTCCGAGATGCGATTCTCCGGGAAGTTGTACGTACGGATCTTCTCGGAGCGGTCGACGGTGCGGACCTGGCTGCGGCGGACGTCGGCGGCCTCCCGTTCCGCTTCCTCCTGCGCCGCCGCGAGGAGCCTGGAGCGCAGGATACGCATCGCCTGCTCCTTGTTCTGCAGCTGGCTCTTCTCGTTCTGGCAGGAGGCGACGACTCCGGTGGGAATGTGCGTGATGCGCACCGCGGAGTCGGTGGTGTTGACGGACTGGCCGCCAGGACCCGAGGAGCGGTAGACGTCGATGCGCAGGTCGTTGGCGTGGATCTCGACGTCGACCTCCTCCGCCTCGGGCGTGACCAGCACACCGGCCGCGGAGGTGTGGATGCGCCCCTGCGACTCGGTCGACGGCACGCGCTGTACGCGGTGCACCCCGCCCTCGTACTTCAGCCGCGCCCAGACACCCTGGCCCGGCTCGGTCGCGCCGTTGCCGCCCTTGGTCTTCACGGCGACCTGGACGTCCTTGTAGCCGCCGAGCTCGGACTCGGTGGCGTCGATGATCTCGGTCTTCCAGCCGACGCGCTCGGCGTAGCGCAGGTACATGCGCAGCAGGTCACCGGCGAAGAGCGCCGACTCGTCGCCGCCCGCGCCCGCCTTGATCTCGAGGATGACGTCCTTGTCGTCGCTGGGGTCGCGCGGGACCAGCAGCAGCCGGAGTTTCTCCGTCAGCTCCTCGCGCTGCTTCTCCAGCTCCTTGACCTCGGCGGCGAAGTCCGGGTCGTCGGCCACGAACTCCTTCGCCGTCTCGATGTCGTCCCCGGTCTGCTTCCAGGAGCGGTACGTCGCGACGATCGGGGTCAGCTCCGCGTAGCGCTTGTTGAGCTTGCGCGCGTTGGCCTGGTCGGCGTGGACCGACGGGTCAGCGAGCTTCTTCTCCAGATCGGCGTGCTCGCCGATCAGTTCCTCGACCGCCTCGAACATCTCCGGCTCCAATGGACTGCCCCCGGCTCCATCATGGGCTCGGGGACGTAGGTAAGACGAATAGGGGCTGCACCGCAAAGCGCCGGTCCCGACGCCCCCGTGCAGGGGGCGCCGAAGACCGGCGCTGTGAGGTCGCTACTTCTTGGCAGCGGCAGCCTTGCCGAAGCGGGCCTCGAAGCGGGCCACGCGGCCACCGGTGTCGAGGATCTTCTGCTTGCCCGTGTAGAACGGGTGGCACTCGGAGCAGACCTCGGCACGGACGGTGCCGCTGGAGATCGTGCTGCGGGTGGTGAACGACGCGCCACAGGTGCAGCTGACCTGCGTCTCGACGTACTCGGGGTGGATGTCGCGCTTCAAGGTGTCTCCTAGTTTCGGGAGGGCGCCGGGTCGCAGCCGCGGATTGCGGGTGCGTGAACCGGAGCCGACGTACCAGTCTGCCAGGACTGGCCGCATCCCCCAAAACCGGGGGACGCCATGATCTATTCCCAGAGCCTGCCCATGCCGCTCAGGCCGCGCTGACGACGCCACTCGCGCTGCCCGTGGCCGTGCCCTCGGTGGCCGACTTCGGGATCACCTGGTCGTTCCTCAGCGCGTCCCAGACCAGCTTGTCCTTGGCCTCGTCGATGAGCACGCGGTTGGCGTTCGCGCTGTCGTACTGGACCGGCATCGTCACCATGGTCATCTTCGAGGAGCTGATGCCCTTGAGGCCGCCGGCGAAGGACACCAGGTCGTTGACGGACTTCAGGTCGGAGTCGGTGGTGATGGCGCTGGTGGCGGTGTCGGCGAGTTCGAGCAGCTTGGTCGGGCTGGTCAGCAGGCCGATGCTCTTGACCTGGTTCATCAGGGCCTTGATGAACGCCTGCTGGAGCTGGATGCGGCCGAGGTCGGAGCCGTCGCCGACGCCGTGCCGGGTGCGGACCAGGCCCAGCGCCTGCTCGCCGTCGAGGGTGTGGGTGCCGGCCTTCAGGTTCAGATGGCTGTCGGGGTCGTTGATGTCCTGGGTGGTGGTGATCTTCACGCCTCCCAGGTCGTCGATGAGCTTCTGGAAGCCGCTGAAGTCGACCTCGATGTAGTGGTCCATGCGGATGCCGCTCATGGACTCGACGGTCTTCACCGCGCAGGCCGCGCCGCCCGTGGAGTACGCGGAGTTGAACATGACGTCGGAGGCCGCGTCGTGCGTGACACCGTTGGCGTCGGTGCAGGAGGGGCGCTCGACGAGGGTGTCGCGGGGTATGGAGACCACACTCGCCGACTTGTGGCCCTCGTACACGTGCACGACCATCGCGGTGTCCGAGCGGGCGCTGCCGTCGTCGGTGCCGCCGCCCAGCTTCTCGTTGGAGCCGGAGCGGGTGTCGGAGCCCAGGACGAGGATGTTCTCGGAGCCGTTGTCGACCTTCTCCGGCCGGTCCGTGCCGAGGACCTGGTTGATGTCGACGCTCTTGATGTTGCCGTTGAGCTTGAAGTACAGGTATCCGGCGCCGGTGCCGCCCAGCACGACGATGCCCGCCGCGACCCAGGCCGTGATCAGCAGGCCCTTGCGGCGCTTGCTGCGGGCCTTGCGGCGGCGGCCCTTCGCGCGGTGGCGCGGGGCGCTGGTGCCGGGTTCCCCGGATATGCCGGGTTCCGGCGTGCTCTCGGCAGGCATGTGCTCCTCAGTCCTTGTTCGGGTCGGTTACCCCCTGCTTTCCGGCTCAGGCCCGGTCGAAGTGACACATACAGCTCTATGGTCACTCCGTACGGTCAGACGGGGAAACTCGGGCAAGGGTTGCACGACGCTCTGTGCCCAAGCTGTGGGTTCACGGGCACAGCGAGTCACCGGGAGTCCAGGGAAACCCCCCTTCACCTGGGATTTCCGCCGAATTGAGCGTGCCGCTCGGAATCGGCGCTGCTCACGGCTCCTGTGGCAAAGATCTCTCCGCTCCCTGCCTGCCTGCCTGCCTGCCTGCCTGCCGGTGCCACGCAAAGGGCCGCCCCCGTCACCGATGTGACGGGGGCGGCCCTCGGGTTCCGCAGGATTCGGATCAGTCGTTGCCGTTGCCCGGCGTCGTCTTCGCGATCTGCATCAGGAACTCGGCGTTGGACTTGGTCTGCTTCATCTTGTCCAGCAGAAGCTCGATGGCCTGCTGCGAGTCGAGGGCGTGCAGCACCCGGCGCAGCTTCCAGACGATGGCGAGCTCCTCCGCGTTGAGGAGGATCTCTTCCTTGCGCGTACCCGACGGGTCGACGTCGACCGCCGGGAAGATGCGCTTGTCGGCGAGCTTCCGGTCGAGCTTGAGCTCCATGTTGCCGGTGCCCTTGAACTCCTCGAAGATCACCTCGTCCATGCGCGAGCCCGTGTCGACGAGCGCGGTGGCCAGGATGGTCAGCGAGCCGCCGTCCTCGATGTTGCGCGCGGCACCGAAGAAGCGCTTCGGCGGGTACAGCGCGGTCGAGTCGACACCACCGGACAGGATGCGGCCGGAGGCGGGGGCGGCGAGGTTGTACGCACGGCCCAGACGCGTGATCGAGTCGAGCAGTACGACGACGTCGTGACCCAGCTCCACCAGACGCTTGGCCCGCTCGATGGCGAGCTCGGCGACCGTGGTGTGGTCCTCGGCCGGGCGGTCGAAGGTCGAGGAGATGACCTCGCCCTTCACCGACCGCTGCATGTCGGTGACCTCTTCCGGACGCTCGTCGACCAGGACGACCATCAGGTGGCACTCGGGGTTGTTGACGGTGATCGCGTTGGCGACCGCCTGCAGGATCATGGTCTTGCCGGTCTTCGGCGGGGCCACGATCAGACCACGCTGGCCCTTACCGATCGGCGCGACGAGGTCGATGATGCGAGTCGTCAGCACACCCGGGTCGGTCTCCAGACGGAGCCGGTCCTGCGGGTAAAGGGGCGTCAGCTTGTTGAACTCCGGGCGGCCACGGCCGGATTCGGCGGCCATGCCGTTCGCGGAGTCGAGGCGGACCAGCGCGTTGAACTTCTCGCGGCGCTCGCCGTCCTTGGGCTGGCGGACCGCGCCCGTGACGTGGTCGCCCTTGCGCAGACCGTTCTTGCGGACCTGGGCGAGGGAGACGTACACGTCGTTCGGACCCGGCAGGTAGCCGGACGTACGGATGAACGCGTAGTTGTCGAGGATGTCGAGGATTCCCGCGACGGGGATCAGGACGTCGTCGTCGGCGACCTGCGGCTCGTTCGGGCCGAAGTCCTCGCGGCCACGACGGCCACGGCGGTCCCGGTAACGGCCGCGACGGCCGCGACGGCCATCGCCGAACTCGTCGTCGTCCTGGGGGCCGTTGTCGCGCTGCTGCCGGTCCTGGCGGTCCTGGCGGTCCTGACGGCCGCCGCCCTGGCTCTGCTGCTGCCGGTCCTGGCGCTGCTGACCGCCGCCCTGACCCTGGCCGCCCTGTCCCTGACCGCCTTGTCCCTGACCGCCCTGTCCCTGGCCCTGCTGCTCGTCGGTCTTGCCGGCCCGGCGGTCGCGGTCACGGCCACCGCGGTCGCGGTCGCGGTCACGACGGTCACGGCGGCCCTGCCGGCCGTCGCCGTCACCCGCGTCGGCCTTGGCCTCGACCAGGGTCTCCGTCTTGGACTCGCTCTTCGCCTCGGCGGTGACCGTCTCGGGGCTGCCGGCCTCGGCCACGGCGCGGCGCCGGCGACGCTCGCCCGCGGGGGCTTCCTCGGCTTCGCTCGCGCGGGAGGGGCCACCGGCGGGCTGGCCGGGAATGTCGATCTGCTGCGGGGCCACGGCCTTCTCGGCGGCGGGCTGTTCGGCCTTGGTCTCGGCCTCGGCGGCCTCAACGCCCGTACGGGCCTTCGAGGTGGCCCGGCGCTTCGGCTTGGTCTCGGCAGTGGCGTCGGCCTTCGCCGACGCGCCGCCTCCGCCGGCCTGCGCCTCCTTGATTACCTCGATCAGCTGGCTCTTGCGCATCCGCGCGGTGCCCCTGATACCGAGGCCTGACGCGACCTGCTGAAGCTCGGCAAGCACCATGCCGTCAAGGCCGGTACCGCGGCGCCGCCGGGAGCCTGCACCGGAGGCAGGCGCCGCTGAGGCGTCCGTGGCGGGCGCGGCAGCGGTCTCCTCGACACGTGCGCCCATCAGATCGGTGGTGTCGCTCACGAAGGGTCCTTCCCTGGAGCGGACGTCGGCCTGTCTGGCACGGCGACCGGTTTTGCTGTCCGGATTTGGTCCTTTTGGTACGGACCGTGCCGGGGCGGTGGTCCGCCAACGCGGCGGAAGAAATGACTGGTGATGACGGTTCCGGAGCCGTGGCACTGATTTGCGGTGTCATCGGCTCGGTCACGCCGGTTCCGGAGCGTGCTCAACACTGCTCAGCACATAGCACCCAATGCATGGCACAAAGCAGTTTGGGAGGCTCCCGGAAGAATGGGTGTCCCGGACGGGGACGTGAAGCACCTCGCCATGGTGAGGTCGGGTGCAGACTTGAGATTAACACTACCGGATCCAACAAACATTCCCCCTCTCGAAATCCGGTAACCGCGCGCTTCTAATTGACACCGGAGGGTGCGAGCGGCAACACGCTCGCTCCCGTGGCGTCGAGGTCCAGACGGTTGGCAGCCCACCCCTGACCTGCGAGGTCGGCGATTTTATCGGCCGACGCCCCGTCAGCGAGGGCCAGCACCGTGGGGCCCGCGCCGGAGATCACCGCGGGGATGCCGTCGCCTCGCAGCCGTTCCACCAACGCGATGCTCTCGGGCATGGCCGGGGCGCGGTACTCCTGGTGCAAACGGTCCTCGGTGGCCGGCAGCAGTAGGTCGGGACGCCGGGTGAGAGCCTCGACGAGCAGTGCGGCGCGGCCCGCGTTGGCCGCTGCGTCGACATGCGGCACGGTACGCGGAAGCAGACCGCGCGCGGTCTCGGTAAGGACCGGCTTTCCCGGTACGAAAACCACCGGAACGATGGAATCGGCGGGGTCCATCCTGATCGCCCGCGCAGCGCCGGTCTCCATCCAGGAGAGCGTGAATCCGCCGAGCAGACAGGCCGCGACGTTGTCGGGGTGCCCCTCGATCTCGGTGGCGAGCTCAAGCAGGGCCGAGTCGTCGAGTTTCGCGTCTCCGCCTATCGTCACCGCCCGCGCCGCCACGATGCCGGCGCAGATGGCGGCCGACGAGGAACCGAGTCCCCGGCCGTGCGGGATGCGGTTGGCGCAGACGATCTCAAGGCCGCGCGGCTGTCCACCCAGCAGATCGAAGGCGGTGCGCAGGGAACGTACGAGGAGATGACCCTCGTCGCGCGGCAGCGTCTCACTGCCCTCACCCGCGATGTCGATGTGCAGCCCGGCGTCCGCCACCCGGACGACCACGTCGTCGTACAGCCCCAGTGACAGGCCGAAGGCGTCGAAGCCCGGCCCGAGATTGGCGCTGGTGGCGGGGACGCGCACCCGGACGGCGGCGGCGCGGAAGGCTGGACCGGCCATCGCTCGATGACTCTCCTTGAGCTGCGTGATGTACGAGACCTTGAACTGCGTGACGTGCGGGACCCTGAACTGCGTGACGTGCGGGACCTTGAAGTGCGTGACGTGCGAGATTGTCGAAAACGTGCGGTACGAACGTGGGGCGTATTGCGATACGACTGTGGTGCGACTGGCGGTACGGCTGTGGAACGGCCGGCGATACGGATGGGGACGGCTTGCGCTGCGAACCTGACGCGTACGTCAACACCCGAAGGCCACAACGAGGGCGGCTCCGCGGCATATGCGGCGGGCGGGTTCAGTACAGCCTATCGAAGACAGGTTCTGTGGCGACATAGGGCGCACAGGAGGCGCACGATGCGTGTCGTAAGCCCCCTGTGCACCCCCCTCCGGGTGTCCTGCGGGGTGTTCTCCGTTTACGCGAGGTGTTGCGCGACGTTCTACGCGAGATGTCGCGCGCCGTTCTACGCGAGACCGAGCTTCTCGGCTGCCGCGACCGCGTCCACCGGAACGGTCACCGGCTGCGGAGCGCCGGCGACGGCCCAGTCCGGATCCTTGAGCCCGTTTCCGGTGACCGTGCAGACGATCCTCTGGCCCGGGTCGACCTTGCCCTGCTCGGCGGCCTTCAGCAGACCGGCGACGGACGCGGCCGACGCGGGCTCGACGAAGACACCTTCCTGTGCGGCCAACAGGCGGTAGGCGCGCAGGATCTCACGGTCCGTCACCTCGTCGATGAACCCGCCCGACTCGTCCCGGGCGGCGAGCGCGAACTGCCAGGACGCCGGGTTGCCGATACGGATGGCGGTGGCGATGGTCGACGGGTCCTTGACGACCTCGCCGCGCACGATCGGGGCGGAACCGGAGGCCTGGAAACCCCACATGCGCGGGGTCCGTTGGGCGATGCCGTCGGCGGCGTACTCCTTGTACCCCTTCCAGTACGCGGTGATGTTGCCCGCGTTGCCCACCGGCAGGACGTGGATGTCGGGCGCGTCGCCGAGCATGTCCACGATCTCGAACGCAGCGGTCTTCTGGCCCTCGATGCGCACCGGGTTGACCGAATTGACCAGCGCCACCGGGTAGTTGTCGGACAGCGCACGCGCCAGCGTCAGACAGTCGTCGAAGTTGCCGTCGACCTGGAGGATCTTCGCGCCGTGCACGAGGGCCTGCCCCATCTTGCCGATCGCGATCTTGCCCTGCGGCACGAGAACGGCACAGACCATCCCGGCACGTACGGCATAGGCGGCGGCGCTCGCGGACGTATTGCCGGTGGAGGCGCAGATGACGGCCTTCGCGCCCTCCTCCTTGGCCTTGGAGATGGCCATGGTCATACCGCGGTCCTTGAAGGACCCGGTCGGGTTGGCGCCCTCCACCTTCAGGTGGACCTCGCATCCGGTGCGCTCCGAGAGCACCTGCGCGGGCACGAGCGGCGTACCGCCCTCCCGGAGGGTCACGACCGGCGTGCTGCCGGATACCGGCAGCCGGTCCCGGTACTCCTCGATGATTCCGCGCCACTGGTGGGTCGTCATTGCTGGTTACTCTCCTTCAACCCGCATGATGCTGGCGACACCCCGCACGGTGTCGAGGCTGCGCAGCGCCTCGACGGTCCCGTTCAGGGATGCGTCGGACGCGCGATGGGTGACTACGACGAGGGAGGCCTCGCCGTCCTTTCCCTGCTGGCGCACGGTATCGATGGACACCCCGTGCTCAGCGAAGACGGTGGCCACCTGGGCGAGAACACCCGGTTTGTCGGCCACGTCGAGGCTGATGTGGTAGCGCGTCACGACCTCGTCCAGGGACGAGACGGGCAGTTGGGCGTACGCGGAGTCGCCGGGCCCGGTCGAGCCGCTGAGCTTGTTGCGACAGACGGCCACGAGATCGCCGAGCACGGCGGACGCGGTCGGCGCGCCACCGGCACCCGGCCCGTAGAACATGAGCTGCCCGGCGGCGTCCGACTCGACGAAGACCGCGTTGTACGCGCCGCGCACGGAGGCGAGCGGGTGGCTCAGCGGGATCATCGCCGGGTGCACGCGCGCGGTGACGGACCCGCCGTCGGCGGCCCGCTCACAGATGGCGAGCAGTTTGATGGTGCAGTCCATCGCCTTGGCCGAGGCGAAGTCGGAGGCGGTGACCTCGATCATGCCCTCGCGGTACACGTCGTCGAGACGCACGCGCGTGTGGAAGGCGATTCCGGCGAGGATCGCGGCCTTGGCGGCGGCGTCGAAGCCCTCGACGTCGGCGGTGGGGTCGGCCTCGGCGTATCCCAGCGCGGTGGCCTCGTCGAGCGCCTCCTGATACCCGGCGCCCGTCGAATCCATCTTGTCGAGGATGAAGTTGGTGGTGCCGTTGACGATGCCCATCACGCGGTTGATCTTGTCGCCGGCGAGGGACTCGCGCAGCGGCCGGATGAGCGGGATGGCGCCGGCGACGGCGGCCTCGTAATAGAGGTCCTTGCCCTGTTCCTCGGCGGCGGCGTGCAGCGCGGCACCGTCCTGGGCGAGCAGTGCCTTGTTCGCGGAGACGACGGAGGCGCCGTGCTCGAAGGCGGTGGTGATGAGCGTACGAGCGGGCTCGATACCGCCGATGACCTCGACGACGACGTCGATGTCGCCCCGTTTGACGAGCGCGGTCGCGTCGGTGGTGATGAGGGCGGGGTCGATGCCCGCACGGACCTTGGTGGGGCGGCGTACGGCGACGCCGGCCAGTTCCACCGGGGCCCCGATCCTGGCGGCGAGATCGTCGGCGTGCGTCGTCATGATGCGCGCCACCTCTGAGCCGACTACCCCACAGCCCAGCAGCGCCACCTTCAGCGGACGCGTACGCATCATCCGACCTCGTTTCCTGTTACGTCACGGTTGGACCAGTCTCACTCACCGGACGGGACTTTCTATCCCATGTCCGGATCGTGAGACGTCCATTTCATTACCACGATGGCGGAAGACCGGAGATCTTCCGCCCCTGGTGGCACTTCTCGGCCGAGATCTCTCGGCCGATCTTCCTCTGCCGGCCACTCTCCTGGTCGGCGTCGATCAGCCGACGTCGAGGCGGAGCAGGTCCTCCTCCGTTTCGCGGCGGACGATCACCCGGGCCTCGCCGTCGTGCACGGCGACGACCGGCGGGCGGAGTGCGTGGTTGTAGTTGCTGGCCATGGACCGGCAGTAGGCGCCGGTGGCAGGGACGGCGATGAGATCACCGGGCGCCAGGTCGGCGGGCAGGAACGCGTCCCGCACCACGATGTCGCCACTCTCGCAGTGCTTGCCGACGACCCGGACGAGCATGGGCTCGGCGTCACTCGTACGGGAGACGAGGGCGACGCTGTACTCGGCGTCGTAGAGAGCGGTCCGGATGTTGTCGGACATGCCTCCGTCCACGGAGACGTACGTCCGAAGCCCGTCGAGCGGCTTGATGGTGCCGACCTCGTAGAGCGTGAAGGCGGTCGGACCCACGATGGCGCGCCCGGGCTCCACGGAGATCCGCGGCGTCCGCAGCTTGGCGGCGTCGCACTCGCGGGTGACGATCTCGGTCAGCGCCTTGGCGATCTCGTGCGGCTCGCGCGGGTCGTCCTCGCTGGTGTACGCGATTCCGAGGCCGCCGCCGAGGTCGATCTCGGGCAGCTCGACACCGTGCTCGTCGCGGATCTGCTTGAGCAGTCCGATGACGCGGTGGGCGGCCACCTCGAACCCGGACGTGTCGAAGATCTGGGAGCCGATGTGACTGTGGATGCCGATCAGTTCGAGCCCGTCGAGCTGGAGGGCACGGCGCGCGGCCTCCGCGGCCCGACCGCCGGCCAGCGGGATACCGAACTTCTGGTCCTCGTGCGCCGTGGCGATGAACTCGTGGGTATGCGCCTCCACGCCCACCGTCACCCGGATCTGCACCCGCTGCCGCTTGCCGAGGGACTGCGCGATGTGGGCGACGCGGACGATCTCCTGGAAGGAGTCGAGGACGATACGTCCGACGCCGCTCTCCACGGCCCTGGTGATCTCCTCGATGGACTTGTTGTTGCCGTGCATGGCGATGCGGTCGGCAGGCATACCGGCAGAGAGGGCGGTGGCGAGCTCACCACCGGAGCACACGTCCAGATTGAGCCCCTCCTCGTCCAGCCAGCGCACGACGGCCCGGGACAGGAACGCCTTTCCGGCGTAGAAGACGTCGGCGTCATGCCCGAAGGCGGTACGCCAGGCGCGCGCCCGCGCCCGGAAGTCGGCCTCGTCGATGAAGTAGGCGGGGGTGCCGAACTCCTCGGCGAGCGTGCCCACGTCGATCCCGCCGACACTGACGACTCCGTCGCCGTTGCGGGTGACGGTCTGGGCCCAGATCTTCGGGTCGAGGGCGTTGAGGTCCGCGGGCGGAGCGGTGTAGTGCCCCTCAGTCAGAACATCGGCGTGACGGGGCCCGGCGGGATGTGCGGAACGGCTCATGTCTGTGGGGCTTTCTACTGTGTCATCTGCTGGGTCGTCTACTGGGTCGTGTACTGCGTCGTACTAGGTCGTGCACTGGGTCGTGTACTGGGTCGTGTACTGGTCATCTATTGGGTCAGAGGTGTTCGGGTACTGGGTCAGAGGTATTCGGGTGCGCTGATGCCGAGCAGGGACAGGCCAGCGGCCAGTACCGTCCCGGCGGCTTCGGCAAGCGCCAGCCGGGCCCGGTGGGCGTCCGACGGTTTCTCGTCACCGAGCGGCAACACGCTGTGCTGAAAGTCGAGGACGGCATCGGCGGTGGTGACGAGATGCCGGGCGAGCCGGTCGGGGGCGTGGTGGGTGGCGGCGGCGCTGAGGGTGCGGGGGTACTCGGCGAGGGCCCTGAGAAGTTCTGCCGCCCGACGTACGTCTTCGGGGGCGCTCGCCTGGGGTACGTCCGCGACGGCGCTGTCGATGCCCAGACTCGCGGCGTTACGGCCGAGGGCGCGGGTGCGGGCGTAGGCGTACCGGATGCGGAAGAGGGGGTTGATCTCGCGCTGGACGAGGTGCTCCGCGGTGATCCGGGGCCGGTCATGGGGTGCTGGGTGGAGCAGGGCCCAGCGGGCGGCGTCGGGGCCGAGGGCGACGGGGTCCTCGGGGGCGGGGACGGGCCGGAGACTGACCGGCTCGGAGTTCCGCACCTCGGCGCGCCCGCATTGGGTGGAGATGACGCGACCGCCCTGCGTGGCGATGGCGCGACCGCCCTGGGTGGCAATGGCGCGGCCGCCCTGGGTGGCGATGATCTGTACGAGCGTGTCGGCAACGACCTCGGCACGGATGTCGTACGGCACGCTCAGCTCGATGACCTGCCCGGCGAGGGCGTCGCCGTACCCGTACCGACTGCCTTGTCGGAGGATCTCGGACACCAGTGTGCGGGCGGCGTCGGCCAGGTCGAGGCTGATGTTCAGGAATCCGGGTCCGGTGATCGCGACGTCCGCGACACCGGGCGCGCCGCTGAGATGCGGCCGGAGGATCTCCGCGACCTGCCGCGGCGCCCGCCCGGCCGGCCGGGCCAGCTGCAGCGCGATGTTTGTGGCGTAGTCCCCACACCCCCCGGCCCCCGGCACGGTCACCACCGCCCGTGCCGGCACCACCACGCTCAGCTCCCCCTCGTCCACAGCACGACGCACCGCGCCCAGCACGGTACGGGAGAGCTCGACGGGGGTCACGGGACAAGCGTAGGGGAGGAGGGGGGTGGGCAGGCGAGTCGGTTTAGGGTGGTCCGGAATGTGGACGAGCTGGGCGGCCCGTGAGTGACTGATACGTCATCGACTCACATGTCGGCAGGGAATGCTGCTTCACGGACTGCTGGGTCAGTGACTGCTGGGTCGGGCATGCTGGGTCGGGGAGTGCTGGGTCAGTGACCGGCACGTCCAGCGCGCTCGGCCTCTTCGGCGCCGAAGACACCAGGGAAGGGGGCTCCGGTGCCGCTGCCATCGCCACCGCCATTCCCCCGACGCCCCATCAATTGCCGTACCAGCTTTACGAGTTCGGCTGGCTCGAAGGGCTTGGCAAGAAACGCGTCGACCCCGACATCAAGTCCGCTCTCGACCTCGTACTGAGTGCAGGCGCTGACGATGGCGAGGGGAAGGTTCCGGGTCCGCGGGTCGGCCCGAAGGCGAGCGGCGGTGCGCAGCCCGTCCAGCCGAGGCATGACCACATCGAGCGTCACCACATCGGGCCGCACCTGATGCACGACGTCCAGGCATTCGGCACCATCGGCCGCGGTCACGACCTCGAGACCCTCCAGCTCGAGGTTGACCCTGATCAGCTGCCGGATGACCTTGTTGTCGTCCACAACAAGCACCCGGCCCGACGCGCCTGGCACAACTTGAGGGTAGGTCCGCACCCACCGCCGCGTCCGGGTTTTCCCCACTTCCACCCCGTGCGGACGACCCACCTACACCCTTCCCGGAACCCACCACTCCCCCGACAACACCCCACCCGTCCCCCACCGAAACCCATGCCAGTCACCCCCATAAGAGCTGGTAGGGTTCTACCCGTCGCCGCAAACCAAGCGCCCGACACGCCCCCGTAGCTCAGGGGATAGAGCAACGGCCTCCGGAGCCGTGTGCGCAGGTTCGAATCCTGCCGGGGGCACCGGAAATTTAGGCCCTGACCAGCGGAAACGCCGGTCAGGGCCTTTTTTGTGCATGCCAAAACAGCAACGGCCAAGTAAGCCATGTGCACTCGCCAGCCCACGTATTCCGACCTGGGATTTCGGCGCACCGGTCGACCGAAATCCCAATTGTCCGATCCCGTGACATCGCTCCCTGCGGGATATGCGCGGGAACGAGGCGTCTAATTCGGGGTTCCGGGAGCCACGACCCGCTTGTGAGCTGCATGTTTGCGGCCAGGGAAGCGAACAAGGCAGACGTCTGAGCAGGCCGTTCCACTTTCCTGAGCCGAGGGGTCAGAGCCTGGAACCGGGTACCTCACGGGCTTCAGATCTAATGGAGCACCGCGCTCCTCGGCACCAGCGGAAAGCTCCTGCTGGCCAGGGGCTTTCCCGCCTCATGCTGGAGACAACCGCGGCACGCTCCACAGCTCGAGCAAACTGCGGAACTGCCTATATCGCGTCGCAGACGACTATTGAGAGTCCTGCTCGGCTACCGGAGCCGGGGCCACGGCAAGAGGCAGGAAGTACTCTTCGGCCAGCTTCGCGAGGTGTAGTGGGAGGGGCCGGGAGAGCGGGTGGTACTCATCGTGGAAGCGCAGCTGATGGGCGGCCGCTGTAACTACGGCGGGCCGGTCCGGGGCTATACCGGCGCGCCCTGCGGCTGCCAGAGCCGACTCGGACAGGCAGCCGAGCACGGTGAGTTCCAGAGCCTGCGGGTTCCAGGCGGTGGCTGCGGGGCCGTGTGGCCAATCCTTGTGGGGCACCAGCTTGCGCAGGTCATTCCGCACC
This sequence comes from Streptomyces sp. NPDC005808, assembly GCF_042871385.1. Classification (NCBI taxonomy): domain Bacteria; kingdom Bacillati; phylum Actinomycetota; class Actinomycetes; order Kitasatosporales; family Streptomycetaceae; genus Streptomyces; species Streptomyces sp. NPDC005808. The sequence goes on along the minus strand of NZ_JBIAIK010000001.1, from coordinate 687,546 downwards.
GTGCCCGCAGCGGGCGGCTTGCCGACGGTACTGATGAACACCCGATCGTCCGGGCCCGCGCCCTGTGCCGCCCACAGACCAGCGGAGAACCCTGGCGTCTCCTCATCGGTCTCGGCAGGTGCGTACCACTGGGGTGTCTCGCCACGGCTGTTTGCGTCCCGAAGCAGCACCATCCGCAGGTCCCTCCCGAAGAGCGCGAGCCGGGCGGGCGGCTCGCAATGGAACGTGACCATGTCTCTGCGCAACTGCCCGTTGTTGAGGCCGGGCCAAGCCTCACGCAGGTTGCCGCTGTTCGCCAGCAGTAGGGTCGGCCGGTCGCGCACCTGGTAGAGCAGCGACCTGATCTGGCGCTCGACCTCGTCGCGCCGCTCCTCGGTAGTCGAGGCGAATCGGCCTGATCGGGTGCGCGTTGCGGTGGCATCCGCCACGGCGCCATCGGTGGCAAGTGTGAGCAGCAGTTGGGCGTAAGGTACCCATTTCTTGCGGGCGTCGTCCCACCCTCGTACGGGGTGCACCGGATCGTGTGGGCGGATCCGGAGAGCGACCAGGCGCTGTCCGGCCTGCCGCGTCGGTCCGTTGGCCTTTCGCCGGACCTGCCAGAGCGCAAGGTATTGGAGGTCGTCTGCCAGTGCCTCGTCCAGCCGCTGATCCGGCGGGACCACGGCCCCGAGCTGGCGCATCCCGTCAGCCAGGGCGGACCGGGCGCGCAGAGCCACAGCCCCGTCGGAGTCCTCCGGTACGACGATGAACTGGCTGACCCGCCGGGCTGCGGCGCAGCCGTGCCGCAGTGCCGACTTGGGGTCGGAGTCCTGTACTGAGAACCGATCGGGGCCCAGCGTCTCTACGATCGCCAGCCCCACCGGACTGGTTCGAGGGCCAAGCTGGGCAGCTGTCAGCGCGGCCCGCTCCCGCACGGCCTCGGCCAGTGCCTGGGCTCGCGACCGGCCGGATTTCCGGACGACCAACAACGGGGCGCCCAGGGCACCAAGTGGCCGGGCACGGAGCACAACGTGCAGGTCTCCGTCCTGCCACTCATAGTCGCCTTCCACTCCGCCGGAGCCGGTCGGAAGTCCCAACCACTCGCGAAGCATCGCGATCAACTCGTCGCGGGTTTCCTCGGTCTGCCAGAGCACGTCTATCAGCAGCGGCTGCCCGCCGAGTGCCGCGCGCACCGCGTCGCGCCGGGCTTGCACTCGCCGTCGGGAGCGCACCTCCTGCTTCTCCAGATCCTTCGTCGCAGAGGTGGGCAGCAGGGCGGGCTTGGCCTTCCGATGCGCGCGTTCCAGGTCGGGCACTCGACGCAGGACTGGGTGGAGACTCTCCTCAAACCACTGATCGAGGAGCGAACGCTCGAGTGGCATAAGTCCGGTGCCGACGCCGTGCCGGCCCATCGCCGTGCTGTGCAGGATGCCTGCGGCAACTCCGTCGCGGCCCTCGATCCAGTCCACCGGTTCGGTGATCAACTCGGTCGGCTTGGGGTAGGCCCGAAGCACGTCGAGTTCGGGCAGCAGGTCGACCAGGCTATGCCGGCTCCAGGACAGCATGCCCAGGCCACGGTCGAAGGCCAGGGAGTTGGCAGTCAGCCGTCGGCGCGAACCGTCGGCCCCAGACCAGGGCAGAGGTGCGTCGAGCAGGGCAGTCGCACCTCGGCCCTCCGGCAGCCGGACGGGCGATCCGGTGGCCCAGCGGCGGATCCCGTAGGAGACGTGCACCCTGAATCTCGCGGCGAACGGCACTGTCTGGACGGTGATGGTCACCAGACCCGAGTAGTACCAGGTGCTTTTCCCTCGGGTGTATGTCCGTGGCGGCCAGCTGACCAGCTCGACGCCCTGGTCGCGGGTGACCAGCCGGAAGGAGAGGTCGACGCCGTTGAGGTGGAGAGGGCGAGCAGCGAGCCTGGCGCCGATCCACTCGGGCAGCAGGTGGTAGAGCCTCCGGTCGGGTTGGGCCGTGCCTCCCGGGGAGGGCTCCGCTGCAGTGAGGTCCAAGGACTCGTGCCGCCACTGTGGGGTGTGCCGGTCGATCAAAGCCAGTGCCCGATCCAGGGCCGCTTGGTGGTCGGCCGCACGCTCGGCATCGGAATCGGTGCTGGGCGGCAGGGTCATCACCCACGAGACCAACAACGGGGCGACCAGTTCGGCCGGCATCTCCTCGGACGCGTAGAACCAGGGTGACTCGGCGCTGTTTCCGGCTCCCCGCCCGGTGGCCACCAGGCCCGGGGCTATGGCCCGAAGTAGGTCGTTGAGCTTGCTGATCGGCAGGCCCACCGGTTGTTCCCGGCGACGCCACCGTCGCCGGTAGAGGTCCATGAACTCGGTCCGCCATTCCTCTGGAAAACTGATCACGCGATATTGCTCGGTCCAGGCTCCGGCCTGCGGGTCCGGTTCATAGGCGGTGGTGCTGATCAGGCGGTGCATGCGGTGTTCCCTTCGTCGGTGAACTGGATGAGGCAGCGGTCGAGGGCAGTCCACATCGGCCGGTAGAGCGCCTGGACGATGTGCCGGTCGGCCGCGGGCACAGGAGTGTCCGGGGTGAAGTAGGGCCTGAGCACGGCATGGATGCTGTGCAGGAGACTGGTCTTCGGGGTGTCCGGCTGACCTGGCGACTGGCCGGTGGCCAGGTTGGGCGCGAACGCGGCGTCAACGAAGGCGACCCGGGTGGGTACCGCGCCGCGCACGGAGCGGCCGATCACCTGCCAGATCAGCACGAGTAGATCCCAGGTGACCTGCTTCCGGTCGTCATCGCTCAGACGGCTCCAGGCCATGCTCCTGGCCAATACCCGGTACCACTCAGAACGGGCCAGGTCCCTGACCTTGCGGGCGCCCAGGCCCAAGGTGAGCTCGCCCCTGACCCAGTCGGTGAACTCCCCACCGTCGATGGCCCGCACGATCCAGTCGTTGATCGCGTGCACCGCGAGCCCGAGGTCGTCGGGACGCGGGTTGGGCCGAGCGAGGAAGTAGATCGACCCGATTGCGGCGTGCCGGCGGTCGAGGTCGAGGATATTGTGTCCGCGTTCCACTGCTAGCAGAGGCGCCACCAAGATGTCGGCATTGGTGTTGGCTAGCGTCTCCACGTCGCCGCGGCGCAGAACGGGGGCGTGGTGTTCGTCGTCATCCGACCATGTGCCAGCGTTGGGGTCGTCGTCGGACACCAGCCGATGGACTCTGCCCCTCCAGCGCTTGCTAAGGATGTGCAAGGTGTCCGCCACAAGCTTGGCTTCCTCATAACTGCCGACAAGCAGGAGGATGTGGCGGCGGCTCTCCGGGAGGAGCCTCAACTCCTCCTGGAGACGGCTGATTCCGGTGTCGTCCTTACCAAGGGCGATGGCCATTCGGCGCAGGATGGCGGCTCGCTGGTCGAGTGGCTCACCCGAGAGCCGCTCTGCCTCATTAGGCACCTGGCACTCGCAAGCCACACGGCACAGACAGTCGTCGCGGACGAACTCGAAGCGGAACTCGCTCTGTTCAACGATCCGTTTCAGTTCCTTCGGATCCGGCTCAATGATCACGCCGATAGGCACCGGGATGTGGTAGCGGCTAGAGCTCCCGGCCCAGCTGCTGCCCGACATCAGCAGGACATTGGTGCCGGGTCGACCGTCCACCGTCGGCAGGTCAGGCATCGCACGGAGCAGTTCCCGGCCGAGCCCGCTACAGCGGAAGAAGCGCAACTCTCCGGTACGCGCTCCGCCGAGGTCCGGGCCTTCCATCAGGAACTGAAAGCCGATCACATTGCCCATTGGCGCCTCGGGCACCATCGGGCCGTAGTCGAGCGGCCTGCGGTACATCTCGTTGAAGCCCAGGTTGAGTGCCGCCGCGACGCGCGGCCACATGGCGTTGATCAGGGCGAGTTTGGGCTCCAGCGCGCTGAGCAGCAAGGTGAACTCAAAGCGGGTCATCAGTAGGCTCAGCCACTGTTCCGGATTCTCCAGCAGACAGTCCTTCCTCCGGCGCTTGGCCCTCCTGCGGCTCGCCGCACGCTGCGCAGGTTTCCGCCCCCACTCACCATTGGCGCGGGCACGCAGCTCCTGGTAACGCTCCCGGCCCTCGTTATTCGGCTCCAGGAGGGGATCGAGGTCGAAGAGGTCGCGGAGCACCTTCTCCAGCCGACTGCGGGTGTTCTCGCGGTAGTTGGTGTGTAGTAGTTCGCTCAGCAGGCCGGTGAGTGCAACGCCGTCCTCGGGGATCGGGCGCCGGTCGCCGAACGGATTCTCTCGGAAGCCGTCAAGGATTTCGGTCAGTCGGCGCCGCGGCGCCCGAAGAGAACGCTCGGCGTCGGGCTCCGCCGCCTCAGCCTGAGCGCCGTCGTGATCTTCCGGCAGCGGGTACCGCTCCTCCAACAGGCGGAGCTGGAGCGTCCAGGCGCTGAAATAACCGGTCCTGACCCAATCGCGCAGGCCGACATCACTCACCAACATGGCGACCAGACGGTCCGCTGCGGTCTGCGTGGTGTTGACAGCAGCCGACCAGTTCTCGACGTCCCGATCCGACAGCTGGATCCGCCCAGCACCGGCCAACTCACGGATGCGATGCTGGTTGACATCGTCAAGAAAAGATCGAGTGTCGGGACCGCCGCCGATCAGCGGGATGCCGGGCGCGAACATCCGGTCGAGTTGCATCTGGACCCGGTCTGCTTCGTCGACGATCACCAGGTCGCTGCGCCGACAGGCGAGTTCGAGGTAGCGGATGCGCTCATGATTCTGCGGGTGCGGCACCGCCGAGTCGATCAGGCTGGGCGGTGTGGCGACCCAGACAGCCGCATCGACCAGTTCGCGGGCACCGTGATGGCGGGGGCAGCCCGACCAGAACGGGCAGGCCACCCGGCGCCGTATCCACAGGTCGTCCGCGTAGTCGCCGCGATTGCCGGGCGGTTGCAGCCTGGTGCACGGTGCCTCGCCGAAACCGAGCAGGTCGTCGGCGAGTTGACCATCCGCGTGCCGCAGCGCGTTCAGGGCACAGGAAGTGCTCAGGTAAGCGAACCCAGCATCGTCGTGGGTAAGCAGATTGCGCGCGCCACGGCCGACCAGCCGCCGGTGCAGCCGTTCGGCGTGCTGCTGACGGCCCGTCGCGCCGAGCACCGGGGCGGCCGAACCGGGGACGTACGTGTTGTACAACTGAACCAGTTTGAGCTGCTCGGCGACGTCCCCAACCACAACGGTCGCCCGAAGGCCCCGTTTGGCCAGGTGTACCGCCAGCACGTCCCGCAGGGTGCTCTTGCCGGCGCCGACGATGCCCAGCAGATGCTGGATCCCAGCTACCTCGAAGGTGTCCGCACATGTGAACTTCCCGGCCTGGCGGGTGAAAAGGTGGATCGCATCCAGCCGTCCGGTCCAATTCTCAGATTTGACCGAGTCCATGAACTCCGCAGTCTTCACCAGGTCGTCCCATCGGAAGGTCAGCGGCTCGCCCCCGTTCGCCGGGGGTGCCGCAAGGTTGTGGCCGACCGGTGGCGGCAGGGTGTGCTCAGGGAGCTGGACGGTGGTCAGATGCCGACCGATCGGGAAGGCATGCCGGCCGGCCTTCGCGAACGTCAAGGGGCGTCCGGCGAACATCGGTGCCTCGCGCATCAGCAGCTCGTACGTCTCCCAACGGTCCGGTGCCACCGACAACGAGGAGCGCCGGACGGCCGGAAGGCCCGGATCGGCGACCTCATAGGCACGGAGTTGGCGGTCAAGCCGCTGGTACTCCTCAAGCGCCTCGGTCCAGGCCAGACGACGGCCCCAGATCCATAGTGTGTGCCGGGCCGTGCGGAGGGTTCGTTGTCCGGCCGCGTCTACGGCTTCCCAGGCCCACGCGAACGGGTACCCACTGAAAAGCGTCCAGGCATCCGCTGCCGGCGCGCCGGCAGCAAATCGCTCCTGAAGGACGAGACCAACCTCGATCTCACAAAGGGAGACCAACCGGGCCCTCTTCAGCTGCGGTGCGGCTTTCAACAGACAGCTGACCACCTCACCCAGCGACTGGGCGGTGCTACGCATGATTCCTCCTCGCTCGGACGGTTGGCTCCGGTGTGGTGAACTCGGTCGCGGACAGCAGACGCACCCGTGCGCCGACGGGCAGCGCACGGTCGAAGTCCTGCCGGTACCCGGGGTACGCCACGAGCTCGTCCGGGACTACGACGTCCAAAGGTCCGCCGAGCCGGGCAGCGACATCCGCTGCTCGCAGGGCGGCTGGAACAGGCTGTCCCCGGTTGTGGACCTGAAAGGTGTGGAGTGTCCCGTCGTGGCCGACGACGCGGTGGACACCCAGACCCAGCGGGAGCAACTGGGCCTGCGACGTGAGGCGAGAACGGACGTTATGTTCGGTGCTGCCTGGGAGCGCCAGGAAGAGCCTGAGCCCGAACGGCAGAGCCAGGGCGTGCCCGAGTTGGTGCGACGATTCGAATTCGCGGTCCCCCGGTGTACAACCGCCCTCGCACCAGGGACCGGCCGTCGTCACGGGTTTGGCAAGCAGCAGACAGCTTTTGCAGCGGTGTACCAGCCCGTCGATAGTGAAGCGGTCCGGCACGGGGGCATAGAGGTCTTTGACCAGCTTCCAGGTCTGAGCCACAGTCGGCTGGAGCATCTCCATCGGGTCGAACCGGAGGATGATGGGCCGCCGGATGAGGAAGTCGCGGCAAAGTGCGAAGCGCTCCACGGTGCCGCAGGCGTCAGCAAGTTCAGCGAGCCGGGTCTCGGCTTCCTGCTCCAGCGCGCCACGCGGGCCAAGGGAGGCCAGTTCGGCGCAGGTCCGGGTCGGTTCGCCCGCCGCGGGATCGATCAAGCGGGCATCGTCGGTCAGGAAACCGCTTGGCAACGCCAGTGGCCATCCCGACGGCCCGCGCTCCCTGCACCAAAGCAGCAGCTCTGGCACTCCGACGGGCACCGGTTGACCATGCATCAGCCCTAACAGCACCACGCGGTCTAGCGCCAACTGGAGGCTCGGCGGATAAGGCAGCCGGAATGTCGACGATCGGTCCACTGAGGTCAGTTCAATCACGCCCCGGGCCACCTCCGTGAGGAGGTCAACATCCGTTCGTTCATCCCCACTCACCGGCTTGTCCCCGTTCCGTGCCCCTGCGGCCGCCGGGCAGAGCACCATCTGGCCACCTCGCAGGTGGCACACTCGGCACCAGGGACGGCCTCGAAGAGCGTCTCCGCGTGCCAGCCCGAAACTTGCTCGCGCAGTACCGCCTCCGCGGCAGCCTGGGTCTCCGGAGCAAACGGGTCGAGGATTCGCAGATCGACGCCTCCGGGGTGCAGCAGTTCCAGTTCGACCCGTCCTCCGGCCTGCGGTCTGGGCAGCACGCCACCAGCAATGACACGGACGCCCAAGGCCAGTTGAGGATAGGTGGCCAGTATGTTGCGGCGCGGGCGGTCACTGGCGGAGGTCTTGGTCTCCCGCCAGATCCAGGAGCCCGCTTCCCGGTACAGCAGGTCGGGCTCTGCCACGACCAGCAAGTCGGCCGCGGTGTCGTCGAACACCAGCCGGGGCTCAGTCTGGATCTCCGATCGCGGTTCAGCCGTACGGAGTGGGCACACCTCGGCGTGATGACGCAATAACTCGGCCCCGAGCTGCCGCTCCTCGTCGGGTAGCCGGTAGCCCTCAGGCACCCAGTTCGCTGGGATCTCGGGGGTACACGGCGTACCCGACCACTGGCCATGCCGCTCGGCGAGGAACGCGTGGACCGCCCGACCACGCTCGACGGCTGCCCCCCGCTCCACGGTGTCATCGGCTGGGAGCCGAAGGCCGCGCAGATAGCCGCGGGCCGGACAACTCCGGTGCCCCCGGCCGGTGGTCGAGGACCAACTGCGCCGCGGCCGACTCCGATCGGCTATCCCGAGAAGCCCCTCAGCCCGCGGAAGCGCCGGACAGACCGGCGCAACGGCACACGAAGTACAGGCAGTACCGGGCCGGTACTCCTGGCTGTCGAGCAGTGCGCGGACAGCGGGCGCCCCGTCGGCCCGGTACAAGGCCAACGCCTCGTCCCGAGTGCCATCGAAGATCGTGTCCGTTCGACCGTCGGACAGCGCGAACTGGACAACCCTGACCCATTCGAGCCGGGGATCGAGATTCCCCTCCGCCACAACCAGGGCGGCAACGGCGCACTCCGCCGCGCTGCGCTTACGAAGCCGGTTGACCGGTAGGCGTAGCTCACGCAAGCGGCCGTCGTCGGACTCGAAGCACAGTCCCCACGCTGTGATCCGGTACTCCACAGTGCCCCGCCCTTCGCTGCTCGGGCGGTGGTGCCTGTATACCCAAGGCCGACGGGTGAGTCGGAGGTCCAGATCCGCAGAGAACGCCTCCTGGTACATCCGGAGCGCATGCTCGGTCCACTGCCGAACGCCGTCGTGCAGCGGACGCCGCCGAACGCCGCGAGACGCGCTCGGCGGAGGCTCGTCCACCGGCCATTCCAGCCTGTCAGCCTCGTCCATGAAGGGGCCGTTCGGAAACGGGTTCAGCACCTCGGGCTTCCAAGCGGCCCGCTCGCGCGGCCGCAGTCCGCGAGCCTTCAGCGCATCGGACGCCGGGCATCGGTACCGCTCTGGACCGAACATGCCCAGGCGTACCTCAATGACGCCGGAATCTCCAACCAGGCCGTCGGGTGGCCAACTCGCTGTCATAATGTCCTCACTTCTCTGCACCCCGGGGCATGCGATCGAGCCGGCCGGGAATTTTCTTTCGGGTACGGAGCGTGCGCCTTGCTTCCTGGAACTCTTCTGGACGGCCGTTACCGAGTTTTGCGACCGCTCGGTCACGGCGGCGAAGGTGAGATCTTCGTTGCCCGGGACGAGCACCTCCGCAAGGACGTGGCAGTCAAATCGCAGTTTCACCGGACCTTCGAGTCGACAGCCGACTATTCCTATTTCGGCAAACATCTAGAAAGGGAGCTCGAACGACTTCGATTCATGTCGAACGTGCGGGGGATCCCGGAGGTGTTGGGGGACGGTCGCTATGGGTGGAGCGAACGCCGGTACATCGTGATGGAACTCATCGAGGGCATCACGGTCGCGTCGTGGATCAACGAGCACCATCCCGTTCCGGCCGCTGCAGCCATGTCGGTTGTCGCACAGCTCTGCGAGATTCTGAATGGCGTGCACGCCGAGAGATATGTCCATCGGGACGTCACACCGAACAACGTCATGATGCAACCCGACGGCCGGGTCCGGCTGCTGGATGTGGGCATCTCTGTCCCGATCGGAGAGGAGAACGCCGATCCTCGCGGCACTCCCGGATACGCCGCCCCGGAGCAGTACGACCCAACCTCGGTGCTCACCCCGCAGGCCGACGTCTTCTCCCTCGGCGCCATGTTGTTCGCGATGACCGTGTCAGAGTTGCCGTACAGCGGCCGGGAGAGTCCGCCCGACGGCACGACCCCAGCCTTCCCAAACGACTTCCGTGCCGAGATGCCGGAAGGGCTCCGGAGTCTCGCGCTCGCCATGGTCTCCATCGATCCGTACGAGCGGCCGAGCGGCGTGGCCGAGGTGTTGGGCTATCTACGGCCAATGCTGCCCAAGTCTGGCTCCCTCGCGTCCCCGAAGGCCACGCGACCCGACCCAACGGCCCCATACCGGCTCGGCTTGTCCGGACCGTGATCCTCCCTTGGGGACTCGCTGTCACGGCAGGCACCTCAACTGCTCGACAGCCGTGTCGAGGTCACTCTCACCCAGTTCTCCCAGCAGGACCTGAGCCCGCTCGATCGCCTCCTCAGCCTCCCGAGGCCGACCGGCACCACAGAGCGCTTCCGCGAGCCAGACCAGCGTCCTGGCCTCCCGACTTCCATAGTTCAGCGACTGGTAGAGGTCGCGGGCACGCTCGAAGTCCATGACGGCGGCCTCGTACTCCGCCAGTGCCACCCGGATCCGGCCCAGGCTGAACAACACATGTGCCCGACCATTTACGTCATCCGTAGTGTCCAGCAGGGTCAGTGACCGCAGGCAGTGCTCCACGCCCTCGTCGTACTGGCCCAAGTCGTAGCAGGCACTTCCAATACCGTTAAGGGCGGCTCCGCTACCCAAGGGATCGCCAAGTCGTTCGAAGGCAGACAAGGCAGCCGTGAAGTGCTCCAGCGCCTCACTCGGTGCGCCGTTCTCTCGCAGCAGAACGCCTAGAACGTAACGCCCCATGGCAACACCCGGAACGTCTCCGTCGTCCTCGCTCACCCGTACCGCCCTGCGCAGTTCTTGCGTCGCCTGGGCCAAATTCCCGAGGCCGCGATAAGTACCGGCAAGCATCCGGTGAACCATAGCCACATCCGCCGGACCGGCCTCCCGCCTCGCAGCCTCGAGAGCGCTAGTCAGGTACTTGAGCGCATCCAAATTGCGCCCAGAGCGCCACTGGAAGGTCACCAGGGCCATCGACAGCAACCATGTGTAACGGTCGAGTCCACGATTCTCGGCAAGCCTGACCGCAGCAGTCAGCGTCGAGTACTCGTTCTCGAACCAGGACATCGCATCCGCCGCGCAAGTCGGAGCCACGACTTCGACGTCCCGTGGTTCGCCAATCGGCAGTCGGCGGCCAGGATCCAGCTTCCGGTCACAAACCCAGGCGTTGTGCAGCAGGAAGTGCAGCACTCGCTCCACCACCCGGGCTCGCTCGGCTTCGTCCTGCCGATCCGCCAGTTCGCCGGCATAGACACGGACCAGGTCGTGCAGAAAGTAGCGCTCAAAGGTCGGCTCAGTCACAAGGCTCATCCGCATCAGGTCATCCATGGCGTTACTGACGCCGACGGCGTCGTCCGATTCGAGCGCCCGCAGCGCCGCCCAACTGACCGTCGGCCCCGGGTGAACCGCCATCTGCCAAAGGAGCCTGGCCGCCGGCTCCGACAGCAGCCTGTGGGACGCTTCCAGCGACAGGCGAACGCTCAGGTTCTCCGAGCCCATGTCAAGGGAACGCAGTCTGGTGCTCTCCTGTCGCAATTCGCGGACCACGCCTGCGAGCGCCGCAGGTGGGCGTTGCGCAATTCGGGCGGCCATGATCCCGAGCGCCAGCGGCACCCCGCCGCAGTGCTCGACCAGGTCGTCGACGAACGGGATGGCCATGCGCATCCGGTCTTCACCCAGCCGTGTCCTCAACAGTTCGGTCGCTTCCTGCCGATCCAGCGGAGGGAGGTCTACCAGTTCCGCTCCCTCCCGGATCGCCAGCCCATGTAAGTGACGACGACTGGTGACGATCGCCGCGCTCGCCCCGAGTCCGGGAAGCAGCAGGCGGACATGCTCCTCATCACGCGCGTTGTCCAGGATGAGCAGGACTGCGCGGTCCGCAAGGGCGGTCCTGTAAGCGGAGACCATGCCGTCCATCGTCGGGGTCGAGGGCCGCACTCCAAGATCGTTCAGGAGCCTGGCAAGGACGGGGCCGTGCCGCTCCGGCTCTCTTGGCGAGAATCCACCGAGGTCGACGTAGAGGATCCCGTCCGGGAAGCTCTGCTCGACCCGGGCGGCCGCCCGCACAGCGAGGAAGGTCTTCCCGACACCGGGCATGCCGGTAAACACGACAACCTTGCTCCGCCCAGCCGTATGTCCCAGGAGAGTCTCCGTTAGTCGGCCGATCTGAGGCTGACGGCCGATCAGTTCGACCGACTGTGACGGAAGCTGCCGGGGCTTCGCACGGGTCGACGCCGATGGGTTGCCAGCCGCTGCCGTCCCTGCTTCTTCTGCCTCGCCAGCGAGCAGCAAGTGAACGGTGGACCGACCAAACTGGCGCTCCCAGCGGGCGAGCAGCGGCTCAATCTGGTCATGCCTGCCGAGCGTGCGCAGGGCACGCACCTTGAGTTCGAGTAGCGTCTCGCTCTCCGGCCAGCGGGTCAGCGCGGAGCTGGCCCGGTCGAGCGCGGCAGGCGCCTGACCGCACTCCAATTCGGCGAGGACACATGCCACCATCGCCTCCTTCAGCTCGGTGATGAGTTCGCCGCGTTTTCGTCCAAAGCCTTCTTCCGGCATGTCTTCCAAGGGTGTTCCCCGCCACTCACCGAGAGCTGATCTGAGCGCCTTGAGACGCACAGACGTGCTCCCTGCGGTATCTGCAGCGCGGCAGAATTCATGGAAGCGAACGTAGTCGACACTCAACGGATCAGCCTGAATCTGGCAGTACCCTCGCTCGTTCTGCTGGGTGATATCTGGCAACGATTGCCGCAATTGATGAAAACACTGGCGAATTCGATTAGCGTTCGCCTCCTCACCCGGCCACAGGTGGCGCATAACGCTAACGTGCGAGGCACGATGACCGGGCGCCATGAGTAGAACAGCGAGGAGTTCGAGAGCCTTCGCCGACTTCATCCTGACCGGCAGCCCCGCCCGCAGCGCAACCACCGGTCCCAGTACTCGAAATTCCATGATCGCCAACCCTTGTTTCCCCACGACTCACGCCACCATCGGCCAAATCGGCCGACACGAGAAAGCATGCCACGGAGCATCGGACACCCATTAACGTTCAGCTAACGCATACTGCTTGGCGATTGCTCGGCCGATCTGCCACGCTGCAATCATCCTCCCCAGCCATTCCGACGGATCGTCGGAATGCTTCGGGGTTTGTGCAGCAGGGCACAATGACGCCCGAATCCCAAAGGCACCTTAAGGGCGCAAAACGACCCATTAGGTAACGGAACCCAAGGAGAAAGCCATGAAGTCCATGCACCGGCCGCACGTCCAGCGCGGCACCAGCCGCCCCTCATCAAGGCGAAGGGTCAAAGCAACGGTGCCACCTCGCCGCCGTCGGAGGCCCCGCCCGACGCCACAGCCCGCTCCCGAGCCGACCTCGGCTGCAAGGGGCGGTCGACTTTGGAAGCCGGTTCGTCCGACAGCTCAACGGGCCTACGAGGTCGAACTGTTCACCGAAATCGACTAGGTAAATAGCAGGTCAGGGGCCTGATTCGCGACGGATGGTCAGGCTCCTGACTGGGCATGGAACGCCCTGCAGGCTCCAATTCTGCGGCGAGTCGGATGCGTCGGCACCCCACGGTTCGAAGACACATAAGCAATTCGCTACCGCCGACGACATCCGAAATGCCACCCGAAGCAGGCTTGCAGGCTTATTCGTACTCGCACAACAGCCTGTCGATGCGCTGGTTGGCGATCGTCTGGCGTCCATACAGGCACTTGGCGTAGCTGGTCATAAGGACCTCGACGCTGTTGCCTGCGCGTTCGGCGACCTCGGTGGGATCGACGCCGGCGTTGAGCCAGGTGGACAGAGCCGAGTGCCGCAGGTCATAAGGACGGCCTGCGAGCAGCGAGCGCACCAGGTCGGGCGAAAGAGCAAGTTCACGGGCCTCGTGCCAGGCACGATCGTAGGCGCTGGACCCGACAACGCCGCCGCGCTCGTTGAAGAACAGCCGCCCGTCGTCCGCCGTGCCGAATGTGTCGATGCTCTCCCGCCAGAGCGACACCAGTTCGGGCGGCATCGGTACGGGCCGGGTGTCGTCAGCCGGACGGCCCTTGAGACCGCGCTCGTCGTGGGCTCTTCCAGTGCCGGTCCACCGCCTGCCTGCCTGCCTGCCTGCGGCAGTGTGCGACGCACGGTCACCTGACCCCAGCCCTCCGCGGGCAGCACGCAGTTGGGCAAAGACACCCCGACCGCTTCGGCGGGGCGCAGCCCGGCGTAGTACATCCCGGCGAACAGTCCGACCAGCCGCCGTCCACGAGCCCGCCGGTAACTGCCGACGTAGGAGACCGCGCGCAGCAGGGAACGCGCCTGACCTGGGTTGGCGACCACCCGTGGGTCGACCTGGTGGACGGTCTCAGCCACGCTCCATTTGATGGGAGCAAGTGGGTCGGCGGGCAACTTGCGCTGCTCGACGGCGTACCGAACCGCATTGACCAGGACCTTGTGCTTGTGCCGCTGCGTCTCGGCCGCCGCCACCGCGCCATCCTGCTTGAGCCGCAGGGCTGTCAACACCGACCGCATCACGGCCGGATCCATCAGATCGGCCAGCGGACGTGAGGCTCCCGCCACCCAGCGCAGGGCCAGCCGGACATCCGCCGGCATCTGGCACGGCTCCGGGCATGGGACGACGAACGCCCAGCCCCGCATCGCCCGCCGCAGCAGTTCATCGCTCGGACGGCCCCGCACGTCCCGGAGCATCGCCCGGGTGATCGCGCACAGCGCATCGTTGGTCTCATCCCGGGTCTTCGCCGCGATCAGCGGCCACCTCATCTCCATGTACTCCAGAGCAAAGGCGTACCAGCTGACCCCAGCCGCGCGACCCTGTGGCGAGCCACGGCTGATCCCCGCAGGGGACTCATCCGCAGCGCCTCGCCGAACGGAACGGAGGAGCGCCGCGCCGAGGTCATCGGCCAGCGCCCTGATATCCGTCGCACCCGCTGTGCGGCGAACGGCCACGGCCCTGCTTCCACGTCTCTTGCCGGGGACGCCGCGCGCCTGAGATTTCGAGTTCCTCATGACGTCCACCACCCTTCTGTTCAGGTGAACGTCCTGGATGCCCACATAAAGCCTCGGCAGCAACGACGCCGCTGCGCTCCCCTCTGCGCACCCCAGACAAGGCTGGAGCCATCCGCAGCGAGCGACTCAACGGCTTCGCTGTGCCAGCCCCACTCGGGGAGGATCGGAGGTAGGATGAGTAGCATGAGTGACCCTACCAGAAAGTACTCAATCACCATGCCTCGCGACATCGCCGAGGCTGCCAGGGCCCGCAGCGGCCCTTCGGGCCTGTCTGCCTACGTCGCCGCCGCCGTCGCGCGCCAGATCGAGCGGGACAATCTCAACGAGCTCATCCAGGTCGCCGAGGCCGAGCACGGGCCCATCACCGACGAAGAGATCCAGGCCCTGCGCGACCAGCTCCACCAGGCCCGCCAGCAGCAAACGCAAGGCGGGGCGAACGCCGCGTGACCCGCCCCTCCCCCGCTACCCCCGGCGGCACCCTCGTCCTCGACAGCGAAGGGCTGGCGAAGGCCGTCCTTCGCGACCGCACCGTCACCGGTTGGCTCGCCCTCGCTCGCGCCGACGACCTGCGGGTGATCACTTCCGCGGCCACCCTCGTGGAAGTGGTCCACCCCCGGATCAACCGCCCGGCCCTGGAGTGGACCCTCTCCCGCCTCGTCATCGAACCGGTCACCGAACCCATCGCCCTCCACGCCGCCGTCCTCCTCGCCGACGCCGGCCTGCACGGCCACAAATACGCCATCGACGCCATGCTCGGCGCCACCGCCCTCGCAGCCCCCGGTCCGGCGACGGTTCTCACCTCGGACCCCGAGGACCTAACCGCCCTGTGCGGTTCTCGCATCACTGTCATCAAGGTCTAGCATCGGCCCTGCGGTACCGATCCCCTTCGGCGCTCCCCACCGCAGGGCCGCCAACCGCGGAGTCATTCCAATCTGGGCCATGGCCGCAGCCACCGGGATAAGGTCCGAGCGTGGCCTTTATAGTGACTCTGAGCTCGAACGAACTCGACGCCAACCAGGGCAAGTTCAGAATTGAGCAGCGCCTGACCAAGTCCCGCCCAAAGAGCTTGAACATCGACGCAGCTCTCGACGGACCGCCCATCGTGCTCTTGATCGGTGAGGCCCCCGCCCAGTCCGGCCGCGACCGGTCACGTTGGCTCGCATGGATAGGTATCGTGGCTCGTCATGGCACCGTGGGAGCCGTCGACAAAAGCATTACCGTCGATCCACTCCGCGAGTGCCTGGAGACCGTTCCGCTCGACGGTCTCGACGGCATACTCAACGGCATACCAGCGCCCCTGCGACAAGAGTTCGACCGCGCTTCACTGCTGGGCACAGTCGGCGCATGCAGCAACGCCGTATGGCAATCGTTGGAAAGCGCGCTACGCGCGAGGTGGCCCGGGCTTGGCCCTCTCCTTGACTGGCTGATAGCCCAAGCCGACCCGCCTGTCTTCGGAAACAGCCCTGCCGACCAGTCATGGCAAGAGCAGCGCGACGCGACAGGCAGCCTGCTGCGCATCGCGGACTTCCCTCTCTCCGCGCTTGCCGCTTGGCAGCGCCCGCCGTCAGGAGACGCTCCGTACACGGCCGGGCTGATTCCACAGCCCGTGGAGCACAGCCTCATCGACTACGACGTCCGCGTCGCTGGCGAGGCGTTCGGGATGTTCAGCGAATGGCAGCAGGGAAACACGGTCCGCTGCGACATTCACGTACTCCAAGACGCATCAGGACGGCGGCTCGAGGTAGTCAACGTCAATGCCACGCCTGTGGAGTCGCGCCTCGGCACTGACATGCTCTACTACCACGAGCCGACCAAGAGCTTCGTTTTCGTCCAGTACAAGCGAATCGATCCGGACACTCGCTCGATCTACGTGGATGCACGCCTGAGAAGCCAACTCGACCGCCTCGAAGAAACAGCCAAGCTGAGCAGTCCTCCGGCACAGCCGAGCGAATGGCGTCTCGGCAATGACCCGTGCTTTGTGAAACTCGCCTATTGGCCGCAGAGCGCAGACAGGCGGCCGACTCAAGGGCTGGCCCCGGGCATGTATCTGCCTGTCTCGTACATCCGGCTCCTGCTCGATGACGACTGCACGCGTGGGAAGCGAGCGGGCAGCACCGCGCGGATGCTCGGATACGACCAGGTCGAACGTCACCTCACTGGAACCCAGTTCATTGACTTGGTCAAGCACGGGCTCACCGGAACCGTCGGAACCACCAGGGAACAGCTGCATGCCTTGGTCAAGCAGCGTGTCAACGCCGGGCACAGCGTTGTCTTGGCTACGGAATCCAGCGAAGAGTCAGTGCGCGCCCGCCAGGCACGTACGCGCGATCGGGGCGCCAAACGCCGGACCTACCTTCACCGCACCTACAAGCAAAACCCGCCGAACAGCTGACAGCCTCCCGCACCGCTCCCGCACGGGACGCCGAGGGGAACGTCCAAGGAACGAAGGCTCGGCAACACTTCCCGAAGGCCACATCCATGGGACATTGAGATACATATAGAGCATTTCATCCTCGCGGGACATGCGCGGGATCGCGAGGCTGATTAACTGTCAGTTATGCGCGTGACCTGCATAAACGCTTGGGACTGCCGCGGCCTCCGGAGCCGTGTGCGCAGGTTCGAATCCTGCCGGGGGCACTCGCCGAAGATCAGCAGAAACTACGTGCTGACCTGGGCGGATGCCGACAGAAGAGGGCGGGAGTCAGTCTCACTGACTCCCGCCCTCTCTCGTTGTTTCGCAGCGTTCCCGAGTGAGGAGCGAGTGAGTAAGTAGCGGCAGCTAGCCCTCGTGCTCGGCGCAGGCGCCACGGCCGCTATCAGCGTCGATCCTCTCAACGGCTCCCCGAAAGCTCCGCCTGGCCGACATCACCGTCACCATAATGACCACCATGCCCTCGACCCAGCAGACGGAACTCTCCAGCGCCCTCTACCACTTTCGCTTGGGAGAGAGCGAAATCGCTTCGCTCCTCAGCATAGCCACCGAGGGAATACAGGCGCCTGAAATATCAGTTTCTACTCTGATCGATAATATTCGGTTCAGCGAAGAGTCGCTTAGAGGTCATCTCATTTGGTGAGTCTGCGGTAGCAGATCAGGGTGCAGGCGAGGCTGGCGAAGGCCAGGAAGTGGTCGGCTTTCCGTTCGTAGCGGCGGTGCAGGCGTCGGCATCCGGCGAGCCAGGCCATGGTGCGTTCGATGGTCCAGCGGTGGCGGCCGAGTCGTTGCGAGGTCTCGATGCCCTTGCGGGCGATGCGGTGCCGGATACCACGGCTGGATAACCATCGCCGCAGGTGGTTGTAGTCGTAACCCTTGTCGGCGTGGAGTTTGTGGGGCCTGCGCCGCCGGCGTCCCCGGCGGGAGCGGATCGGCGGTATGCCCTTCACCAGTGGGATCAGGGCCTGGCTGTCGTGCGTGTTGGCGCCCGAGATACCGATGGACAGGGGCAGGCCGGTCCGCTCCGTGATCAAGTGGATCTTTGACCCGTACTTGCCCCGGTCTACAGGATTCGGGCCTGTCAGCTCCCCCTTTTCAGGGCCCGCATGTTGACCGAGTCGATCGCGCATCGGGACCAGTCCAGCTCCCCGCGGGATCCGAGTTCGTCGAGGACCAGGCGGTGGAGTTTGGCCCACACTCGGGCCTTCGTCCACTCGGTGAATCGTCGGTGTGCCGTCGCGCCGGACGGCCCGAACGACGCGGCCGGCAACTGCTGCCACGTGCAACCTGACGTCGCCACGAAGACGATTGCGGCCAGTACTTCGCGGTCGCCGTGCCGACGCCGACCACCACCCTGGGGCCGCGACGGCGCCTCCGACACAACTCGCTGGAACAGCTCCCACAACTCGTCCGGCACCAGCCGCTCAACGTGAAGACCCACATTAGTGACTTCCTTGCCAAGCTCGACGCTCGCGCCCGCGTCCAGGCTGTGGTCTCTGACCGACTCGGGCCTCGCACGGCCCGCGGCCTCCATACGAGGCACATGGCAGGTCAGCTCCTCAGCGAACAGATCAGCTCCGCGGTGCCGGAGGGCACCAGATGGTCCCAAGGGAGGGACATACGCCAGCGGCGGCGTACCTCCGTCCCGGTCACGAGTTTCGCCGTTCTCTGCCAGAGCACCAGGACCTCGTATCCGGCGGCCTCGGCCAGAGTCTGCTTCTCACGCCCCCAGGCGTCGTAGACGGTGAGCGCTACGACGTCACAGTCACCGAGGGAGGACCGCAGTGTGGCGGGCGACCGCAGGTCGCACGGCACGATACGCGGACGCAGATGGGGAGTCAGCCGCGCCAGACTGGTCGAAACCATGGCAGACCTCTGCTCGAAGGTGAATGGATTCGCCTCCCCGGTGGAGCGGTTCGGGTCGACTCCCGTGTGCCGGGTGCGCTCCGGTGATGGGTTGGTGATGCCCACGGCGAGCCGGGGGTGGTGCCGAGCGGCCTCCGTCACGTACTCGAAGTGACCCCAGTGAAAGGGCTGGAAGCGTCCGATGACGGCGACCTCCGGCACCATGCCTCCTATTCCGCCACGGCCAGGGCGAACAGCCAGTCCACATTGCCGGATGACCGCGGTTCGACGGCCTCCTCCATCTGGACGACGGAAAGGGAATGCCGTTCCAGGAGCTGCCTCAAGGAAGCCGCCGTGAACAGCTGGAAGAACCTTCCGCCGAGGCCTTCCCCTGTGTCGATGACATTCACGCCCGTGCCGGACTTGACGAGCACATACAGCACTCCGCCGGGGGCGAGGACGCGCCGGAATCCGGCCACGGCCTCGTCCGCTCCCAGATCGTGCGACACCAGAGGTAGATGGTGGAGGGTGGCGTGGACGCGGATGCAGTGAAAGCGGCCGTCCTCGACGGCGCTGAGGTCACGCATGTCCGTGACCATCACCCCGTCCGGGCCGATGCGCCCCTCGTCCTGGGCACGACGCAGATACCGTACGAACCCGTCGGCGTTCTCCAGGGCGACGGGTTCAATGTCAGGCTCCTCGGCGAAGCGCAGCACGTCCCTCCCGTAGCCTGCACCCACGTCGAGCATCCGCCACCGCGTGGCGCCGCCCACTGGCAGGCTGCTGTCGGCGATCCTCGAACGCACCCGCTCCAGCAGGGTCGTGGTCAGGTACTCGTCCCACTTCCAGGGCGCGGCCTCGCGTGCCTGCTCGTAGGACGCGCTCTGCTCCGTGTACGCCGCCGCGGTTGCCCGGACGACCTCGTCAACTGCCGCCGCCACGACATCTCTGCCTAGAACGCCGGGATCCATCTGGTCCTGCTCGATCACCCGGATGGCGTCCTGCAGGCTGTCCATAGTCTCTCTCTTTCAGTCGGGCTCAGGTGTGGGCTCGTGAGAGGGCTGCCGCGCCCAGTGCAGCCGACAGGCTGACGTCGCCGGCCGGGTCGAGAAGCGTGATGCCGGACGGAAGCAGAGCGAGTTCGTGCCGTACGAGTTCCGTGAACTTCTGACGGTAGGGCAGTTGTCGGAGATTCCTGCCGCTCAGCACCAGGTCGACCGGCGACCAGAGACAACTCACGAAGTGCGCTGTCTCCGCGACGGTGCGAGCCGCCGAGCGTGCCAGTCGCGTGGCCACAGGATCACCCTGCACGGCCGCCAGGCAGTAGTCCTCGAAGTCAGCCCGCGGCCGGTCAGTGAGCAGTCTGAAGGTCTCCGACACGCAGCCAGCCCCGAGGGCATCGCGTGCCGTGCCGTGGAGACCGACCATGGGATGGGCGAAACGCTCGGGTGGCACGGTCCTGGGCAGGCACTTCGACAGTTGCATCGGCAGAGCCGACACCTCATGCGCCCCCAGGGCTAGCCCAGAGGCGAACGACGTGCCGAGTTTGAGGACGAGCAGCGGGCGGTCCCGTCCGCCGGGTCGGGCGAGGGCCTCCGCGGCCGCGACGGCCTCCCCATCGTTCCAACTGTGGACCGGGCAGCCAAGTGCCTTGGTCAGCACGGAGTCGAGCTCGCCCGTGTCCAGGAGGCCGACGACTTCGCCGCCGCCTTCCGTAACGATCGACATCGCGCGCAGGCCGACTCGTGTGCGGGGCGCCGACCAGGCGATGCCCACGCCACGGATATCGTGGGTGAGTTCGTCACCGGTCAGCATCTCAAGGAACGATCGGAACGAGATGCCGAACAGCGAGGACTGCCGCCCCGAGCCCAGTCGCTTCTCCCGGCTGTCGACGACCTCGCCGCGGTGGATGCGGACCAGCCGGAGATAGTGGCCGCCGATGTTGATCCCGAGCAGGGGAGCCGCATCCCCTTCTCCTCCGAACGGACGGAAGCCGTGCACGGGCGTGGGCAGCAGCCGGGAAGGCGCGCCGTCGGTCAGTTCAACGGGTTCACCCGCCGCCCGGTGCCACCAGGCACGCCAACTGCCCGTGGGGTCAAGCCGTTCGAGTGCCTCACTCACCTGGCTCCGCTTCGACGCTGGCGTGATCGCGATCTCTCCTGCGCCCTGGACGTTGACCAGGTTCACCAGGTCCCTGGCGGCCTCCGCCGGTGGTCCGTTGACGGCGAGGGACGCATAACGTCCAGTGATCCGCTGTCCTATCGCTTCCACATGACGTCCTAGGGAACGGCTTGGATGGTCTCGGCGTGGTCCCACAAGTAATTGAATGAGGCCTTCAGCATGCGGTAGCCATGGGAGCCCGAACGAAAAAGAATCATCGGCAGTCTCACCGGTGCTTCTGGCGCGAGGATGTTGGGCGAGAAGAATGCGACATTGGGAAAGATTACGACGGTGCAGTACGGGGCTGGCATGAATCGGCGAAGCGTGATGTAGGACCCTGTAGTGGCGCAGACATTCAGCACGGTGGCGATCGTAGAGTCAGCGTCCCGCTCGGTCTGGGGCTTCTGTCCCGGAGCCAGATTGGGCTCTTCGATCGATGTCCTCTCTCGCACTGCCGGGCTGTCGGAATGCTCGATCAATGCCTGCATTCGGACAGCACCGTTCGCGTTCCGCAGCATCCGCTCGATGTCTCGGTAGAATGGACCCAGCGGGTTGAAGAAAACGCGCAGAGTCGGCCCCATAATGTATATCTCACCGCTTTGGTGCGATAAGAACTCCTCGGAGAGTCGCGTCTGCGCGTTGTCCGCATTCGTATTGAATTCTCGGTCCTTGTAGACCCGGGTGATGCCAGCGTCGGACAACTCGTTGAAGAGGCGCCACACCTCGTCCCCGAGCCACCGCTCCCTCAGCTTGTCGTACGCGAAGGAAACCAGGATGGGAAAAAGTACGGCAGAGCCAAGTGATTGGAGTGTCACGGAAACGATGGTCCACACCATTCCCTTGGTGGCAACCGAAACGGCGATGCCGGTCGTGAACACGAGCAGACCCGCCACGGCGGCAATGACGAGTATCCGGCGAGGAGCCCCTACGTTCATGTGAGGTCGGCCTCCGCGATTGCTGCATCGGTCATGCCTATGCCCTCACATGGACGGCTCCGGGCCGTCCTGCCGTCACTGAGCCGATGACCGCTGCGAACTGCCGCTCCTTCGCGCAGGCGGTGAGAAAACGCTCGGCGACGTCCGGCGCCGCGGCAAGCAGGAGCCCTCCGGAGGTCTGCGGGTCGCTCAGAAGAAAACGCACAGACAACGGCGTCCGCCCCCAGTCGATCTCCTCTTCGAGTTCGAAGTAGGTGCGCTCCGCGCTGTTCGGTACGACACCGTGCTCCTCCAGCAGTCGTTCAGCCGAGGGCAGCGCTGGGACACGCTTCATATCGATCTCAGCCGCGCACCCCGATGCGCTGAGCATGTTGTGCAGATGCCCGATGAGGCCGTATCCGGTGACATCGGTGGCGGCGCGCACACCGGCCGATACGGCCAGTTCGGCGGACATCTGGTTCGACGACGTCATGACCGCTTCGGCTGCCGAGGCGGCTTCCAGGCCGACCACTCCCGCTTTCACTGCGGCCAGCACGATTCCGGTACCAAGCGGTTTTGTGAGAATGAGCAGATGCCCAGGTTGGGCGTTGCGAATCAGCATCACATCGCCGGGTTTCGCAATCCCGACGACGGCGAGCCCGAACAGCGGCGTGGGAGAGATGATCGTGTGCCCGCCGAGCAGCACTGCCGAGGCCTGAGAAAGGGCCTCGATTGCAGCCCGGGTGAGTGCCAGCATGGGCGCTTTGCCGATGCCATCGGGCCAGCCGAGAACACTCAGGGCGAGAAGTGGGGTCGCCCCCATGGCGAAAATGTCCGAGAGGGCGTTAAGCGCCGCGACACGACCCCAGGTAGCAGCATCCGAAGAGACCGGCGTCCCGAAATCCACGGTGACGGCCAGCAACCGGTCGGGCGCGATTTCGTACAGCGCTGCGTCATCCCGGGACCGGCCGTCGGTATGCACACGACGCGTGGCATTGAGCGTCCCGACCATCTCGTCCACAGCGGTCATGAAACCGCTCAGCCTCTGCAGGGGAACCTTGCAGCCACATCCTGCCGCGGGAGAAAGCCCCAGTAAGTCGATCGGTCTTGCTTCTGTCACAACTCTCCCCGCCCCCCACCCGGTCCCGGACCCTCACGGTCTGCGATCTGGCTGGGACAGGATGGCACAGGGACGACCTCCGACGTAAGTTCTCACCAAAAAGTGGGAGTTGCTCCATTCATGATCTTTTCAACGGGCCGTCACATCCCCACAAACGCGCTCCAGCGCCAGCATTTTCCAGCGGTCCTCGGATTTGAGGTCCCCGGCGCCGCCAGGCGCCGCCGCATTCCCGCGTCTGAGAAGGACCAGCGGATGGTGGGCCCGTGCGGCTGTGCCCCTGGCCTTGGTGAAGGCGAGGACGTCCTGGTGGCGGGGCTCGGTAGACGCAATTGAGCGGCGCAGGTCTCCAGAGGGCGTCTGGTTTCGGGCGGCTACCGGCACGGGTCCGGTGACGGCTGCCAGTGGGGCCGATGTGGGGTGGAGTTGCCACATGCACGCGCAAGCGCTGGTCGGGCTGTGCTGGCCGCGCGGTCTGTAAATCTGCCGACTCGGCCTGCCCGCAGAGCCTGGTCCGCGAGAACAGTGCGAGAGGAGTGCGTGAAGCGCCGGTTTGCGCCGACGTCCGGCAGCTACCTCGCAGGTCAGAGCGGCGATGCCCCCCCTCGCCGAGCATGCTCTCCGGAGCCTTTGGGGACGAATCACCGCTTCGATGGTGGCCTTGCCACCACTCCGCGACTACGGCTCTATGGATGCCCAGTCGTCGCCAGCTGAGACGTTACGACGGCTAGATGGTGCGACGTTGCCCAGGCGCGCCACTCGGTGCCCCCACCGGCCTTCAGTCGCCTCCGTTGAGCGCATTCCTGAAGTCGAGCGTCCCCCCACGACGTAGCGGCTCCGGTGACAGGCCAGTAGGGCGAGTTGACCAGGTCCTGGCTGAGGGTGAAGAAGTCATCGTTGCCCGGCCTGACGCGCGGATATACGAAGACCTGCCACTCGGCCGCCGTGGTGTATCGCATGTTGGGATCTGGGGTCCCACGGCTCTTGGGCAGGATGCGGGGATACGTCACGCCGAAGTCCCCGAATTCAGGTTGCTGACTTGGCCACTTCTCGGCGACCGCCTGCCACAATCGCGCGTCCTCCCTGACGACAGGAGTTGCTCCGCCCCGCTTGAATCCCTTCAGGTTGACCGGGAAGGCGCCAGCCGCCACGCAGAGACGCCTCCATGGCCAGCATGAGAGACGCCTCAGGGCTTCAGTGGTCGCTTCGGCCAGGGCTTCCCGGGCCCGATCCGAGTGCACTGGACCGGCATCAAGCAGCAAGTCGACTTCCTCTGGAGCCAGCTGTACCGCTCGGAGCACGTCCTGTATCTCGTCTGCACAGGGGAGCGGATCGTTCAGGCTCTTCGTCGTAGATACCCGCAGGCATGCTCCCTGTCGGTGGCCGGCGGACACTGCTGCTACTTCAGCCAACACTTCGTCAGTATCGGAACACCTGAAGACCGGACACATGGCAACACCGCGGAGCCCCAGAGACTCCCCAACCCGCGCCATGGGCCCACCCGCGTCCCCTCTGAGCACGCGAACTGGGGGCAACGCACCACAGTCAACCGTGAGGACCATGCTGTCTGGCACGTTCTCCATCGCGTGATCGCAGAAGGTCTCCAGCAAGTCCCGGAGCTCAAAGTCCGGCACGATCTCCATCACTGGGCGGAGCTGAGCCTGCACCTCCGCTGTGACGTGTCCAAGCGCCAGAAACTCCCCCGCCTTGCCCTTCAAAATCGGAACGTAGGCCACCAGCCCCCCCCAAGCGCTCCCCACACTCAGCCAGTTGTCGTGCCCACCGCTCTTGACAGGGTGACCGGGCAAATCAATGGCAGGTAGAGCGCTGTTCTCGCCACGAGGCTCAAAGTTGAGGGCCGAAGGAAGTCACGCGAGCCACGTACCGTGCCGGGAGGGCTCCGCGGAGCCTCCCCGAGTGAGTGGCGAGTGAACGCTCCTGATCCAGGCTCGGCCGGTCGCGTTCTTGCAGTTCAGGGGGCCGCACCGGGACAGGTACGGCGTGCCCTCCGGAGCCGTGTGCGCAGGTTCGAATCCTGCCGGGGGCACCCTGTATGAGGTGCCCGAAGACCCCGCCGTCAGCGCTGTAGCTGAGGACGGGGTCTTGGCGTATCTACAAGCCGTGTGCAGCCGAGGCAGCGGTCAGTGCTCGCGTAGATCGATCGCGTAGGGGTGACGTAATGGTCTTGAGGGGCCTTCCGGCATGTCCTTTGGCAGCCGAGTTGGGCCGGTGCGGTGTTCTGGCCCGGGGCGGCTAGGTTGGATGTCGAATGATCAGTCCCGTCTGTTGCCTCTGCTCGTCCGCGCCGGAGTCCGCTTCGAACCTGGGCACCTCGTCGAACGCCCCAAGACCGTGGCAGCGTGATCAGTCTTCCGAAGACGCCGATGGAGGTACCTGCCGTGTCCGACCTCGACAGTCAGACCGACTACTGGGACGCGGCCGCGGGCACGAAGCGGTTCACGCACCCGCTGCACATGCCGTGGCTGGACGACGTCAGCCGGAGTGCCGAAATTCTCGACTACGGCTGCGGATACGGCCGGACCATGAACGTCCTCGAACAGCAGGGCTTCGGCAACCTGTGCGGCGTCGACGCTTCGCCAGGGATGATCGCCGAGGCCCGCCGTGTGCACCCCGGCATGCGCTTCGCGGTGCTGGACACGCCGCCAACACTGGCCTTGCCTGACGAGAGCGTCGATGCGGTCCTGCTCTTCGCGGTGCTGACCTGCATTCCCGGAGACGACGCGCAACGACGGCTGATCGGTGAGCTGAGCCGTGTCCTCAAGCCAGGCGGACTGCTGTACCTCAGCGACCTTCTTCTGCAGGACGACCAGCGCAATCGCGACCGCTATGCCAGTTTCGCCGAACAATACGGAACCTACGGAGTGTTCAGGACCGATGACGGCGCAGTCTGCCGCCACCACGCGCACGACTGGTTCAGCTCTTTGCTCGCCGGATTCGATTCCCTCAACACCCGACACATCACCGTTTCCACCATGAACGGCCATGAGTCAGCAGGGATTCAGATCCTGGCCCGTAAGCCGACTCCGCACCACCACGCTCCCACCCACTGACACCGCGGCCGGGATACGGGCGCAACCGGCGGGTCGCCGACCGTACCCGGGTCACTGCCACCGGCCGGCAGCCCCGTCGGTGAGGGCACTCGGCATCCCCAGTCCTTCGCCCCGTACGACCAGGTCCACTGGCAACGAAAACGGAACGACTGGGTTCGCTGTCAAACGCCTCCATTTGATGACGGCGGACACGGCAGGTCAGCGGCTGACTCTCGGCACTCTTGTCCTGTCCCGTCGAAAGAACCCGAGCCAAACGGTGAATATCCTCGCCGAGCCACCCACCACCGGCCACCAGCCCGCCGTCCCCGGCGGCACCCTGGTCCTCGATGGTGAAGGGGCGGCCAAGGCCGGCCATCCTGCGCGACCGCACCGTCACCGGCTGGCTCGCCCTCGCCCACGCCCGCGCCCGTGTCCGTGTCCGCGTCGACGGCCTGCGCGTAGTGACCTCTGCGGCAGCTCTTGTCGAAGTCGTCGATCTTCGGATCAACCGACCGGCCCTGGAGTGGACGCTGTCCCGACTTGTCGTCGAACCGGTTACCGAGGCCATCACCCGCCACGCGGCCGCTCTCCTCGCCGACGCCGGACTGCACGGCCACAGGCACGCCGTCGACGCCATGCTCAGCGCCACCGCCCTGGCCGCCCACGCCCCCGTCACCGTGCTGACATGGGGCCCGGAGGAGCACAGCGCACTGTGCGGTGGACGTGGCACCGTCATCAAGATCTAACCCGAACGGCCGTTCGTGGCACGAGTCCCGCCCCAACGGCCCGCCGTACCGCCGTACCGCCCCTGCACTCGGCCCCTCCGACGCGGCCGCACGACCCTGCTCCGACACCGGCACACAGGCCAACACTCCCGGCAATCAACTGGATTTCGGGCAGCGGTTATTGCTCTTGCCGTACGGCTGCGAGGCCGCGTGGGCGGTTCGGTCTCGCTAAAAGGTGACACAGGGTGACCACCCTTGCCCCGGTGGCTGACTTCTCGTCAACCCGCCCGCCGCGCCCCTCCGTCCATGCGGACGGGTTACTTCTCAGTCAACCCTCCAGTAGCCAATATCGTTCGCGATCGCAACTCCTGAATTCGCTCCGGCGCCTTTGATCAAGGAATCGCAAAGTTCGCTGGTTGAAGCGTGGGCGACTCCGGCCCGGTGACAACGTCGCGAACGCCAAGTCGCTTCGTGTTAGATCAACATTCAACTAGTGGTCCCTGTGAGCAACATGGGCAATCTCTATGGTCCTTGAGGCTCTTGAAGGAAGGGACTCATGGAACAGATCCACGCAATCCGGGCTCGCGGCATCACTAAGAGTTTCGGTGACGTCGTCGCCCTCGACGGCATCGACCTCGATGTGACGCAAGGGCACATCCACGGCCTGGTCGGACCGAACGGCGCCGGGAAGACGACCTTGCTCGGTCTTCTGCTGGGGCTCGCGGTTGCCGACAGCGGTCGCCTCGAGGTCCTGGGGGTGCCGGTCGGGCGGGCACTCGACGCTGCCGACGGTGTCGCCGGCTTCGTGGACGGTCCCGCTCTCTACCCCTCGCTGACCCCGCGACAGAACCTCACCGCGCTGGCCGCCCTCCGCGGCCACGACGCGCGCACGGCGGGTATCGACGACGTACTCGCCGAGGTCGGCCTCACCGGCGTCGCCGACGACCGCACCCGCGGCTTCTCCCTCGGCATGCGCCAGCGGCTCGGACTCGCCGCAGCCCTGCTGACCAAGCCCCGGCTGCTCGTGCTCGACGAACCCTCCAACGGCCTTGATCCGGCGGGCAAGAAGCACGTGCACGGTGTCCTCACCCGGCTCGCAGCCGACGGAACCGCCGTCCTCCTGTCGAGCCACAACATGGACGACCTCGAGGCGCTGTGCTCCGAGGTGACCATCGTCGCCACCGGACGCGTTGTCTTCTCCGGCCCGCTGAACAAGCTGGCCACCGACAATCGTGAACTCGACTACCGGCTGCTCACCTCCGACCCGCGGGCCGCCCACCGGGTGGCCGACGAGGTCCCCGGGGTCCGGGTCGTCGACGACGCCGGGGTACGCCAGGACGCCGAACTGCTCGTCGTACGCGCCCTGGTGCCCGCTCTGGACGACCTCGTGGTGCGGCTCGTGGAGGAGGGCGTCGCGCTGCGCGGACTCACTCCCGTGGTGTCGCCGCTCGAAGCCGCGTTCCTCGCCCTCACCGAGCAGCAGGAGGCCGGCCGATGACCGCGACCCTCACCCCGAGCCCGGAACAGGAACACGAGCCGGTGACCCGGGGCCGTCGTATCCCCGTCACCCGCGCCTGTCGTTTCGAGCTCGTCAAGCTCGTCTCCCAGTGGCGGATCCGCCTGCTGGTCCTCGCCTGCTGGATCGTTCCTGCTCTCTTCGTCGCCGGCGTGAGCCGGCAGAGCACGCTTCCCGTGGACACCCTCTTCGGGCGCTGGATGCACGCCTCCGGCTGGGCCGGCCCGCTGGTCATGCTCGGTTTCGCGGGCACCTGGGCGCTCCCGCTGCTGACCTCGGTCGTGGCCGGTGACGTGTTCGCCTCCGAGGACCGGCTCGGCACCTGGCGCCAACTGCTCGTGGCGGTCCGCTCACCTCGGCGGATCTTCGTGGCGAAGGTGGCCGCCAGCCTCACCGTCCTGCTGCTGCTCGTGGCCGGCCTCGCCGTCTCCAGCACGGCCGGCGGCCTCCTGGCGGTCGGCAACCAGCCGCTGGTCGGCCTCGACGGCCATCTCCTGGCACCGTCCGACGCCGCCGTCCAGGTCCTGTTCTCCTGGATCTGCGTCCTCGCCCCGACCCTGGCACTCGCCGCACTCGGCTTCCTCGGCTCGGTCACCCTGGGCCGCTCCCCCATGGGGCTGCTGGTGCCCGTACTCGTGTCACTCGCGATGGCCGTCGCCCAGATGCTGCCGCTGCCCGTGGCCGTCCGTGTCGCCCTGCCCAGCTACGCCTTCATCTCCTGGAACGGTCTGTTCACCAGCCCGCAGCAACTCGCCCCGCTGCTGATCGGCATCGCCGTCAGCCTCGTGTGGGCCGCGGCCGCCACGGCGCTGGCCTATGTCCTCTTCGTACGGCGCGAATTCACCAACCTGAGCCACGACGGTTCGGGCCGCCGCGCCATCACCGTCGGAGTCCTGCCGCTCGTCGGGGTCGCCGCCGTGTCGTTCGCTGTCGTCGCCGCGACGACCTCGGCAACAAGCTCCGGGATCCAGCAGGACAAGGTGCAGCGTTCGGTCGCCACGGCGTTCGCGCACCTGTACCGCATGCAGACCGACGAACTCCACCGACCCGCCGTCACCGAGGCCCAGTTGAAGGCCACGGCGGCGTGCAGCAAGGGCCACGTCCAGGACAGCGCAGAAGGGCCGGGCAACGACTGGCGCTGCGTCGTCTCGTGGCATCTCCCCGGCGTCCAGACCACTGGTCAGGCCATCTACCAACTGGACGTCACCTCAGACGGGCGGTTCGTCGCCGATGGCGACGGACCGAAGGAAGTGAACGGCTACTTCCTGTTGCGGACCCCCGATGGGGACGCACCGAACCCCATGTGGCAGTTCGACGGGAACGTCGACCTGCTCGGTACCACCTCGAAGGGATAAGTCTCCATGCAGGTAATTCGGCAGCGCCAGGTCAGCCAGAAGGGTCAGTTCCACGTCCTCGGCAGACGAGTCGGGCGCCGGTCGCTCATGGTGACGGCGGGCATCGCGGTCGCCCTCGGCGTCACGGGCACGGCCGTAGCCTCCACGGCCAAGTTCGGCACTGAGCAGGTCGGCCAGGTCACCGACCACGGCACGGTCCTCTCCGACGGCCAGTACATCAACCCCTATGGTGACCGCACCGTCATCAACAGCGGCAAGATCATGTCGTCGGTCGTCAGCCCTGACGGCAAGCACCTGGCCGCCTCGGTCACCGACGGCGACGCCGCCCTGGTGATCATGGACCTGTCCACCGGCAAGATCGCGCAGAAGATCGGCACCAACGCCGCCGACAACCTGCGCATCAGCAGCAGCACCGTGGGCCAGGAAGGCCCGACCTACTCGCCCGACGGCACGTCGCTGTGGCTGGGGCAGGCGACCGGCTACACCAAGTTCACCGTCAACGCCGACGGCACCCTGGCCAACCCGGTCGCCGTGAACATCCCGACGGTGAGCGGCCACCAGGCCCTCGTGGGCGCCGCGGTGTTCTCCGCCGACGGCTCCACCGTGTACGGCGCGGTCAACGGCCAGAACAAGGTCGTCGCCATCGACGCCGCCACCGGCACCATCAAGACGACCTGGACCACCGGCACCGCCCCGCGTGGCCTGGCCCTGGTCGGCGGCAAGCTGTACGTCTCCAACGAGGGCGGTCGCCCGGCCAGGGCCGGCGAGACCACCATCAACTCCTACGGCACCCAGGTCCCGGCCAACGGTGACACCGGCGCCTCCACCACCGGCACCGTCAGCGTCATCGACACCGCCGACGCGTCCGCCGCCGTGGGCACCATCGACGTCGGTCTGCACCCGACCGCCGTGTACGCGAAGAACGGCGTGCTGTTCGTCACCAACACCTTCGACAACAGCGTCTCCGTCATCGACAGCAAGACGGACAAGGTCGTCCAGACCATCTCCACCCAGCCGTGGGCCGAGTCCTCGGACGGCTACCAGCCCAACGCCGTCACCCTCACCGACGACGGCCGTCTGCTGGTGACCCTGGGCCGCGCCAACGCCGTCGCGGTCTACCGCTACTCGGGTGCGGCGACGCCCGCCCGCTATGTCGGCCTGCTCCCGACGGACTACTTCCCCTCGGAGATCGCCCAGGTCGATGGGAAGATCGTCGTCTCCAACACCCGTGGTATAGACGCCCGCCGTAACCCCTCCAACCACGGCACCCACGACACCACCTCCAGCCTGACCACGTTCACCCTGCCGAGCGACGACGAGATCAAGTCGTACACGCCCAAGGTGTTCCAGATGAACGGCTGGAGCGGCGACTCGCTCAAGCTGTCCGAGAACAACGGCAAGGTGCCCGCGGTGCCGGTCCCGGCGCGTCTCGGCGACCCCTCGACGATCAAGCACGTCTTCTACCTCGTCAAGGAGAACCGCACCTACGACCAGCTCTACGGCGACATCCCGCAGGGCAACGGCGACCCCTCGCTGACCACGTTCGGCGAGAACGTCACGCCCAACCAGCACGCGCTGGCCAAGCAGTTCGGCCTGTACGACAACTTCTACGACATGGCCACGAACTCCGCCGAGGGCCACAACTGGCTGAACCAGGCGGACAACCCGGAGTACACCGAGTCCTCCGCCGGTGAGTACACGCGCTCCTACGACACCGAGGACGACGTCCTCGGCCACCAGAAGTCCGGCTTCATCTGGACCGGTGCCAAGGCGGCCGGAAAGTCCGTCAAAAACTTCGGCGAGTTCCAGACGCTGGAGGAGAAGCCGTCGGGTGCGAGCTGGCAGAACCTGTACTGCGACAGCAAGGACATGGCCGCGACCGGCTCGCCGTCCAAGTACCCCATCAAGACGGGCTCGGCGATCCCCTCGCTCAACGACGTCTCGGTGCAGGGCTTCCCGAAGTTCGACACCAGCGTGCCGGACGTCTACAAGGAGCAGGTCTGGGAGCAGGACTTCAAGAAGAACGGTCCCGCGAACCTGAACATGTTCTGGTACTCCAACGACCACACCGGTGGCCCGGCGAACTCCGCCGCCCAGGTCGCGGACAACGACCTCGCGGTCGGCCGCATGGTCGACACGATCACGCACAGCAAGTACTGGAAGGACTCGGCGATCTTCATCGTCGAGGACGACTCCCAGGCCGGCAAGGACCACGTCGACGGCCACCGCGCGCCGGTCCAGATCATCAGCCCGTACGCCAACCACGGCACGGTCGACAGCCACTACTACTCGCAGGTCACGATGGTCCGCACCATCGAGCAGATCCTCGGCATCCACCCGATGAACCAGATGGACACCGCGGCCACCCCGATGGCCGGCGCGTTCACGAACAAGCCCGACTTCACGCCGTTCAACACCGTGGCCAACCGGACCTCGCTGACCCTCGGCGTGAGCCCGGCCCCGTCCTGTGGTGTGGACACCCCCGCCCCGCAGAACCCTGCGGCCGCCGCCGCGCCCACCTCGGTGGCGGTCCCGGCGCCGCAGCAGCCGCTGGCGGACGAGTGGAAGAGCTGGCTCTCCAAGCAGCGTCTGACCGGCGACAACGCCGTGCCGGACTACGCCAACAACGAGCAGATGGACCGCTACACCTGGTACGACACCCACAACTTCAACAAGCCCTACCCGGGTGACAAGAAGATGTACGCACCCAAGGACGTCCCCGGCGCCAACCTCCCGTCGGCCGAGAACGACGGCTGACGCGGTAGGCCGGTCGGCATAGCCCGACCGTCGTCAGATGGCCCCTGGCCGGCATCCGCCGACCAGGGGCCATCTGCGTTTTCCACACGCCTCCTCCGAAGCGGTGTGCGCAGATACGTCACGACCCCGCCATCAGCACTGTCGCTGAGGACAGGGTCGTGACGTATCTGCAACCCGTGCAGGCGAAGGCCGCCGAAAGCTGTCCCATGACGGTGCGCCGGTCGGCGACGCACTTTGCGTGGATCTTCAGAGGGACGTGGAGGTGACCGGGGTGACCGGGGTGACCGGCACGAGCGGTCAGGGGCACCGGGGCGGAGTGTCCGGACCTCGGCTCAGCGTCCGGCGGGCCGGGCGTTGTGGCGTGTGGGGGCCGGGCGGTCGTAGACGTTGTCCGGGGTCACGATCTCCGTGATCGCACGGGCGAGCAGCGAGGACGGTTCCTGTCCCGCGTCGGTGATGTCGGTGTTGATCATGACGACCAATGTGGCCTTCTTCGACGGCAGATAGACGGTCACGGTCTCGTAGCCGGGGATGGAGCCGTTGTGGCCGATCCAGCCGCCGGATTTGAAGATGCCGAGGCCGTAGCTCAGGCCGGGAAAGCCGGTCGGGAGTGTCTTGAGTCGCTCCGCCTGGGTTTCGGGACTGAGGAGTTCGCCGGTGGCTACGACCTTCGCCCAACGGCGCAGGTCGTGCAGGTTCGAGATCATCGCGCCGGCCGCCCAGGCCCAACTGGGGTTCCAGTCCGTGGAGTCGGCGACCTCGCCGCTCAGCGTCTGGTTGGTGTAGCCGCGCGGGTGCGGTTCGGGGAACTCGGGGCCCGAGGGGAACAGCGTGTGCCGCAGGTGGGCCGGGCGGAGCACCCGCCTCTCGATGACGTCGGCGAGGCGGTGACCGGTGACCTTCTCGATGACCAGGCCGAGGAGTACGAGGTTGCTGTTGGAGTACTGGAACGCCGTCCCCGGCTCGAAGGTGTTCGGGTGCTTGAAGCCGTAGGCGAGCACCTCCTGCGGGGTGAACGTGCGACTCGGGTCGCTCAGCAGGTCGTGCACGAAGTCGGGGTCGGCGCTGTAGGGGAACAGACCGCTGCGCATCTCGGCCAGTTGCCTCAGCGTGATCCGGTCGCCGTCGGGTACGCCGTCGACGTAGGCGGAGATCGGGCGGTCCAGGCCGATACGACCGTCGTCGACGAGCTTGAGCAGCGCGGTGACCGTGAAGGTCTTCGTCTCGCTGCCGATCCGGAAGAACTTGTCGGTGGTCATCGGCTCGCCGGTGGCGGTGTCGGCGACCCCGGTCGCACGGACGTAGCTTCCCTTGCCGGGCATCCACAGTCCGACGACGACGCCGGGGATGTCCGCCTGCCTGCGGACCTTCTCGATGGCCTTGTCCAGTCTGACAGTCAGTTTGTGATCGAGCTGCGGCGGGTGCTCGTCGCCCCTGTCATGTCGGGCGACTGCCGCCGACGCGTTGACGGCCGTCGCGGGAATCGCGGTCAGCGGTGCCAGTACGGACGCCACGAGCAGGGTGGCGGCGAAGACGCGGCGGGAGGGGGTACGTCGCATGTGCAGGCGCCTCTTCCAGGTCAGGGGCTGAGGTGGCAACGTCACCATCCGACCCCTGGGTGGAGGTCTTCGTCGGGCACGCGTTCGGCGAAGTCCACTCGTTCGGAGCCACGTTGTCTCCTTGGGTGTCCACGGCCCGGACCGGGCGCCCCCGGACATGCTGACGGGGCCTGGTGTCAGCAGGTCTCGGGGAGGGGCCGTCGGTGTCCTTGGGCAGGACGAGCTGGTCGCGGCGGACGATGCTCAGGGTGGCCTTCTGGGGCGATGGCCAAGCCATCTTGGACGTAAGGAATAAATCGCCCATATCGCGTCAGGTCAATCGAGTAGCCTCTGGGCTGGCTTCGCCCGGTCGCACCGAACAGCCGCGAGCTCGGGCCTTTCTGACGGCACGTCGCAAGCAGCAACACTTTCCCGGCCTCTGCCCCTGATTTTTCTGCACCTGATCTTTCTGCACCTGATCTTTCTGCCGCATTCCTCCGGAGGAGGCGGGCCCCATTCTGGGTGACGTTGCGCACAATAAGGGTGGATGCGTCTAGGCAAGCGGTTGTTTGTCGTTAACAGTTGGGCTGGATATTTCCTGTCCAACCGGCCCAGAAAGCTCCCTCTCGCATGCGCAATTCTTCCGACGTCCCCGTGCAGCCCCACGCAGTCACGGTCGCCGAAGTGATTCCCGGTGATCTCCTCGCTCTGTCGGAAGAGGATGTGGTGGCGGACAGGTGGTACGTGGTGATGCACACCTTGCCCGAGAACCCGCGGACCATTCGGCTGGCCCTGCGGCCGCCTCTCGGAGGAAGTGATCACGAGCGGGTGTTCCGGCGGGATCACCAAGTGACGGTGGGGTGTCGGCGGATGGACGTCGCCGGGATTCCCGAGATCGATTCCGCCGATCTGGAAACGGTGGAATTCAGGGACGGGGATCAGGTCACCTCCCTGCGCGCAGTCGACCCCGGGGCCGTCGAGGAGTCGTACAGCCGCCGGTGGGGGCAGTGGTACCGGCACCTCGAGAGCCGGGAAGAGGAGCCGGTGTCGGACTCGGGGCTGCGGGAACAGGCCGCGCGGGAAGTCGCGGAAGGATATGTCGTACGGCATCTTCCGCGGCCGCGTGCGAGTGCCGGCAGCGGTTCCAAGCGGCCTCGGCGGGTCGTCGTGACCGGGCTCGGGGCCGTGACGCCGCTCGGGATAGGCGTGGACGAGCTCTGGCAGGGGCTGGTCGAAGGGCGTTGCGGGATAACCGAGTTGGCAGGTGCGGAGTTCGACGGGCTGCCTGTGCGGATCGCGGGGAGTGTTCCCGTGGATCCCGCGGGGCTGCTGCCCCGGCCGCAGGCTCGGCGGATGAACCGTGCCGCGCAGTTCGCCGTGCTCGCCGCACGGGAGGCCTGGCAGGACGGCGGCCTTGACGTGGCCGGGACGGTCGAGAGCGGGCTCGAACCCGAGCGGGTCGGGGTCAGCGTCGGCGCCATTCTCGGGGACGCCTCCGTGCTCGTCGGCGGCGACCGGCAGTTGCGGGACAAGGGGCCGCGCGCCGTGTCGCCCCTCACCACGCCGATGACCGTGCCCTCGCAGGCCGCCTCCCAGGTGTCGCTGGCGCTGCGGATCACCGGCGAGGCCCGCACCGTGAGCAGCGCCTGCGCGTCCGGCACCGAGGCCATCGGGCAGGCCATCGACCGCATCCGGTACGGGCATGTCGACATCGCCCTGGCCGGTGGTGCGGAAGCCGTGATCACGCCGGCGATCATGGCCTCGTTCGCCGCGATGCGCGCACTGTCCACCCACGCCCTCGGATCCACCAGCCCCTCCCGGCCGTTCGCCAAGGACCGCGACGGTTTCGTCAACGGCGAAGGGGCCGGCTTCCTGCTGCTGGAGGCCGAGGAGCACGCGCGGGCCCGTGGCGCCCGGATCTACTGCGAGGCCGCCGGCTGGGGGCTGTCCGCCGACGCGCACCACATGGCTGCGCCCGATCCGTCCGGCAAGGGTGTCGCACTCGCGATGCGCCGGGCGGTACGCGACGCAGGCGCCCATGTCGTGGACGTCGTACACGTCAACGCCCATGCCACCGCCACCTCCGACGGTGACCTCGCCGAGGCGGGTGCACTGCGGGCGGTGCTCGGCAGGAGCGTTCCCGTGACCGCGCTCAAGGGCCACCTCGGGCATCTCCAGGGCGCCGCGGGCGGGGTAGAGGCCGTTGCCGCCGTACTCACGCTCCACCACGGGCTCATTCCGCCGACCATCGGCTGCGAGGACCAGGACGACGCCATCGAACTGGACCTGGTGACCAAGAGTCCGCGACCGCTGCCCGCCCTCGGCGACCTCGCCCTCAGCAATTCCTTCGGATTCGGCGGCCACAACGCGGTGTTGGCACTTCGACGCATCGGGTGATTCGGCGCATCAGGTGATTCGGCGCGTCGGGTGGTTCGGCGCGTCGGGTGGTTCGGGCGGGCACGCGCTTTTCAGAGGGGACGCCTGCTTTCAGGCGGGCGTGTGATTTGAGGCGGGGCGTGTGTTTGGAGGTGAGGCGCCTGCCTTCAGACGGACGCACGCTTTGGGCGGACGCACGATTTGAGCCGCCGCACGCTTTGAGGTGAGGCGCCTGCCTTCAGACGCACGCACGCTTTGGGCGGACGCACGATTTGAGCCGCCGCACGCTTTGAGCTGACGCACATGACTTCAGGCCGACGTGCGCTTTCGGGGGGACGCCTTCTTTGCCGCGGGGGGATTCTTCGCCGTGGTCTTCTTCGCCGCCGCCGTCTTCTTTCCGGCAGCTTGGGCAGTCGACTTGGTGGCCGGCTGCTTAGCGGCCTCGGCGGGTCGTCGTGACCGGGCTCGGGGCCGTGACGCCGCTCGGGATAGGCGTGGACGAGCTCTGGCAGGGGCTGGTCGAAGGGCGTTGCGGGATAACCGAGTTGGCAGGTGCGGAGTTCGACGGGCTGCCTGTGCGGATCGCGGGGAGTGTTCCCGTGGATCCCGCGGGGCTGCTGCCCCGGCCGCAGGCTCGGCGGATGAACCGTGCCGCGCAGTTCGCCGTGCTCGCCGCACGGGAGGCCTGGCAGGACGGCGGCCTTGACGTGGCCGGGACGGTCGAGAGCGGGCTCGAACCCGAGCGGGTCGGGGTCAGCGTCGGCGCCATTCTCGGGGACGCCTCCGTGCTCGTCGGCGGCGACCGGCAGTTGCGGGACAAGGGGCCGCGCGCCGTGTCGCCCCTCACCACGCCGATGACCGTGCCCTCGCAGGCCGCCTCCCAGGTGTCGCTGGCGCTGCGGATCACCGGCGAGGCCCGCACCGTGAGCAGCGCCTGCGCGTCCGGCACCGAGGCCATCGGGCAGGCCATCGACCGCATCCGGTACGGGCATGTCGACATCGCCCTGGCCGGTGGTGCGGAAGCCGTGATCACGCCGGCGATCATGGCCTCGTTCGCCGCGATGCGCGCACTGTCCACCCACGCCCTCGGATCCACCAGCCCCTCCCGGCCGTTCGCCAAGGACCGCGACGGTTTCGTCAACGGCGAAGGGGCCGGCTTCCTGCTGCTGGAGGCCGAGGAGCACGCGCGGGCCCGTGGCGCCCGGATCTACTGCGAGGCCGCCGGCTGGGGGCTGTCCGCCGACGCGCACCACATGGCTGCGCCCGATCCGTCCGGCAAGGGTGTCGCACTCGCGATGCGCCGGGCGGTACGCGACGCAGGCGCCCATGTCGTGGACGTCGTACACGTCAACGCCCATGCCACCGCCACCTCCGACGGTGACCTCGCCGAGGCGGGTGCACTGCGGGCGGTGCTCGGCAGGAGCGTTCCCGTGACCGCGCTCAAGGGCCACCTCGGGCATCTCCAGGGCGCCGCGGGCGGGGTAGAGGCCGTTGCCGCCGTACTCACGCTCCACCACGGGCTCATTCCGCCGACCATCGGCTGCGAGGACCAGGACGACGCCATCGAACTGGACCTGGTGACCAAGAGTCCGCGACCGCTGCCCGCCCTCGGCGACCTCGCCCTCAGCAATTCCTTCGGATTCGGCGGCCACAACGCGGTGTTGGCACTTCGACGCATCGGGTGATTCGGCGCATCAGGTGATTCGGCGCGTCGGGTGGTTCGGCGCGTCGGGTGGTTCGGGCGGGCACGCGCTTTTCAGAGGGGACGCCTGCTTTCAGGCGGGCGTGTGATTTGAGGCGGGGCGTGTGTTTGGAGGTGAGGCGCCTGCCTTCAGACGGACGCACGCTTTGGGCGGACGCACGATTTGAGCCGCCGCACGCTTTGAGGTGAGGCGCCTGCCTTCAGACGCACGCACGCTTTGGGCGGACGCACGATTTGAGCCGCCGCACGCTTTGAGCTGACGCACATGACTTCAGGCCGACGTGCGCTTTCGGGGGGACGCCTTCTTTGCCGCGGGGGGATTCTTCGCCGTGGTCTTCTTCGCCGCCGCCGTCTTCTTTCCGGCAGCTTGGGCAGTCGACTTGGTGGCCGGCTGCTTCGTCGTCGTCTTCGCCTTCGTTGCCGACGTCGTCTTCGTTGCCGACGTCGTCTTCGTTGCCGACGTCGTCTTCGACGGTGCCTTCGTTGCCGTCTTCGTCGTCGTCTTTTTCGCCGTGGTCTTCTTCGCTGCCGGCTTCTTCGCCGTCGACTTCTTTCCGCCGACTTCCTTGGGGGCCGAGCGGGCCGCGAGCCGGGTGACTTCGGCGGCTTCGCCGGTCTCGGTGGCTTCCTCGCTCTCGCCCCGTGATTCCTTGGCCGCGCGCACGCTCTTCTCCAGGGCGGCCATCAGGTCGAGCACCTTGCCACCGGTCTTCTCGCCGGTGGGGGCGGCGGGGGCCTCCACGCCGGAGGCCTTGGCCGCGATGAGTTCGTCGACGGCCTCGCGGTAGTCGTCGTGCAGGTCTTCGAGATCGACCTCGCCGAGGGTGTCCATCAGAGCGTCCGCCAGGTCCAGTTCCTTGTCCCGGACGGTGACGGCGGTGTCCGGGGCCACGTCCTGGGGGGCGCGGATCTCGTCCGGCCAGAGCAGGCCGTGCATGGCGATGACGTCGTCGACGACGCGGAGCATGCCCAGGCGTTCCCGGCCTCGCAGGGCGAACTTGGCGATGGCGACCTTCTGGCTGCGTTTCAGGGCCTCGCGCAGGAGGGTGTACGGCTTGGCGGCGGGGACGCCGTTCGCGGACAGGTAGTACGCCGTGTCCATCTGGAGCGGGTCGATCCGGTCGGCCGGTACGAAGGCCACGATCTCGATCGTCTTGGCGGTCGGGATGGGCAGCTGGGCCAGATCCTCGTCCGTGATCGGGATCAGTGTGCCGTCCGCGTCCTCATACGCCTTGCCGATCTCCCCGGTCGTGACCTCGCGGTCCTCCACCTCGCAGAACTTGCGGTAGCGAATGCGGCCGCCGTCGTCGAGGTGAATCTGGCGGAAGGAGACCGAGTGGCTCTCCGTTGCGTTCACGAGCTTGATCGGAATGCTGACCAGGCCGAAGGAGATGGCGCCGTTCCATATGGATCGCACGTGCAGCACCTTCCACTCGGGTGTAGACCGTTTCAGGGGGAGGAGGGTGGATGGTCTCAGATGATTTCAGATGGTTTCGTGATATTTCCTACTGTTCGGTGAGATTGTCATCGTATGACGCCGATCACCGTGGTGGAGGGGCGAAGGCTCGCGCTGAGCAATCTGGAGAAGGTCCTCTATCCGGCGACCGGCTTCACCAAAGGCGAGGTGCTGCACTACTACGCGACGGCCGCCGAGGTACTGCTGCCTCACCTCAGGGACCGGCCGGTGTCCTTCCTGCGTTATCCGGACGGGCCCGACGGCCAGGTGTTCTTCGCCAAAAACGTGCCGCCGGGTACGCCCGACTGGGTCACCACCGCCGAGGTGCCGCGGTCGGAGGGGCCGGCGCGGATGGTGCTGGTCCAGGATCTGGCGAGTCTGATGTGGGCGGCGAACCTCGTCACCGAGTTCCACACACCCCAATGGCTCATCGGGACGCCCGGCGACGCGGACCGGCTGGTCTTCGATCTCGACCCGGGGGCGCCCGCGACCGTCGTCGAGTGCTGCGAGGTCGCGCTGTGGCTGCGGGAGCGGCTGGCCGCGGACGGGATCGAGGCGTACGCGAAGACGTCCGGGTCGAAGGGGCTGCATCTGTTGGCGGGCCTGGAGCCGACTCCCTCCGGGCGGGTGACCGAGTACGCCAAGGGGCTGGCCGTGGAGGCGGAGAAGGTGATGCCGGGGCTTGTTGTGCACCGGATGACGCGGACGCTGCGGGCGGGGAAGGTGTTCGTGGACTGGAGCCAGAACGCTGCGCGGAAGACCACGGCGGCTCCGTACACGCTGCGGGCGCGGGCGGAGCCGACGGTGTCGGCGCCGGTTACGTGGGAGGAGGTCTCCTCGTGCCGTTCCGTTTCCCAACTGGCGTTTCAGGCTCCGGACATCGCTGCGCGGGTGGAGGAGTACGGGGATCTGCTGGGGCCGCTGCTCGATCCCGGTCAGGCCTGCGCTCTGCCGGAGGCGTGAATGGAGTGCGTTTTTCGCCCCCTACGCCCTTACCCGTCCCTTGCTCCTGGGGGCTGCCGCCCCCGACCCCCGCTTCGGCCTGAACGGCCTCGTCCTCAAACGCCGGACGGGCTGGAAAACCTCCCACGGCCGGGGCTGAAGAGCGCCGCCCCAGCAGGTGGGTGCAGTGGGGCGGCAAGACCCTTGCCGCGCTCACACCCTTGTCCACGTGTGCCGGTCACGCGCCATCGCGTGCAGCGCCTCCACGTCCGCCGGTTTCAGGACCCCGCCCAGCCGGGACAGGGTCACGAGGTCTGTGTCCTGGAGGATGCGGAGGTCGCGGAGCGGGGCGGCGATGTGCAGGGTGGCCGGGCCCGCGACTGCGAGGACGGCGTGGACCTCGGCCGTGAGGGCGTACGAGGCGCGGTCGGCGTCCGCACGGACGCGGCGGAGCAGGGGGTGCGGCTCGCGGCGGCCGACGGTGACCATCGGGTCGGCCACCAGGACGCGCTGCTTCCGGGCGTACAGGGTGTGTACGGAGAAGAGGCCGCCGGGGCCGATGACCAGATGGTGCAGGCGGTCGCCGCCGGGGAGCGGGAGTGAGTGCAGGGTGTGCCAGCCCGCGCCCTCCAGATGGTCGAGGGCCTCCCCCACGGCCTGCTCGGCGGCGAGCGCGCGGCGCCGCGGGTCGGGGCGGAGACGGTGTGCCGGGCCCGGGTCGCGGTCGAGGGCGATCACCAGCGCCTCGCCGGGGCGGTTCGGTGCCAGGTCGTCGTCCGGGTGAAGGGTGAGTCTGGCCAGCTCCGCCGGAGTGGGTACCGGCGGCGGCCCCACCGTCACCGGGCCGGTCAGGAACGGGCCGAGCGCGTCGAGCACGTCCTTTCTGCGGTCCTCGCTGAGCAGGTTGACCCTGGCCGACTCCCTGTCGTACCAGGCGACGTTCCTCCCGTCCGTCAGACAGACGTACAGCCGCTCCTGGCCGTGCCGCCAGGTCGGTATGACGCGCAGTCCGTTCATGCACCATCACCCCATGACCATGGGAACAGGCGGGGTGCTCCAGGGGCAAGAACCCGGTTACCTTTGTGAGCAGTTGGGGGAGCTGGTGGGAGGCGTCGTTGCGGACCCGCAGAAGACCATCGGATGTGCCGGCCCCGGACAGCCCGTGGAACGAGATCGTGCCCGGCCTGTGGATGGGCGGGCACTCGTTCGCGGGGCGGTCCGGCGATCCGGAGCTCGCCGTCGTACACGATGAGTTCGACCTGGTCCTGACCCTGTTGCGGCTTCCGGGGCACGGGCCGGACCCGGGCGTCGAGCACCACGTGTGGCCGGTCCCCGACGGGCCTCTCGACGGTACGCAGCTTGCGGGCGTCATACGTCTCGCGCAGGCCGCCGACGACGCGCTGGAGGACGGGCGCCGGGTACTGGTCCGCTGTTTTCACGGCTACAACTGCTCCGGGCTCGTGGTCGGACACGCGCTCATGCGCGCCGGACACAGCGCGGACGAGTCGATACGGCTGATACGGAGCCGGCGCTCGCCGTGGGCGCTGCACAACGAGCTGTTCGTGGAATATCTGCGGGCCGGGCTCAGCACGGCCCGGCTTCTTGAGGAACTGGCGGAGCCCTGAGAGCTGGGAGGTGAGGCTGAGGCTGCAAGCTGGGGCGTAGAGCTGAGGGCCGAGGGCCGAGGGCTGGACAAAAAGGGCTCTCTGGCGAATAAAAGTACTTCCCCACCAATAAGGTGTGCGGGCGAGCCTCTCGCCTCCCATCCTCCTCGCAGGAGCTCAGTGACCCAGGACCGCCGCGTAACCACGGCCCGCCGCTTGCCCAGGGCTTTCGTCCTGCTCGCCGCGGTCCCGCTGCTCGCACTGGCCGGCTGCGGGGACCAGGGTGAGCTGCGCGGAGCCGGCGAGACACCCACCGCCGTGGGCCCGTCCCGGCTGTGGCCGACGCTGGCGCCCGCCACGACGCCCGCGCTCGACTACGGCGAGGCCGACACCGAGATCGTCAAGGGCATCGAGATCGCGAACGACGACATCCACCAAGTGGATCCTGTCGCGGTGCTCAGGGCGCAGGTCGCCGCCCATCCGGACGAGTACACCGGCCGGACCGCGATGTATCCGGAGACCGCCGAGCGGCTCGGCGACTGCGGGAACGCGTCAAGCGCGCGGGGCAAGGACTGTCCGGTCCTCCAGCCGTACTACCGCGATCTCACCGGCGACGGGAAGGACGACCTCATCCTGGGCTTCACGCTGCTCGGGGACCAGTTGACCGTGCGGGTCTACACCTTCGAGAAGCACCAACTGGTCCAGGTCATGAACACCACGGACGCCGTGATCGGCGTCGAGTTCGCGGGCCGCGACCTGATCGTCCGGGCCGCCTCCACCCTGCCCGGCTACGAGTACCGCACGGTCTGGTCCTG
This sequence comes from Streptomyces sp. NPDC005808, assembly GCF_042871385.1. Classification (NCBI taxonomy): domain Bacteria; kingdom Bacillati; phylum Actinomycetota; class Actinomycetes; order Kitasatosporales; family Streptomycetaceae; genus Streptomyces; species Streptomyces sp. NPDC005808. The sequence goes on along the minus strand of NZ_JBIAIK010000001.1, from coordinate 644,874 downwards.
GGACACGCACCAGCACGCGATGCTGGCGACGCGCGACGAGATCCTGCGGATCGGCGACTCCACCCCCACCTCCGCCCCCACGACCACCTCCGCCCCTACGTCCACGTCCGCCTCCACCTCCACTCCCACGTCCGACTCCACCCCGACATCCGAATCCACTCCCACCTCGACGCCGAGTGCCTCCCCGAGCGCCTCATGAGACGCCCCCTTCGGTACCTGCTCCAGCGCCTCCCCCAGTGGACCGCCACCCTCACCTGGAAGGCCGCCGCCTTCATCACGGTGATGTGCTGCGGCCTCGCCGCCCTCCTCGGCATCCTCGTGCACGTCTCGGTGACCGACCAGACCGTCGGTGAGGCGCGTGAGCGTGCGCTCGACCGGCTCACCGAGGCGACGACGGCGTACGAGGCGGGAGACCGGCTTCCTCCGGGCACGGGCATCGGTCTCCCGGGACTGCCGGAACAGTTGCGCGAGCTGGCGGCGGACGGGCGGCGCGGCACGATGGTCGGCGACGACCAGGACCGGCGCCCCACGATGTGGGCGGCCGGGCCGGCCGACGGAGGGCGGGCGCTCGCCGTCAAGTTCGACTACTCACAGGGCGCCCACGCCATCGAGGCGCTGGACCGCGCGATCGTCTGGTCCTCGGCGCTGGCGATCGGGGCGACGCTGCTGGTGGGAGCGTTCGCGATGACCCGGGTGACACGGCGGCTGCACGCGACGGCGCGGGTCGCGCGGCGGATCAGCGCGGGCGACCTGGACGCACGCGTCAACGATCCCCGTACGGTCGTGGACCCCCGTACGGTCATGGACCCTCGCGCCGCCCCAGACCCCCGCACGGTCGTGGACCTCCGCCCGGTCGTGGACCTCCGCCCGGTCATGGACCCCCGCGCCGTCGCAGACCCTCGTACCGTCGGCGGCCCTGTCGGCACGACCGGCCGTCCTGCGGGCACAGTCCCTCGAACGCCGGCCCCCGCCCGCCGCCAGGACGAGGTGGCCGCCGTCGCCGCGGCCCTCGACTCCATGGCGTCGTCGCTGCAGGGCAAGCTGCTGAGCGAGCAGCGGTTCACCGCAGATGTGGCGCACGAGCTGCGTACCCCGCTGACCGGGCTGCACGCGGCGGCCGAACTGCTGCCGCCGGGGCGCCCGACCGAGCTGGTCCGCGACCGGGTCGCCGCGCTGCGCACCCTCACCGAGGACCTGCTGGAGATCTCCCGCCTCGACACGCGGAGCGAGCGCCTCGACCTGGACTGGGAACCGCTGGTTCCGCTGGCCGAGCGGGTGGTGCGGGCGTCGGGGGCCCCGACCGAGGTACGGGTCGTGCGGGAGGCGCGCGTGGAGACCGACCGGCGCCGGCTGGAGCGGGTGCTCGGGAACCTGGTGGCCAACGCGCACAAGCATGGGCGGGGGCCCGTGGTGCTGACGGTCGACGGCCCTGTCGTCACCGTGCGGGACCACGGTGACGGCTATCCGAAGTACCTCCTGGAGCACGGGCCGCAGCGGTTCCGTACGGAGGGCGGTGCGAAGGGGCATGGCCTCGGGCTGACGATCGCGCTCGGCCAGGCGGAGGTGCTGGGTGCGCGGCTGGCGTTCGCCAACGCTCCGGACGGCGGGGCGGTGGCGACCCTGGCGCTCCCGACGACGGAGCAACCGCGACCCTGACGCTGCCGACGGCGGAGCGGTGGCAACAGCAGCCCTGACGCTCCCTCAGGCCCCTCAGCCCCTCAGCCCCTCAGCCCCACGGCCCCACGGCCCCACGGCCCCTCGGCCCCTCGGCCCCTCAGTCCCACGGCCCCACGGCCCCCTCACTCCGATGGCCCTAAGGGGCACCCCGACGGCCGAGAAGGCTCCGCGCTCCCCCGGCGCCCCGATGGCGCATCGTGAACTGCGCGCACCCCGACCCCCTCCTAATGTGGCGATTAGTCAGTTTCGCCCCCCTCCTGGAGGAGTCCCCATGTCCCCCAAGCCCCTGCGGTCGACGTACACCCGTCTCGCCATAACTCTCGCCGCCGGCAGCCTCATCGCGCTCGCCGGCGCCACCCCCGCCCTCGCCGACGAAGACTGGGACCCCGGGAGCGGCGAGAGCCGCGACTGGGACAACGGCGACTCCGGACGGGACGACGGCGACAGGGACGACGAAGGCCGCGAATGGGAGAACGGCCGGGACGACGGCCGCGACAACAACCCCCGCCGCTACAAGGGCCGCGTCAACGCCCGCGGCGGGCTGGCCCTGCGCACCGCCCCGAACCGTGGCAGCCGAGTACTGCGCGTCGCGAGGTACGGCGAGGTCGTGCACATCTTCTGCAAGACCTCCGGTCAGTCCGTCGACGGCAACCGCCTCTGGTACCAGCTCACCGACGGCACCTGGGCGTGGGGCGCCGCGCGCTACATCGACAACATCGGCCCGGCGCCTCGCTGGTGCTGAGCGCCCCCTCCACAAGGTGCGCAAGGTACGTGAAGCGCGCAACGTACACCGGATCAGCCCGTTTATCACTCCATGACGGGACATCAGGATCGCCGCTTGCTACGTTCCGGACATGATCCAGCCCGGAATGTCCGGAACGACTGTGGCGGCGGACCCGCCCGCCCCCGCTGTACGCCTGCCCAGGCGCCGTGGCATCGAGTTCACCCTCATCGTCCTGGCCGTCCTGCTCTGCGTGTACGGCTACTGCGCTGTCGGTCTCGCGAAGAACGGCACCGTCCCGCCCGGCGCCGCCGGTTACGGCGCCGGGCTCGGCGTGCTCGCCCTCCTCGCGCACTTCGCGGTGCGCTTCCGGGCGCCGTACGCGGATCCGCTGCTGCTGCCCATCGCCGTACTCCTCAACGGCCTCGGTCTGGTGCTGATCTACCGGCTCGACCTGGAGACCCCCCGCGACCAGGCGGCTCCCGCCCAGCTCATCTGGTCGACGCTCGGCGTCGCGCTCTTCACCGCGGTCGTGCTCTTCCTGCGCGACCACCGTGTCCTGCAGCGCTACACGTACGTCTCCGTCGTCACCGCACTCGTCCTGCTCACCCTGCCGATCTTCTTCCCGGCCGTGAACGGCGCCCGCATCTGGATCCGGATCGCCGGATTCTCCATCCAGCCGGGCGAGTTCGCGAAGGTACTGCTCGCGCTCTTCTTCGCCGGCTACCTCGCCGCCAACCGCAACGCGCTCGCGTACACCGGCCGCCAGATCTGGCGGTTCAAGCGGCTCCAGCTCCCCACCGGGCGCGTCCTCGGCCCGATCGTCGCGATCTGGCTGCTGAGTGTGGGTGTGCTGGTCCTTGAACGGGACCTGGGCACGTCGCTGCTGTTCTTCGGCCTGTTCGTGATCCTGCTGTACGTCGCCACCGGCCGCACCGGCTGGATCGCGGTGGGCCTGCTGCTCGCCTGCGTGGGCGCGGTGGCCGTCGGCTGGCTCGAACCGCACGTCCACAGCCGGGTGCAGGACTGGCTGAGCCCCTTCGCCTCGATCGAGGCGGGCGAGGGACCCAACCAGCTCGCCCAGTCCCTCTTCGCGTTCGCCGCCGGGGGGATGCTCGGCACAGGGCTCGGGCTCGGCCACTCCATCCTCATCGGCTTCGCCGCCAAGTCGGACTTCATCCTGGCGACGGCGGGTGAGGAGCTGGGCCTGATCGGTCTGTCCGCGATCTTTCTGCTGTACGCCCTTCTCGTCGAGCGCGGCTACCGGGCCGGCCTCTCCCTGCGCGACCCCTTCGGACGGCTCCTCGCCATCGGGCTCGCGTCGATCGTGGCGCTCCAGGTCTTCGTCATCGCGGGCGGGGTCACCGGTCTGATCCCGCTCACCGGCATGGCGATGCCGTTCCTCGCGCAGGGCGGCTCCTCGGTCGTCACCAACTGGATCATCGTGGCGCTGCTGATCCGGATCAGCGACTCGGCACGGAGTCAGTACGACGGGACGGGGACGCCGTGAATCGTCGGGGGCGTCTTCGGATGCACCTTCGAGTACGTCTTCGGTCGCCACTTCGAGAGCAATTTCGAGTGCGACTTCAGGTGGGCCTTCAGGTGGGCCTTCAGGTGGGCCTTCGGATGCGGCTTCAGGTGGGTCTTCAGGTGGGTCTGCAGGTGGGTCTGCAGGTGCGTCTTCCGGAGGTCGTTGCGTTGTGACGCGTTACATCCGTAGAGCTGCGGCTCTGTGTGCTGTGCTGCTGGTGGCTCTCCTTGTCAACGCCACCCGCGTCCAGGTCTTCCAGGCCCGTTCGTACGACGACAACCCCGCCAACCGCCGCCAGCCGATCGCCCGTTACGGGCAGCCGCGCGGTGACGTGCTGGTTGGCGGCAGGCCCGTCACCGGCTCCAAGGACAGCGGCGAGCAGCTCCGCTATGAACGGACGTACAAGAACGGGCCGCTGTACGCGCCGGTCACCGGCTTCGCCTCGCAGGTGTACGGGACCGAGTTCCTGGAGGGCGCCGAAGACGGCATCCTCTCCGGCAGCGACCCGATGCTCGCCCCGTTCCCCCTGTGGAACGACTTCACGCGCTCCCAGAACCCCGGCGGCAAGGTCGCCACCACGCTCGACCCGGCCGCGCAGCTGGCGGCGTACGAAGGGCTCGGCTCGCGGCGGGGCGCGGTGGCCGCGATCGAGCCATCGACCGGGAAGATCCTCGCGCTGGTGTCGACTCCGTCGTACGACCCCGAGGTGCTGTCCGGGACGGGCCCGGCGGTGGCGGAGGCCTGGGCGCGGCTGAACGGGGACGAGAGCAAGCCGATGCTCAACCGGGCGATCCGGCAGACGTATCCGCCAGGGTCGACGTTCAAGGTGGTGACGGCCGCGGCGGCGCTGGACGCGGGTGTGGTGACGGATGTCGACATGCCGACCGACTCACCGAACCCGTACACGCTGCCGGGTACGACGACGACGCTCACGAACGAGATCGAGGGCTGTGAGAACGCTTCCCTGCGGTATGCGTTCGAGTGGTCCTGCAACACCGTCTTCGCGAAGCTGGGCGTGGATGTGGGGCTGGAGAACATGACACGCTCAGCGGCGAACTTCGGTTTCAACGACCCGAAGTTGAGGATTCCGTTCGCTGTCGCGCCGTCCAACTTCGATACGCGGTTGGACCGTGCGCAGCTGGCGCTGTCCTCCATCGGGCAGTTCGACACCCGGGCCACGCCCCTTCAGATGGCGATGATCTCGGCGGCCGTGGCCGGGGGCGGGGCCGTCAAGTCGCCTTATCTCGTGGCGAAGACGATGACCCGGGGTGGCGCCACGGTGTCCACCACCGGGCCCAGGACCCTGCATCAGGCGATGAATCCCTCCACCGCGCTGCGGTTGCGTGAGCTGATGACGGACGTGGTGACAGAGGGCACCGGCACGAACGCCGCCATCCCCGGCGCCACCGTCGGCGGCAAGACCGGCACCGCCCAGCACGGCATCGGCAACGCCGGTACCCCGTACGCCTGGTTCATCTCCTGGGCCGAGCCCGCCGACTCCATGGGGGCGTCGGTGGCCGTCGCGGTCGTCGTCGAGGATGCGGCGGCCGAACGGGGAGACATCAGTGGGGGCGGGGATGCCGCTCCGATCGCGAAGGCGGTGATGGAGGCGGTGCTCGGGCTCTGAGCGGCCGGTGGTGACGCTCGGATCGCGAGAACGGGGTGCGGTGTCTTCCCAGCCGACGGCGCGCAGGGGCAGGGGCTACCCGTTGGGTGCTCCAGAGGGCCTGATGTTCTGCCGCTCCCTGCAGGGCTGTATTGCGTATTCCTGCGGCGCGCAGGGGCAGGGGCTACCCGTTGGGTGCTCCAGCGGGCCTGATGTTCTGCCGCTCCCTGCAGGGCTGTATTGCGTATTCCTGCGTGGCATAGGGGTGAATCGGGACCGCATGTGCGATGCGGCCGGGTCTGCGCACCTGCCGGGGCGCCAAGACTGCGGTGTCCGTCCCTCTGGACGGCAGGCCAGACGACCGCTCGACGTAAGGCAGGACCGATGAAGTTGACCTACCGTTTCGCCGCCGTGTGTGTGCTCACGCTCGGGCCTTTCGGGCTCGGCGGGCAGGCGGTGGCCGCGCCGCACGACACGACTGCCCCCGTGTCGACCTTCTGCAACAACCCCGTCAACCTGAGTCTCGTCGCCGCGCCCGGCGGCAGCGGGCTCCTCGGGGAGCTCCTCGGGAGCCTGGGACTTGGTGGCGCGGGCGGCGAGACCGGTGCCGGTGGCACGGGGACCAGCACTCCTTCCGAGGACGGCACCGCCACGGGTGGCGAGGGTGGCTCGCCCACGACCTCCAGCGACCAGGAGGCGAACAACAACCGTTGCGGCAAGAGCGTGGACATCGACCAGTCGCGCTCCGCCGGCAGCGGCAGCGACGGCGGTGGCGAGCAGGTCGTCGACAGCACCCGGCGCGCGCGGTGACGTGAATTACCCGGCCGGCTCGTGGTGGCTTCCTTCCACGGGCCGGCCTTGCCATGTCCGCTCCGCGGTCCGCGAGCGCTGGTTCATCCGGGGCAGGCGTGTCGTCAACATCTCGGGGGAGAGGTATTGACGGACTTGCTGACACGCAGTCTCATAAGTTGTGACCGCCGGTAACTCCTGGAGATCCGGCACGACTTGGATGTGGATGTGGATGGGGTGGGGACAGCGATGACCGAAGGCGGAATCGATGGTCTGCGCGACGCACTCGGTCTGCTCAAGGACCGGGAGCAGGTGGCCGAGCGGCTGCTCGACTCCTCCGCCAAGCACTCCTTCGACCCGGACAAGGAGCTGGACTGGGACGCGCCGTTCGAGGACGGCAAGTGGTTCTGGCCTCCGGAGCTGGTTTCGCTCTACGACACCCCGTTGTGGCGGCGGATGGGCGAGGAACAGCGGATCGCCCTGTCGCGGCATGAGGCTGCGGCGCTGGCGTCGCTGGGGATCTGGTTCGAGATCATCTTGATGCAGCTGCTTGTGCGGCACATCTATGACAAAGCCGCGACCAGTGCGCATGTGCGGTACGCGCTGACCGAGATCGAGGACGAGTGCCGGCACTCGAAGATGTTCGCTCGGCTGATCACGCGGGGCGGGACGCCGCACTACCCGGTGAGGCGCCTGCACAACAATCTCGGGCGCTTGTTCAAAACCGTCTCGACCACTCCGGGGTCCTTCACCGCGACGCTGCTCGGTGAGGAGATCCTTGACTGGATGCAGCGGTTGACGTTCCCGGACGAGCGGGTGCAGACGCTCGTACGAGGAGTTACGCGTATCCACGTCGTGGAGGAGGCGCGGCATGTGCGTTACGCCCGGGAGGAGTTGCGGCGGCAGATGGTGACGGCGCCTCGGTGGTAACAGGAGTTCACCCGGGTGACCTCGGGCGAGTTCGCCCGCATCTTCTCCGTCGCGTTCGTCAATCCCGAGGTCTATACGAATGTCGGGCTCGACAAGCGTGAGGCGGTGGCCCAGGTGAGGGCGAGTGGGCATCGGCGGGACGTGATGCAGACCGGGGCGAAGCGGTTGACCGAGTTCCTCGATGACATCGGGGTGCTGCGGGGGGCCGGGCGGCGGTTGTGGAAGGCGTCGGGGTTGCTGGCCTGAGTCCGCCCGGTGGCGCTTGCCACCGGAGGGGGAGCCGGTACATCCATCCAGTGGCGCTTGCCGCCGAGGGTGGGGCGGTTACGCTGCCCGGCATGACCTCCGCGGCTCCCACCCCCGCTTATCGTCGGCTCAGTGTCGAGGAGCGGCGTAGTCAGTTGCTCGACGCGGCGTTGTCGCTCTTTGCGCAGCGGGCGCCCGAGGAGGTGTCGCTCGATGATGTGGCGGAGGCCGCGGGGGTGTCGCGGCCGCTCGTGTACCGGTACTTCCCGGGCGGGAAGCAGCAGTTGTACGAGGCTGCGCTGAGGTCCGCGGCTGAGGAGCTGGAGCACTGCTTCGCGGAGCCCCCGGAGGGGGCACTGACGGAGCGGCTGTCCCGGGCGCTCGACCGGTATCTGGCGTTCGTCGATCAGCACGATGCCGGGTTCAGTGCCCTGTTGCAGGGCGGGAGTGTCGTGGAGACGTCTCGGACCACGGCGATCGTGGACGGGGTTCGGCGGGCCGCCGCCCAGCACATTCTTGATCATCTGGCGGTGCGGGATCCTGGGCTGAAGCTGCGGACGACCGTACGGATGTGGATCACCGCCGTGGAGGCCGCCTCCCTCATCTGGCTGGACGAGGGGAAGGAACCGCCGCTGGACGAGTTGCGGGACTGGCTTGTCGAGCAGTTCGTGGTGACGGTCGCAGCCACCGCGGGGCGGGATCCGCAGACCGCCGCGGTGGTGAAGAGCGCGCTCGCCGGGGAGACGGTGGACGGGGTCGTGGGCTCGTTGGCGCGGCGGATGCTTCCCGTGATCGGCGATGCCGCGCGGCTCCTGTGACGACTGCTTTGTGACACTGGTGCGGTGAAGAGCGAAGACACTCCCTTTGTCGGTGGGCCGCTGGACGGGCGGGTACTGCCTGTGCTGCTCGGGGCCACCGGGCATCCGCCCAAGGTCTATCGGGTTCCGGTTCCGGACGCGGGCGGTGGGCCACCCACCGTGCTCGTCTACCGGCGCGTGCAGGCGGGGCGGAGCGGGCGGCTCGGGCTGCATCTGGGGTGGCGGTACGAATACGACCCTCAAGGGCGAGCGGAGCGGGGGCTCACGTGGCCCTGGTCCAGATCTCGCGGCAAGCCGGACGCCACGCCGCGCGCCAACGCCGACGAGTGACCTTCTTCGGCCGAACCGACCACCCGGCGCGCGCCCGGGATGCGCACCCCCGATTCTTCCGGTGAGAGGTGGACGGCCCACCCCCGCACCGGAGGTGATGACGTGTCAGGAAGGCTTCTGCGTCTGTGCTGTACGGCGGCCGTGACGACGGCGACCGCCGGGGCGCTGCTGGCGTTCCCGCCGGCCGCGTCTGCCGTTCCCGCGCCCTCGGATCCCGGTTCGCGGCCCGTCGCCGAGTTGCTGACGGATCTTCAGCGGCTGTACCGGGACGCGGAACGCGCCACCGAGACGTACAACGCGACCGAGGAGAAACTGAAGAGACAGCGGGCCGAGATCGTCCGGCTGGACGGGAACCTCGCCAAGGCCCGCCTCTCGCTGCACGACAGCCGTGGCGCCGCGGGGCGGCTCGCGCGGCAGCAGTACCAGGGCAGGACCGAGATCTCCTCGTACGTACGGCTTCTGCTCGCCCGGGATCCGCAGCACGCGCTCGACCAGGGACATGTGATCCGGCAGCTCTCGCTGGAGCGGGCCGAGACCGTGGAGCGGGTGGTGGGGAACGAGAAGCGGATCGCCGGTCTCGCACGGGAGGCTCGCAGGGCGCTGGACGGTCAGCTCACTCTTGCCGAGCGTCAGAAGAAGGCGCGGGACGAGGTGCGCGGGCGACTGGAGGACGTCGAGGAGCTGCTCGCCTCGCTGACCGTCGATCAGCTCGCCGAGCTGGCCGAGTTCGAGAAGTCGGGAGAGGCCGCGGCGCAGAAGAAGTTCATGGCCTCCGGTGCGCTCAGCAGCGGTGTGCGGCGGCCCTCGCGGGAGGGTGAGGAGGCCCTGCGGTACGCCGTCGAGCAGATCGGCAAGCCGTACGAGTGGGGTGCGGAGGGGCCGGCGTCGTACGACTGCTCGGGGCTCACCTCACAGGCCTGGGAGCGTGCCGGCCGCCCCATCCCCCGGACCAGCCAGGAGCAGTGGGCCAGGCTGCCGCACATCCCGCTGAGCGATCTGCGGCCCGGCGATCTGGTGATCTACTTCCCCGAGGCCACTCACGTCGCCCTCTACCTGGGCGACGGGGTGGTGGTACAGGCTCCGCGGCCCGGAACGAAGATCAAGGTCTCGCCCATTGCGGCCAATCCGGTGCTGGGGGCTGTACGGCCGGATCCGGGCCCTCCCCTGCCCCAGGGGAGCTACACCCCGCCAAGGCTCCCCCAGGGAGCCATGTCAGGTTCCCACGACGGTAACGGTGCCCCCCTGCAGAGGCGCGGAAAGCTGCACGATCGGCCGCAGGCCGCCCGCACCCCGGGATGAAGTCCCAGGCCCCGCCACCGAAGCCGGGCACGCCTCCGCCTTCTCCGGCTGACAGAAACCGATGCACGGCTCTACAGAAGCCGATGCACAGCTCTACAGGAACCGATGCACGGCTCTGCAAAGCTCCTACCAGCGGATCCACCTCAGCTCAGCGCCCTGTCCGCGCGTCCGCCCACTGACCGCGATGACCTGCAGACGCGGGCCGCGAGGGGCCCGGAGCCAAGCCCCGGCGAGCCGGACCGGCCGCTGCCCGACCGCGGCGCAGCCTGGTCGCCGAGCAGAGAATGCGCGAACCTCGGACGCCCGGGAAGGCAGACAAATCCGCCTTAGACTGAGAAAACCGAAACGCTGTGCTGAGCGACAGGCGGATCATGACCGCAACCCGATCGAAGCCGCGCGTTGGATGGGGTCTGACGCGCCTTACGGCGGTCGCGAGCGGCCTGCTCGCGCTGCTGATCGGCCTCGCCTTCGGCGTGCTGCTGTGGGCCATCGAGGACATGCGTGACTCGACGGACGCGCGGAAGAGCATCCGGACGGCGCTCGTCGAGGCTACCGGCCTCGAGAAGCTCGTCCTTGACGTCGAGACGGGCCAGCGCGGCTTCGTCATCACCCGGCAGGACCGCTTCCTGGAGCCGTGGGAAGCCGCCAGGCGCGACTTTCCCGGGCAGGCACGGGAACTCGTGCGTGTCACCGACCCTCCAGGGCTGAGGGAACTGGCAGTGCAGATCACCCGTGACGGAGAGTCCTTCATCCGGGACTATTCGGTCCCGCTCGTCGAGTCGGCAAAACAGAACGATCCCTCCGCACGGAGTGTGGAGACGACGGCCGAAGGCAAGGACCGGGTCGACGGTTTGAGGGCTGAGTTCGACCGTTTCGAGAGGGACGCACGTTCCATCCTGGCGGCGCGTGAGGAAATCGCCGAGGACAGGGTGCGGTTTTCCATCGCGGCGGCGACGGCCGGGCTCGGGGGGTCGGTCGTCCTCGTCGCCGCTTACACGGGATATCTGACTCGGGCGATCGTGGGGCCGGTCCGCAGGGCGGCCGCCGTTGCGGCCCGGCTCGCCGAAGGAGAGTTCTCGGCGCGCATGCCCGAAACGAGTGCGGGCGAGATCGGCGACCTCGAGGTCGCGTTCAACACCATGGGGAACTCGCTGGAGGAGAGCCGCGAACTGACAGAGGTGGCGCACAGACGCCTCAAGCTGCTGTACGGCGCCAGCCTGGCGATCGGCACCACCCTCGACGTGGGTAGGACCGCGCAGGAACTGGTGCAGGTGGTGGTCCCCGGGTTCGCCGACTTCGTCACCGTCGACCTGGCCGTGTCCGCCTGGCAGGGCGAGGAGCAGCCGCGGGACGGGGGTGCGAAAGTACGCCGGGTCGCCACCGGAGGCGTCCTCACGACCCCTCCGCTCGATCCGGCGGGCGCCCTGATCACCTCGGCTCCGTCCACGTCGCGGGCCCGCAGCTGCGGCAGCGGGCTCGCGTCGGTCGAGCCCGATCGGCGCACTTCCCCTGCGTGGCCGTCCCAGGATCCGGAGCAGACCGGGCGGATCCTGGACCATGGCATCCATTCGCTGATCACGGCTCCGCTGCAGGCCCGTGGCATGCGGATGGGCACCGTCACCTTCTGGCGCTCGCGTTTTACCGGACCGTTCGACGAGACCGAGCTTTCCTACGCCGCGGAGCTGACCGCCAAGACCGCCGTCGCCATAGACAACGCACGGCGTTACACCCGCGAGCGGGACACCGCGCTCACCCTGCAGCGCAGTCTGCTGCCACAGCGTCTCCCCGAGCAGCCGGCTGTGGAGACCGCCTCCCGTTATCTGCCGGCGGGCTCACAGGCCGGGGTGGGTGGCGACTGGTTCGACGTGATCCCGCTGTCCGGCGCCCGGGTCGCCCTCGTCGTCGGGGACGTCGTCGGCCACGGCATACACGCCTCCGCGACCATGGGGCGGCTGCGCACCGCCGTACGGACCCTGGCCGACGTCGACCTGCCGCCCGACGAACTCCTCACGCACCTGGACGACCTGGTCATTCACCTCACCAGCGATGAACAGCCCGGCATCGCCGAAGGTGACGTGGCTGCGATCGGCGACCTGGGAGCCACGTGCCTGTACGCCGTCTACGACCCCATCTCCCGCTCCTGCACCATGGCCACTGCCGGTCACCCCCTGCCCGTCCTGGTGACCCCCGACGGTGCCCCGGCCCCTGTGACCGGGCCCATCGGCCCCCCGCTCGGCGTCGGTGGCCTGCCCTTCGAGACCACCGAGCTGCACCTGGCCGCGGGCAGCGTCCTCGCCCTGTTCACCGACGGTCTGATCGAATCCCGCGACCGCGACATCGACCATGGCCTCTCCGAGCTGACCCAGGCGCTGGGGGCGCCGGTGACGTCGCTGGAAGACGCCTGCGACACGGTGATCGACCGCCTGCTCGGGGGCCTGCCGTCCGACGACGTCGCCCTTCTCCTCGCGCGAACCGGAGCCCTGTCCCCGGATCAGGTCGCCACCTGGGACATCCTCCCCGACCCGGCCCAAGTCGCCCATGCCCGGACGCTCGCCACCGACCAGCTCGACGCCTGGGGACTCACGGACATGGAGTTCATCACCGAACTCGTGGTCAGCGAGCTGGTCACCAACGCCATCCGCTACGGAGTTCCCCCGATCCAGCTGCGGCTGATCCGCGACCGCACACTGATCTGTGAGGTCTCGGACGCCAGCAGCTCAGCGCCCCATCTGCGCCGGGCCCGGGCCTTCGACGAGGGCGGCCGCGGCCTGCTGCTGGTCGCCCAGCTCACCCAGGGCTGGGGCAGCAGACACACCACCTCCGGCAAGATCATCTGGTGCGAACAGACCCTGCCTCGCCGCTGAATCGCTGTTCGGAAGCTCGTCAGGCGCCGGTGACCTCGTCAAGCGCCGGTGACCTCGTCAGGCGCCGGTGACCGAGGCCAGGTAGGCGCCTGTCTTCTCCGGCTCGTAGAAGAAGTTCTCGAAGTCGCTGGGGTCGTTGAAGCCGTTCGCGAAGCGATCGGCGACGGGCGGCAGTTGACCCGCCGCGCCGATGAGGTTCAGGACGTGCTCCGGCGGAGCACCCAGCATGGCGTTCGTCCACTTCGTCACGTGCTGAGCCGTGCTCCAGTACCCGTCGAACGTCGCACGCATCCAGGCCTCGTCGAACTCCTGATCCCCGTGCTCGACGATCGAGGTGAGATAGGCCGCGGCACACTTGGAGGCGGAGTTGGAGCCCTGGCCGGTGATCGGGTCGTTGGCGACGACGACGTCTGCGACACCCAGGACCAGACCGCCACCGGGGAGGCGGCCGATCGGGTTGCGGACGGTGGGGGCGTAGCGGCCGGACAACGTGCCCTGGGCATCGGTCAGTTCGACCTTGGTGGCCCGGGCGTACTCCCACGGCGTGAACCGCTCCATGAGTTCCAGGGTCAGGGAGAGGTGTTCGGCCGGGTCCTTGACGCCCTGGAAGACGTCCAGCGGGCCGCCGGGTATGCCCTCCCAGAACAGGATGTCGGCCCGGCCGGAGGTGGTGAGGGTCGGCATGACGAAGAGTTCACCGACGCCGGGGACCAGGTTGCAGCGGACCGCGTCGTAGTCCGGGTGCTCCGGGCGCGGGCCCAGGCCGTGGACGTACGACACGGCGAGCGCGCGCTGCGGCTCCTTGTACGGGGAACGGGAGGCGTCCCGGCCGAACATGGCGACCAGCTCGCCCTTGCCCGCGGACACCATCACCAGGTCGTACGTACGGGCGAAGAAGTCGAGGTCGGAGACCGCCGCGCCATGGATGACGAGCTGGCCGCCGCGCTGCGCGAACGTCTCCATCCAGCCGGCCATCTTCACGCGCTGGTCCACCGACTGCGCGTACCCGTCGAGCTTGCCCACCCAGTCGATCGCGCGCTGCGAGGGGCCCGGGTCGAAGGAGCCGGGAGCCGCGACCGAGACGCCGAGTCCTTCGATCTTCGGGGCCTGGGACTCCCAGAAGTTCAGCTGGAGATCGCGCTCGTGCTGGAGTGCCGTGTCGAACATGCACTGCGTCGACATGACACGGCCGGTGCGGATCTCGTCCGCGGTCCGGTTCGACATCAGGGTGACCTCGTACCCGTGCGACTGGAGGCCGAGGGCGAGCTGGAGTCCGGACTGGCCGGCTCCGACGACGAGTATCTTCCGCATGCGGGTGGTGTCTCCTACGACTTGGGCGTCCCCGAATCGGGGCTGAGCTTCCTGTTCGGGGCGAGCTTCCCTATTCGGGGCTGACGGCGAGCGCGTGGCCGACCAGGGCCAGCAGGGTCTCGACGGCCGAGATCCGGCGGCGCGCGTCCATGATCATGACAGGTATGTGCGGGGGCACCGTGAGGGCCTCGCGCACGTCCTCGGGCTCGTACCGCTCGCTGCCGTCGAAGTGGTTGACCGCGACGACGTACGGCAGTCCGCAGCTCTCGAAGTAGTCGAGCGCCGGGAAGCAGTCCATGAGACGGCGGGTGTCGGCCAGGACGACCGCGCCGATCGCGCCACGCACCAGGTCGTCCCACATGAACCAGAACCGCTGCTGGCCCGGCGTTCCGAAGAGGTACAGGACCAGGTCGTCGTCGAGCGTGATGCGGCCGAAGTCCATGGCCACGGTCGTGGTCAGCTTCTCCGGCGTCGCGGTCAGGTCGTCGGTGTCCTCGCTGGCCTGGGTCATCAGCGCCTCCGTCTGGAGGGGCGTGATCTCGGAGACCGCGGTGACGAGCGTGGTCTTGCCCACGCCGAAACCGCCCGCCACCACGATCTTCGTCGCGATCGGGGCGCGGGTGCGGTCGGTCTGCCAGGCCTGGAGGTTCTCATCGGCCTCGGGCAGCCGCGGAGTTACCGGGTCAGCATCGGCAACTGCCTTAGGGAAGGCAGTTCTTGGCGCGCCCTCAGAGACGACGGAGTCCATTCAGCACCCTTTCCAGCAGAGCGCGGTCCGGCTGTCCCGTGCCGTGACCGGTTCCGTACACACGGATCTTTCCCTGGTCCGCCAGGTCGCTCAGAAGCACGCGGACCACGCCGAGCGGCATCCTGAGAAGGGCGGCGACCTCGGCCACCGTTCGCATCCGGCGGCAGAGTTCGACGATGGCCCGCATCTCGGGCATCACCCGCGTCTCGAGCGAGCCGTTGGTCAACTCCCGGCGTTCCTCCGGAGCTTCGAGCGCCGCGACGAACGTCTCCACGAGCAGGACGTGACCGAAGCGGGTGCGTCCGCCGGTGAGCGAGTACGGGCGTACGCGGGCGGGTTTGCGGTCGCCGCCCCGGACGGGGAGCTTGGATGTTCCACTACTCATCGGGCGCTCCCCGTCGACTCGGTCTCCGGCTCGGGCTCGGGCTCCGGCTGGGTCTCCGTCTCGGTCTCACTCTCCAGGGACTTTCTGAGTTCGATGCGGAGTTCGGGGGTCAGCACATGTCCTGCGCGGCCCACGAAGAGCGCCATGTGGTACGCCACCACGCTCATGTCGCAGTCCGGGGAGCCGTGCACACCCAGCAGCGAGCCGTCGCTGATCGACATGACGAAGAGGCTGCCGTCGTCCATCGCGACCATCGTCTGCTTGACGGCGCCGCCGTCCATCAGCTTGGCGGCGCCGATGGTGAGGCTGCCGATGCCGGCGACGATGGTGGCCAGGTCGGCGGCGGAACCCTTGGGGCCCTTGCGGGGCGCTTCTCTCGCCTCCCGTGCCTCCTCGTTTCTCCCCGGGTCGGAGGAGATCAGCAGCAGGCCGTCGGAGGAGACGACCGCGACCGAGAGAAGGCCGGGCACCTCCTCGACGAGGTTCGTCAACAGCCAGTGCAGGTTACGGGCTTCACTGCTCAGGGCGAAGGTACTGGGAGCGGTCAACTGCTTGCCTCCTCGACTGTGCCCCCCGATGGTTCTACGTCCTGTGCGTGCAACCCCGCACCATGTGCGGGCGCGTTCTGGTCGGCGATCTCCGCCTCCGCCTCGCGGCGGCCCTCCTGCGCACCCCGGTGGAAGCCGCCGAGCCTGCGGCGCAGGGCCTCGGCGTCCACCCCGCTCGTGCGCGGCCTCGGGGCCGCGACGGGCTCGGAGATCTTCGGCGTCCGCTTAGGCAGGCCCTTGTCGGTGACCCGGCCGGGCACGTCCGGGTCACCGACCCGCTCGTGGGCGTCAGGGCCGATGGCGTAGGGATCGTCGGTGGGGGTGGCAGGGGTGGGGGTGGTTGTGGACTGGGTGGGGAGGGTTGCCTTCGGCGCTTCGGCCGGGGCTGCTCCGGGCACCGGGGCCAGGAGCTCCATCGTGGTCTCGGGCGTCGGCTCGGGTTCGACGGGCGCCGGGGGGTCCTCCGGCGCCGGAGCGGCCGCGGCGGCGGCCTCCCTCGCCGTCCGTTCCGCCGCCGCGATCAGCGGGTCCACGTCCGCGGCCGGGGGCTGCGCCGTGAGCGTCGAACGGCCGTGCAGGACGTTGGAGTTGGCCTCGGCGTCCGCGCCGGGAAGGGTGAGGGAGGGGGCACCGGCGGTGACCGGTGCGGCGGAGGGCACGGCGGTGGAGGGGGCGGCGGCCAGGAGGTTCTTCGGGAGGACGGCGACGGCCGCGATGCCGCCCTGCTTCTGCTCGCGCAACCGCACGCGCACCCCGTGCCGGTGGGCGAGCCGGGCCACCACGTACAGCCCGAGCCCGAGTCCCTCGCCGCCCTCCTGGTCGTAGGAGTCCTCGGGATCGAACTCCGTGAGCCGGGAGTTGAGCAGGCTCATCCGCTCCGCGGTCATGCCGATGCCCTCGTCCTGCACGGAGAGCATCACCTCGCCGTTCTCCAGGAGCCAGCCGGAGACCTCCACGGCCATGTCTGGCGGCGAGAACGACGCGGCGTTCTCCAGGAGTTCCGACACCAGGTGCGAGATGTCGTCCGCGGCGAAGCCGGCCAGGTGCGCGTGCGGCGGCAGCGTGGTGATGCGGACACGCTCGTACCGCTCTATCTCGCTGACCGCGGCGCGTACGACGTCGACGAGCGGGACGGGACCGGCGTGCTGCTGGCCGTGGTCGGCGCCGGCGAGGACGAGCAGGTTCTCGCTGTGGCGCCGCATGACCGTCGCGAAGTGGTCCAGCCTGTAGAGGGTGGAGAGGCGGTCGGGGTCCTGCTCGCGCTCCTCCAGGCCCTCGATGATGCCGAGTTGGCGCTCGACGAGGCCGAGGGTGCGCAGCGCCAGGTTGACGAAGGTGCCGTGGATGGTTCCGCGGACCTGCTCCAAGTGGGCAGCGGCCGCGGCGAGTTCGATGCGCAGCTTGTCGCGTTCGTCGGCCATCAGCTGGCGCTGGCCGATGAGGTGCTTGCGGTCGCCTTCGAGGGTGGTGATCCGCTCGTGGAGCTCGGCCGCGTGCGCGTGCAGCGCGTTCACGGAGCGGACGACCTGGGCGAACTCGTCGTTGCGGCCGGTGAACTTGACCGGCTCCTGCGCGCCCGGGTCGGCGGCGAGGCGGGCGGAGCCGCGCCGCAGGACGGACAGCGGGCGGGTGAGGCTGCGGGCCATGCCCATCGAGACGCCGACGGCGACGAGCAGCAGGGTGCCGATGGCCGCGACGCGGATCTCCAGCGCGGTGACGTCGTCGTCACGCAGCGCTTCGAGGTCCTTGATGCGGCGGCTGTTGAGGGATGCCTCGGCGCCGCGCATCAGCTCCACGCGGGCGGAGAGCGCCGCGTCCAGCTTGTCGGTGCTGGTGTCGAGTTCGGAGTCGGACAGCGTCGGCTGGTCGGTGAGGTCCGCGAGGTACTTGTCGGCGCTGTTGACGTCGGGCCCGGTGACCGTGGAGTCGTACGAGGTCTTGTCGGCCTTGGGCGCCGTATCGAGGAAGTCGGCGAGGGCCGCGTCCGAGCGGAGGCGCGCCTGTTGGGCGGCGGCGCTGAGCGCGTCGCGTTGCTTGGTGTCGGCCTCGGAGGAGGTGCTGGTGGTGGTCGTCAGGCCCGTGTAGGGGTCGGTGGTGGTCTCGGTGCTGCGCGGGACGCTGAGGGCCGCGAGGAGCAGTCCGCGGGCGGCGGCGGACTGCTGGACGGCGGAGTCCAGCTCGGCGAGGGAGTGCGCGCCGGAGCCCGCGCGGGGCGGCACCTGCTCGGCCAGCTCCTCGGCGAGGGCGTGGAGTTCGGTGATGGCGCCGGAGTACGACTGGTGCGCTTCGAGCGCGGTGCTCGCGCCGGTGAGCGCCGCCCTGCGCAGCGAGGCGATGGCGTCGAGGTCCGCGAGGAGGCCCGCGGGGGCGTCCTCGTCCGCCCGCAGCTCCTCGACCTGCCGGTCGACCCGGGCGCCGCGCTGCTCCGAGGGCACCTTGTCCTTCGGCCTGCCCGCGGCGATGTACGAGGTGACCTCGTCGCGCTCGTCGGCCAGCGAGTGCGCGAGGACCAGCGCCTGCTGGGTGCGCTGCGCGAGCGTCACCAGGTTCTGGGAGTCGTTCAACTGACCCGAGGCGGTCAGGATCGTGGGAGCCCCGGCGCCGACGATGGCGGCCGCGACGACCGCAACGGCGATAATCAGCCGGTTGCGTACGTGGGCGGTTCGGCCCCTGCCCGCCGAGTCGGCGGCGGCGCCAGCGGCGCCCTCCGTGGAGGCCGTCTGCTTGCCTGTGCGCCTCGGCCGCGTCTTCTGCACCGGTGCTCGCATTCCTGACTCGTGTACCCATGTGCCCGGGTGACGTTCCGTCAACTGGGGTGTTCGCCCTCCCCGAGCTTTCGACCTCGCTCAAGCAGGGGGCGCCCCCACCGGTTCCCGACCCTTCCAGTGCCGGTGGGCAGTGGTCCCGCATCATCCGGCCCGCCACCCGAAGGAGTGAACATCGGACGGGAGTTGGCGGGCAAGTCCCTCCGAGGTGTGCGGTTCGCCTGCGCGGCAGGCTGGTTGGACGTGAGCGACGGGCTTTGGCAGTATTCGCCGCCACGCTTCACCGGAGTCGATCATTCCATGCCAAACCCGACGCCCGATCTGCCGGTCCGCGCCGATTCGGCAACTGATGCCGACCTCTCATGGATCTTGTGAAGGGCTCGTGCAGACTGGCCGGATGCGTACTGAACTCGTCTCGGAGCCCGGCGACCCGGCCCGCCCCAATGAGGACTTCGCATCGGTCGGACTTCCCGCCTCGGGACGAGGGGGCGCGCTGGTCGTCCTGGACGGTGTGACGCCTCCCGCGGGTGACGACGGCTGCCTGCACTCGGTCGCCTGGTTCTCCTCCCGCCTGGGCGGCGCGCTGACCGAACTGTCCCTTACCCGACGGGATCTGACGCTGACTGAGGTACTTTCCCGCTCGATCACGCGTACGACCGGGGCCCACGCCGAGACCTGTGACCTTTCTCACCCCCGCACACCCCAGGCAACCGTCGTCCTCGCCCGCTGGTCCGCCGCCGAGGTCGAGTACCTCGTCCTGTCGGACTCCGCTCTGCTGCTCGAGTCCCCCGAAGGCGCCGTCACCGCGATCCTCGACGACCGCCTCTCCCACGTCCCCCCGGCGACCCTCACCTCCGCCGCCCGTACCGACGCGACCCTGCGCAACCAGGAGGGCGGCTTCTTCACTGCCGCGGCGGATCCCTCGGTGGCGTCGCGCGCGGTGACGGGGACGGCGCCCCGGTCCTCCGTCCGGGCGCTGGCCGCCCTGACGGACGGTGCCACGCGGTGGGTGGAGAAGTTCCGGGAGGGTGACTGGACGGGCCTGTTCACCCTCGTACGGAAAGAAGGGGCACAGGCCCTTGTCTCCCGCGTACGGGTGCTGGAGTCCGCGGACGCGGAGCTGCGGGTGCGGCTGGGACGGAGCAAGACGCACGACGACGCGACGGTGGTTTTCGTGGAGTGGTGAGACGCGGCGATCCGGATGCGGGCGAGGCCGGCCGCTTCTCCGGTGGCCGTGGAGGGTGAGCCACGGCGGCCGAGAGCCGGCGCGGTCGGCTACTTCTCCATCACCGTGTTCAGCTGGTGCAGCAGCCGGGCCAGTTCGGCCACCTCGCGCGGGTCCCAGCCGTTGAGCTGCCGGACGTAGCGCGCCCGCCGCGCCTCCCGCACCGCACGGAAACGCGTCCGGCCCTCCTCCGTGAGGTGGACGAGCCAGGCGCGGCCGTCGGCGGGGTCGGGCTCGCGGGTGACGAGGCCGAGGTCTTCGAGTGCCCGGAGCTGGCGGGACATGGTGGCCTTGCCGACGCCGATGTAGGCGGCGAGTTCCGTGGCACGCTGGCGGCCGCACTCCTCCAGGCGGAAGAGGAGTCCGTACGCGGAGGACTCCAGGTCGGGATGGACGGCACGGGCCATCTCGCCCGAGGAGGCCCGGGCCCGCCGCAGGAACACCGTCAACTCGCGTTCCAGCGAGGGGAATTCCTGGTCCACACCATTTCCGGACGCCGTGGGTTCGCCGCGCTGCCCGTCGCCGTTCGCGTCCTCGTGCACGTCAGCACCCCTGACCCGGTTTCCCGATCCTGAAAGTTTCTGCCAAAAATCACCGTCTCTGCAGCTCCGCCAGTATTTCGCAGGCGTAGACCATCGGCAGCGTCCGGGCCCCCTTCCACGCCGTCTTCCACGTGCGTAGCGTCAAGGGCAGGCAATATGTGACATGACCACTGCAGGAAGTCGCCCGGCATGGCACGTAACCCCTGCGCCGCCATCAACAAGTCGATGAGGACTTGATCCCACCGTGGCAGGCGCATGCAGCCGGCGCTCCCCCACCGAGCACCACCGTGCACCACCGATCTCCTCGGAGGCACGACATGCCCGCGCACCGGTACAGATCCCGCACGGCCCGCCGCCCGCACTCGTCGAAGCGCTTTCCCGCGCTCGGGATCCTGCTCGCCGCCTTCTCGCTCCTTCTCGCCGTCCCGGCCCAGGCAGCCGATGTCCCCGCCCGCGGCTCCGCCCACCTGGGCATGGGCGTCGTCGCCCACGACGGCCAGGGCGGCCTCCCGCCCGACAGCAGGGCCACGCAGACGGAAGGCGTGGACGTCAGCAGCCACCAGGGCAACGTCGCCTGGGCGACCCTGTGGAGCAGCGGGGTCAAATGGGCGTACGCCAAGGCGACGGAAGGGACGTACTACACGAACCCCTACTTCGCCCAGCAGTACAACGGCTCCTACAACGTCGGGATGATCCGCGGTGCCTACCACTTCGCGACCCCCGACACGACGACCGGCGCCACCCAGGCCAACTACTTCGTCGACCACGGAGGCGGCTGGTCCAAGGACGGCAGGACGCTGCCCGGCGTGCTCGACATCGAGTGGAACCCGTACGGGGCCTCCTGCTACGGGAAGACGCAGAGCGCCATGGTCAGCTGGATCAGCAGCTTTCTCACCCAGTACAAGGCGCGCACCGGGCGGGACGCCGTGATCTACACGGCGACCACCTGGTGGACCGAGTGCACCGGCAATTACGCCGGTTTCGCCGCCGCCAACCCGCTGTGGGTCGCGCGATACGCCACCGCCGTCGGCACGCTGCCGGCCGGCTGGGGCTACTACACGATGTGGCAGTACACGTCGTCCGGTCCGACGGTCGGGGACCACAACAGGTTCAACGGGGCGCTGGACCGGGTGGTGGCACTCGCCAACGGCTGACGCTGGACGCGGGAAGGCCCGGGTCCCTCGCGGGATCCGGGCCTTCCTCAACCGATGGCGTCCGTCACGCCGCCACCGGAACCTCCACAGCCGCGCCGTTCCTCGCCGGAGCGAGCGCCAGTTCCAGCACCTGGCGGACATCCGTCACCGCGTGGACGTCGAGCTTGTCCAGGACCTGGGCCGGGACGTCGTCCAGGTCGGCTTCGTTGCGCTTCGGGATGATCACCGTCGTGACCCCGGCCCGGTGGGCGGCGAGCAGCTTCTGCTTGACGCCTCCGATGGGCAGGACACGGCCGGTGAGCGAGACCTCGCCGGTCATGGCGACGTCGGTGCGGACCAGCCGCCCGCTGAGCAGCGAGGCGAGAGCGGTCGTCATGGTGACGCCCGCGCTCGGACCGTCCTTGGGGACGGCCCCGGCCGGGAAGTGGATGTGCACACCCCGGTCCTTGAGGTCGCCGACGGGGAGTTCGAGCTCCGCGCCGTGGCTGCGCAGGAAGGAGAGCGCGATCTGCGCGGACTCCTTCATCACGTCACCGAGCTGACCGGTCAGGGTCAGACCCGCCGCGCCCGTCTCCGGATCGGCGAGCGAGGCCTCGACGAACAGCACGTCACCGCCGGCGCCCGTGACGGCGAGTCCCGTCGCGACACCGGGCACCGCCGTGCGGCGCTCGGCCGGGTCCTGGGCGGACTCGGGCACGTGGTGCGGACGCCCGATGAGCCCGCGCAGATCGTCCTCGGTCACCGTGAACGGCAGTTTCCGCTCACCGAGTTCGTGCTGCGCCGCGACCTTGCGGAGCAGCCGGGCGATGCCGCGCTCCAGGTTCCGTACGCCCGCCTCCCGGGTGTACTCCCCGGCGAGCCTGCGCAGCGCGCTCTCGTCGAGCGTGACCTCGTCCTTCTCCAGACCGGCCCGCTCCAGCTGGCGCGGCAGCAGGTGGTCGCGTGCGATGACGACCTTCTCGTCCTCGGTGTAGCCGTCGAGGCGGACCAGCTCCATGCGGTCGAGCAGGGCCTCCGGGATGGCTTCCAGGACGTTGGCGGTCGCCAGGAAGACGACGTCGCTGAGGTCGAGTTCGACCTCCAGGTAGTGGTCGCGGAAGGTGTGGTTCTGGGCGGGGTCGAGCACTTCGAGGAGGGCGGCGGCGGGGTCGCCGCGGTAGTCGGAGCCGACCTTGTCGATCTCGTCCAGGAGCACGACCGGGTTCATGGACCCGGCCTCCTTGATGGCGCGGACGACACGGCCGGGCAGCGCGCCGACGTACGTACGCCGGTGTCCGCGGATCTCGGCCTCGTCGCGTACGCCGCCCAGGGCGACCCGTACGAACTTGCGGCCCATGGCGTGCGCGACGGATTCGCCGAGCGAGGTCTTGCCGACGCCGGGGGGTCCGACGAGCGCAAGCACCGCGCCGCCGCGACGGCCGCCGACCACGCCGAGCCCTCGCTCGGCACGCCGCTTGCGCACGGCGAGGTATTCGGTGATCCGCTCCTTCACGTCCTCGAGGCCCGCGTGCTCTGCGTCGAGGATCGCCTTGGCGCCCTGGATGTCGTACTCGTCCTCGGTGCGTTCGTTCCACGGCAGTTCGAGGACGGTGTCGAGCCAGGTCCGGATCCAGGAGCCCTCGGGCGACTGGTCGCTCGCGCGCTCCAGCTTCTCGACCTCCTTGAGGGCGGCCTCGCGGACGTTCTCGGGAAGGTCGGCGGCCTCGACGCGGGAGCGGTAGTCGTCGCTCTCGTCCTCTCCGCCCTCCCCCTTGAGGTCACGGAGCTCCTTGCGTACGGCATCGAGCTGGCGCCGCAGCAGGAACTCGCGCTGCTGCTTGTCGACACCTTCCTGTACGTCCTTGGCGATGGACTCGGCGACATCCTGCTCGGCGAGGTGCTCGCGGAGCTGCTCGGTGGCGAGCTTCAGACGGGCGACCGGGTCCGCGGTCTCCAGCAGCTCCACCTTCTGTTCGGTGGAGAGGAAAGGTGAGTATCCGGAGTTGTCGGCAAGGGCGGAGACGTCGTCGATCGCCGTGACGCGGTCCACGACCTGCCAGGCGCCGCGCTTGCGCAGCCAGCTGGTGGCGAGGGCCTTGTATTCCTTGATCAGTTCGGTGACGTGGCCGGGCAGCGGCTCGGGCACGGTCTCGCTGACGCGCGTCCCCTCCACCCAGAGTGCGGCTCCCGGACCCGTGGTCCCGGCGCCGATCTGCACGCGCCCACGGCCGCGGATCAGCGCGCCCGGGTCGCCGTCGGCAAGCCGGCCGACCTGTTCGACCGTCCCGAGCACACCCGTGCCCGCGTACGTCCCGTCGATCCGCGGCACCAGCAGCACCTGCGGCTTCCCCGGTGTCGAGCGGGCGGCAGCCTGAGCGGCCTCCACCGCGGCCCGCACATCGGTGTCGTTCAGGTCCAGCGGAACCACCATTCCGGGCAGCACGACCTCGTCGTCGAGCGGCAGCACGGGCAGGTTGAGCGGTGTGGACGTCGTATCGGCAGCCATGATCTTCCTCTCGACAAGCAAGTTGAGCTATGTGGACTCAATGCTTGTGAGCGCTCTGGTGTTCCCCCAGGCTGTTCGCTGTCAGCGATCGCGGTCGTACGCGAGCCGGGAGGGCCCCGTGACCTTGGCGCCGGGGGCGAGCCGGCCCGGCGCGTCGATGTGCGTGGAGCCCGCCGGGGGCCGCCCTGAACGGCATGACCTCGCCAGGACGCCGCCCACCTATTCAGTTGCCACGTCTCGTACCGTCCGGACCGTCTCCCCAGTGACGGACACCGAAGCCCACCCCTTTCTCGCCGCCTACGACGACCAGATGAGGGGCGCCCCTCCCACCCTCCTACGGGGGTCGGATACGAACAGGACGGGCCGCTGCTGCGGATCGTCGGGCAGTTTCGCGGCCTGGTAAGCGGTCCGCGTGACCTCGGAGTGGGCGGGGCGGAACTCGACCGCCTGATCGCCCGGCAGCGGGAGTACTTCGCCGCGCGCGGTGAGGCGGTGGAGTGGAAGACGCGGGGGCACGACCGGCGTACTCGCCGGAACACCGGACGGGCGGGCACTGTACGAGTCCCTCGGATGGCGCGTGGAGGCACCGTTGACGAGCGCGAAGTTCACCGGGGGCGTCTGAACCTCCGTCGGCCGCTGCCCGCCGTGGCCGGCCTCGTCGTGGTCCCCCTCGCCGGCCAAGGCGGCTGCGCGCCGACTCCACCCCCTGGCACGGGTGTGATTCGGCCGCCCGGCGTCAGGGAGAGCTGCCAAGATGGGCCGATGGTCACCTCGTACGACACCCCCGCAGTGATCGACCGTCGCGAGGGCCCGTACGGCGAGGTCGTGCTGCGGCGTCACGGTGCGCTGCTGCAGATCATCGCCAACGGGTGCTTCCTGATGGACACCTCCGACGGCCGTTCGGAGCGGCTGCTCATCGACGCCGCGTACGGCGCGCTGGACGGGCGGGCGCAGCCGAGGCTGCTGATCGGCGGTCTCGGCGTCGGGTTCTCACTCGCGCACGCGGCCTCGGATCCGCGCTGGGGGCGTATCACCGTCGTGGAGCGCGAGCCGGCGGTGATCGACTGGCACCTCGGCGGCCCACTGGCCGCACTGTCGGCCGAGGCGCTCGCCGATCCGCGCACGGAGATCGTCGAAGCGGATCTGCTCGCCTACGTCAATGAGATTTCCGACACACACGACGCGCTGTGCCTGGACATCGACAACGGGCCCGGCTGGACGGTCACGGAGGGCAACGAAAGCCTCTATTCGGAGGCCGGACTCGCAGGCTGTGCAAGGGTGTTGAAGCCCGGCGGGGTACTCGCGGTGTGGTCGGCGCGACCCTCTCCGGAATTTGAAGGAACCCTACGGAATGCCGGGTTCAAGGGGGTCCGTACCGAAGAGGTCCCCGTTGCCCGGGGCGTTCCCGACGTCGTCCATCTCGCGGTAAGACCTGGATAGCCGAGCCGCGGTGGCTGCCCGTACTCTGCTTCCCTGACGCAGATCATTCAAGCGTCAAGCGCAGTCATGGGATCACCCCACGGATTCCGGAAAGCACACTTCAGGGGCGGGCGATGGAGCAGACACACACCTCCCACAACGGCGCGGCGGCGACACCCGGCGCTCAGCGACGGGTCCTGGTCGTCGAGGACGACCCGACGATCGTCGACGCCATCGCGGCACGTCTGCGCGCCGAGGGATTCCTGGTGCAAACCGCGGGCGACGGCCCGGCCGCCGTCGACACCGCCGAGGCCTGGCAGCCCGACCTGCTGATCCTCGACATCATGCTGCCCGGCTTCGACGGGCTGGAGGTCTGCCGACGGGTGCAGGCCCAGCGCCCGGTGCCGGTGCTGATGCTCACCGCGCGCGACGACGAGACCGACATGCTGGTCGGCCTGGGCGTCGGCGCCGACGATTACATGACGAAACCGTTCTCCATGCGCGAGCTGGCCGCCCGCGTACACGTCCTGCTGCGCCGCGTGGAGCGCGCCGTCGTGGCCGCCTCGACGCCCCGCAGCGGGATCCTCAGGCTCGGCGAGCTGGAGATCGACCACGCGCAGCGCCGGGTACGGGTGCGCTCGGAGGACGTGCACCTCACGCCCACCGAGTTCGACCTCCTCGTGTGCCTCGCGAACACCCCGCGGGCCGTACTCTCGCGTGAGCAACTGCTCGCCGAGGTCTGGGACTGGGCGGACGCCTCCGGCACCCGGACCGTGGACAGCCACATCAAGGCGCTGCGCCGGAAGATCGGCGCCGAGCGTATCCGTACGGTCCACGGCGTGGGCTACGCCCTGGAGACCCCGACTCCCTGAGCCGGGCGGCCGGGGCCTTCTTCAGGGGGCTGATGTGATGAGCGGGTTCGGGGACCGCAAGGGTGCCAGACCCGGGGTCGGGGAGCGCGGGAACAGCGGCTCCGGATGCGGGGAGCGCAAACGCGCCGGCTCCGGTCCGGGCGGGTCCAAGGACGAGAGCCCCTGGGGTGGCGTGCGGCCCTTCTCCATCAAGACGAAGCTCGGCACCCTGGTCGTCGTCTCGGTCTTCATCACCACGGGTCTGTCGATCATCGCGGCGCGCACGCAGACCGAACTGCGCTTCATCACGGTGTTCTCGATGATCGCCACACTGCTGATAACGCAGTTCGTGGCGCATTCGCTCACGGCCCCGCTCGACGAGATGAACGCGGTCGCCCGGTCCATCTCGCACGGCGACTACACGCGCCGCGTGCGCGACGACCGCCGGGACGAGCTGGGCGACCTCGCCCTGACGATCAACCTGATGGCCGACGAGCTGGAAGCCCAGGACCGCCAGCGCAAGGAGCTCGTGGCGAATGTCTCCCACGAGCTGCGGACCCCCATCGCGGGGCTGCGCGCGGTCCTGGAGAACGTCGTGGACGGCGTCTCCGCCGCCGACCCCGAGACGATGCGTACGGCTCTGAAGCAGACGGAGCGGCTCGGCCGTCTCGTGGAGACGCTGCTCGACCTGTCCAGGCTGGACAACGGCGTCGTACCGCTGCGTCAGCGCCGCTTCGAGGTGTGGCCCTACCTGTCGGGCGTCCTGAAGGAGGCCAACATGGTCTCCACCGCACGCGCGGACATCGCCTCGGGCTCCGGCAGCCACACGCGCACCGACGTCCATCTGCACCTCGACGTGTCGCCGCCCGAGCTGACCGCGCACGCGGACCCGGAGCGGATCCACCAGGTCGTCGCCAACCTCATCGACAACGCGGTCAAGCACAGCCCGCCGCACGGCCGGGTGACCGTCAGGGCCAGACGCGGCGACCACCCGGAGTCCCTCTCCCTGGAGATCCTTGACGAGGGTCCAGGCATTCCGAGGTCGGAGTGGCACCGCGTCTTCGAGCGGTTCAACCGCGGCGGGGTCCCCGCGCCGCACGGTCCCGGCAGCGACGGCGGTACGGGCCTGGGCCTGGCCATCGCCCGTTGGGCGGTCGATCTGCACGGCGGGCGGATCGGGGTGGCCGAATCCGAGCGGGGTTGCCGGATCGAGGTCATCCTTCCAGGGCTTCCCTCTTTGCCAAGTTGACGTAAAGTTCGAACCGGAGCCACAAGATCCTTCGCCGTTCGTCACTGGCGGGCGTGTGGTCGGGCAGAGGGCCACGTGAGTCGTGCCGGGGCCTCGGGCAGACGTACTCCCGCATGCCCGTTCCGGGCCGGAACCCCGCTTGTTTCCCGCCATTTCCACCCCCGAAACACACTTTCCGGTGTGACTTACACGACGATGGCCTGCCCGGCCTGACCTTCCCGGCCAGGGAGGCGTAGCCTTGATTCCCGCTGTCCATCACCTTGTGAGAAGCGGAAGAGGGCGGTTGCCGCCGTGTCGCCACAGTCCCCCAGTAACTCGAGCATCTCGACCGAAGAGCAGGCCTCCGGGAAGAACCCGGCTGCTGCGTTCGGACCCAATGAGTGGCTCGTCGACGAGATCTATCAGCAGTACCTCCAGGACCCGAATTCGGTAGACCGAGCCTGGTGGGACTTCTTCGCCGATTACAAGCCGGGCGCCGCTGTCGCCTCGGCTCCGGCGGGTACTGCGGCCGCGGGGGCCGCAGCAACCACCACAGCAGCTCCGGCCGCTCCCGCAGCACCTGCGGCTCCCGCCCAGGCGGCGCCGCCGGCTCAGTCCGTACCGGCGCCCGCGCCGGCGGCTGCTCCGCCGGCTGCTCCGGCTCCCGTGAGGGCCGCCGCCGCTCCGGCTCCGGCGAAGGCCGCTCCGGCCGCCGCCAAGCCCGCCGCCGCGAAGCCCGCCGAGGGCAAGGCCGCGCCGGCGACCGAGGCTCCGGCCGGTCCCGAGTACGTGACGCTGCGCGGCCCCGCCGCCGCGGTCGCGAAGAACATGAACGCCTCGGTCGAGGTGCCCACGGCCACGTCCGTGCGCGCGGTCCCGGTGAAGCTGCTCTTCGACAACCGCATCGTCATCAACAACCACCTGAAGCGCGCCCGGGGCGGGAAGATCTCCTTCACCCACCTCATCGGCTACGCGATGGTGCAGGCCATCAAGGCCATGCCGTCGATGAACTACTCCTTCACGGAGAAGGACGGCAAGCCGACCCTGGTCAAGCCGGAGCACGTGAACTTCGGCCTCGCCATCGACCTGGTGAAGCCCAACGGCGACCGCCAGCTGGTCGTCGCGGGCATCAAGAAGGCCGAGACGCTGAACTTCTTCGAGTTCTGGCAGGCCTACGAGGACCTCGTCCGCCGCGCCCGTGACGGCAAGCTGACGATGGACGACTTCACCGGTGTCACGGTCTCGCTGACCAACCCCGGCGGCCTCGGCACCGTCCACTCCGTCCCGCGTCTGATGCCCGGTCAGTCGGTCATCATGGGCGTCGGTTCGATGGACTACCCGGCGGAGTTCCAGGGCACCTCCCAGGACACCCTGAACAAGCTCGGCATCTCGAAGGTCATGACGCTCACGTCGACCTACGACCACCGGGTCATCCAGGGCGCCGCCTCCGGCGAGTTCCTGCGGATCGTCGCGAACCTCCTGCTCGGCGAGAACGGCTTCTTCGACGAGGTCTTCGAGGCCCTGCGTATCCCCTACGAGCCGGTCCGCTGGCTCAAGGACATCGACGCCAGCCACGACGACGACGTCACCAAGGCCGCCCGGGTCTTCGAGCTGATCCACTCCTACCGGGTCCGCGGCCATGTCATGGCCGACACCGACCCGCTGGAGTACCGCCAGCGCAAGCACCCCGACCTGGACATCACCGAGCACGGGCTCACGCTGTGGGACCTGGAGCGCGAGTTCGCGGTCGGCGGCTTCGCGGGCAAGTCCCTGATGAAGCTGCGCGACATCCTCGGCGTGCTGCGTGACTCGTACTGCCGCACCACCGGCGTCGAGTTCATGCACATCCAGGACCCGAAGCAGCGCAGGTGGATCCAGGACCGCATCGAGCGCTCGCACTCCAAGCCGGAGCGCGAGGAGCAACTGCGCATCCTGCGCCGGCTGAACGCGGCGGAGGCCTTCGAGACCTTCCTGCAGACGAAGTACGTCGGCCAGAAGCGCTTCTCCCTGGAGGGCGGCGAGTCGGTCATCCCGCTGCTCGACGCCGTCCTGGACAGTGCCGCCGAGTCGCGCCTGGACGAGGTCGTCATCGGCATGGCCCACCGCGGCCGGCTGAACGTGCTGGCGAACATCGTCGGCAAGTCGTACGCGCAGATCTTCCGCGAGTTCGAGGGCAACCTCGACCCGAAGTCGATGCACGGCTCCGGCGACGTGAAGTACCACCTGGGCGCCAACGGCACCTTCACGGGCCTGGACGGCGAGCAGATCAAGGTCTCGCTGGCCGCCAACCCGTCCCACCTGGAGACGGTCGACCCGATCATCGAGGGCATCGCCCGCGCCAAGCAGGACATCATCAACAAGGGCGGCACGGACTTCACTGTCCTGCCCGTCGCCCTGCACGGTGACGCGGCCTTCGCGGGCCAGGGTGTGGTCGCCGAGACGCTCAACATGTCGCAGCTGCGCGGCTACCGCACGGGCGGCACGGTCCACATCGTCATCAACAACCAGGTCGGCTTCACCGCCGCCCCGGAGTCGTCGCGCTCCTCCATGTACGCCACCGACGTGGCCCGCATGATCGAGGCGCCGATCTTCCACGTGAACGGTGACGACCCCGAGGCCGTCGTCCGCGTCGCGCGGCTGGCCTTCGAGTTCCGCCAGGCGTTCAACAAGGACGTCGTCATCGACCTGATCTGCTACCGCCGTCGGGGCCACAACGAGTCCGACAACCCGGCGTTCACGCAGCCCCTGATGTACGACCTGATCGACAAGAAGCGCTCGGTGCGCAAGCTGTACACCGAGTCCCTGATCGGTCGCGGCGACATCACCCTGGAAGAGGCCGAGCAGGCGCTGCAGGACTTCCAGGGCCAGCTGGAGAAGGTCTTCACGGAGGTCCGCGAGGCCATCTCGCAGGCTCCCGAGGCTCATCTCCCGGAGGTGCAGGCCGAGTTCCCGGTGGCCGTGGCGACCGCGATCTCCCAGGAGGTCGTGAAGCGCATCGCCGAGTCCCAGGTCAACATCCCCGACCACGTCACCGTCCACCCGCGGCTGCTTCCGCAGCTGCAGCGCCGGGCGGCGATGATCGAGGACGACACGATCGACTGGGGCATGGGCGAGACCCTCGCCATCGGCTCGCTGCTCCTTGAGGGCACCCCGGTCCGTCTTTCTGGCCAGGACTCCCGCCGCGGCACCTTCGGCCAGCGCCACGCGGTGCTGATCGACCGCCGCACCGGCGAGGACTTCACCCCGCTCCAGTACCTCTCGGACGACCAGGCGCGCTACAACGTCTACGACTCGCTGCTCTCCGAGTACGCGGTCATGGGCTTCGAGTACGGCTACTCGCTGGCCCGTCCCGAGTCGCTGGTGATGTGGGAGGCGCAGTTCGGCGACTTCGTCAACGGCGCTCAGACGGTCGTCGACGAGTACATCTCGGCGGCGGAGCAGAAGTGGGGCCAGACGTCCGGCGTCACCCTCCTGCTGCCCCACGGCTACGAGGGCCAGGGCCCGGACCACTCCTCGGCCCGCATCGAGCGCTTCCTCCAGCTGTGCGCCCAGAACAACATGACGGTCGCGCAGCCGACGCTCCCGTCGAACTACTTCCACCTCCTGCGGTGGCAGGTGCACAACCCGCACCACAAGCCGCTGGTGGTCTTCACCCCGAAGTCGATGCTGCGCCTCAAGGCCGCCGCGTCGAAGACGGAGGAGTTCACGTCGGGCGGCTTCCGCCCGGTCATCGGCGACGACACCGTCGACGCCGCCGCGGTCCGCAAGGTCGTCTTCTGCGCCGGCAAGCTGTACTACGACCTTGAGGCCGAGCGGACGAAGCGCGGCAGCACGGACACGGCCATCATCCGCATCGAGCGCCTGTACCCCCTCCCGGGTGCCGAGCTCCAGGCGGAGATCGCCAAGTACCCGAACGCCGAGAAGTACCTGTGGGCCCAGGAGGAGCCGGCGAACCAGGGTGCCTGGCCCTTCATCGCCCTCAACCTGATCGACCACCTCGATCTGGCGGTCGGCGCCGACATCCCGCACGGCGAGCGCCTGCGGCGCATCTCCCGCCCGGCCGGCTCGTCGCCCGCCGTTGGCTCCGCCAAGCGGCACCAGGCCGAGCAGGAGCAGTTGGTGCGCGAGGTGTTCGAGGCGTAGGTCTCGCTACACGGTTCCTTCCGTACTCGGTTCCGTACGTCGACGGAGGCCCGGTTCCCTTTCGAGGGGCCGGGCCTTCGGCGTGCGCGCGGGCCGGGCCTTCGGCGTGTGCGCGGACCGGGCCTTCGGCGTGCGCGCGAGAGGACCTCCGGACGTCAGCCGCCCCCGCCTATCCTTTTCCCAGCCCTTCCCGCACGGGAAGACTGGAAGACTCCCGTCCGCCACTTCACCCACGGAGCACCACCCATGTATTTCACCGACCGCGGCATCGAGGAACTGGAGAAGCGGCGCGGCGAGGAAGAGGTCACCTTCGAGTGGCTCGCCGAGCAGCTGCGTACGTTTGTCGATCTCAACCCGGACTTCGAGGTCCCGGTGGAGCGGCTGGCGACTTGGCTGGCACGGCTGGATGACGAGGACGACGAGGAAGAGTAGTCGCGGCTCGCGCAGCTCCGGCTCGCGCAGCAGCGGCTCCTGCAGCTACGGCTGCCGTATTCCCCGACTGCCGTAGCTCGCCCCCCGGCTCTCGTAGCTCACGCTTACGCAGCTCCGGCTGGGGCTCGCGCAGCTCCGGGCTGGGGCTCGCGCAGCTCCGGCTCGTGCGGGCGTCGGCCAACCGTGCCGTGGTGTCTGCCGCAGTCAGCCGAAGGCCCGCAGCCGGTCGTACGCGAGCCCGAGCGCGCGCCATGGATCCTCAGCAGGGTTCCCGCGGCGGGTCCAGCCGCCACCGGCGAGCAGCGCGCGCATGCCCCGCGCGGGCGTCCGCGGCGGAGTCGGGCCCGACAGGCGAGGATGCAGCCGCTGTGGTCGGCGTCCCACCAGCGAGCGCATACGGGCCAGGGAGCGCCGACGGCCAGAGCTGTGGCCCAGCCGGTGAGCACCCGGTCGACGGGCTCGGCACTGTGCAGCCACGGCCGGCCCTCGGGACCAGCACACTCCACTCGGCGCCGGCCGCCATCAGAACGGGTGTCTTGACTTTCCGCATCCACGATATATCGTGTTACACGGAAGACGCGATATGGCGCGTCCCGTCCCGATCCTGTCGAGGAGGTCGCACCATGTCTGAGTGGTCCGTCGCAGAGCCCGGCAAGCTGACCTTCGACACCCCCGTGACGGCTCTGCATGTGCGCGTGGTCAACGGAACAGTGAACGTGGTGGGCACCGACGAGGGTTCCGCCCGGCTCGAAGTATCCGAGTTGGAGGGCCCGCCGCTCCTGGTGACCCAGCAGGACGGCACACTGACGGTGGCGTACGAGGATCTGCCTTGGAAGGGCTTCCTCAAGTGGCTCGACCGCAAGGGCTGGCGCCGCAGCGCGGTGGTCTCACTGGCCGTCCCGGCGAGCACCCGCGTCGAGCTGGGCGTGGTCGGCGCCGCCGCCGTGGTCTCCGGGACGGACGGCCGGGTCGAGGTGAAGGGCGTCACGGGCGACACGACACTGGTTCGCATCGCCGGTCCTGTGCGTGTGGACACGGTCTCCGGGAACCTGGAAGCCCAGGCCGTCACCGGTGACCTCCGCTTCAACTCCGTCTCCGGCGACCTGACGGTCGTCGAGGGCTCCGGCTCTTCCGTGCGGGCAGAGTCCGTGAGCGGCTCGATGATCGTGGATCTGGATGCCACGGGCACTCCGACGGACGTCCGGTTGTCGAACGTCTCGGGCGAGATCGCCATCCGGCTCCCGCACCCGGCGGACGCGGTGGTGGAGGCGAACACCGCGAGCGGCAGTGTCTCCAGCACCTTCGAAGATCTCCGGGTCGGCGGACAGTGGGGCGCCAAGAAGATCACCGGCCGGCTGGGCGCGGGCAACGGCAAGCTGAAGGCGGTGACCGTCTCCGGTTCCATCGCCCTGCTGCGCAGGCCGCCCACGGAGGACGAGCAACCTGAGGGCCCCCAGGACTCCGCCCCCGAGACCCCGGCAAAAGCCCCCTCCGAGGCCGTTGCCGACGCGCCGACCGACGCCCCGACCAGCAAGAAGGTGCTCTGAGATGCCTCCCGTATTCGCCCATGGCCGCCTTCGTCTCTACCTCCTCAAGCTGCTGGACGAGGCGCCGCGCCATGGGTATGAGGTGATCCGGCTCCTGGAGGAGCGCTTCCAGGGCCTGTACGCCCCCTCGGCGGGCACCGTCTACCCCCGGCTGGCGAAGCTGGAGACCGAGGGACTGGTCACCCACACGACCGAGGGCGGTCGCAAGGTGTACGCGATCACGGACGCGGGCCGCGCCGAACTGGCCGACCGCAGCGGTGAGCTGGCCGATCTGGAGCTGGAGATCCGCGAGTCGGTGGCGGAGCTCGCGGCGGAGATCCGTGCCGACGTACGGGGCGCGGCAGGCGACCTGCGACGCGAGATGCGGGCGGCGGCCACGGAGGCCCGGCGGGTTGGCACGGGTGGTTCGAGTGACTCCGCGCCCCATGAACACAACGCCGCCCGGGGTGAGTTCGGGGACTACGGCGACAACCTCGACAAGGAGTCGTGGCGGGTCGCGAAGGAGGAGATGCGGCGCGTCAAGCAGGAGTGGAAGGAGCAGGCCCGCCGCGCGAAGGACGAGAGCCGCCGTGCCCGCGACGAGGCCCAGCGTGCCCGCCGCCAGGCCAAGGAGGCCCAGGAGAGGGCCCGGGCCCAGGCCCAGGAAGAGATGCAGCGCATGGCCAAGCACGTCCAGGACCAGGTCCAGGACCACTTCGCACGGGGCGACTGGCCGACGGGCGTCCGCGAGGGCCTGACCGAGCTGGCCAAGGAGTTCGGCGAGTTCGGAAAGAACTTCGGCAAGGACCTGGGCAAGGACTTCGGCTTCGGCCGCACGGAAACGGCAACCGGATCGGCCACGTCGGCCACGTCGGCCACATCGACCACATCGACCACATCGGCCACATCGGCCACATCGGCCACATCGGCCAAGGCAACAGGCGAGACAAAGGAGGCGCCGGGGACTGGGACGAAGGAGCCGGTGTACACGGTCACCCCGGACGATTTCCCCGCCGGCTACGAACCCTCCTGGGCCCACGAGGACTCCACCGGCAACCCGGCCCGCGACCTGGACCGCCTCCTGGACCGCTTCCGCGACGACATCCGCGACGCAGCCCGCGACCACGGGGTGACGGAGGACCAACTCCGCGACACCCGCCGCCACTTGTCGACGGCAGCGGCACACATCGGAGCGGCATTGCGCAGGGCTGCCCCTTAGCCCGTCCGGCATTTCGGGGATCTGGGGGCGGGAGCCGTCAAGTACGGGACGGGCAGGGGCGGAGGGGGGCGATCACTGCCCCCACCCGCCCACACGTCACCCCGCCTTGGCCTCCCCGCCCCCGTCCCCGTACAGCACCCGCACGACCCCCGCGTACGTCACCCCGTGGTCGGCCAGCACCTCGGCAGGCACACCGGGCCGCGAGGCCAGCGCCATCAGAAGGTGCTCGTCCCCGATGCGCCGGTCCTGATGGGCGAGGGCGATCCGCAGGGACTGGGTGAGTACGTCCTTGGCCCCAGGAGCGAAGCCGGGCCGCCGCGACCGGCGCCCGCCGGCGCCACGCTGCCCCGACTCCAACGCGCCCACCCCGTGCGCCTCCTCCACCCGGGAAACGATCTCCGAGAGGTCGATACCGAGCCCCGAGAGAGCGTCGGCGTCCGCACGGGAGAGCCCACCACGCCGCCGCGCCTCGGCGAGTTCCCGTACGACGGAGCCACGCCGCCCCACCAGTCCGAGCGACGCCAGGACGAACGATCCCCGGCTGCCTTCCCGGTCAAGGAGAGCGAGCAGCATGTGCGCTTCCTCGACCCGCCCCTCCCCCGCCCGTTCGCAGTGGTCGACCGCCCCCTCGACCACGGCCCGCGCGTCCTTCGTGAACCGCTCGAACATCACTGCCTCCCGTACTTCTTGTGCACGGCCTGCCTGGTCACTCCGAGTTCCGCGGCGATCTCCTGCCACGACCAGCCCTGATTGCGCGCACTGCGCACCTGTACCGCCTCCAACTGCTCCAACAGCTTCCGCAGCGCGGAAACCGCCCGCAGCCCGATACGCGGATCACGATCACCCGCTCGCTCGGCAAGATCCGTTGCTTCGGTCATGATGTCAACCTACATTGACACACGACACACGTCAACCAGAGTTGACACGCAAACGGCGGGCTCGAGAAGCAAACGGCGGGCTCGAGAACCCGAGCCCGCCGCATCCGCAAACCACCTGCATGCGACCGTCAGTCCACGGTGAGAACGATCTTCCCGAACTGGTCGCCGGACTCAAGCCGTTCGAACCCCTCGCGGGCCCGGTCGAGCGGCAGCACCTCATCGATGACGGGCCGCACACCGGTGGCGGCGCAGAACGACAGCAGGTCCTCCAGCTCGTCCTTGGTGCCCATCGTCGAGCCGACGATCTTGAGCTCAAGGAAGAAGACGCGGGTCAGTTCGGCGTGCGAGGGCCGGTCGCCGCTGGTGGCACCCGAGATGACCAGCGTGCCGCCGGGCCGCAGCGACTTGATGGAGTGCGACCAGGTGGCGGCCCCCACCGTCTCGATGACGGCGTCGACACGCTGCGGCAGCCGAGCCCCGGTTTCGACCGCCTCCACGGCCCCCAGCTCGATGGCCCTCTTCCGCCGGGCCTCGTCGCGGCTGGTGGCGAACATCCGCAGCCCCGCGGCCTTCCCCAGCACGATCGCGGCCGTCGCCACCCCTCCGCCGGCGCCCTGGACGAGCACGGAGTCGCCGGGGCGCACGCCCGCGTTGGTGAAGAGCATCCGATACGCCGTCAGCCAGGCGGTGGGCAGACAGGCGGCCTCCGCGAACGACAGCTCCCTGGGCTTCGGCAGCACGTTCCACGCGGGCACGGAGACCCGCTCCGCGAAGGTGCCCTGGTAGCGCTCGGTGAGAATGGATCGGGGCTCCTTGTGGCCGACCCCGTGCCCGGTCTGCCCGATGACGGAATGCAGCACGACCTCGTTGCCGTCCTCGTCGATCCCGGCGGCGTCGCACCCGAGGATCATCGGCAGCTTGTCCTCGGCCAGGCCAACTCCGCGCAGCGACCACAGGTCGTGATGGTTGAGGGAAGCGGCCCGCACGTTCACAGCCGTCCAGCCCGGCCTTTCCTCGGGGGCCGGGCGCTCCCCCAACTCCAGGCCGTTGAGCGGCTGGTCACGGTCGATTCGGGCGGCGTAGGCAGCGAACATGACCTTGACGATAGGCTCCGCCCCCGCCGGACGGAACCACGTCCCCGTGTGACACGCGTCCCGCGACGTCCGGGGGCACAAAAAATGGCCCCGCCGGAAAATCCCGGCGGGGCCACCCACTCCACACCTCAGCGCCGGGCCACACCCTCCGCCCGAGCAGCCGCGGCCACCGCGGCCGTAACCGCCGGAGCCACCCGCTCGTCGAACGGCGAGGGAATCACGTAGTCCGCGGCAAGGTCGTCCCCGACCACCGCGGCCAGCGCGTCGGCCGCCGCGATCTTCATCCCCTCGGTGATCCGGGACGCCCGCACCTGAAGCGCGCCCGCGAAGATCCCGGGGAACGCCAGCACGTTGTTGATCTGGTTCGGGAAGTCCGACCGCC
Organism: Streptomyces sp. NPDC005808; assembly: GCF_042871385.1. Classification (NCBI taxonomy): domain Bacteria; kingdom Bacillati; phylum Actinomycetota; class Actinomycetes; order Kitasatosporales; family Streptomycetaceae; genus Streptomyces; species Streptomyces sp. NPDC005808. The sequence goes on along the minus strand of NZ_JBIAIK010000001.1, from coordinate 607,728 downwards.
CGGTCGCGACGACGGCCGCGTACTTGTGGGCGATCTCCGGATGCACCTCGGGGTTCGGGTTGGCCATGGCGAACACGAACGCGCCCTCGGCCATGGAAGCCACCGCCGGCTCCGGCACCGTACCGCCGGAAACACCGATGAAGACGTCCGCACCGGCCAGAGCGGACTCCAGCGAACCGGAGATGCCCGCCTTGTTGGTGAGCGCGGCCAGCTCGCGCTTGACGTCCGTCAGGTCGTCGCGGTCCGCGGAGACGACACCCTTGCGGTCCGTGACGGCGACATCCCCGAGCCCGGCCTCGAGCAGGAACTTGGCGATGGCGACACCGGCCGCACCCGCACCGGAGATCACCGCGCGCAGGTCACCCAGCTCCCGGCCGGTCAGCTTCGCGGCGTTCCGCAGCGCCGCCAGGGTCACGACGGCGGTCCCGTGCTGGTCGTCGTGGAAGACCGGGATGTCCAGCCGCTCCTGGAGCTTCCGCTCGATCTCGAAGCACCGGGGTGCCGAGATGTCCTCCAGGTTCACTCCCCCGAAGGAGGGCGCCAGCCGGACCACCGTCTCGACGATCTCGTCGACGCCGGTGCAGGCGAGCGCGATCGGCACGGCGTCGACCCCGCCGAACTGCTTGAAGAGGATCGCCTTCCCCTCCATCACCGGAAGGGAGGCCTCGGGGCCGATGTCCCCGAGTCCGAGCACGGCCGTACCGTCCGTCACCACAGCGACGACGGACGACTTCCACGTGTAGTCGTGGACGAGCTCCGGCCGCTCGGCGATCGCACTGCACACCTTGGCTACGCCGGGCGTGTACGCGAGGGAAAGGTCGTCCTTGTCACGGACGGGCACGGTGGCCTGCACGGCCAGCTTGCCGCCACGGTGCAGCGCAAACGCGGGGTCGAAGGAATCGAAGGAACCGAGGGACTCGCCCGCCCGCTCCTGATCCGTACCGCCGTCGATGCTGCTGACACTGCTGCCACCGCTGTCACCACTGAGCGCGGTGCGAGGATTGACAATCTCCGCTGCCACTTTGTTTTACCCCTTAAGTCTTCAAGTTTTGAGGGTGACCACTCCTGATTGAGGGGTGGGCGGGCACCGCGCAAGCCCAGCCGCCGTGGTTGCGTACGGGCGATACGCGACGGGCGCGCCGCACACGCGCCCTGAGCCCCGGATGAGGGGTGTAAAGAACCTTCCTACCGGACGGACGGCTTGGACGGCGAGTGCATGGCGGGAAGGTCACACGTCGGCGACATGACTCATAGTCGAATACGTGGAGAAGTGTAGACAAGTGTGGACAAGTGCAGGATTTGCCCACATCGCGCCGCATATGCCGGAGCGGGTGCCGCTCGGATCCTGTTGATATGCCGAACATCTTCCGGTCGGAAGGATCGGTTCCCGCACAAGATCCGGCCTCGTTGTACCGGCCTGGGGCGGTTCGGGGGCCACCCGTTATCCGATTTTGACATGGCTGGTCGTCTGAATGACAACGTCCGAATGGCAAGATGCCGTAATCACACAAGGTCGCGACACCCGAAGGTGTGTGTTCTCGTCGACCCATCGGCACCTCACTCATCCGCCGGAGGACCCAACATGACCGCAAGCTCCACCCGTCGTACGACCGCCATGCGCTCCCGGACAGCTGCGGTCGGCGCGATCGCGGTCGCGGGTGCCCTGCTGCTCGCCGGCTGCGGCGACCAGACGAAGGACACCGGCTCGGACAGCACGGCAACGAGTTCGGCACCGCTGGCCGACAAGCTGCCCACGCCAATCCGCGATGCGGGCGTCATCAAGGTCGGCTCCGACATCGCGTACGCGCCGGTCGAGTTCAAGGACGACTCCGGCAAGACGGTCGGTATCGACCCCGACCTCGCGGCCGCGATGGGCAAGCAGCTCGGGGTGACGTTCGAGTTCGAGAACGGCACCTTCGACACCCTGATCACGGGCCTGCGCTCCAAGCGGTACGACATCGCCATGTCCGCGATGACCGACACCAAGGACCGCCAGGACGGTGTCGACTCCGAGACCGGCAAGAAGGTCGGCGAGGGCGTCGACTTCGTTGACTACTTCACCGCGGGTGTCTCGATCTACACCAAGAAGGGCAACGACCAGGGGATCAAGACCTGGTCCGACCTGTGCGGCAAGAAGATCGCCGTGCAGCGCGGCACGGTGTCGGAGGATCTCGCCAAGGCCGAGGCCAAGAAGTGCACGGGCGGCAAGACGATCTCCATCGAGTCCTACGACAACGACCAGCAGGCCCAGACCCGCGTGCGCGCCGGTGGCGCCGACGCCGGCTCCTCCGACTTCCCGGTCGCCGCGTACGCCGTGAAGACCTCGGGCGGCGGCAATGACTTCGAGCTCGTCGGCGAGCAGGTCGAGGCCGCCCCGTACGGCATCGCGGTCGCCAAGTCCAGCACCGAGCTGCGGGACGCCCTGAAGGCCGCGCTCGACGCCATCATCAAGAACGGCGAGTACGACAAGATCATCGCGAAGTGGGGCGTCGAGGCCGGCGCCGTCAAGGAAGCCACCATCAACGGTGGCAAGTGACCGCGCGACCAGCGGCACTGAAAGGCAACATCCGTGACTGTTGACATCGACAAGCCGACCGGCCCCGAGGGCACTCCCCCGGCCGGACCGGAGGCCATCAAGGCCATCCCGGTCCGGCACTACGGGCGGTATCTATCTGCGGTGATCGCGATCGGCCTCCTGGCGTCGATCATCTACGCGTTCTCGCAAGGCAAGATCAACTGGGGCGCCATCCCCGACTACTTCTTCAACGACCGCGTCCTCGGTGGTGTGGGCAAGACGCTCATGCTGACCGTGCTGGCCATGCTGATCGGCGTCGTCGGCGGCATCCTGCTAGCGGTGATGCGCCTGTCGAAAAACCCGGTGACGTCGTCCATTGCGTGGTTCTACATCTGGTTCTTCCGCGGTACGCCTGTCCTGGTTCAGCTCATCGTCTGGTTCAACCTCGGCCTGGTGTTCGAGTACATCAACCTCGGCCCGATCTACAAGGACTACTGGTCCAGCTTCATGACGCCGCTACTGACGGCGCTGCTGGGCCTGGGCCTGAACGAGGCCGCATACATGGCGGAGATCTGCCGCGCCGGCCTCCTCTCGGTCGACGACGGCCAGACCGAGGCCAGCCATGCTCTGGGCATGAGCCACAGCAGGACCCTGCGCCGGATCGTGATCCCTCAGGCGATGCGCGTGATCGTGCCGCCTACGGGCAACGAAGTCATCAACATGCTCAAGACGACCTCGTTGGTCTCGGTGATCCAGTACTCAGAACTGCTCCGCGTCGCCCAGGACATCGGCCAGACATCCGGCGCCCCGGCGGAGATGCTGTTCCTCGCCGCGGCCTGGTACCTGCTGTTGACCTCGGTGTTCAGCGTCGGCCAGTACTACCTTGAGCGTTACTACGCCCGCGGCTCCAGCCGCAGCCTGCCGCCCACCCCGTGGCAGAAGATCAGGGCGAACGTGCTCTCGCTGTCGAGCCGGAAGGGAGCCACGGCATGACCGAGAAGCTGAGCAAGGCGGACTCCAGTGGCACCCCCATGGTCAAGTCCGAGGGCGTCCACAAGTCCTTCGGTCCGGTCGAGGTCCTCAAGGGCATCGACCTCGAGGTGAAGTCCGGCGAAGTCTTCTGCCTCATCGGCCCTTCCGGCTCCGGCAAGTCGACCTTCCTGCGGTGCATCAACCACCTGGAGAAGATCAACGCGGGGCGCCTGTCCGTCGACGGTGAACTGGTCGGCTATCGCCAGAAGGGCGACAAGCTGTACGAGCTCAAGGACAGCGAAGTCGCGCTGAAGCGGCGGGACATCGGCATGGTGTTCCAGCGCTTCAACCTGTTCCCGCACATGACTGCGCTCGAGAACGTCATGGAGGCGCCGGTCCAGGTCAGGGGTGTCAGCAGGACCCAGGCGCGGGAGCGCGCGGGCCAGCTCCTGGAGCGCGTGGGCCTTGCCGACAAGGCGAAGACCTACCCCTCGCAGCTCTCCGGCGGCCAGCAGCAACGTGTCGCCATCGCCCGCGCGTTGGCGATGGACCCCAAGCTGATGCTCTTCGACGAGCCCACCTCGGCGCTCGACCCGGAGCTCGTCGGTGACGTCCTCGACGTCATGCGCGACCTCGCCGAGTCGGGCATGACGATGATCGTCGTCACCCACGAGATGGGCTTCGCCCGTGAGGTGGGCGACTCCCTGGTCTTCATGGACGGCGGTGTGGTGGTCGAGGCCGGCAACCCCCGCGACGTACTGACGAATCCACAGCACGAGCGGACGCAGTCGTTCCTGTCGAAGGTGCTGTAGCGGTACGGATGGAGAGGGGCGGTACGGGATATCCGTACCGCCCCTCTCCATGAACCGTCGCGAGTCTCCGTACGGGAGTGGCCACTTGAGGCGCTCCGTGAATCGCCGTACCGGAGTGACTACTTGAGTCTCTCCGTGAATATCCTTACCGCAGTGGCCACTTGAGAGTCTCCGCCTGAATCCCCGTACCGGAGTGACTACTTGACCGCGAGCACCAGCGCGTCGGACGGTGAGCGCCACACGGGGCGGGCCTCTCCGAAGCCCTTCTCGCGCAGTACGCGGGCGTGCCAGTCGGGGGAAGGCGTCTCGCCGTCGGCGTGCTCGCCGTAGATCTCGAAACGGCGGGCGGTCGGCGCGGCCAGGACGGGGTCCTGGGCGGCCAGCTTCCACCATTCGGCCCAGTCGAGGACACCTTTCACCTTGGCCTGATCCATACGGGCGTGCCGCTGCGCGCGGTCCGCCGCGTTGATCCGGGGCGTCGTCTCGTCGATCATGTGGTCGGCGTTCATGAAGACACCGCCGTCGCGGACGAGTTCCGCGATCTGACCGTAGAGGGCCGCGAGGGGTTCGCTGTGCAGCCAGTGCAGGGCCGTCGCGGTCAGGACGGCGTCGTACGAGTCGTACGGCAGCCGGGCGGGCCACTGGGGATCCTTGAGGTCGGCAGTGACGAAGGTGACCCGGTCGTCGCCCGCGAAGGTGCCCTCGGCGATGGTGAGCAGCGCGGGGTCGAGGTCGACGCCGGTGCTGGTGGCGCCGGGGAGGCGGTCGAACAGCCGGGCGGTGATGGTTCCGGTGCCGCAGGCCAGGTCGAGGACGCGCGGCGCGGGTCCGACCAGGGCCTCCACCATGTCGAGCATCACCCGGAAGCGCTCCTCGCGGTCCGGCATGTACCACTCCTGCTGCCGGTCCCAGCTCTCCTGCCAGGCTCCCCAGTCGGTTCCGGTGGTGGTGGTCATGAAAGCCCCTTCGCTCGGCCACGTGATACCGGGCAGTGCCCGTAATACCCTTGAAGCGCAGTCATCTGTTACTTGTCCGCATCCACGACGATAGAGCGCCCTCGTAAGGACTACAAGTGGAACTGGCCTATTACTCGGATTACGCGGTCCGCCTCGTCAACAGCGAGGAGCCGCTCCGGGGCAAGGACTCGCTCACCTCGGTGGACGCCGTCCGTGACCTCTTCGGAGGCAACTCCTCGGCGGCCCGCCGGACCACGGACGCGGACGTCACCCGCTTCCGCTCCGTGCGGGCCCGGCTGCGCGCGGTCTTCGAGGCGGCCGACGGCGGCAACGAGACCCTGGCCGTGGACCTGCTGAACTCACTCCTGCTGGAGTTCCCGGTGAGCCCGCAGATCTCCGGGCACGACTACCGGGACGACGACGGGCGCCCGCTGTGGCACATGCACCTGGCGGACCACCCGTCGAACGCGACCGCGGGCTACGCGGCGATCGCGGCGATGGGCCTGGCCTTCCACCTGACGGAGTACGGCGTCGACCGCCTGGGCCTGTGCGAGGCAGCGCCCTGCCGCAACGCCTACCTGGACACCTCCACCAACCGCTCACGGCGCTACTGCTCGGACCGCTGCGCGACCCGCGCCAACGTGGCCGCCTACCGCGCCCGCAAGCGCCTGGAGGCGGACCGGTCGGACAGCACGGGCCTGGCGGCGCCGAGCAGCCAGCGCGCCAGCGCGAACGGCGACCGCTGATCCCTGCACAACGGGCGGTACCGGAATCGCACCTTCCCGAGAATGAGCTCCTCGGGCACGGCGCCGTAGTCGGTACTGTCCCCGCCGGCGTACGCGTTGTCGCCGAGCACCCACCACCCGCCCTCACGCCGCTCCGCGACCCGCTTCACCACCAGCAGATCCTGCTGGAACGGATGCCGCAGTACGACGACGTCCCCGGGCCCCACCCGCGCCCCGTACTGCACGACGAGCCGATCCCCGTGACGCAGCGTGGGCACCATGGACGGCCCCGTCACCTCCGCCGCCCCAAACGGCAGAAGGGCCCTCCCACGCTCGGTCTCCTGCGACAGCTCCGGCATCACCGGCACCTCCCCGGTCCTATCCTCCACGAGTCCCAGTCTCACCCTGGACTTTTGTCCTAAGCCCATGGGGGCACTCGCGAAAACCCGTCTCCTACGGAGTAATGTCCCACCTGAGAAGACGATCACGAGGAAGGACAGCAGCATGCTCTCCCGCCTGTTTGCCCCCAAGGTCAAGGTCAGCGCGCACTGCGACCTGCCCTGCGGTGTGTACGACCCCGCTCAGGCCCGCATCGAGGCGGACTCGGTGAAGGCCGTGCAGGAAAAGATGGCCGCCAACGACGATCCGCACTTCCAGGCGCGCGCCATCGTCATCAAGGAGCAGCGCGCCGAGCTCGCCAAGCACCACGTCTCGGTGCTCTGGAGCGACTACTTCAAGCCCCCGCACTTCGAGAAGTACCCGGAGCTGCACCAGCTCGTCAACGACACCCTGAAGGCCCTCTCGGCCGCCAAGGCGTCCACCGACCCGGCGACGGGCCAGAAGGCGCTGGACTACATCGCCCAGATCGACAAGATCTTCTGGGAGACCAAGAAGGCCTGACGTCACGCCAGTTCAAAAGACCTGGCACCACGTCAGTTCACCATGACCGGCGAGCGGTGCACCCTCGCGGGTCAGCGCGATCAATGCGTACGGAAGGGGCTCGGCCGGAGAACCGGCCGGGCCCCCTCTGCTGCCGCCGGGACGGTGCACCAGGCCTGGGCTGCGGCCGTGACCAGGACCGTGCCCTGAAGGAATTCATCAAGGCTGAGAATGAAAAAACCGATGTCAGACATCGCGAAGGCGGCTCTCGAACGAGGACCCCATGCCCCGGACGTCAAGGGCATGGACCGACAGGCCCTGGACCTCAGTGACGGTCCTGCAGTCGCTGACGTCTGGACCGACGGCGATCTCGGATTCGTCCTCCTCCTGCACCGCAGGAGCGACGGGTTCGTCGCGAGCGAGCTGTACTACTCCACCAAGGACTCGAACCTGCGCTGGACAGATACGGAGCACCTCTCGGGAGGCATCACCGGCTTCGATCCGACGCAGGCCCCCACATCCGGGCAGGTCCTGTCCAACGCGATTCTGGCGGTGGTGTCCGACTCCGAATCCAGGCTTTCCACCGGCCGTAGCGGATACGAGGACGACGGCGAACTCATCCGTGTCTACGAACTCCTGGTGAGCGGAACGGTCGGCCACCTTCGTATCGAGCGTATCGAGAAACAGCAGTACACCCCCGGGACGGCGCCCACGCGCACCGCGCACACCTCATTCGAGAAAGGCCTTTCGTCGCCCGTGGCGATCGCGGTCGTGCGGCCCGGTGAAATCCTTCGTGTCGTCCCTGTGGAGCGGAACACCTCGCCAACCAATGCGACAGGCGAAGGCTTCGACCTGTTTCCAGCGGTGCAATGAGCTCGGCAGGGACGCCATCTCGCTGGTCCTGTGCCACAGGCGTGAGCATGACCACGACCGTACAGATCCCTTCGACGCCGCCCCCGTGTCAGTCCCCCGTGCCATCCTGGTGCCGTGACTGTGGTGGAGGATCTGGTCCGGCTGCGCCGGGCCCGGGACCGGATGGACCGGGAGTACGCGGAGCCGCTGGAGATGGCGGAGCTCGCGCGCACCGCGCTGATGTCGCCCGGCCATTTCCAGCGGAGCTTCCGGGCCGCCTTCGGTGAGACTCCGTACACCTATCTGATGACCCGCAGGATCGAGCGCGCGAAGGCCCTCCTGCGCCGCGGCGAGCTGACGGTCACGGAGGTCTGCTTCGCCGTGGGCTGTACGTCGCTCGGTTCGTTCAGCTCCCGTTTCACGGAGCTGGTCGGCGAGACGCCGAGCGCGTACCGGGCGCGACCGCACGAGCACGGCGCCCCGATCCCGTCCTGCGTGGCCCAGCGCCTCACCCGCCCGGCCCGCCACCGCAATCCGGAGGCAGAACCGGGCACACGCCTCTAGCCTGGCCCCCATGACTGGACCCGTACATGACCTGAAACTGTCCCAGTGCTTCATCGCCGTGGACGACCACGACAAGGCGCTCGCGTTCTACCGTGACGTCCTTGGTCTGGAGGTCCGTAACGACGTCGGATTCGAGGGAATGCGCTGGGTCACCGTCGGTTCGCCGCTGCAGCCGGACGTGGAGATCGTCCTTGAGCCCCCCGCGGCCGACCCGAACGCGTCCCCCGCCGACAAGCAGGCGATGGCCGAACTCCTGGCCAAGGGCATGCTGCGCGGCGTGATCTTCTCGACGCCGGACTGCGACGCTCTCTTCGCCCGCGTCCAGGCCTCCGGCGCCGAAGTCCTCCAGGAACCGATGGACCAGCCCTACGGCGTCCGCGACTGCGCCTTCCGCGACCCGGCGGGCAACCTCCTCCGCTTCAACACACGCACTCCCGGGGCCTGACCGATGCTCGGACGGCCCGGTCCCGGATGCGCGGGGCCTACCATCGGCTGATCACCACCTCCGGGAGACCCCATGCCGTCCGCGCGCCCCAGCATCCTGTACGTCAGTGACCTGGCCTATCCCGCCAAGGGCCGCCGGTACTGCGACGAGGACATCTTCCTCACCTCCCGGCTGCGCGAGGAGTTCGACATCGCCGTGTGCCACCCGCTGGACGCGGCCGCGCTGATGAACGCCTTCGACGCGGTGGTCGTACGCAACAGCGGCCCGGCCCTGAACTACCAGGCGCAGTACGACGCGTTCCGCGAGCGTGCGGTCGCGGACGGTGTACGCGTCTACAACCAGCTCTCGGGCAAGGGCGACATGGCGGGCAAGGGATACCTGGTGGAGCTCACGGCGGCCGGGTATCCGGTGATTCCCACCGTCGACCGCGTGGAGGACCTCGGCCGGCTCGGGGACGTCGACACGTACGTAGTGAAGCCGAAGCTGGGCGCGGACTCCATAGGGCTGGAGTTCGTGCCCCGGGAACGGCTCACCGACCCGGCGGCGTACGGCGACGTCCTCGTCCAGCCACGCGTCGACTTCGCCTACGAGGTGTCCTTCTACTTCGTGGACCACACCCTCCAGTACGCCCTGTACGCGCCCCGCCCCGACGAGCGGTGGGCCCTGGAACCCTACGAACCGACCGAGCGGGACCGGGAGTTCGCGCAGCGGTTCGTCGACTGGAACGACATCGCGTACGGAATCCAGCGCGTGGACGCCTGCCGGGCACCCGGCGGTGAGCTCCTCCTCGTCGAGCTGGAGGATCTCAACCCGTACCTGTCCCTGGACACCCTCTCCCCCACCGCGCGGGACGCGTTCGTCGCGCGCGTGAAAACGTCGTTGCACGGCCTGATCGGAGAGAAGACACCATGACGGAGCCGAGCCGGCCGACAGAGCCGATCCGGTGGACCTACGCCTTTGTCGACCGGCCGATGAAGAAGTTCGCGGCGGCCTGCGACTTCTGGGCCGCGGTGACGCGTACCAAGCTGTCAGAACGGCGCGGCGACCGGGGTGAGTTCGTGACCCTGCTGCCCGAGGGGGCGGCCGACGCGTGCGTGAAGGCGCAGGGCGTCGCGGGGTCGGGGCCGGGCGCCGGCGGCGCGCATCTCGACCTCGCCGTCGAGGACGTACGCGCGCTGGTGGAGGCGGCGCTGCGACTGGGCGCCGAGACCGTCGCGGACCACGGAGAGTGGGCCGTACTGCGGTCCCCCGGTGGGCAGTTGTTCTGCGCGGTGCCGTGGCAGGGGGAGTCGACGCGGCCCCCGGTGGTCAAGGGACCGTCCGGTGTCACCAGCCGTGTCGACCAGGTGTGCATCGACCTGGCGCCCCCCGTGTACGAGGCGGAGATCGTCTTCTGGAGCGCCCTGACCGGATGGGAGTCCGACCCGGGCGCGCTCCCGGAGTTCCACGTGGTCAGACCGCCCGCCGAGCTCCCGGTCCGCATCCTCCTGCAACGCCTCGGCTCCGCCCGCCCCACCTCCGCCCACATCGACATCGCCTGCTCCGACATCGACGCGGTCCGTATCCGCCACGAGCTCCTCGGCGCCACTCTCCTCGGCCGGGGCGCCCGCTGGGCGGTGATGCGGGACCCCTCGGGCGGCCCCTACTGCCTGACACCCCGCGACCCCGAAACGGGCGGCCTGCGTTAGGACGTCGTGTCGCCACCGTGATCGGCCGGACAGTCCCGGCCGTCAGCCGCCGGGCCGCCACTCCTCGACGGCCACGACAGCCTCCACCGGAATCGGTCCATAGATGTGCGGGAACTCCTCGCCGCCGGCCTCCATGGCCTCGTAGCGCACGGGGGCGCCCAGGCGTTCGGCGTCGATCACCAGGACCACCAGTTCGTCGGGCCCGGCGTACGAGCCGTACACGAAGGCGGCCACTGCCGGGAGTTGGTGTCGCAGGGAGCAGTGGATGAAGCCCACCTCCTGGAGGGTCCGGCCACGGGTGGACATCTCGTACGCGCCGGACGCACGCGCCGCGTCCCAGAGGGAACGCTCGGTGAGGTGAAGGAGGGGTTCGTCAGCCATACCCGAACGCTACGGTCCCAGACGGGCGGCCCGCACCTGCAAGTAGCGCTGCTCGGGAAGGCTGAGGGTCTTCCCGGCCGCCGACTCGTAGGCGGCACGAGCCCCCGACGTGTCCCCCGCGCGCTCCAGCAGGTGACCGCGGACGGCGTCGAGCCGGTGCCCGAGCGCCGACTCACCCGCCAGCCCTTCCAGTTCGGCAAGTCCCCTCCCAGGCCCGTGCACCATGGCCACCGCCACCACACGGTTGAGACGCTCGACGGGCCCGGGGACCCGGCGGACCAGGATGTCGTACAGGCCGAGGATCTCGCGCCAGTCCGTGGCGTCCGCCGACGGCGCCTCGTCGTGAACGGCGGCGATGGCCGCCCGCAGCTGATACGGCCCCGCCCTCTCCCGCGACACTGACAAGGCCTCGGTCACCAGCGCCACGCCCTCCTCGACCGCCGCCTTGTCCCACCGACCGCGGTCCTGCTCGTCGAGCGGGACCAGTTCACCGTGCGGACCGGTACGCGCGGCGCGCCGGGCGTCGGTCAGCAGCATCAGCGCCAGCAGCCCCGCCACCTCACGGTCCTCGGGGAGGAGCCGGCGGACCGTGCGGATCAACCGGATGGCCTCGCCGGCGAGTTCGGCGCGCTGAAGGGCCGCTCCTGAGGTCGCCGTATAGCCCTCGTTGAAGATCAGGTACAGCGTGTGGAGAACGGCGGGCAGCCGTTCCTCCCAGTTGTCCGGACGCCCGAACCTCGTCCCGCGCACCCGTTGCTTCGCCCGGCTGATGCGCTGGGCCATCGTCGCCTCGGGTACGAGCGAGGCGCGGGCGATCTCCGCCGTCGTCAGGCCGCCGACGGCCCGCAGGGTGAGCGCGATCTGGCCGGGCGGGGTCAACTCCGGGTGGCAGCAGAGGAAGAGGAGGGAGAGCGTGTCGTCCTCGCTCGGCGCCCGGGCCGCTCCCGGCGGCGGCGCCAGGAACTCGTCCCGGGGCGTGAGCGCCGCGGCCCTCTCCTCCCGCAACCGCCGCGCACCCTCACTGCGCAGGGCATCCGTCAGCCGCCGCGAGGCAACCTTGATCAGCCAGCCTCGCGGGTTGTCGGGCACGCCGTCGCGGGCCCACTGTCCGGCCGCCGCGAGCAGCGCCTCCTGTACGGCGTCCTCGGCAGCGTCGAAATGCCCGTATCTCCGCAGAAGCGCGCCGAGAGCCCCCGGCGCGTGTCTGCGCAGCAGGCCCTCGACCTCGGTCGTACGGCTCAGCTGACCCATACGGCTCAGATGTCCCCGTCGCCGCTCATGATCTGCCGGATGACCACCGGGTAGTCGGTGGCTCCCTCGGGAACGGGGCACTGGGCGACGCGCGCGGCGATCTCCGTGACCCGCTCCAGGCTCTCGCACTCCAGGATCCAGAAGCCGGCCATCAGCTCCTTGGTCTCGCTGTACGGCCCATCGGTGATGACGGGCTTGCCGTCCTTGTCGGCCGCGACCAGCCGGGTCTGGGCAGGCTCGGCCAGACCTTGCGCGTCCAGCAGCTCCCCTGACTCGGAGAGGTCATTGTTGATCGCGCCCATGAAGGCGTACATGGTCTGGAGCTCCTGCTCGCTCCAGACCGGGGACCCGGGGGAGGGGTTGCCCCGCATACCCTCGTAGTCGGCCTGCGTTCCCTGCACCATCACCAGGTACTTCATGAGTCCGCTCCTTCGGTTTCCTCGGTTCGGACCGCCCGTGCCGGGCGGCTCTCGCAGGAGACGTCGGAGCCGCCCCGCGTTTCTCTACACGGCCACGCGGACTCGGTCAGGCTTTTTTCGTCACGGGATCCTCGGACCGAACAGCGGCCCGGGGCTCCTCCTCGGCTTCGTCGGCATACGCCTTGCATTCGGGGTTCCGGCAAGGTCCGGGTACCCACACGGGAACCCACGCGCCCAGGGTCTTGTGCCTCTTCACGACCGTGGCGACCGGCTGCCCGCAAGCGGAACAAACGTACTCATCGGTGCCCATGTCTTCAGGGTATTGCGGAAGGGCGTTCAGCGCTTCCTGCTGTACGTCCTCACCATCACCCCGTTCTTGAACACGCGGACCTGGTCGAGCGCGTACTCGCGCACGTCGAACCCGGAGCCGAACATCGGCATGCCGGAGCCCAGCACCACCGGGTACGTCTTGATGACCAGCTCATCCACCTCGTCGACCAGCGCGCCCGCGAGCCGCGAGCCGCCGCACAGATAGATGCCGAACTCGCCGTCCTCGGCCTTGAGTTCCCGAACCCTCCCGACGACGTCGTCCGCGATGATCTCGACATGCGGGTCGGGAGACTCCTTGAGGCTGCGCGAGGCGACGTACTCGCGCAGATGCGCGTACGGGCTGGTGACGCCGAGTTCCAGTGCGATGTCGTAGCTTGCGCGGCCCTGGATGATCGTGTCGAACCTCCGGTTCTCCAGGTCGTCGATGCCGAGCGGACGACGGCCGTGGGTCGGCAGGGTCTCCGGATACTCCGCTTTCAGAAAGTCCTCGAAGAACTCCTCGTCGACGAACGGCATGAAGGACTGTGCGTCGCCGTCCGGGCCTCCGATGAAACCGTCGATCGAACAGGCGATGAAGTACGTGAGCTTGCGCAAGCGGGTCTCTTTTCCTTGGCGACGTTCGCGGCGACTCCTGCGGCCACCCTCGAACCACTTCAGTTATAGTACTTCAGATGTAGTGGTTACAAGGATTTATTCTGCCGCCGCAACGGTCCCCAGTGATCCCAGCGGCCAACGATCTCTGAGATGTCCGGAGGAAGCACCGATGGCAAGGAACCCTGAGCGCAGGGCGGCGCTCGTCGACGCGGCCGTGGAGGTGCTGGCACGCGAGGGCGCACGCGGCCTGACCTTTCGCGCGGTGGACGCGGGGGCCGGCGTGCCGGTGGGCACCTCGTCGAACTACTTCAGCGACCGCGACGACCTGCTGAGCCAGGTCGACGCCCACCTCCACCAGCGTCTGGCCCCCGACCCGTCCGTGCTCGCCGAACTGCTGAAGGCCCCGAAGGACCGCTCACTGGTCCTGGCCTTCATGCGCGACCTGCTGGCCCGCGCCACCCGCGACCGCACCGGCTATCTCGCCCTCTTCGAAATGCGCCTGGAGGCCACCCGCCGCCCCGCCCTGCGCGCCTCGTACACCAAGTCGATTCGCGGCGACCTCGAAGAGGGCATGGAGTTCCACCGCAACGCCGGTCTCCCCGGCGGCGACGAGACCGTCACAGTTCTCTACCTCGCCATGCTCGGCCTCCTCCTGGAACACCTGACCCTTCCCGGCGTCCTGGAGGGCGTGCTGCCAGAGGTCACGGTCCCGGACGGCCTGGTGGAACGGATCGTGATGACGATCGTGCCGGAGGCGAGGGATTCTTAGCCGTCCGGCGTTTCATCCCCGGCCGGGCAGGGAGCTTTCAGCCCGTCCGGCGTTTGAGGACGGGGCCGTTTCGGCCGAGGCGGGGGTCCGGGGCAGCAGCCCCCCCGGGGGGAGGGGACGGGCAGGGGCGGAGAGGGCAAAAACAGGCCCCGCACACCGTGGGGATGTGCGGGACCTGCCCGGAGCCCGGAACCGTACGGAGGTCAGGTGCCGCACGAAACCAGGAACTCCGGGAACTCCGGGAACTCCGGGAACTCCGGGAACTCCGGGAACTCCGGGAACTCTGAGGGACTATGGGGACTCTGATGGACTATGGGGAGACCTGGAAGACACCAGCGGCACCGGTAGTACCTCCAACCAGTACCTCCAACCACCCCGTTGACGCCCTCAGTTGCTGCGCCGCGTCACGAACTCCGCCAGCGCGAGAAGCCCGCCCGCCGCCTCCGGATCAGGCACCGCCCGGGACAGCTCATGCATCGCCCGGGCCATCCGGTCGGCCGCCTGGACCTGCGCCCAGTCACGGCCCCCCGCCCGCTCGACCGCCAGTACCGTACGCTCCAACTCCCCTTCCTGGTGAGGAACCCCGTACAGCGAGGCAAGCTCGGCCGCCGCAGCCGTACCGGAGGTGAGCGCGGCCACCACGGGCAGCGACTTCTTCCGGGCTACGAGGTCCGCTCCGGCGGCCTTGCCGGTGCGACTGGGATCCCCCCAGATCCCGATCACATCGTCGATCAGCTGAAATGCGAGCCCGGCCTCCCGGCCGAACGCGTCCAGCGCCTCGACGTCCTCGTCCCCCGCCCCCGCATACAGCGCACCCAGCGCGCAGGCACAGCCGAGCAAAGCGCCCGTCTTGGCCTCCGCCATGGCGAGACACTCGTCGAGGGTGACCTCGTCGGGGCCGCGCTTCTCCATGGCGGTGTCCGCGTGCTGCCCCTCGCACAGCTCGACGACACAGGACGCGAGCCGGGCGGCGGCCGCCGAGGACGCCGGGTGCGGGTCCTCGGCGAGCAGCCGTTGAGCCAGCGCCTGCAGGGCGTCCCCCGCGAGGATCGCGTCGGCGTCGCCGAACACGGTCCAGGCGGTGGGCCGGTGCCTGCGGGTGGTGTCCCGGTCCATCACGTCGTCGTGCAGCAGCGTGAAGTTGTGGATCAACTCCACCGCGGCGGCCGCCCGTACGGCGCTCGCGTGCTGTCCGCCGAGCGCCCGGACCGCAGCGAGCACGAGCGCGGGCCTGATCGCCTTGCCCGCGTTGCCCGCCGCGGGCGTGCCGTCCGCGTGCTCCCAGCCGAAGTGGTAGAGCGCGATCCGGCGTATGGAGCCGGGCAGCGAATCGACGGCTCTGCGCAGCTCGGGGTCGACGGACGCGCGGGCACGCTCCAGAATCACCGCCGCTTCCTGCCCTCCCCCGCTCTCGGCCTCGCCCGAACGGGGTGACCCCGGCCGCGGACTCGGCCGCACCTGCTCCTCCATGGGCCTCCCGATGGGACTCCGCCTGTCGAAACTCTCGGCCGGACTCTGCTGCGCCGCCGGTCTACCGGGTCTACCCGGCGGGCCGGGCGGAGACACAACACCCGGCGTGGGGGGCGTCACCGCCAGCGGCCGATCTCGACGTTCTCCAGGATTCCCAGGGCGTCGGGCACGAGCACCGCGGCCGAGTAGTACGCCGTCACCAGGTAGGAGATGATCGCCTGTTCGTTGATGCCCATGAAGCGCACCGACAGGCTCGGCTCGATCTCGTCCGGGATACCGGCCTGCTGGAGTCCGACGACCCCTTGTTCGGCCTCGCCGGTACGCAGGGCGATGATCGAGGTCGTACGAGCGTCGCTGACCGGGATCTTGTTGCACGGGAAGATCGGCACCCCGCGCCAGGTCGGGATACGGTTGCCGGCCATCTCGATGGTCTCCGGCACGAGTCCGCGCCTGTTGAGCTCGCGGCCGATCGCGGAGATCGCGCGCGGGTGGGCGAGGAGTAGCTTGGTGCCCCGCCTGCGGCTGAGCAGTTCGTCGAGGTCGTCGGGGCCGGGCGCGCCGTCGTGCGGCTGCAGCCGCTGCTCGTACTCGCAGTTGTTGAGCAGCCCGAAGTCTCGGTTGTTGATGAGCTCGTGCTCCTGGCGCTCCTTCAACGCCTCCACGGTGAGCCGCAGTTGCTGCTCCGTCTGGTTCATCGGCTGGTTGTAGAGGTCGGCCACGCGCGTGTGGAGGCGCAGTACGGTCTGGGCGATGCTCAGTTCGTACTCGCGCGGCGCCGCGTCGTAGTCCACGAAGGTGCCGGGGATGTCCGGCTCTCCGGTGTGGCCGGCCGCGAGGTCGATCTCCCTCTCTCCGTACTTGTTGGCACGCTGTTCCGGAATCGCGCGCAGCGACTGGAGGTGGTCACGCAGGGACTCGGATCGCTCCGCGACCTGCTCGAAGTCGTTGCGGGGCAGCGTGAGCACGGTGCACGCGGTGACCGCGCGAGCCGTGTACTCCCAGATGGAGTCCGGGTCGATGAGCGCCTGCTCCCCGAAGTACGCGCCGTCGGCGAGGACGCCGAGGACCGCGTCGTCCCCGTAGGGACCCGTGCCCGTCTTCTCCACCTTGCCGTGCGCGAGCAGGAACACCTCGTCGGACGGGCTGCCGAACGAGACGAGCACCTCCCCCGGGGCGAACTCCCGCTGCTGGCAGCGCTGAGCGAGCTCGCCGAGCACCTCCTGATCCTCGTACGACCGCAGCACGGGCAGTTCGCCGAGCTCTGCGGGGATGACCTGGACGCGGTCACCGGTCTTCACGAATGTCACGCGGCCGTCGCCCACGGAGTAGCTGAGCCGCCGGTTCACGCGGTACGTGCCACCTTGTACGTTCACCCAAGGAAGCATCCGCAGCAGCCAGCGTGAGCTGATCTCCTGCATCTGGGGCGCGGACTTGGTGGTGGTGGCCAGGTTCCGCGCGGCGGATGTGCCGAGACTCTGCTGCGGCTTGCCCTGACCCGCGCGGACCTCTTCGCCTACCGACATGAAAATTGCCCTCCCGTTGTGCACTGATCTGCAAGGACAAGCCTTTCATCACGGAGCGTGCTGGTGCTATTACACGAATGAGGGGGAATGGATCACCGACGGAGTGGGCACTGGGTGAGCGGTTTTCGTCAGCCGGTCGAACAGTGCACGGTTGTGCCGGTGGGGAACTTCAAGATCTGGTCAAACGTTGGGCACTGTGACCGATGCTTCGATGGACGCTTCGGCTGAGGCTTCGACGTACGAGGACGGGAATCGGCATGGCAGGCTTTCTGGACCGCGCCAAAGAGCAGGCACAGCGAGGGCTCACACAGGGCAAGCAGAAGATCGACGACGTGCAGGCACAGCGCGCCGGCGGCGACCTGTTGAAGAAGCTGGGCGCCGCATACCTGGCGGAGCGGCGCGGCAGCGGCTCTCCGCAGGCGACACAGCAGGCCCTGCAGGCGGTGGAGAACCACATCGCGACGCACGGCGACAGCTTCCTGCACGCCTGATCCGGGCCTCCCTTCGCGCCACGGCTCACCGCTGGACATCACCGCACGTCGCTGACCGGATCGGCTCGCACGCTGTGCGAACGGCTGGGTCCGGCCACCGGTTTGCGAGTACAAAGCGGCGGTAGGAGACGGCCGCGACAGGCGGTCGGCGTTCAGCGCGAAGGAGGGCGGTCATGGCCCCACCCATGTCCGCGAGCGGTTTCCTGAACCGGCTCAGCGAGGCGGGCGTCACCGTCGTCGAGGTCGGCGACTGGGAGCACCACAACCGCAATCACAAGGGCCCGTGGGGTCCGGTGTACGGCGTGATGATCCATCACACGGTGACCTCGGGCAGCAAGCGCACCGTCGAGCTCTGTCGCGACGGCTACGCGGAGCTGCCCGGGCCGCTGTGCCACGGCGTCATCACCAAGGACGGCGCCGTCCACCTCGTCGGCTACGGCCGGGCCAACCACGCGGGCCTGGGTGACGACGAGGTACTTCGCGCCGTGATCGCGGAGAAGCGACTCCCGCCGGACAACGAGGCGAACACCGACGGCAACCGCCATTTCTACGGCTTCGAGTGCGAGAACCTCGGCAACGGCGAAGACCCCTGGCCCGATGCCCAGCTGGACACGATCGAGAGGGTCGCCGCCGCGATCTGCCGCCACCACGGCTGGACGGAGCGCTCGGTGATCGGCCACCTGGAGTGGCAACCGGGCAAGATCGACCCGCGCGGCTTCACGATGGACTCCATGAGGAAGCGTGTGCGCGACCGGCTGAAGTGACCGCGGCGCCGGGCAGCGCCCCTGGAATCCCCCAGACCGTCGGCGGCACACACCCCGGCACGGCTACCGCCCGCCCGGCCCTGCACCGCCTGCCGTCCGCGGGCCCGGCTCACCCAACCCTCCGGAGACCCGGTCAGCACACCACCGGTCCTCCGGAAACCCAGCCCGCACACCACCCACCCCACCGCAGACCCGGCCCGCACACCACCCACCCCACCGGAAGACCGTCGGAGGGGCCGCCCCGGACGCATGTCCGACAATGGCAGGGTGACCCGCCCGGACATCCCCACCGCCGCCACCCTTCCCAGCGCCGTCACCACGGCTTCCACCACCCCCACCACCCCCACCACTCCCACCACTCCCGACGTACCCCTCACCTCCAAAGCGCCGCCACTCGACCTCAACGTCCTGTGCCCCCGCCTCCCCTCACCGTCGCAGGACATCGTGGAAGACCGCTTCGACCGTCACGGCGTCCGGCTGGTGCTCAAGCGGGACGATCTGATCCATCCGGAGCTGGTGGGCAACAAGTGGCGCAAGCTGGCCCTGAACCTGGCAGCGGCGGCGGGCCGTACGGTGGTCACATTCGGCGGGGCGTACTCGAACCACCTACGCGCCACGGCAGCAGCCGGCCGCCTGCTCGGGTTCCCCACCATCGGCGTGGTCCGCGGCCAGGAGCTGTCCGGGCGCCCCCTCAACCCCTCACTCGCCCGATGCGCGGCTGACGGCATGCGACTGCACTTCGTCGACAGATCGACGTACCGCCACAAGTCCGAGCCGGAGACACTCGCCGGGATCCTGCGCGCGCTGGGCGCCGAGGACGCGTACGTCGTACCCGAGGGCGGCAGCAACTCCCTTGCCGTACGCGGCTGCCGGGCGCTCGGCGAGGAGCTGCGCGGCCACGCCGATGTCGTCGCCCTGCCCTGCGGCACCGGCGGCACACTGGCGGGTCTGGCCGCAGGGCTCGCCCCTGACCAGCGCACCCTGGGCATCCCCGTCCTCAAGGGCGGCTTCCTGAGCACCGAGATACAGGCCCTCCAAGTCAGCGCCTTCGGCGCCCGCCGCGGCGACTGGTCCCTGGACGAACGCTTCCACTTCGGCGGCTACGCCCGCACCGCCCCCGAGCTCGACACCTTCGCCGAGGACTTCCAACAACGCCACGGCCTGCCCGTCGAACGTCTCTATGTCGCCAAAATGCTGTACGGACTTGTCGCTCTCACCGCGGAGGGCGCCTTCCCGCGCGGGACGACGGTGGCAGCCGTGATCACCGGAGCAGCGCTCTCCTGAAGCGGGTGTTCGGTCGGCCGACGAGACCGCTCACGTCGTCTCCCGGTACGCCGCCGCCTCCTCCAGGTCCAGCCTGCGCAGCAGCGTGCGCAGCATCTCGTCGTCGATGTAGCGGAGGTCGCGCAGCCGCACGAAGACCTCGCGCTCTGCGCCGATCATCTCGCCGGACAGCCGACGGTAGGTGTCGTCGGCGGATTCGCCGGTCACCGGGTTCACCGCGCCGAGGCGCTCCCAGACGGCGTTGCGGCGGCGCTCCAGGACCGCGCGGAGGCGGTCGGCGAGCGGTGGGGGCAGAGCATTGCGTTCGTCCTGGAGGAGCTCCTCCAGGCGCTGTTCGGCGGCCCGGGACGCCTGCGCCTGGGCGTTGGCCTCGGCGAGCGTCTCGCTCTGCGCGTCGCGCCCCGGCAGCTTCAGGAAGCGGATCAGCGGGGGCAGCGTCAGTCCCTGCACCACCAGGGTCCCGATCACCGTCGTGAAGGTCAGGAAGAGGATGAGATTGCGGTCCGGAAAGGGCTCACCGCTGTGCGTGGTGAGCGGGATCGAGAACGCGATGGCGAGCGAGACCACGCCCCGCATCCCGGCCCAGCCGATGACGAAGGGCCCTTTCCAGGTGGGGTTCTCCTCCCGCTTCCGGATGCGCGCCGAAAAAATCCGCGGCAGGAAGGTCGCGGGATACACCCACACGAACCGGGCCGCGACCACGACGAGGAAGAGGGCCACCGCGTACCAGGCAGCGTCGACACCCTCGTACTCTTCAAGACCCCTCAGGACGACCGGCAGTTGCAGTCCGATCAGCGCGAAGACCGCCGACTCCAGGACGAAGGCGACCATCTTCCACACCGCCTCCTCCTGGAGCCGGGTCGCGAAATCGACCTCCCAGGAGCGGTGCCCGAGATAGAGGGCGACGACGACCACTGCGAGCACCCCGGAGGCGTGCACCTGCTCGGCGACCCCGTACGCGACGAAAGGGATCAACAAGGAGAGGGTGTTCTGAAGAAGCGCTTCCCTCAGGTGGGTGCGCAGCCAGTGGAGCGGCACCATCATCAGGAGTCCGACCGCGATGCCGCCGACCGCCGCGAGCAGGAACTCGCCGATGCCGCCCGCCCAGGTCGCACCCTCGCCGACCGCCGCGGCGAGCGCCACCTTGTAGGCGGTGATCGCGGTCGCGTCGTTCACCAAGGACTCGCCCTGAAGGATCGTGGTGATCCGCGAGGGCAGCCCCACCCGTCGCGCCACCGCCGTGGCCGCGACCGCGTCCGGCGGCGCCACCACCGCGCCCAGAACCAGCGCCGCGGTCAGCGGCAGGCTCGGCACGAGCAGATAGGCGACCCAGCCGACGACCAGGGTCGCGAAAAGGACGTAGCCGACCGACAACAGGGCGACGGGTCGCAGTTGCGCCCGCAGATCGAGGTACGAGCTGTCGGTGGCCGCCGTATACAGCAGCGGGGGCAGCAGCAGCGGGAGCACGACGTCGGGGTCGAGTTCGTAGTCGGGCACCCCGGGGACGTACGAGATCACCAGGCCCACGGTGACAAGCAGCAGGGGTGCCGGCACCGATGTGCGGCGTGCGGCCGCCGCGCATGCCGCGCTCCCCGCGACCAGCAACAGCAGTGGCAAAATGTGCATCGTCTTCCGCCCGCCCTCTGTTTTCGCGCGACTTCCCGCACACCCGACGTAACCTGGCAATCATGAAACAGTGCACGCACGCGGACGCGTTGCCGCACCCCGAGCCCGAGCCACTGAGCGAGACCTGCCTGGAGTGCCTTGCCGCCGGCACACACCCCGTGCAGCTTCGCCTCTGTCTCTCGTGCGGGCACCTCGGCTGTTGCGACTCCTCTCCGTTGCGGCATGCGACGCAGCACTTCAAGGACACCGGGCACCCGATCATGCGCACCTTCGAACCCGGTGAGAACTGGCGCTGGTGCTTCGTCGACCACGTACTCGTATGACCCGTCGACCGCCGCGTGGACGGCATACTGGCGGGGGCCGCGGATCACATGCGCGTGTGACCCGCGATCCGGACGGTTCGACCGTCTGACGCCTGGGTACGTCAACCCGGCGCGTTCTCTTCCTAATTGGGGCCGCAGACCCCTAGCCACTGTCCGTACTCATATGCTTACTATGAGTGACAGCAAGGGGCGGGGTCCCCGGGACAGGAAACTTGGGAGCGCGGTAGCGTCACCGCTGAACCACCTAGCGCGTTACCCCGGGGGGCGACCCTCGGCCCCTGAAAGAGCTTGTACCACCATGGAGGTGAGGGTGTCCCAGATCGCAGGCGAGCCCGCGACCAAGGACTTCGTGGAAGTCCGGCTGCCCGCCGCGGGCGCCTACCTGTCGGTGCTGCGTACGGCCACGGCCGGACTCGCGGCCCGTTTGGACTTCACCCTCGACGAGATCGAGGACCTGCGCATCGCGGTGGACGAGGCCTGCGCGATTCTGTTGCAACAGGCCGTCCCCGGATCGGTGCTCAGCTGTGTCTTCCGGCTCATCGACGACTCACTGGAGGTCACGGTCTCGGCCCCGACCACAGACGGTCACGCCCCCGCGCGGGACACCTTCGCCTGGACCGTCCTCTCCGCCCTCGCGGGCAAGGTCGAATCCACCGTCGCCGAGGACAAGACCGTGACGATCAGCCTCTACAAACAGCGCGGCGCGGGACCCGGGCCGGCGTGAGGAACGGGGACGGGCCGGTGCGGGAGGAAGAGCGCGGCACACGGGAGCTTCCCGCCGAGCTGGTGGGCGGGCCGCGGCGTACGGCGGACGGCGTCGTCGACGGCTTCCCCGAGCAGGCCCGGCCGCACCCGGAGGACGGCGCGGTGTCCGCGGAGACCGCGCCGGTCGACGCGGACGAACGGGAGAAGCCCTCCGGCCAGGGCGAGGGGCGACGGGAACCGGAGGGTGCCGCGCCCAGCACGCCCGAAGAAGGACGGCTGGGCGTCTCCCCTGCTCGAGCGGAGCCGGGAGCTCGGGGAATGGTGACGGGCGGGACTATGAGCGAGCACGAGCGGCACGACAAGCCGGAGGCGCAGAGCGTGCAGGGCGCGCAGCACGGGCCGAGCGCCCAGCACATCCGGCACGACCCCCGGGACCGCAGCGGGGCACGGACGATGTTCATCGAGCTGCGCAAGCTGGCGGACGGCAGCGCCGAGTACGCGGAGCTGCGCAACCAGCTGGTCCGCATGCACCTGCCGCTCGTCGAGCACCTCGCGCGCCGCTTCCGCAATCGCGGCGAGCCGCTGGACGACCTCACGCAGGTCGCCACCATCGGCCTGATCAAGTCGGTGGACCGCTTCGACCCGGAGCGCGGCGTCGAGTTCTCGACGTACGCGACGCCGACGGTGGTCGGTGAGATCAAGCGCCACTTCCGTGACAAGGGCTGGGCGGTGCGCGTCCCGCGGCGCCTCCAGGAGCTGCGTCTGGCGCTCACCACGGCCACGGCCGAGCTGTCGCAGCAGCACGGCCGGTCTCCGACGGTGCACGAGCTGGCCGAGAAGCTCGCCATCTCGGAGGAGGAGGTCCTGGAGGGCCTGGAGTCGGCCAACGCGTACTCCACGCTGTCCCTGGACGTTCCCGACACCGACGACGAGTCCCCCGCCGTCGCGGACACCCTGGGCGCCGAGGACGAGGCTCTGGAGGGGGTCGAGTACCGCGAGTCCCTCAAGCCACTCCTGGAGGACCTCCCGCCCCGCGAGAAGCGAATCCTGCTCCTGCGCTTCTTCGGCAACATGACGCAGTCCCAGATCGCCCAGGAAGTCGGCATCTCCCAGATGCACGTCTCCCGGCTGCTGGCCCGGACCTTGGCCCAGCTCCGCGAGAAGCTGCTCGTCGAGGAGTAGGACCGCACTGCGGCGGGGTCCTGCGGCTCGGTCCGCTACTCCTCCCGGACGCCGCCCGGGCCTTGGATTCCCAGCGCCCGGGTCGTCGCGGGGTTCACCAGCAGCACCAGGGCCGCGATCGCGACGACGGCCAGGGCGATGCCCGCGGGGATCGCCACGCTGTCGGCCTGAAGCAGGTTGTAGGCGACGGGCAGCGCCATGATCTGGGTGATCACCGCGGGGCCCCGGCTCCAGCTGCGGCGTCCCAGCAGTCCGCGCGTGGCCAGCAGCGGGAGCAGGGCGAGCACCAGCAGCGTCACACCGCCGGTGACGGCCTGCTGCCGGTCGTCCGGGTCGCCCGACAGGCCCAGTACGAGCAGGTAGACACCCCCCGCCGCCAGGGCGAGCCCCTCGATCGCGGTCAGCGCGGCCGCGGCGGTCAGGCGCCCGGGGCGGGGATCTGGGGCAGGGGCGTCGGAGGTGGAATTCTGCTCACGGCTCACTCCTGAAGAGTAGCCCGCGGCTTCGGCAGGCCCAGGACCCCGGGGACCACCTCGCACGGGGCCTGGGGCCCTCACCCGCCCTCTCACCCGCCCCTGCCCCAGATCCCCGTCCCACCACCGACCAAGGCCAGCCCCACCGCCCCACGTAGGCAAACCCACCGCCGGCCGAGGCCGAGCTCACGCCCCGACACGACCAGCCCCACCGCCCCACGTGGCCAGGCTCACGGCCCGGACTCTTACTTGATCCCTACTCGGCGTGGGACGAGTACCGCCGACTGGGTACGCTGCATCGCATGCGTGCACTTCTCGTGGTCAATCCGGCGGCAACCACCACAAGTGCGCGCACGCGTGACGTCTTGATCCACGCGCTGGCGAGCGAGATGAAGCTGGAAGCGGTCACCACCGAGTACCGCGGGCACGCCAGAGACCTCGGCCGGCAGGCCGCCGACAGCGAGGACATAGACCTGGTCGTCGCCCTCGGCGGCGACGGAACGGTCAACGAGGTCGTGAACGGCCTGCTGCACCACGGCCCCGACCCGGAGCGCCTGCCCCGCCTCGCCGTGGTCCCCGGCGGCTCCACCAATGTCTTCGCCCGCGCCCTCGGCCTGCCCAACGAGCCGGTGGAGGCGACCGGCGCCCTGCTGGACGCGCTGCGCGAGGAGCGAGAGCGCACGATCGGACTGGGCCTCGCCGCCGGCACCCCGGGTACCGCGGACGAGTCGGTGCCGTCCCGCTGGTTCACCTTCTGCGCGGGCCTCGGCTTCGACGCGGGCGTGATCGGCCGGGTCGAGCAGCAGCGCGAACGCGGCAAGCGCTCCACCCATGCGTTGTATTTGCGCCAAGTACTACGGCAGTTTTTGGACGAACCTCATCGCAGGCACGGAACGATCACCCTGGAGCGTCCCGGCCAGGATCCGGTCACCGATCTGATCCTGTCCATCATCTGCAACACCGCGCCGTGGACTTTTCTCGGCAATCGTCCGGTGTACGCCTCGCCTAAGGCTTCGTTCGATACCGGACTCGACGTACTCGGCCTCAGTCGCATGTCGACGGCTTCCGTTGCCCGGTATGCCACCCAGTTGCTCACTTCGTCCCCCGAGCGCGGACCCCACGGCAAGCACGCAGTGTCCTTGCACGACCTGACGGACTTCACCTTGCATTCGAAGGTGCCGCTCCCCCTCCAGATGGACGGCGACCACCTCGGACTGCGTACGAGCGTGACGTTCACAGGCGTACGCCGTGCACTGCGTGTGATTGTGTGAGTGGAAGGGCCCAAAGTCCTTTCACTCGAACGTTTAGACCAGGGTCCACCCCATGGAAGTACGGCTGTGACCTAGTCGACACCGAGGAATCAAAAAAAACTTTCCAGAAGGGGTTGTATCCGCCGCTGAGGTTTGCGAGTCTCTACGTGGCGATCGGGACGGCCCGCAGCATCGGCCCCACAGAGAGCCAGAACCCCTCCTCAAATCACAGGACCACGTCAGGTCATCTGGCAGTCGGCCCTTCCCTTGTTGAGGGATTCGTGAAAGCGTTCACATTCACAAGCAACGTGCATGTAATACCCAAGGAGAGGTAGCAGCCATGGACTGGCGTCACAACGCCGTTTGCCGCGAGGAAGACCCCGAGCTCTTCTTCCCCATCGGCAACACCGGTCCTGCGCTGCTGCAGATCGAGGAAGCCAAGGCCGTCTGCCGCCGCTGCCCCGTCATGGAGCAGTGCCTGCAGTGGGCGCTCGAGTCCGGCCAGGACTCCGGCGTCTGGGGTGGCCTCAGCGAGGACGAGCGTCGCGCGATGAAGCGCCGCGCCGCCCGCAACCGAGCCCGTCAGGCCTCCGCCTGACGCACCACCCCGCACGAGCCTGAGCTTGGCGGCGCGTACAGCGAGTACGCTTCTCCCGCCCCCGAGCCGCAGCGCGCAGTACCCCCCAATGCGCATAGCAGCGTAAGCGTTGGCAGTGGCCCCGGACCTGTTGGTCCGGGGCCACTGCCATGCGCCGGAGCCACTGCCATGCGCCGTGGTCGCTGTCGGCCTTTGCGTCTGCGTGGATCGCGTGTAGATCCTGGTCGGTTGCGCTGTCCCCGCCCGCCCGCTATTTGTGCGCCACCACGGGGATGTCGAGGATCACCTGCGTACCGCGCTCCGGGGCCGCCACCATGTCGAAGGTTCCTCCCAACTCACCCTCCACCAGCGTCCGTACGATCTGCAGACCCAGGTTTCCCGAGCGGTGCGGGTCGAAGCCCTCGGGGAGACCGACCCCGTCGTCCTGGACGGTGACCAGCAGCCGGGCGTCCTTGGTGCTGCCGCCTCGGACCGCCGAGACCTCGACCGTGCCGCGGTCGCCCTCGCGGAAGCCGTGCTCCAGGGCGTTCTGCAGGATTTCGGTGAGCACCATGGAGAGCGGGGTCGCGACCTCGGCGTCCAGAATCCCGAAACGGCCGGTGCGCCGGCCGGTGACCTTGCCGGGCGAGATCTCGGCGACCATGGCGAGCACCCGGTCGGCGATCTCGTCGAACTCCACCCGTTCGTCCAGGTTCTGGGACAGCGTCTCGTGCACGATCGCGATCGATCCGACCCGCCGCACGGCTTCCTCCAGAGCTTCCCGGCCCCGGTCCGACTCGATCCGCCTGGCCTGCAGCCGCAGAAGTGCCGCCACCGTCTGGAGGTTGTTCTTCACCCGGTGGTGAATCTCCCGGATGGTCGCGTCCTTGGTGATCAACTCGCGCTCGCGGCGCCGCAGTTCGGTGACATCACGCAGCAGCACCAGCGAACCGACCCGGGTCCCCTTGGGCTTGAGCGGGATCGCGCGCAGCTGGATCACCCCTTCCCCGCTCTCGATCTCGAACTCGCGGGGTGCCCAGCCACTGGCGACCTTGGCCAGCGCCTCGTCCACCGGCCCTCTGGACGGGGCGAGTTCAGCCGTGGTCGAGCCGAGGTTGTGTCCCACCAGATCGGCGGCCAGGCCGAGGCGGTGGTACGCCGACAGCGCGTTCGGAGACGCGTACTGGACGATCCCGTCCGCGTCCAGGCGGATCAGCCCGTCGCCCACCCGCGGCGAGGCATCCATGTCGACCTGCTGGTCGGGGAACGGAAAGGAACCCGCCGCGATCATCTGGGCGAGATCTGACGCGCTCTGGAGGTACGTCAGCTCCAGCCGGCTCGGGGTGCGCACGGTGAGGAGGTTGGTGTTGCGGGCGATGACGCCTAGAACACGCCCTTCCCGTCGTACGGGAATGGACTCGACCCGTACGGGAACCTCCTCACGCCATTCCGGATCGCCCTCGCGCACGATCCTGCCCTCGTCGAGTGCGACATCCAGCAGGGGGCGCCGGCCGCGCGGGACGAGGTGGCCCACCATGTCGTCCTGGTAGGAGGTGGGGCCGGTGTTCGGCCGCATCTGGGCCACGGAGACATAGCGCGTGCCGTCGCGCGTGGGGACCCATAGAACGAGGTCTGCGAAGGAGAGGTCGGAGAGCAACTGCCACTCCGAGACCAGCAGATGCAGCCACTCGAGGTCGGAGTCACCGAGAGCGGTGTGCTGGCGTACGAGGTCGTTCATGGAGGGCACGCCTGCGAGCGTACCCGCCGTTTACGACAAGCCCCGAAACCAGCCGGGTCGCAGGGCAGCGGCGGGGCCCGGAGACACCCGCGGGCCGCGGCGCCTGGGAGGGACCCTCAGCCCTCCCGGCACCGCAGCCCGGAGCAACAACGGCCACGGGGTGTGCGGTCCCGATCGGCCGAAGAGAGGAGCCGGAGCAGTCAGGGCAGAGAGCACCGGATCCTCGGTCCGCCTTCCTGTGCGGGGAAGACGGAGGCTTGTTCAGTTGAAGCTCTTAATGCCTTGCCCATGCATTGTGGACTAGACCATGCTCCTGCGTCCATGGTGCCGGTGTCCATGCGCGGGCGAATGTTTGTTGTTGTCTCTTTATCCGACATACGTCGGCAGCCACCATGCAGACTAGCCCGCCGGGCTGCATGAGCGGGGCCAGATCGCCATCGCGAGTTCGGCCAGGGCCTCCAGCTCTTCCTTGGTTGCTCCGTCACGCGCCTGCTGGGACATTCCCTGGATCATCGCCCCGGTGTGCCGGGCGAGGGCCGCGGCGTCGGTACTCGAAGGCAGTTCACCTGCGTCGATCCCCGCCTGTATACGACTCTCGAAGGCAGCGATGTTGGCGTTGCGCCGCTCGCGCAGGGATTCCTCGACCTCCGGCGAGGTGCAGTTGGTGGCCGCGTGGACGACCAGGCAGCCGTGCGGGTGGCGCGGATCGGTGTACTCGGCGGCGGCCTCGCGCAGCATCCGTTCCACCGCGGCTCGGGCGGTGGGCTCCTCGGCAAGGGCGCGCTCCCCGAACGAGCCGTACTTCGTGCCGTACGCGCGGACGACCTCGTCGAAGAGCGAGCGCTTGTCGCCGAAAGCGGCGTAGAGGCTCGGGGCGCCGATGCCCATGACGCGGGTCAGGTCGGCGACGGAGGTCGCCTCGTACCCGTGCTCCCAGAAGGCGAGGATCGCCTTCTCCAGTGCGGTCTCGCGGTCGAAGGACCGGGGACGGCCACGCTGCTTGACCGGCGTCCCGACGGCCGCCTTGGCCGACACCTCAGCCTCCGTGCCGCCGTCCGTCGGGTCGTCCAGCCCGGTCTGCTGCCTGCTCACCATGGGATGGATTTTATAGCGGATGCTAGAGAAATGTCGGCGGACTGCTGTACGGTTTTTCTGTAGCGACCACTAGGGAAATGCAAAGGGGGCGCCGACATGGGCGTGCTTGCGGGCAGGACAGCACTCGTCACGGGCGGCAGCAGGGGCATCGGGCGGG
This sequence comes from Streptomyces sp. NPDC005808, assembly GCF_042871385.1. NCBI lineage: Bacteria > Bacillati > Actinomycetota > Actinomycetes > Kitasatosporales > Streptomycetaceae > Streptomyces > Streptomyces sp. NPDC005808. The sequence goes on along the minus strand of NZ_JBIAIK010000001.1, from coordinate 578,918 downwards.
GCATCGCCGAGCGGCTGGGGAGGGACGGCGCGCGGGTGGCCGTGCACTACGGCAGCAATGAGACGGCGGCGAAGCAGACGGTCGCCACGATCGAGGCGGCGGGCGGATCGGCGTTCTCGATCGGGGTGGAGCTGGGCCTGCCGGGCGACGCGGAGGCGCTGTGGGATGCCTTCGACCGGCACGCGGAGGGTCTGGACATCCTGGTGAACAACGCAGGGATCGGCACGTCGAGCGCACTGGGCGAGATAACCGAGGAGGAGTACGACAAGGTCTTCGCGGTGAATGTGAAGGCGCCCCACTTCATCGTCCGGCACGGCCTCGGCCGACTCCGGGACGGCGGGCGGGTTGTCAACATCTCCTCGGGGCTCGCGCGGACCGCGGCGATGCCGGACAAGATGGCGTACGCGATGACGAAGGGCGCCCTGGACGTCTTCACCCGCGACCTGTCCAAGGTCCTCGGCCCCCGGGGCATCACCGTGAACTCGGTGGCGCCCGGCATCATCGACACCGACGTCAACGCCGAGCTCCTGCACGCGAGCGACGAGTCGTGGGCCCAGGCCGCGGCCTATTCGGCGCTGGGCAAGGTGGGGACACCGGCGGACGTGGCGGACGTGGTGGCGTTCCTGGCCTCGGACGCGGGGCGTTGGGTGACAGGCAGCTGGGTGGATGCGACCGGGGGTTCGCTGCCGTAGGGCCGACCGCCGAGTTCCGCCGGCCCGACAGGGGGGTCGGTGGGGTGCGGGAATGAGGGGCGTTCGACACGATGAGATGGTGAGGCTCTGCTAGATTGGTCTATACCACATGAGTCCCCCTTTGGATTCCAGTCGAGTCCCCTCTCCAGATCGGCAGGCCCAGCGTGGAAGTTGTCATCGTCCCGGACGCCAAGGCGGGCGGCGAGCTGATCGCCGAGGCCATGTCGGAGCTGCTCCGACACAAGCCCGACGCGCTGCTCGGCGTGGCCACCGGCTCGACTCCGCTGCCCATCTACCAAGCTCTGGCTGCGAAGGTGAGTTCCGGTGCCGTGGACGCCTCGCGGGCGCGGATAGCGCAGCTCGACGAGTACGTGGGGCTGCCGGCGGACCATCCCGAGTCGTACCGGTCGGTGTTGTGGCGGGAAGTGCTTGAGCCGCTCGGGCTCGGCCTGGATGCGTTCCTGGGCCCGGACGGTACCGCCGAGGACGTGCGGGCCGCGTGTGAGGCGTACGACGCGGCGCTGGCCTCGGCGGGCGGAGTCGATCTCCAGCTGCTCGGGATCGGCACCGACGGGCACATCGGGTTCAACGAGCCGTGCTCCTCGCTCGCCTCGCGGACCCGGATCAAGACGCTGACCGAGCAGACCCGCGTCGACAACGCGCGGTTCTTCGGGGGCGACATCGAGCAGGTGCCGCATCACGTCATCACGCAGGGCATAGGCACGATCCTGGAGGCGCGGCACCTGGTGCTGCTCGCGACGGGCGAGGGCAAGGCCGACGCGGTCGCGGCGACCGTGGAGGGGCCGGTCGCCGCGGTGTGCCCGGCCTCCGCACTCCAGCTCCACCCGCACGCCACCGTTGTCGTGGACGAGGCGGCGGCGTCCAAGCTGAAGCTCGCCGACTACTTCCGGCACACCTTCGTCAACAAGCCGGACTGGCAGGGTATTTAGGGGATCCGGCCGCCATCAGCCGCGGACGCCTGGACGCGGAGCACGGAGGCGGATACGCGTTCGCGGCCGCGCGGGCTCGGAGCACGAAGCCGGATCCGCAGCCGCAGCCGCAGCCGCGGAAGGCTCGGAGCACAGCCGCGGATACCCGGTCGCTGCCGGGAAGCAAATGAGCGAAGGTGCCTGGCCACCCCCCGTGGGCGGCCAGGCACCTTCGTATATGGGGAACCGCGGGGCTGTTACGGCCCCGCGATGACCTCCGCCGCCGCTCGGCCGCACACGTTCGCCGCGCCGTGCGTGGCGATGTGGAGGGCGCCCCTCGGCGGGGCCTGGGGTACGCCCATCTCGACCACGATCGTGTCGGGGCGGGCGGCGAGGAGGGTGTCGAGGGCCGCCGCCATCCAGGGGTGACGGTGTTCGTCACGGACGACGGCGACGATGCGCCGGGTGCCCGCCACGGAGAGCGCCACCGGACCGGCGTCCTCACCGGCGAAGCTGCCGGCCTCCGTGCCCGGGAGCAGACGGCTGAGTTCCGCCGTCACACCCCAGGGGGTCTCGTCGCCGACCGCGATGTTCGAGACAGGGGTGAGGGCGGCGACGTACGGCGCGTCGGTGACCGGGACGTACGCCTCGGTGCGCGTCACGGTGAGAGCGCGACGGGCGGCGACGAGTCCGACCTCGGCAAGCCCGTCCGTGCCAACGGCCGTCCTCGATCCGGCGGAAGCCGCGGAGGCCGTCCACCGGGCGAGCGCCCGCACCCGCTCCGCAGCGTCCGCGAGGCGTTCCTCGGGGAGTTCACCGTTGCGCACCGCCGAGACGAGGGCGTCGCGCAGGAGACGTACGGTGTCGTCGTCCGACAGCCCGCCGCCCACGCAGATCGCGTCGGCGCCCGCGGCGATGGCGAGGACGCTGCCGCGCTGGATGCCATAGGTGGCGGCGATGGCCTGCATCTCCATGCCGTCGGTGACGATGAGGCCGTCGTAGCCGAGCTCCTCGCGGAGCAGGCCCTGGAGGATGCGCGGGGAGAGGGTGGCCGGGCGGTCGGGATCCAGCGCCGGGACCAGGATGTGCGCGCTCATCACCGCGCGGGTGCCGGCGGCGATCGCGGCCCGGAACGGGGCGAGTTCGCGGGCGTCGAGCACCGACAGGTCGGCGTCGATGCGCGGCAGCGCGTGGTGCGAGTCGACCGCCGTGTCGCCGTGCCCCGGGAAGTGCTTGGTGCAGGCCGCGACGCCCGCCGCCTGGAGCCCGGTGACGTAGGCAGCCGTGTGCCTGGCCACCAGGTCGGTGTCGGCGCCGAAGGAACGTACGCCGATCACGGGGTTGCCCGGGTTCGAGTTCACGTCCGCGGACGGGGCCCAATTGAGGTTCACCCCGCACGCGGCAAGGCGACGGCCGAGCTCGAAGGCGACGTCCTGGGTCAGGGAGACGTCGTCGACCGCGCCCAGGGCGTGGTTGCCGGGGAAGGAGGAGCCGGTGTGGACCTCCAGGCGGGTGACGTCGCCGCTCTCCTCGTCGATGGCGACGAGGATGTCGTCGCGTTCGGCGCGCAACTGGGCGGTCAGGGCCGCGACCTGGTCGGGGGTGGCGATGTTGCGGCCGAACAGGCCGACCGAGGCCAGGCCCTCTCCCAGGTGCCGGAGCAGCCAGTCGGGGGCCGTGGTCCCTGTGAAGCCGGGCTGGAGGACAGTCAGCGCGTCGCGCGTGAGCGTGTCCGTACCACTGGCGAGTGTCGTCATCGGTCGGCGTTATCCCTTCACAGCGCCTGAGGTGAGGCCACTGACGGCCTTTCGCTGAAGGAAGACGAAGAGGACCAGGATGGGGATGGCGAAGAGCGAGGACGCCGCCATCGTGGCCCCCCAGTCGTCTCCGAAGACCGTCTTGAAGCTGTTCAGCCACAGCGGGAGGGTCTGGGACTCGATGTCCTTGTTGACGATGAGGACCATCGGGAACTCGTTCCAGGCACTGATGAACCCGAAGAGCGAGGTGGCCATCAGGCCGGGTGCGAGCAGCGGGAAGATCACCTTGATGAAGGCCTGGGTGCGGGTGCAGCCGTCGACCATGGCCGACTCCTCCAGCTCCTTCGGCACGGCGGCGACGTACCCGCGCAGCGTCAGGATGGTGAACGGCAGCACCATGACCATGTAGAAGAAGGTCAGGGGAACCAGGCTGTTCAGCATGTCGGCGTCGCGCACGATCATGTAGACCGCGATGACCATGACCTCCCAGGGGGCCATCTGCGCGATCATGAACGTGAGGATGAAGCCGCGCCGCCCCTTGAACCGCATACGTGCCAGCGCGAACGACGCGAACAGTGCGATGACGAGCGACATCAGCACCGAGAGCACCGTGACCGTCAGGGAGTTGCCGACCAGCGTCCAGAAGTGGTCCGCGTCCATGGCTGTCTTGAAGTGCTCAAGGGTCGCCTCGGTCGGGAAGAAGACGGGGGTTTCGGAGATGATGTCGCCGGTCGGCTTGAAGGCCGTGGCGAACATCCAGTACACGGGGAACGCGAGGATCACGAAGAGGACGATCGCCGTCGCGTTGGGCCACAGGCGGCCCATCAGGGAGCGCTTCACAGCTCGTCCTCCTCCTGCTTGATGACGGTCCGGAGGTAGTACGCGGTCAGGGCCAGCAGCGTCAGGATGGTGAGGAACGAGATCGCCGCGCCCATGCCGAAGTGCTGGTTGCCGACGCCCTCGACAAAGGCGTAGATCGGCAGGGTCTCGGTGAGCCGGTCGGGGCCGCCCTGGTTCATCGCGAAGATCTGCGTGAACGCTTTGAAGATCCAGATGACCTCAAGGAAGGTCGTCGCCCACAGGAACGGGCGCAGGAAGGGGAAGGTCACCGAGGTGAAGGACTTCCAGCCACCGGCACCGTCCAGGGCGGCTGCCTCGTACAGCTCCTTGGGGATCGTGGTCGACGCGGCGTAGAGGTTGATCGCCACGAAGGGGACCGACTGCCAGACGAGCAGCAGAATGATCACGGAGAAGGTGGAGAACTGGGTGCCGAACCAGTTGTAGTCGGCCATGGAGTGCCAGCCGAGCCTGTCCAGCATCCAGTTGACGACGCCGAAGCGCTGGGCGAACAGCCACTGGTAGACGGTGGTCGCCGCGACCATCGGCATCGCCCAGGCCAGTACCAGGCCGAGCAGCAGCGTCAGCCGCATGCGCTTGCCGAGCCGGGCGAGGAGCAGGCCGACGAGGGTACCGAGCACCATGATCAGGGCGACGTTGATGGCGGTGAAGACGACCGACCGTACGACGACGTTCCAGAATTCGGAGCCGGACAGAACCTCTTTGTAGTTCTCGATCCCGTTCCACTCGGTGAGGTGGAGGATCAACTGCCGTGGGTTCAGGTTCTGGAACGACAGCATGCCGTTCTTCACCAACGGCCAGCCCAGGAGCACGGCGGTGGCCGCAATCGCGGGCAGCAGGAGCAGATAGGGGGCGGACGCGCCGCCTCGCTTCCGCGTCGGGTTCTGTCCCTCACCCGGTGGGGGTACGTCGGACTTGTCTGTCCCGGCCGCCGGGACTGAGTCCGCGCGTTCGGTCTGCACTGACATGCTCGCCATCTCTCTGTGGCCCTACTGGTCATGCCCCACGGCGTCGGGGCGCCCCGTGGGGAGGGCGCCCCGCGCGGGCGATCAGCTCGTCTGCGAGAGACGCTTGTTGATCTCGTCCTCGACCTGTGCGGCCGCCTCGGCGGGCGACTTACCGTTCAGCACGGCGGTCATGTAGGACTTGATCGGGTTCGGGTCGTTCTCCACGGCGGCCCACTCGGGGATCAGCGGCGTGGTGCCACCGAAGGCCGCGGCCGGGGCGGCTGCCACGGCGGCGGGGTTGGCCGCCAGGTTGGACTCCAGCGACACCTTGTTCGGGATGACGCCGTTCTCCTTGGCGAGCGCGCCCTCGAACTTGTCGGACAGGGCCAGCTTCAGGAACTCCTTGGCGAGCTCCTGCTTCTCGCTGCCGGCGGCCACCGCGAAGTTGGAGCCGCCGAGGAAGACACCCTCGGGCTTGTCGGCCGTCTCACCCGGGATGGTGAAGTAGCCGATGTCCTTCTCGATGGCCTTGTTGGCCGCGATGGCGGTGCCGGCCTCCCAGCCCATGCCGATGAAGGCGCCGACGTTGCCCTTGGCGAAGACGTCGGCCTGCTGCGGGGTCGCCTCGTCCTTGTCCTTGGGGGCGTCGGAGAAGGACTGGTACTCCTTGTAGATCTCCATGGCCGCGGCGACCTTCGGGTCCGCGAGGTTGGAGACGTACTTGTCGCCGTCCTTCTTCACCAGGTCGGCACCCTGGCCGATGGTGAGGCCGTCGAAGAAGTACCAGTTCTGACCCGGCAGGTAGAGCGGCTCGGCGTCGGTCTTGCTCTCGATGGCCTTGAGGTCCGTGAAGAACTCGTCACGGGTCTTCGGGGTGTCCGTGATGCCGGCGTCGGCCCAGACCTTCTTGTTGTAGATGACGACGCGGTTGGCGAAGTACCACGGAGCCGCGTACTGCTTGCCGTCGAAGACGGAGGACTCGTTGAGGGCCTCGGTCCAGTCGGTGCCGATCTCCGACTTGAGGTCACTCAGGTCGGCGAGACCGCCGGTGGCCGCGTAGGCGGGGGTCTGGGTGTTGCCGACCTCGATGACGTCCGGCGGGTTCTCCTCGGAGAGCGCCGTGGTGATCTTCTGCTGGATGCCGTCCCACTGCTGGGTCTCGAACTTCAGCGTGGCGCCGGTCTGCTTCTCGAATTCCGCCGTCAGGTCCTTGGTCCAGCCGGGAGGGGTCGAGCCGTCCATCGCCCACACGGTCAGGGTGTCGCCCTTGAAGCCGTCGGCGCCGGTGTCGCTGCCCCCGTCGTCGCCCCCACATGCTGCGATGGAGACCATCATTCCCGCGATACCGATCGCGGCTATCAGCTTGCGCTTCACGCCATCCTCCTCAGGGATGCCACAATCCCCCCTGCCCACCGCGTGACACACGCCGAGTACTGCCCGTGGGGCTGGGACCTGGACCAATGGTGTAGACCAGTACGGGGAGCTTGGCCTAGACCTAGAACGGGTGTCAAGGGTGTACAAGCACGTCCAGTCGGACGTTATGGGACCGACATACGCAGGGACCTTTAAGTAGGTAAGTGGCATAACAGGCGGGCGCGTTCACCCGTACGCTCAGCCGGTCCGTGCTCGATGGACTAGACCAACCATGAACGCCGACGGTATAAGAGGGGGTCACGGAGCGTGCGGGGGGATACTCGCACGACAAGCCGTGCCACGATGTGAGCCGTGGCCGATCGGTTATGTCGGCCGCTTCGGCACCGGAGCCGGGAAGGCAGGACATGAGCACCGACGTCAGCAGTGCGGAGAACGAGGGTGGGGCCCCCATCCGTACCGCGCGCGTGCCCAAGTACTACCGCCTGAAGAAACACCTTCTCGACATGACGGAGACGCTCCCGCCGGGCACCCCGGTGCCGCCCGAGCGCACCCTGGCCGCGGAGTTCGACACCTCCCGCACGACCGTCCGTCAGGCCCTCCAGGAACTGGTCGTCGAGGGCCGCCTCGAACGCATCCAGGGCAAGGGTACGTTCGTCGCCAAGCCGAAGGTCTCCCAGGCGCTGCAACTCACCTCGTACACCGAGGACATGCGTGCCCAGGGCCTCGAACCCACCTCGCAGCTCCTGGACATCGGCTACATCACCGCCGACGAGACCCTCGCCGGCCTGCTCGACATCACCGCGGGCGGCCGCATCCTGCGCATCGAGCGGCTGCGCCTGGCGAGCGGCGAACCGATGGCGATCGAGACGACCCACCTGTCGGCGAAGAGGTTCCCCGCCCTGCGCAGGTCGCTCGTCAAGTACACCTCGCTCTACACCGCGCTCGCCGAGGTGTACGACGTCCACCTCGCCGAGGCCGAGGAGACCATCGAGACCTCGCTGGCCACCCCGCGCGAGGCCGGCCTGCTCGGCACCGACGTCGGCCTGCCCATGCTGATGCTCTCCCGCCACTCGCTCGACAGACACGGCGAGCCGGTGGAGTGGGTGCGGTCGGTGTACCGGGGGGACCGGTACAAGTTCGTGGCGCGCCTGAAGCGCCCCCAGGACTAGCGGTGCTCATGCTCCCCCAGGAATAAAGCACTTGGGGTGGTGCAGGAGGCGTAGCGCTACTCCTCTTCCTGTTCTACGGTCCCCCCGTCATCGCATGGACGGGAGGACGACCCGGTGCGCACCGCGAACACTCGATCCATCGTCATCTGGACCCTCGTCGCGCTGGTAGGTGCCGCGGGCTGGTCCGTACTCGCGCTCTCGCGGGGCGAGGAGGTGTCGGCCGCCTGGATGATCGCCGCCGCGCTCTGCTCGTACGCCATCGCCTATCGCTTCTACTCGAAGTTCATCGCCTACAAGGTGCTCAAACTCGACAGCACCCGGGCGACCCCGGCGGAGCGGCTGAACGACGGCATCGACTTCCATCCGACCGACCGGCGCGTGCTGCTCGGCCACCACTTCGCCGCGATCGCGGGGGCGGGCCCGCTCGTCGGCCCCGTACTGGCCGCGCAGATGGGCTACTTGCCCGGCACCATCTGGATCATCGTCGGCGTGATCTTCGCGGGCGCGGTCCAGGACATGGTCGTCCTGTTCTTCTCCACGCGCCGCGACGGCCGCTCGCTGGGGCAGATGGCCCGCGAGGAGATCGGCCCGTTCGGCGGGGCCGCCGCGCTGGTCGCCACCTTCGCCATCATGATCATCCTGCTCGGCGTGCTCGCCCTGGTCATCGTCAACGCGCTCGCGCAGTCGCCGTGGGGCACCTTCTCCATCGCGATGACCATCCCGATCGCGCTGCTGATGGGCTTCTACATGCGGGTGCTGCGGCCGGGACGGGTCACCGAGGTGTCGTTGATCGGCGTCGGACTGCTGCTGCTCGCGCTGGTCGCGGGCCGCTGGGTCGCGGAGTCGTCATGGGCCGACACCTTCACCCTCGCCCCCTCCACCCTGGTCATCTGGATGGTGGCGTACGGCTTCATCGCCTCGATCCTCCCCGTGTGGATGCTCCTGGCGCCCCGCGACTACCTCTCCACCTTCATGAAGATCGGCACGATCGCCCTGCTCGCGCTCGGCGTCATCATCGCTCTGCCGACCCTGAAGATGGACCCCGTCACGGACTTCGCCTCGCGGGGCGACGGCCCGGTCTTCGCCGGCTCGCTCTTCCCGTTCGTCTTCATCACCATCGCCTGCGGCGCGCTGTCCGGCTTCCACTCGCTCATCTCCAGCGGCACCACACCGAAGATGATCCAGAAGGAGACGCAGATCCGGATGATCGGGTACGGCTCCATGCTCATGGAGTCGTCGGTCGCCGTGATGGCGCTGGTCGCCGCGAGCATCATCGACCCGGGCCTGTACTTCGCGATGAACGCGCCGGCCGGAGTCATCGGCACCACCGTCGAATCGGCGTCGCAGGCGGTGGCGAACCTCGGCTACACCATCTCGCCCGCGGACCTGGCGAAGGCCGCACAGCAGGTCGAGGAGTCCACCCTCCTCTCCCGCACCGGCGGCGCGCCCACCCTCGCCCTCGGCGTCTCGGAGATCTTCTCCCAGGTAACCGGCGGGAGCCTGCGGGCCTTCTGGTACCACTTCGCGATCATGTTCGAGGCACTGTTCATCCTGACCGCCCTCGACGCGGGCACGCGTGTGGGCCGGTTCATGCTCCAGGACATGCTGGGCAACGTCTACCGGCCCTTCAGGAACGTAAGCTGGAAGCCCGGCCTCGTCATCACCAGCGGCATCGTGTGCGCCCTGTGGGGCTACTTCCTCTGGGTCGGCGTCCACGAGCCGCTGGGCGGCATCAACCAGCTGTTCCCGATCTTCGGCATCTCCAACCAGCTGCTCGCCGCGGTGGCCCTGGCCGTCTGCACGACACTCCTGGTGAAGTCCGGACGCCTCAAGTGGGCCTGGGTGACCGGGGTTCCGCTGATCTGGGACGCGGTCGTCACCCTCACCGCGAGCTGGCAGAAGGTCTTCTCCAGCGACCCGCGCGTGGGCTTCTTCAAGCAGCGTTCGGTGTACCAGGACGGCATCGACGCGGGCAAGGTCCTGCCACCCGCGAAGAACATGGACGACATGCACACGGTCGTCACCAACTCCACGGTGGACGGCGTCCTCGCGGCGGCCCTGGCCGTCCTGGTCATCGTCGTGATCGCGGACGCGGCCCGGGTCTGCATCCGTCACATACGCCGCCCCGCGCTCTCCACCCTGACCGAGGCACCGTACGTGAAGTCGAAGATCATCGCCCCGGCCGGGCTGATCCCGACCAAACAGGAGAAGGCGGAGGAGCTGGATGCGGTCGGTGCTGCACAAGGCGATTAGCGGAGTCCGTTGGTACGTACGGGAATTGACGGACGAATCAGCATACGACCGCCATATCGAGCACATCCGAGAAGGTCACCCCTCCGCGGCCGTCCCCACCCGGCGCGAGTTCGAGCGGATGCGAACGGCCCGCCGGGACAAGGACCCCCGGCAGGGGTTCCGCTGCTGCTGAGGACCCATATACAGCTATCCGGACGTCATTCGCAGACTGACATATGGACAGGGGTTCCGTTTACCTGACCTCGTCGCCTAGATTGCCTGCGCGTTACACCAGGTGATCAGTGAGGGGACGGAGCCGCCATATGTCAGATGCGCCTGAAGTGAAGCCACCAGTGGTGACACCGGTCCGGGTGGTGATCGCCCTCTGCCTGCTCGCGCCGTTCGTCGCGATGCTGTGGGTCGGCTCGTACGCCACGACCGACCCGACCTTCATCGGAATCCCGTTCTTCTACTGGTACCAAATGCTCTGGGTGTTCATCTCGGCCGCCCTCACGATGACCGCGTACAAGCTGTGGCAGCGCGACCAGCGCGCCCGCAAGGGGGGTGCCGGATCATGAACGACGGCGTGAACGGCGTCGCACTCGCCGTCTTCATCTTCTTCTTCCTGGCCGTCACGGTCATGGGCTTCCTGGCCGCACGCTGGCGCAGGGCGGCCGACGGGCAGAGCCTCGACGAATGGGGCCTGGGCGGCCGGTCGTTCGGCACCTGGGTCACCTGGTTCCTGCTGGGCGGCGACCTCTACACGGCGTACACCTTCGTGGCCGTACCGGCCGCGATCTACGCGGCGGGCGCGGCCGGCTTCTTCGCAGTGCCGTACACGATCCTCGTCTACCCGCTGATCTTCACGTTCCTGCCCCGCCTCTGGTCGGTCTCGCACAAGCACGGCTACGTGACGACCTCGGACTTCGTACGAGGCCGCTTCGGCTCGAAGGGCCTGTCCCTCGCCGTAGCAATCACGGGCATTCTCGCCACGATGCCGTACATCGCACTCCAACTGGTCGGCATCCAGGCGGTCCTGGACGTCATGGGCGTAGGAGGCGGCGAGAACACCAACTGGTTCGTCAAGGACCTGCCCCTTCTGATCGCCTTCGGCGTACTGGCCGCGTACACCTACTCCTCGGGCCTCCGCGCCCCCGCCATGATCGCGTTCGTGAAGGACACCCTGATCTACATCGTGATCGCGGTGGCCATCATCTACATCCCGATCAAGCTGGGCGGTTTCGACGAGATCTTCAAGGCGGCGAACGACAAGTACACCGCAGCGGGCGCGGGCGGGACCGTCCCGGCCGAAGCGGGCCAGTGGACGTACGCCACCCTCGCCCTCGGCTCGGCACTGGCCCTGTTCATGTACCCGCACTCGATCACGGCGACGCTCTCCTCCCGCAGCCGCGAGGTGATCCGCCGCAACACCACGATCCTCCCCTTGTACTCCCTCATGCTGGGCCTGCTGGCCCTGCTCGGTTTCATGGCGATCGCGGCCGGAGTGCAGGTGGACAATGCCCAACTCGCCATCCCCCAGCTCTTCGAGAACATGTTCCCGGACTGGTTCGCGGGCGTGGCCTTCGCGGCGATCGGCATCGGCGCCCTGGTCCCCGCCGCCATCATGTCGATCGCGGCGGCGAACCTCTTCACCCGCAACATCTACAAGGACTTCATCAAGCCGGACGCCACTCCCGCCCAGGAGACCAAGGTCTCCAAGCTGGTCTCCCTCCTCGTGAAGGTCGGCGCCCTCGCCTTCGTCCTCACCATGGACAAGACGGTCGCCATCAACTTCCAGCTGCTGGGCGGCATCTGGATCCTGCAGACCTTCCCGGCCCTGGTCGGCGGCCTCTTCACCCGCTGGTTCCACCGCTGGGCCCTTCTGGCGGGCTGGGCCGTCGGCATGCTCTACGGCACCCTCGCGGCGTACGGCGTGGCCTCGCCCACCCAGAAGCACTTCGGCGGCAGCTCCAAGGAGATCCCCGGCATCGGCGAGATCGGCTACATCGGCCTGACGGCGTTCGTCCTGAACGTCCTGGTGACCGTGGTCCTCACCTTCGCCCTCCGCGCCTTCAACGCCCCCGACGGCATCGACGAGACGAGCCCCGAGGACTACACGGCAGACGCCGGCGACAAGGGCGTACAGGTGGAACTCCCGCCGGCCACGGCGGGATCAACGCACTGACCACCGGGTGGGGGCTGGGGGGATTCTTTTCGCCCCCTCCGCCCCTACCCGTCCCTTGTTCCTGGGGGCTACGCCCCCAGACCCCCGCATCGCGCCGAACGCGCTCGTCCTCAAACGCCGGACGGGCTAGTTGGTGCCCACCGGCAGAAGGGGACGTGCCGGAACGTCCGCCCGCAGCGGCTGGCGCGTCAACGCCGCTCCCCTCTTGGGCAACCGATTCCGCGCCTGACCGAGGACGGATGCTCCGGTACGGCCCCGACCCACGACGGCCCGAAGCCGACACGACACACAACATGTGGGGGTACCACAGCGCCCCGGCACAAGATGTATGCTCATGCTCGCTGTCGCCGCAGGGGAATCCGGTGCGAATCCGGAACTGTCCCGCAACGGTGTACTTATGCGCGTTCGTTCGCGTGCGAGTCCAGTCCGAGGACCTGCCGACAGTGCGCCCCGGCCGGCCGGCCCGGGTGACATGACGTCCGGGCCTCGCGGAATGGGCCGGTGGACGCGGCGCATCGCTGCCCAAGAGCGTGCGCTCGTGTGCCCCGCCACCCTCCCCAAGGCCCCGTGCCCAGCGAGGGAGAGCCCCACGTGACCATCGCGCCAGTCGACCCGGCCTCAGCGATTACGCAGCAGGCCCCGGTGGAGACGGACGGCCCCGGTGCCGCACTGCTGCGGACCCTGACGGACCTCACCGCCGACCTCCCCGACGCCGACCCCGGCCGAGTCGCCGCCGCCGCACTGCGCGGCCGGTCCGCACGAGGGGCCTCCGAAATCACCGCGGAGCTGCGCGAGCTGGCCACCGAGGCCGCGGCGGGCCTGATCTCCGAGGACCCCGTCTACTCGAAGCTGGCCGCCCGGCTGCTGACGATCAGCATCGCGGCGGAAGCCGCCTCGCAGGGCGTGCGGACCTTCTCAGACTCGGTCACCGTCGGCCACCGCGAGGGCCTCGTCGCGGACCGCACCGCGGACTTCGTACGCCTGCACACCGCGCGCCTGAACGCACTCATCGACACCGAAGCCGACGACCGCTTCGGCTACTTCGGCCTGCGCACGCTGCACAGCCGCTACCTCCTCCGCCACCCCATCACCCGCAGGGTCATCGAGACGCCCCAGCACTTCATGCTCCGCGTGGCGTCCGGTCTGGCGGAAGACGACACAACGCGCGCCCTCACCGAAGTCGAGGCGCTCTACCGGCTCATGAGCCGCCTCGACTACCTCCCCTCCTCCCCCACCCTCTTCAACTCCGGTACGCGCCACCCCCAGATGTCGTCCTGCTACCTCCTCGACTCCCCGCTGGACGAGCTGGACTCCATCTACGACCGCTACCACCAGGTCGCGCGCCTCTCGAAGCACGCGGGCGGCATCGGCCTGTCGTACTCCCGTATCCGCGCCCGCGGTTCACTGATCCGCGGCACGAACGGGCACTCCAACGGCATCGTCCCGTTCCTGAAGACCCTCGACGCCTCGGTCGCCGCGGTGAACCAGGGCGGCCGGCGCAAGGGCGCGGCCGCGGTCTACCTGGAGACCTGGCACTCCGACATCGAGGAGTTCCTGGAGCTGCGCGACAACACCGGTGAGGAAGCCCGCCGTACGCACAACCTGAACCTCGCGCACTGGATCCCGGACGAGTTCATGCGCCGCGTGAACGAGGACGCCCTCTGGTCGCTCTTCTCCCCGTCCGACGTGCCCGAACTGGTCGACCTGTGGGGCGACGAGTTCGACGCGGCGTACCGCGAGGCGGAAGCCCAGGGCCTCGCAAGGAAAACGATTCCCGCCCGCGACCTCTACGGCCGCATGATGCGCACCCTCGCGCAGACCGGCAACGGCTGGATGACCTTCAAGGACGCCGCCAACCGCACCGCCAACCAGACGGCGGAGCCGGGCCACACCGTCCACTCCTCGAACCTGTGCACCGAGATCCTTGAGGTCACGGACGACGGGGAGACGGCGGTCTGCAACCTGGGCTCGGTGAACCTCGGCGCGTTCGTCGACACGACGGCCGGCGACATCGACTGGGAGCGTCTCGACGAGACCGTCCGCACCGCGGTCACCTTCCTCGACCGGGTCGTCGACATCAACTTCTACCCGACCGAGCAGGCGGGCCGCTCCAACGCCAGGTGGCGCCCGGTCGGCCTCGGCGCGATGGGCCTCCAGGACGTCTTCTTCAAGCTGCGCGTCCCCTTCGACTCGCCGGAGGCCAAGGCACTCTCCACCCGTATCGCCGAGCGCGTCATGCTCGCCGCGTACGAGGCGTCCGCGGACCTCGCCGAGCGCAACGGGCCGCTCCCCGCCTGGGAGAAGACCCGCACCGCCCGCGGCGTCCTGCACCCCGACCACTACGACACCGAGCTGAACTGGCCGGAGCGCTGGAGTGCCCTGCGGGAACGCATCGCCACGACGGGCATGCGCAACTCGCTGCTCCTCGCCATCGCGCCCACCGCCACCATCGCCTCGATCGCGGGCGTCTACGAGTGCATCGAGCCGCAGGTGTCGAACCTGTTCAAGCGCGAGACGCTGTCCGGCGAGTTCCTCCAGGTGAACTCCTACCTGGTCGCCGAGTTGAAGAAGCTCGGCGTGTGGGACGCGCAGACGAGGGAGGCGCTGCGCGAGTCCAATGGCTCGGTGCAGGGCTTCACCTGGGTCCCGCAGGACGTCCGCGACCTGTACCGCACGGCGTGGGAGATCCCGCAGCGCGGCCTGATCGACATGGCCGCCGCCCGCACCCCGTTCCTCGACCAGGCGCAGTCCCTGAACCTCTTCCTGGAGACACCGACCATCGGCAAGCTCTCCTCGATGTACGCGTACGCCTGGAAGTCGGGCCTGAAGACGACGTACTACCTGCGCTCCCGCCCGGCGACCCGCATCGCCCGCGCGGCACAGGCCCAGGCACAGCCCGAAAAGACCATCCCCGTGCAGGCGACCCCCGACGAGGACGCCGTCGCCTGCTCCCTCGAAAACCCCGATTCCTGCGAGGCCTGCCAGTGAGCACCACCCAGAAGAACCTTCTCGACCCGGGCTTCGAACTCACCCTCCGCCCCATGCGCTATCCCGACTTCTACGAGCGCTACCGGGACGCCATCAAGAACACCTGGAGTGTCGAGGAGGTCGACCTCCACTCGGACGTCGCCGATCTCGCGAAGCTGTCGGAGGGCGAGCAGCACATGATCGGCCGGCTGGTCGCGTTCTTCGCGACAGGCGACTCGATCGTGGCGAACAACCTGGTGCTGACCCTCTACAAGCACATCAACTCCCCCGAGGCGCGGCTGTACTTGAGCCGCCAGCTCTTCGAGGAGGCGGTGCACGTCCAGTTCTACCTGACGCTCCTTGACACCTACCTGCCCGATCCGGACGACCGTGCGGCTGCCTTCGACGCGGTGGAGAACATCCCCTCCATCCGCGAGAAGGCCGAGTTCTGCTTCAAGTGGATCAACGAGGTCGAGAAGCTGGACCGCCTGGAGACCCAGGCCGACCGCCGCCGCTTCCTGCTCAACCTCATCTGCTTCGCCGCGTGCATCGAGGGGCTCTTCTTCTACGGTGCCTTCGCGTATGTCTACTGGTTCCGCAGCCGGGGTCTGCTGCACGGCCTGGCGACCGGCACCAACTGGGTGTTCCGCGACGAGACGATGCACATGTCCTTCGCGTTCGAGGTCGTCGACACCGTCCGCAAGGAGGAGCCGGAGCTCTTCGACGACCAGCTCCAGCAGCAGGTGACCGACATGCTGCGGGAGGCCGTCGAGGCCGAGCTGCAGTTCGGGCGCGATCTGTGCGGTGAGGGTCTGCCGGGCATGAACACCGACTCGATGCGCCAGTACCTGGAGTGCGTGGCCGACCAGCGCCTGCAGCGCCTGGGCTTCGCTCCGGTGTACGGCTCGGAGAACCCGTTCTCGTTCATGGAGCTCCAGGGCGTCCAGGAGCTGACCAACTTCTTCGAGCGCCGTGCGTCCGCGTACCAGGTGGCGGTGGAAGGCACCGTCGATCTGGACGAGGACTTCTAGGAACTGCCGCTGTCACAGTGACCGCCCCGGGCCGTGAGGCCGGGGCGGTCACTTTTTTCGTCGCCGCTCATGCCGCTCATGCCGCTTACTCGTCTTACTCGTCGCCGCTCACGCCGCGCGCGCGACATCGTTCGTGGTGAGACCGCGCAGGCCCCGGTCGGCCGAGGCCTGGCCGGACCGGCGCGCTGCCGCCGCCCGCAGCTGCCGGTCGATACGCCGCTCGCGGGTGTGTCCGACCAGTGCGGGAAGGGCCAGGATCAGGAGGATTCCGAGGACGGTGAGTGTGTCTGTGAGTGCGTTCATGTCGTCTACTGTCGCGCCGATCGCCCGCCGAGGTCAGTGGCAGGACTGCCGCACACCCTCGAATTACTGCCACTTCTGAGGCACACTGGTAAGCACGTTGCTGTGCCTGCCCGGGGCCGACCCCCGGTCTCCCGGCCGAAGACGCCGGACAGGCCGGCCCGCCGCCACCAGGCGAGGTGAAGTTGTGCTGAAGAACGTGGCCGTCGCGCTGCTCGACGGCGTACACCCCTTCGAACTCGGCGTCGTCTGCGAGGTGTTCGGCCTCGACCGCGGCGACGAGGGACTGCCCGTGTACGACTTCGCGGCCGTCTCGGCCGAGGGCCCGACGCTCACCACCCACGTCCCCGGGATGACGATCTCCACCCCCTACGGCCTGGACCGCCTCGACGAGGCCGACCTGGTCGTCGTACCGGCCGGCAGCGCCTACGCCGTACGCGACTATCCGCCCCAGCTGCTCGACGCGCTGCGCCGGGCGGTGGACCGAGGCGCCCGGGTGCTCAGCGTCTGCTCCGGCGCCTTCGTGCTCGGCGCGGCCGGACTCCTGGACGGACGGCGCTGTGCTGTGCACTGGCACCATACCGAGATGCTCGCGCGCCAGTATCCGCGCGCGATCGTCGAGCCGGACGTGCTGTACGTCGACGAGGACCCGGTGATCACCTCGGCCGGCACCGCCTCCGGGATCGATGCCTGCCTGCACATCGTGCGCAAGGAGCACGGGCCGGAGGTCGCCAACGCCATCGCGCGGCGCATGGTGGTGCCGCCGCACCGCGACGGAGGCCAGGCCCAGTACATCGAGCGGCCGCTGCCGCGCACCGAGTGCGACACGGTCAGCGAGGTGCTGGTGTGGATGGAGCGCCACCTCGACGAGGAGGTGACCGTCGAACAGCTCGCGGCCCGCGCCCACATGTCGCCCCGCACCTTCGCGCGCCGCTTCCAGCAGGAGACCGGCACCACGCCGTACCGCTGGATCCTGCGTCAACGGGTGCTGCTGGCCCAGGACCTGCTGGAGGCGTCGGACGAGACGATGGACGCGATCGCGGGCCGCACGGGGTTCGGGAACGCGGCGGCGTTGCGCCATCAGTTCGTACGGACTCTGGGGACGACCCCGCAGGCGTACCGGCGCACGTTCAGAGGCCCGCAGGCTGCCTGAACGCGCGCCGGTACGGACGCGGGGTCAGCGCGGAAGGGCCTTCAGCAGCAGCCGGTGCGGCCGCAGCGTGATGCCGACGCGTGTCGCGTCATCGGAGCCCGACACCTGCTCGAAGTGCCACCTGGACGCGACCGTCGCCGTGATGAGACTCAGCTGGGCCATCGAGAAGTGGTCACTCGGGCACTTCCGGTTGCCCACGCTGAACGGGCGCATCGCGTACTTCGGCAGGTCCTTGGACCGTTCCGGAAGCCAGCGATCGGGGTCGAAATCGAGGTGCCGCTCGTACGACAGCGGATCGCGCTGGACCGCGTACGGACTGTAGACGATGTCGGCGCCGGCAGGAATGCGATAGCCCCCCAGCTCGGTTTCGTTCACCGCCCGCCGCGTCAATATCCATACGGCCGGACGCAAACGCATCGCCTCGACGACGACATTGTTCGTGTGCGACAGCTTACGGACGTCGCCGAATGCCACGGGCCGGCCGCCCGTGACGGATTCGACCTCCTCACTGATCCGCCGCGCCTGTTCCGGATATGCAGCGAGGACTTGCAGCAGCCACATGACGGTGGACGCGATGGTTTCGCTGCCGGGGGTGAGTATCGCGACGACTTGGTCGTGGATCTCCTGTTCGTCGATGGGGTCGCCGTTGTCGTCCTTCGCTTCCAGCAATGCTGTCAGCAAATCGTCCGGCTTTTGACCAGATGTACGACGTTCGACGATGATCTCGTCGACAAGTGCGTGCAAATCAGCCAATGCACGATCGAATTTGCGGTAGGCCGGAAGCGGCAGCCGATAGAGCGGTCCCGCCGGGATGACCATGCGCCGGTACATGCCGCGGAAGACGGTGGCGAGCGCGACGCTCAGGCGTTCGGCCCGCTCGTCCATGAACTGGCCGCGCAGCAGGCAGCGGGCCGCGATCCGGACGGCGACGCGGAACGACTCCGAGGTGCAGTCGACGGCCCCTCCGGGCTCCCAGCGTGCCGCGAACGCACGCGCCTCCTCCTCCATGATCGGCCCGTACTCGGGGATGATGTCGAGCCGGAACGCGGGCTGGATCGTCCGCCGCTGGCGTCGGTGCTGCGGCCCGTTGGCGGTGGCGACCCCCTTCTTGCCGAGGAGCCCTTCGAGGGACTCCCACAGCGGGCCGCCTATCGCGTAGTCGGGGTTGAGCGCCAGCGCCCCGGTGAGTTCGGGGGTGGTGACCGCGTACACGGTCTTGGGGCCCAGCTTCAGCCGGACGACGTCGCCGTGGTCGCGGAGCTGGGCCAGGAAGCCGAGCGGGTCACGGACCAGTTTCCAGCCGTGGCCGAGGCCGGGTACTCCGCCGCCCGCGAGGGGTGGGGTGGACAGTTCCAGCGTCCGAGGGACCTCGGGTCGCACAGACTCGACGGTCATTTCTCACCTGCCGCTTCGTTGTTGACGTACGGGGGTGTGGAGCGGTCGTCCCAGCTGTCGACCATGTACCGGCCGGACTCGTGGTGGAACCAGTACACGGAACTGAACCAGTTCCGCATATTGCTCACGCACGCCTTAAGGGCGACGCTCGATTCCTTGCCCTGCACCGTCCCGTCCACGAGAGTGTCCGCGAGCCGCAATACGTCGTTCTCGGCGACCGAGAATTCGCTGATGCATTCCTCGACGCGTCGCCTGACTTCCGTGACGGCTTCTTCCAGGGTCAGCCCCTCGTGGTGAATGAGACTGATTCCGAGATTGTGGACCTCGTCGCCCGCTATTTCCTTGGGGAGCGAACACAGATCGTTGTACCAGGCGGCGAATTCCTGGCTGAGCAGAGCGGCCTTCCGATATGCCGGATGATGTCGCACCGAGACCGGGAGTTCACGCCCCGCACTCGGTTCGAGGAGGTCGGTCCAGATCCAGTGCGCGAAGGTCAGCCGACGGAGTTCGAGATACTCCTCGACCTTGGGAACCGTGCCGGACGTACGGTTGTGGAACTCCCGGTCGTACGCCTCGATCACCGCGTGGAAGTGGAGTGCGAACCGCTCGTTCCACTTCGTGCCGAGGAACGAGTACAACCGCACCATGCTGTCCGCGAACCCCGCGACCAGGGGATCCTCGTGGTGCAGATGGTTCCCGGGTGAGTCGAGGGCCGCGTGCAACTGGAACCTGAGCGTCCGCCAGGCGCCCGGCCGGCCGTGGATCACATCGCGGTCGTGGCGGTCGTCCCAGACGAAGAACCACGCGCTGTAGTCCGCTATCGCCTGCATGACCTCGTCCGGGGCGCCAATGTAGTAGCCCGCCATGAGGTCGGTGTAGCACAGGCCGTCGGCATATTCCTCGACCTTGTCGGGCGGCATCAGCCGCCTTTCGAGGAGCCAGGCCCGGGTGTTCTCCTGGAGCCTGGGCCAATACGGGTGGAGTTGACGGGGAAACTCGGCCTCGATCACCGGGAGAGAGAGCGCCGGTGGAACCGCGACCACTGTTGGTGTCGATGATGTGCTCTGTGAGAAAGCATGCACGAACAAACCCCTCTCAGCCGCCTGTTGACGTCACGCCCCTCCCGCTGTGCCGGGCGTGCGCCGTTGCGTATCCCCGCACTTCCTATTCAGCACCACAACTGACCGTTCTGGGAACGGATTTGCTCCACTCACCGCCCCATGGTGCCGAGAATCTCCCCTTGTATGACTGAATCTGGATCGCTTGATGAGCACATGGGATCGAACGTGCGACACACATACGAACGGCGCCTGATCAGGAGGCCTCTGACCAGGCGCCACGCAGACAGACCATGGTGATGGCTCAGAAGAGATCGCGAGCACCAACTGTCAAATTCTGTCTCAGACGTTCACCGCGACACCTCAGGCGTTCGTCATGGCTGCTCACGCACTCGTGGTGGTTGCTCAGCCGCTCGTCGAGGCCGCGCTCAGCCGTTCGCCACGATCGGGTAGCGAGGCTCGTTCTCGGCCATCTGGCGCAGCGCGTCCTTGCGTTCACGCTTGGAGAGCCGGTCGATGTACAGGTACCCGTACAGGTGGTCCGTCTCGTGCTGGAGGCAGCGTGAGAAGTAACCGGTGCCGCGCACCTTGATCGGGTTGCCCTTCTCGTCCTGCCCGGTGACCTCGGCGTAGTCGGGGCGTGCGAGCGGCGCGTACGCGGTCGGTACGGAGAGGCAGCCCTCGTTGCTGTCGTCCAGGCGGCGCTGCTCGGCGGGCAGTTCGACGAGCACGGGGTTGCAGACCACGCCGGTGTGCCGCTTGCCGTCGTCGTCGGGGCAGTCGTACACGAACACCTTCAGGTCGACGCCGATCTGGTTCGCGGCCAGGCCCACGCCCTCGGCGGTGTGCTGGCTGGCGAACATGTCGGCGACCAACTGCGCCAGCTCGTCGCCGAACTCGGTGACGTCCTTGCACTCCTTGTGCAGCACCGGGTTCCCCACCACGGTGATCGGCCGCGAGGTACCGCGCTCGCGGTAGTCGGCCTCGCGCTCCTCGCAGTCCTCGGTGTCGATGACGAAGCCCTCGTCGTCCACGGGGAGCACGCCCGCGTGCTGCTGATCGGTGTCCTGCTGCGCCATGACCGACGTACGCCTTCCTGGATCCCTGAAATCTGCGGGTACAGCCTACGGGGAACGGCAAGGTGACTTCCCGGCGATCCTCGGCGACCGCTCAGCAGACCTCTTCCAGATCCCGCCAGTCCCGGCTGTCCGGGCTGTCCGCGACCCAGCCGTCGAGCAGTCCGCGCACCAGCGAGGCGGGAGCGGCAAGACCGCACTCGCGCTCGGGCACCCACAGCTGCCCGTCGGTGCGGTGGCCCAGCGGCCCCGGATGGCCGGGCTCGCTGTGATCGTGCGGGTCGAGATGCTCACCGTCACCCTCGTCGGAGGGCATGCGCGACTCGGAGCACATACGGCACAGCAGCCGTACGGACGACGACCAGTCCTCGGCGGCGAAGCCGGCGTCGGCGGCGAGCTGCTCAAGGGCGTCCCGGTCGTCCTCGGTGGCCGCTTCGAGCAGCACCACCCAGGTGGGGACGGGCGACGGCGCCCACAGCTCGATCTCGTCGAACACCGGGTAGGCGTGTCCGGCGGCGGTCGTCCGCTCACCGTGCGGCACCCCGTCGTGCAGGACCACCTCACCCCAGCGCCGCCCGGAGGACGGCAGCGGAATGGACAGCACCTCGATGCGGGCGGGGTCCAGCCGCCGCCCCCACACGACCTCCGCCTCACCCTCGGGAGACAGCCGTACGGCCGCACTGCCGAGGTCCATGCCCACCGGTTCCCCGGAGACGGCGGCGCCGCCGGGCACCCGCAGCCCGTACGCCTGCCAGGCACGGCGGGCCAGCGGCCAGTCCTGGAGGGCGGTCGCGGCAATGCCCACGTTCCACCAGTCGGGTGCGCCCGTCTCCCGGTCGAGGAGGGCCACGGCCCGGAGTCCCGCCGCCCGCGCCTGCTCCCAGTCGTGCCGGAACTTGTGCAGCAGCGCCAGGTTGAACCAGGACTCGGACAGCCACGGCTCCAGGTCCGCGGCGCGCGTCAGCAGCGCGCCCGCGTCCTCGTACCGGCCGTCGCCGATCAGCGTGAACGCACGGTCGGTGGCCTGCCGCCATGAGGCGGAGGGCCGGTGTCGTCCCTTGCCGAAGATCCTCACGATTCCCGCCTGCCAGTTCCTTGCGATTCCCGCCTGCCGGTCCCTCGAAAACTTCCCTGCGGTGTCCCCGGAGGACAGCACAGCTTTGGGCTGGCCCATGCCCCCGAACACCCTCTTCCTCGCATCCAACCACGTACCGTCGGACGGCCGCTCATTACCCATGGGTTACCCAGCCTGGGGCAGGCTAAGGCCGCCCGCCAGTCTCCCGCCACCCTCAAACGGCGCGCTCACGCGACGCTCCCCCGATTTTGCAGCAGCACCCTGGCCAGCGACTCCACGACCTCCGGCTGATAGTCGCGTGCGGTGCCCAGGCGCAGCTTCTCCAGTGCGGTGAGCGGGCCTGTGGGACCTGCTTCCCTGGCCATCTCCTCGTATGCGTTCACGGCCCGCACGATCCGCGCGGTGACCGGTTGCTCCCGGTACGGATCAGCCTGTCGTTCCACCACCACCGCCACCTCCGCGTCGACGCCCGTCTGTCGTACGACGGCGCCGCCCAGCAGCGCTATCCGCCGCTGTTCGTCCGCCGGGAGCACGGCGGTGGCCCCGGCCGGAACCGGGTCGAGAAGGCTGAGCTGTCCGATGTCGTGCATCAGCGCCGCGTACTCCAACACGGTCAGGTCGGGCTCAGAAAGCCCCAGCTCGCGCCCGACGGCCCGGCTGAGCGCGGCCACCCGCCTGGCGTGCCCGGCCGGCGTGTACCCCGCGATCTCGGTCGCCCGGGCCAGCGAGGCGATGGTCTGCCGGTAGGTGACCCGCACAGCGGCGTACCGCCGGAAGGACAGTTGCGTGAGCAGCAGCGGCAGCGAGAACACGGGCAGTGCCCAGAGCCCGACCACCGCGACGGCCAGTGCCATCACGGCCCCCGTCGCACACACGGCGGACCCGATCCCCGCCATGGCCCGCAACTCGTCCCGCAGCAGCGGCCCGAACGGCCACCGGGTCCGCGAATGCGCCATCGCCGCCGCGAGCACGGCATCGCACAGAGCGGTGAGCACCAGCAGGGCGACCAGCAACAGGGCGTACGCCGGACCGCCCCATTCCAGGAACTCCCCCTGGTTGTAGAGGGGTTGGAAGCACACGGCCGCGAATCCGACGGTGAGCACCCGCCGTGTGAGGTGGTCGGCGGTCGGCCCGTGTCCCCTGGCCACATGCGGCACACACCCCAGGAGAGCGGCCGCCGCGACCACCGCGACGACCTGGAGCACCCCGTGATGCGTCGCCTGCCCGGCGTTCTCCCCGAGCAGCGCGTACGACAGCGCCCCCGCGGCCCCGAGCGGGGCGGACTCCCTCTCCTCGGCGCCCCGCCACCGGGTGAGCTCACCCACGGCGATGAGGATGCCGAAGGCGAGGGCTGTACGGCGGTCCTCGACGCCGGTCCAGAGGGTGACGGCGAGGGAGACGAGGGCGAGGAGGAGAGCGAGGGTACGGGCGAGTGTGAGGGCGAGCGGAGTACTCACGGGCCGCTCCGGCCGGCGTTTGTGGGGTGCCCATCCATCCGACTGGAAACCGGTGGCGCAGCGGGTGGGTGAACACCGCCGCGAAGGGGCGTATTCGTGTCAGCCGTAACGGCGGGACGCCACCCGTATCGGGACAGCGCCCGCACCAACGCCTCCACCATCCCCGGATCGAACTGCGCCCCCGCACACCGCTCGAGCTCCTCCAGTGCCGCCGGCACCGGCCGCGCCCGCCGATAGGACCGCGTGGACGTCATCGCGTCGAACGCGTCCGCGACAGCCACCACCCGGGCGAACTCCGGAATCTGCGCCCCGATCAGCCCGTACGGGTACCCGCTCCCGTCCAGCCGCTCATGGTGATGCAGAATCGCCGACCGGGCCTCTCCCAGAAACGCGATCCCCCGCACCATCTCGTGCCCGTACTCGGGATGCAGCTCGATCACCCGCCGCTCCTCGGGAGTCAGCGGCCCGTCCTTCCGCAACAACCGGGTGGGAACCCCCAGCTTCCCCACGTCGTGCAGGATCCCGGCGAACCGCAGCACCTCGGCACGCTCGTCGTCCATGCCGAGTTCACGCGCGATCATCATCGACGCCTGCCCGACCCGCTCACTGTGCCCGCGCGTGTAACCGTCCTTGATGTCAACGGCCTGGACGAGCGCACGAATGGTGGCCTGGTGGGCCGCCCGCTCCCGGTGGTACTGAGCGAACACCCAGCAGGAGACGTACATCGGCAACAGCACGAGCAGCGCGGCGACCGGCCCGTACGGACTGCGCCACAGCACCGCCATCATCAGCCCCGCGAGCCCGTGCACGGCGACGGGCGCGAGCGAGCGCGAAAAGAGCCCGCGCCAGGCGATGCGCGGCGGCACCCGCTCGGCCAGCGCGAGAATGCCGCCGTCCAGGAGGGTGAGCACGAGGCAGAAGGTCAGCACCGCGGCCCCGGCGGACACCAGCGCGTACGGGAAGTGGGGCGCGACCACGGCGTCCCGGCCGCCCAGCGCCCAGTGCACCCGGGAGGCCGCCCAGATGGCGACGGCGAGCTGCGCCGCCCGCCATACCCGGCGCAGCCACCGCGGCCGCTGCTCGACCCGGGCGAACAGGGCCCCGGGCAGCGCGACGAGCGCAGCGGCAGGGGGCGGCAGCAGAAAAGCCCCGGCCAGCAGCACGGGGAGAAAGGTGCCCATCCCTCTGGGGGCCTCGCGGCCGGGCCCACCCGCGGCCCTCGGCCCACGCGGAAGGGTGATCCGCTCGCACCCGGCATACAGCGCCGAGAGCAACGCGACGATCCACCAGGGAACCCGGACGGCGGGCAGTGGGGCCAGACAGGCCAGGGCACCGAGAACGACACAGGCCACATACGCACGGGCCCACGCCGGTACCGACCCCATCTGCTCGTCCCCTCCCCGACTCCAGAACTCCGGAGCCTAGGGCGGCGGGAAAGGCCGGGGCACACCAACGGCCCAATCCGCGGGTTCAGAGCCCACGGATTAGCACGTTCGGGTGACGGGAAGCCCTTTGGGAACGCCTCCGAGCCGGTGGCTCAGGACTCCTGGGGCGTGGCGGCCACATCATGCTCGGGCACGGTCTGCCCGGACCGGATCAGATCGATCCGTCCCATGACCTTGGCACGCAGATCGGTCGGCACATCGTCCTGACCGCAGCACCGCTTGACCAGCTTCTTCACGGCCTGCTCGAGCCCGTACTTCTCCAGGCACGGCGAGCACTCCTCGAAATGCACTTCGAACTTGGTGCAGTCCGCGTCAGGCATCTCGCGGTCGAGGAACTCGTAAAGGTGGTCGAGTACCTCACTGCAGTCCGTCTCGTGCGGCTCTCCGCAGCTCATGAGCCCGAGCCTTTCGCTTCGTTCGACTCTCCGGCACCGGCCGGAACCAGCCCGCGGTCACGCGCGTAGTCCTCGAGCATGCCGCGCAGTTGGCGACGGCCCCGGTGCAGCCGGGACATCACCGTGCCGATGGGTGTCCCCATGATGTCGGCGATCTCTTTGTACGCAAAGCCCTCTACGTCCGCGAGATAGACGGCGATCCGGAATTCCTCGGGGATCGCCTGCAGAGCCGACTTGACGTCCGAGTCGGGCAGGTGGTCGAGCGCCTGCGACTCGGCGGAGCGCAGACCGGTCGACATGTGCGACTCGGCGCGCGCCAGCTGCCAGTCCTCGATCTCCTCGGCCGCACTGCGCTGGGGCTCACGCTGCTTCTTGCGGTACGAGTTGATGAAGGTGTTGGTGAGGATGCGGTAGAGCCACGCCTTGAGGTTGGTGCCTTCACGGAACTGGTGGAAGGACGCGTACGCCTTCGCGTACGTCTCCTGCACCAGGTCCTCGGCGTCGGCCGGATTGCGCGTCATGCGCAGCGCGGCCGAGTACATCTGGTCGAGGAATTCGAGCGCGTCCCGCTCGAAGCGCGCGCTGCGCTCCGTGGACGATTCCGGCGTCGCGTCGCTCGTGCCCTGGCCCTCGGGCTGGTCCGCCTGGCCATGTTCGGTCCCTGCGTCGGTCCCAGTGACCGGACCCACCTCCTCCAGCGACGTAGCGAGACCGAGACCGGTCCCACTGGAATCGGAGGATAGACGAACATCGACACCCGCCGCCGCCCGAATAGGCGCGTTCTTACCCGCGTGCAGCACCGTCCAGTCCAGGTCAGCGCTGCTGTTGCGGCTCGGGCAGATGGTCGAACCCATGCGGCGGACTTCCTCTCGTACGAACGGTCCAGCACGCGCTCCGTGCTGTCTGTACTCCCACAACAGAGGCCCGCCGCTCGGCATTCCCGGGCGTCATCCGAGAGACGAGGCCCACTTCACGACACCGTCAGTGATGATCCTCACAGCCTCGTCCTGTTCGATCGGCGCCCTTTTCGGGACGGCGAATCCATGATCGCCGTACGGCACCTCGACGATGTCGTACGACCCCGCCGGGAACTCCTCGGGCTTCCCGAACGGATCGTTCCCGCCCTGTACGACGAGGGTGGGCACCCCAGAGCCGAGCAGCTCGCCGGCGCGCGACTTCTCGGGTCGGCCCGGCGGGTGCAGGGGGAAACTGAGCGCCAAGGCGGCAGCGGCCCCCAGCTCCACCGCCGTACGACAGGCCACGCGAGCTCCGGCACTGCGCCCGCCCGCGATCACCGGCAGCCCACGCTCGGCCAGCGCGGGCCACACTCCCCGCCACCCCACGTCGAGCGTCTTCGGCGCGGGCGCCACCTTCTTGTCGGCCACCCGCCAGGGCTGCTCGACCAGCGCGACACTCACCCCGTGCGCGGGGAGCACCGCCGCCAACGCCTGAAGGTCCCGCGCCTCGACACCCCCGCCCGCCCCATGACTGACAGCAAGGACAAGCCGCGCGCCAGGCGCCTCACGCCAGGTGACACGGGCCGCACCGGCATCAGTCTCAATGATCTCCGTCACGCCACAGAGTGTGCCCTCTGCAGGGCCGGGACGGCTTCCTCCGCGAGCGGTCAGAAGAGAGTCCCTTCTTCCGGCGCCTCCAACTCATCGAGCAGCTCCGGTCCGTTGTTCCGCACGTTGCTCACGGCCGTGGAGACGGGATAGGCACGCATCAAACCCGCCGGAGGCGGAGCGAGCAGCGACCGCAGGTCCTCGACATCCGTCCGCGCGGGATCCAGCCAGGCGTCCCAGCGATCCGGCGTGAGCATCAGCGGCATACGGGGATGGATGTCGGCCAGAGCGTGCGGCCCGTCGCCGGGAGCAACCGCGAGCGGCGTGGTCTCCGCCTCGGTCGTGATGACGGAACACGTCACCCACCAGGCCAGCGGATGCTCGTCGGGAAGCGTCCGGTCCCGCCAGAACTCGTACAGTCCTGCCATGGCGAAGACCGATCCGTCGGCAGGCGTCACGAAGTACGGCTGCTTGCGCGGCCGCTTCTTCTTCCCCTCGACCTCCAGCTCGCGCTCTCCGGCTCCGGTGACCCACTCGTAGTAGCCGTCGGCGGGGATGATGCAGCGCCGGGCGGCGAAGGCCTTGCGGTACGAGGGCTTCTCATGGACGGTCTCGGCACGCGCGTTGATCATCCGGGCGCCACCCTCGGGCGTCTTGGCCCAGGACGGAACGAGCCCCCACTTGAGTGTGCGCAGCTGGCGAACCGGTTCCGAGGAGTCGGCGTCCTTAACGGGACGGTCGAGAACCGCATAGACCTCTTTGGTCGGGGCCACGTTGAAATCGGGGGCCAGAACCTCCTCCGGCTCCCACTTCTCGATCTCAAAGATTCCTGCGAGATCCTCGGGGCTACGACTCGCTGCATACCGTCCGCACATACGTGCCACACTGCCAGATTCCACGACACCAGAGGGAGCCTCCGCCGACAATGGACAGCACCGCAGCCACCTCGCTGTCAGGGCTCTGGGACCAGGTCTTCGGCAGCCAGCCGGACCCCGACCTGTGGGTGGTGATCGCCACCCTCGTCGCGGCCCTCGCCGTGACCGTCCCGCACGGCGTCTGGCGGCTCTCCCGCAACGCCATCACCATCGCGCACGAGGGCGGCCACGGTCTTGTCGCCCTGCTGACCGGGCGCAGCCTGAGCGGTATACGGCTGCACTCCGACACCAGCGGCCTCACCGTCAGCCGCGGCAAGCCCACCGGGCTCGGCATGATCCTCACCGCCGCCTCGGGCTACACCGCTCCCCCGCTGCTCGGCCTCGGCGGCGCCGCACTGCTCGGCGCCGGCCACATCACCGCCCTGCTCTGGCTGGCCACCCTCCTCCTTGTGGCGATGCTGGTGATGATCCGCAACGCGTACGGCGCGCTCACGGTGCTTCTCACCGGCGGCACCTTCGTGGTGGTCTCCTGGCTCGCCGGCCCGCAGGTCCAGGCGGCGTTCGCGTACGCGGTGGTGTGGTTCCTGCTGGTCGGAGGCGTCCGCCCGGCGTTCGAGCTGCAGGCGAAGCGGAGCCGCGGCGGGGCGGGCGACTCGGACGCCGACCAGCTTTCCCGCCTCACGCACGTACCGCCGGGCCTGTGGCTCTTCCTGTTCCACACGGTGTCCCTGTGCTCCCTGATAGGCGGGGGCCGCTGGCTCCTGGAGGTGTGACGCCCGGGAACTCGGCGGCGTGGGGCCGTTCCCCGGCCAAACCCAGCGCAGCGAACCGCCACTAAAGTGGGGCGCATGACCGTTAACCCCGCCCACACCGCCCTCTGGCCCGCCCCGCACGCAAGCGGAGCCGTCGACGCGACGGTTCACGTTCCGGGGTCCAAGTCGGTCACCAACCGTGCCCTCGTCCTCGCGGCGCTCGCCTCCGAGCCCGGCTGGCTGCGCCGCCCGCTCCGCTCCCGCGACACCCTGCTGATGGCGGGTGGGCTGCGCGCGATGGGCGTGGGCATCGAGGAGACGGTGTCGTCCAGCTCCACGGTCGCCGGGGTCCCGGACGCCTCGGGCGAGGCGTGGCGGGTCATCCCCTCGGGCCTGCAGGGTCCGGCCACGGTCGACGTCGGCAACGCCGGCACGGTGATGCGCTTCCTGCCCCCGGTCGCCGCGCTCGCCGACGGCCCCATCCGCTTCGACGGCGACCCGCGTTCCTACGAGCGCCCCCTGAACGGCGTGATCGACGCGCTGCGCCTGCTCGGCGCCCGGATCGACGACGACGGGCGCGGCGCCCTGCCGCTGACCGTGCACGGCGGCGGCGCTCTGGACGGCGGCCCGGTGGAGATCGACGCGTCCTCGTCCTCCCAGTTCGTCTCGGCCCTCCTTCTCTCCGGCCCGCGCTTCAACCAGGGGGTGGAGGTCCGCCACATCGGCTCCTCGCTCCCCTCCATGCCGCACATCCGGATGACGGTCGACATGCTGCGCGCGGTCGGCGCCCAGGTGGACACCCCGGAGTCCGGCGGCGAGCCCAACGTCTGGCGGGTCACGCCGGGCGCCCTGCTCGGCCGGGACCTCACCGTCGAGCCGGACCTGTCCAACGCGCAGCCGTTCCTGGCGGCGGCCCTGGTGACCGGCGGCAAGGTCGTCGTCCCCGACTGGCCCGCGCACACCACCCAGCCGGGCGACAGGCTGCGGGAGATCTTCACCGAAATGGGCGGTTCCTGCGAACTGACCGAGGCGGGCCTGGAGTTCACCGGCTCGGGCTCGGTCCACGGCATCGACGTGGACCTGAGCGAGGTCGGCGAGCTCACCCCGGGCATCGCGGCGGTGGCGGCGCTCGCCGACTCCCCCTCGACGCTGCGCGGCGTGGCCCATCTCCGCCTCCACGAGACGGACCGCCTGGCCGCGCTCACCAAGGAGATCAACGAACTCGGCGGCGATGTCACCGAGACCGCCGACGGCCTGCACATCCGCCCGCGCCGACTGCACGGCGGCATCTTCCACACCTATGACGACCACCGCATGGCGACCGCCGGCGCGATCATCGGCCTGGCGGTGGAGGACGTACAGATCGAGAACGTGGCGACGACGGCGAAGACCCTCCCGGACTTCCCCGATCTGTGGACCGGAATGCTCGGGAACTGACGGGCGGAACACGATCATGCGCCGCTACGGCAAGAACCCCGACGAGGACGACATCCCCACCCGCCCCAACCGCAAGGGCAACCGTCCACGTACGAACATCCGCCCCAAGCACGAGGACGCCTCGGAAGGCATGGTCCTCACCGTCGACCGAGGGCGGCTCACCTGCCTCGTCGACGACCGTGTCGTGATGGCCGTGAAGGCGCGCGAACTGGGCCGCAAGGCGGCAGTGGTCGGTGACCGTGTCGCCATCATCGGTGACCTGTCCGGCGCCAAGGACACCCTGGCCCGCATCGTCCGCATCGAGCCGCGCACCTCGGTCCTGCGCCGCACGGCCGACGACGACGACCCGTTCGAGCGCGTGGTCGTCGCCAATGCCGACCAGCTCGCCATCGTCACGGCCCTCGCCGACCCCGAGCCGCGCCCCCGCCTGATCGACCGCTGCCTGGTGGCGGCATACGACGGCGGCCTGGAACCCCTCCTCGTCCTGACGAAGTCGGACCTCGCCCCACCGGACAAACTCCTCGAGCTGTACGGCGACTTGGACATCCCGTACGTCGTCACCACGCGCGAGGAGTTCGAGGACGGCCACGCGGTGGACCGGGTACGCGAGCAACTCAACAACAAAATCACGGCGTTCATCGGACACTCCGGCGTGGGCAAGACGACGCTGGTCAACGCACTGGTCTCACGTGACAGGCGGCGAACGACGGGCCATGTCAACGCAGTCACCGGGCGTGGCCGGCACACCACCACCTCGGCACGAGCAATCCCACTACCCGAGGCCGCAGGCTGGGTCATCGACACCCCAGGACTCCGCTCCTTCGGCCTGCACCACGTGGACCCCTCCCGCGTCATCAAGGCCTTCCCCGACCTCGAACCGGGCACCGAGGGCTGCCCGCGCGCATGCAGTCACGACGAGCCGGACTGCGCACTGGACCAGTGGGTGGCCGACGGTCACGCGGACCCCGCGCGGCTCTACTCCCTGCGCCGGCTGCTCGCGACGCGGGAACGGCACGAAGGCGACTGACACCGCTTGTTCGCCCTACGACCTCCGCGTTGTTTGCGCCCGTACCGCGCCGGTAAATGCATAATCGCACCGAGAGCCCCCGGAAACCGCTGACCTGAACCGCACACACCAGACCAAGCAGTCGACTTTCGGACGTGGGAGGACAAGCCATGGCATGGCTGCTGGTTGTCGTGGCAGGACTGCTGGAAACCGGCTTCGCAGTCTGTCTGAAGCTCTCGCACGGCTTCACCAGACTCTGGCCCACGGTCGCGTTCTGCATCTTCGCGCTGGGCAGCTTCGGCCTGCTGACCCTCTCCCTGAAGAAGCTGGACGTCGGCCCCGCGTACGCGGTGTGGACCGGCATCGGCGCGGCGGGCACCGCGATCTACGGCATGATCTTCCTCGGCGACCTGGTATCGACCCTGAAGCTCGTGTCGATCAGCTTCGTGATCGTCGGGGTCATCGGCCTTCAACTGTCAGGCTCGGCCCACTGACCCTTCTCCACACCTTCCCTCGGCACTCCGCTGCTCCCCTCTGCTCCTTTCCCCCGCGCTCTAGATACACATCTAGACGCTGAGGCGGTGCACGGGTGGCAGCGCGGCCTTCACCAGATCGGTCACCCCTCCCTCACCGGGAGGCGCCGCCACACAGGACAGCGACAGACGCACGACCAGTTCGCAGGAGCGGGCGAGTTCGGCCGTGTCCGCCCTCGACGCGGCCAGCGAGGCGACGGCCCGGTCACGAACCAGCGCCACGAGGTCGGCGGGCGAGGGCAGTGGCCCGTCCGCCCGCCGCTGCGCGGGTACGGCGGACGACGAGGGCACCGCCGAGAGCGTCGGCGAAGGCAGCCGCTCACTCCAGCACCCGGTCAGCAAAGCCCGTACGAGTACGTTGCCCCGCGCCGCGGACGCGGTCCACTCAGCGGTAGCCACCAGCCGCTCCCGCGCGTCCACATGGGCGGACAACGCCCGCTCGACCCCCGCGAGATAGGCATCGGCCTCCCGCCGCACGAGGGCACGCGCAAGCCCGTCTTTGCTCCCGAACTCGTTGTACAGCGTCTGTCGTGACACCCCGGCGACGGCGGCCACATCGACCATCCGCACCGCGGACCACGCCCGACGCGCAAGCGCCGTAAAGGCGGCGTCCAAAAGAGATTCCCGAGCTGCAGGCATCATCGCCTCCCTGGGCCGATCGGCTCCGCAGCTCAGATTTGACGCGCACAGGTTCACTGTCAAGGGTTCGCGACACCCCAGAGGCGCACGCCCCCACCGCACGCCCCCACCCAATGGCGAAGCCGAGCCATCACTCACTACCCGAGGGACGCCCGACGGACGACGCTTGCGGACGGCGACGGCGAACGGCGACGGCGAACGGCGCACGGCGATAGCAGGCTCCGATTGCGGGCGCCGGCCGACGATGGCAGGCGGCGATTGCGGACGGAGGCGGACGACCACGGGTAGCGGGGGACCACGGGTAGCGAGGGACCGTGGGCAGCGGGTGACCGTGGGCAGTGGGTGACGGAGACGAGCCCGCGCCACCGCCGACCCCATCCGCACCCGCACCCGCACCCGCCGCCCCACCGAAGGGGCCGGGCCGGAACCTCCGCCCGCAGCGGCTGGCGCGTCAACACCGCCCCCTATTGAGCAACCGATTCCGCGCCAGACCGAGGACGGAGGCTCCGGCCCGGCCCCGACCCACCCGCGGCGGAATCGCGAAGCGACCCCGCCCCCGGCGCGAAGGCAAAGCGCCCGCGACCCGCCCCCAGCAGAAACACCAAGCGACACGCACGCGCACAGCCGGCCAGCGCCGGCCCCACGCCGGCACCACGCCACCCCGGCACCCCCGCACCCCCGCACCCCCGCACCCCGGCACCCCCGCACCCCCGCACCCCCGCACCCCCGCACCCCCGCACCCCCGCACCAGCCCACGCCAGCCCACGCCAGTCCCAAGTCACCCCCCGCACCGCCCCGCATCGCCTCCCCATCGCCCCCCACGAAGATCTCCCAGGCCGTATAGCCCTCCCCAGGAGCAGGCAGATACGGTTCGCTCATGCCCGACTATCACGATGACCTGCGTCTCGCCCACGTCCTGGCGGACGCCGCCGACGCCGCGACGATGGCCCGGTTCAAGGCGCTCGACCTGAAGGTCGAGACCAAGCCGGACATGACCCCGGTGAGCGAGGCCGACAAATCCGCCGAGGAACTCATCCGCGGCCAGCTCCAGCGGGCAAGGCCGCGAGACGCGATCCTCGGCGAGGAGTACGGCATCGAGGGCACAGGCCCCCGCCGCTGGGTGATCGACCCGATCGACGGCACCAAGAACTACGTACGCGGCGTCCCCGTCTGGGCCACCCTCATCTCCCTGATGGCGGCAGCCGAGGGCGGCTACCAGCCGGTCGTCGGCGTGGTCTCCGCCCCCGCGCTCGGCCGCCGCTGGTGGGCCGCGAAGGGCCACGGCGCGTACACGGGCCGCAGCCTCACCTCGGCCTCCCCGCTCCGGGTCTCCAGGGTCTCCCGCATGGCGGACGCCTCCTTCGCGTACTCGTCCCTCAGCGGCTGGGAGAACCAGGGCCGCCTCGACGGCTTCCTCGACCTCACGAAGGTCGTCTGGCGCACCCGCGGCTACGGCGACTTCTGGCCGTACATGATGGTCGCCGAGGGCTCGGTCGACATCTGCGCCGAACCCGAGCTGTCGCTATGGGACATGGCAGCGAACGCGATCATCGTGACCGAGGCGGGCGGCTCCTTCACCGGCCTCGACGGCCGCCCCGGCCCGCACAGCGGCAACGCGGCGGCGTCGAACGGCATCCTCCATGACGAACTGCTGGGATACCTGAACCAGCGGTACTGAAACCGATCCTGCTTCGCAAGCCGCGGGCGCCCCGAACTCGCCGCACGCGCCCCCTTGTTGACCCCCCTTTTACCTGCGACTCTGAGGGTCCCCCCACTTGTGAACATGTGAATCACTTCTCATGACGGCTCGCCAGCGAACTTGACGCTCCAGCCGGGGAATCGGTGCTTCGCCGAGGAACCGGCGCAACCAGGGAATCGGCACCCCGCCGAGGAACAGGGAACGGCCAAGCAACCGGCACCCCCGCCGAGATCCCGGACGCAGCCACCAAGCAACCGGCACCGGCACCCCGGCCGAGATCCCGGACGCGGCCAAGCAACCGGCACCCCGTCAGGCCAAGCGATCCACCAAGGAGGTGGCTCCAGCCCATGCTCGTCCGCGACGCCATGAGTACGGTGGTCCTCACCATCGGCCCGGCACACACCCTCCGCCAGGCGGCCCGCCTGATGTCCGCTCGCCGCATCGGCGCGGCCGTAGTCCTCGACGAGGACTCCAGCGGACTAGGAATCCTCACCGAGCGCGACATCCTCAACTCGGTGGCCCTCGGCCAGAACCCCGACACCGAGACCGCAGGCAGCCACACCACCACCGACGTCGTGTTCGCCGCCCCCGCCTGGACTCTGGAGGAGGCCGCGACAGCCATGTCGCACGGCGGCTTCCGGCACCTGATCGTGCTCGACGGAACGGGCCCCGTCGGCATCGTCTCCGTCCGCGACATCATCCGCTGCTGGGCCCCGACCGGCCGACGCGCCCCCGCACAGGTCTGAGACTCCCCCGCCCACGCAAACGGGCCGGACCCCTTTCCAGGAGATCCGGCCCGCCCCAAGGACAAGCGCTCCAACCGGCCGGTCGCCGCTGCTCCAACCGGTCGCCGGCTGTCATCAGCCCCGCAGCCCCTGAACCGCGGCCTCCAACCGCTTCCCGAAGTCCCCGTCCGCCCGCCGGAAGTTGTCGATCGCCCGCTCGGCGATGTCATCCCGGGAGACCTTGGCGATGAACCCCGCCAGGTTCTCGATCAGACGGACCTTCTCGTCCTCGGAGAACAGCCGGTACAGATTGCCCGCCTGCACGAAGTCGTCGTCCTCAGCGTGAAGGGGAGCCTCGTGGTTGCCGGTTCCACCGGAGACCGGGGTCGACACCCACAGCGGACGGTCGGTCTGGACGGGACCACCGAAGGAGTTGGGCTCATAGTTCTTGGCACCCTTGTGGCGGCCGTCGTACAAGAAGCCGTCACGCGAGTTGGTACGCGCCTCGGTGGCGTGCGGCCGGTTCACCGGCAGGTGGTCTGCGTTGATGCCGACGCGGTAGCGGTGGGCGTCGCCGTACGCGAACAGCCGTCCCTGGAGCATCTTGTCGGGCGAGGGCCCGATGCCCGGCACGAAGTGAGCCGGGGAGAAGATGCTCTGCTCGACCTCGGCGAAGATGTTCTCCGGGTTCCGGTTCAGCTCGAGCCTGCCGATCTCGACCGGCGGATAGTCCTCGTGCGGCCACACCTTGGTGAGGTCGAAGGGGTTGAAGCGGTAGTGCGCCGCCTCGGCCGCCGGCATGATCTGCACCTGCACGGTCCAGGACGGGAAGTCACCGCGCTCGATGGCCTCGCGCAGATCGCGCTGGTGCGAGTCGGGGTCGACACCGGAGAGACGGACGGCCTCTTCGGTGGTCAGGTTCTTGATGCCCTGATCGGTCTTGAAGTGGTACTTGACCCAGAAGACCTCGCCGGCCTCGTTGTTCCACTGGTACGTGTGGGACCCGTAGCCGTTCATGTGACGCAGCGTCGCCGGGATACCGCGGTCGCCGAAGAGCCAGGTCACCTGATGTGTGGACTCGGGCGAGAGACCCCAGAAGTCCCAGACGTTGTCGGCTTCCTGCGATCCGGTGTACGGGTCGCGCTTCTGCGTGTGGATGAAGTCCGGGAACTTGATGGCGTCCTTGATGAAGAACACCGGGGTGTTGTTGCCGACGAGGTCGTAGTTGCCCTCCTCGGTGTAGAACTTCAGCGCGAAGCCGCGGGGATCACGGACCGCGTCCGCGGAACCGAGGTTGCCGGCCACGGTCGAGAACCGCAGGAAGGTCTCCGTCTGCTTGCCGACCTCGGAGAGGAACTTCGCGCGGGTCCACTGCGAGACGTCACGGGTGAGCGTGAAGGTGCCGTACGCGCCTGCGCCACGGGCGTGCACGATCCGCTCCGGGATCCGCTCCCGGTTGAAGTGCGCGAGCTTTTCCAGCAGCGCCTGGTCCTGCACGAGGACGGGCCCACCGACGCCCGCGGTCTCACTGTTCTGGTTGTCCGCCACCGGCGCACCGGCCTCGGTCGTAAGCGGTCCCTGCGTCACGTGCGCCTCCTGCGTCATTCGTACAAGTTCTGTCCCCCGGTTCAATGCCAAAGCAGATCCTACATTAGACATCATCTAATTCAAGTAAGACTCCAAAGTCACACCTGTTCGGGATCTGTTCCCCTTACTGTTAGGCTGGTTCGTATGAGCGACCTGTTGGAACGACTGCGCGGCCGCGGCTGGCGGATGACCTCGCAGCGGCGTGTAGTGGCCGAGGTCCTCGACGGCGATCACGTCCACCTGACGGCCGACGAGGTGCACGCACGCGCTGTCGCCAAGCTGCCGGAGATCTCACGGGCGACCGTCTACAACACCTTGGGCGAGCTGGTCTCACTCGGCGAGGTACTGGAAGTGGCGACCGACAAGCGTGCCAAGCGGTACGACCCGAACGCGCACCGTCCGCACCACCACCTGGTCTGCGCCCAGTGCGGCGCGATCCGCGACGTGCACCCGGACGGCAACCCGCTCAGCGATCTCCCCGACTCGGAGCGCTTCGGCTTCACGGTCTCGGACGTCGAGGTGACCTACCGCGGCGTCTGCCCGAACTGCGCGGCAGCCTGACCTGGCGAACACACCGAACACACCGAACACACCGAACACACCGAAGGCCCGGAATCAATGATTCCGGGCCTTCGGTCTTCAGTAGCGGGGACAGGATTTGAACCTGCGACCTCTGGGTTATGAGCCCAGCGAGCTACCGAGCTGCTCCACCCCGCGCCGTTGATCTGAACAGTACGTCACCGCCGCGGACCAGCGCAAATCCGTTTCAGCCGGTCCGGCACCAGCCGGCCCGTCCGGTACCTTTCAGCCCGTCCGGCGTGTGAGGACGAGCGCGTCCAGCGCGACAGCGGGGATCTGGGGGCGGCAGCCCCCAGGAACAAGGGACGGGCAGGGGCGGAGAAGGCGAAGAAAATCCCCGCCCCCCCACCACCGACGCAGAGCACCGTCACAGCCCGGTGCAACGTCACGCCGATAACTCCTCCCGCAACGCATCCCGCAACCGAGCCGCCCGCTCGGAGACCTCGGCCGGCCCGAGAGACACCGCACGGTCGGCCCACCGCTGCCCCTCGGCCAGCTCCCCGCCACGCGCATACACCAGCGCGAGCCGAAGCGCAGCCCGCCCATGCCCCGCGTCAGCGGCCCGCTCCCACCACACCGCGGCCTCCGGCTCACTCCCCTCCCGAGCGAGCAACAGCCCGAGATTGAACGCCCCGTTCCGCGACCCGGCCTCCGCGGCCTCGCGGTACCACCGCGCCGCCTCCACCACATCGCCCCGCGCGGCGGCCAGCATGCCGACCCGAACCTGCGCTCGCCGGTGCCCCTGGGACGCCGCCCGCTCGTACCACTCCTCGCACTCGCTCTTCTCCTGCGCGGGCTCCCCCAGCTCATGCGCGGGCACCGGCGGCCGCCGAGCGTCGAGCACGGCGGCAAGCCGGTACGCCGCCTCGGCGCTGCCGCCTCCCGCCGCACCCCTCAGATGCCGCTCGGCCTCCCGCTCGTCGCCCTCCCTCAGCCGCGCGATGGCCACCTGAAGGGCCGCCTCGGTGTGCCCGGCGGCAGCGGCCCGCTCATACCACCGCAGCGCCGCCTCGTCGTCGTCCTCGGTCCCCCGCCCGGCATGCAGAATCCCCAGATTGAACGCGGCGTCCACGCTGCCGGCCTCCGCAGCCTTGGAGAACCACGGCTGGGCCCCGGCGGCGTCGCCGACCTGGAGCAGCAGGATGGCGAGCGCGTTCGCCGCCTCGCGATGACCGGCGTACGCGGCACGCCGGTACCACTGCTCGGCCTGCGCGGTCCTCCCCTGCTCGGCGCAGAGCAGCCCGAGGTTGTACGCCCCGTTCACATCGCCGGCGTCCATCGCGGCGCGGTACCACCGCTCGGCGGTCTGCGTCTCGCCGCGCTCGGCGTGCAGCGCGCCCAGGGCGTTGGCCGCGTTCCCGTCGCCGTCCTGAGCGGCCCGCAGCCACCACACTGCGGCGCTGTCGGGGTCGCCCGCGTCCCGCAGCAGGAAGCCAAGGGCGCAGGCGGCCCGCGCCTCGCCGTCCTTGGCGGACGTCAGATACCAGCGCCCGGCCTCCTTGAGCTGGCCGCGCTTCTCCAGGATCGCCCCGAGATGCAGCGCGGCACGCCGGTGCCCACGCGCGGCGGCCTGCCGGTACCACTGCTCGGCCTCTTCACCGCCGGCGCCGATGACGCCGTTGTCTGCCCTGGCCCGGCCCGAGTCCACCACTTTGCGGTCGAGGGCCCGCGCCAGCCGGTAGGCCGCCTCGCGATGCCCGCGCTCGGCGGCGGCCCGCATCCACTGTTCCGCACCCACGTCGGCACGGTGCTCCAGCAGATCCGCGAGCGCGTACGCGCCCAGCGCGTGCCCCTGCTCGGCGGACTGGCGCAGCCAGTACTCGGCGGCGGGCTCGTCGCCGCGCTCACGGTGGTAGCGGCCGAGGGCGTGCGCCGCTGCCGCGGAACCCGCGACGGCGGCGATCCGCCACCAGCCGGCGGCGTCTTCGGCGTACCCGCGCTGGTGCAGGAGGACACCCAGGTTGTTGGCGGCCGCGCGGTCACCGGCGGCGGTGGCAGCGCGCAGCTGAGGCTCGGCTCCGTCGAGATCACCACGGCGCAGCAGCATCGCTCCGAGGACACTCATCGCCTCGACATCGCCGGCTTCCGCGGCGAGCCGTTGGCGTGCTTCCTCGACAGCCTCGCCGGTTTCGTCCCGGTCGGAAGGCTGCACAAAACGCCCTGTATCCAACAGAGTTGCCTTGTCCCCCATAACGTCCATCGTCGCACCACCTGCAACCTGGGTACACCTGGTATACCGCAGCCAGTGAGGTCACTTCAGCGTTTTGTCGACATGCCCACAGAGAGACAAGTCAAACCCAGATTTTCCAACTGCCCCCGTTTGGAGCAGCACTTCACGGGAGCCGCCAGGTCACCACCGAGGCCTCGCCCGGGGCCACACACGTCGAAGGCCCGAATCCCTGATCAGGATTCGGGCCTTCGATTTTCAGTAGCGGGGACAGGATTTGAACCTGCGACCTCTGGGTTATGAGCCCAGCGAGCTACCGAGCTGCTCCACCCCGCGCCGTTGTGTTGCAACCGTACCACGGCGCGGAGTGGCCCCTGACTCAGTCGCCGCCCGGGCTCGGACTGCTGCTCGGGCTACCGCTCGGACTGCTGCTCGGACTCGCGCTGCTGCCGCTGCCACCGCCGGTCGCGTCGGCCTTGGCCTGCGCTTCCTCCGCCCGCTTCAGCGCGTCCTCAAGATCCTTCTGAGCCACGCCGTACGCCTCCCAGTCGCCCTTTTGGAGAGCTTCCTGGCCTTCGTCGAAGGCCTTCTGGGCGTCGGTGAGCGCCTGTTGGACCGTCGGGTTGTTCGACGTCGGCGGTGGCTCCGTGGTGTCGTCCGGTGGTGGTGGCTCGGTGGTCGAACCCTCTGTCCCCAGGACCTTGTTGAGCGCGGCGTCGAGCGTGTTCTCGAAGGCGGTCCTGCCTCCGTAACTCACCAACACCTTGCGCAGGAGCGGGAACTTGAGTCCACCACCGCGTACGTAGACGGGCTCCACATAGAGCAGTCCTCCGTCGAGTGGCACCGTCAGCAGATTGCCGTACTCGACTTCCGAGTCACCGCCCTGCAGAAGTCTGATGGACTCGGCGATGGTCGGTTGGGAGTTGAACTGGCTCTGGACCTGTTTGGGCCCGTCGACCGGTTCGCTGGTCGGCAGCTTCAGAATTCTGATCTTGCCGTAGTCGGGGGTGCCCGCCTCGGCGTTGACCGACATGAAGGCGCTCAGATTGTCCCGGCCGTTCGGCGTGAGCGTCGTGGTCAGTGAGAACGCCTGCGCCGTCTCCCCGGGCATCTCCATGCTCAGGTAGTACGGCGGGACCGCGTCACCCGACTTGTTCGTCGGGTCGTCCGGCACCTGCCACACCTCACTGCCGCTGAGGAAGGTGTCCGCGTCCTTCACGTGGTAGCGGCTCAGCAGCTCGCGCTGGACCTTGAACAGGTCCTGCGGGTACCGGAGATGGGCCATGAGCGAGGCCGAGATGTCGGTCCTGGGCTCCACCGTGTTCGGGAACGCCTTCATCCAGGTCTTCAGGACCGGGTCCTCGGTGTCCCACTGGTAGAGCTTGACCTCTCCGGTGTACGCGTCGACGGTCGCCTTCACCGAGTTGCGGATGTAGTTGACCTGGTTCTGCTGGGCCACCACCGCGCGCTGGTTGTTGGTCGCGGTCAGCGAGTCCGCCGTCGTGTCGCCCAGAGTGGTACGGGAGGCGTACGGATACCCGTTGGTGGTCGTGTACGCGTCGACGATCCACTGGATCTTCCCGTCGACCACGGCCGGGTAGGCGTCGCCGTCGATGGTGAGCCAGGGGGCCACCGCCTCGACACGGTCCTTGGGTGTGCGGTTGTAGAGAATCCGCGAACCGTCGCCGATCGCGCCCGAGTAGAGGATCTGCGGCTCACTGAACGCCACCGCGTACGCGGCCCGGTTGACCGGGTTCGAGAGGTTGACCCCGCTCTTGCCCGTGTAACTGGTGGTCTTCTCGCCGTCGTCGTCGGAGTAGTCGATCTCCTTCTGGGGACCGCCGACGATCGAGTACTGCGTGGTCTTCTCGCCGTAGTAGACCCGCTGCTCGTACGTGCCGAGGTCGCCCTGGGACGGCAGGTCGGACTCGGTGAAGAGCGGCTGGCCGCCGGAGGTCGCCGTGGTGCCCTTGGCGGCGACCACGCCGTATCCGTGCGTGTAACGGAAGTGGTCGTTGATCCAGTTGTTCTTCGGAATGCCGGCGAGGTTCAGCTCGCGCAGCCCGATGACCGTGTCCTGGTCCGTGCCGTCCACGGTGTACCGGTCGACGTCCAGGTTGGTCGGGAACGCGTAGTAGTTCTTCATCTGCTGCAACTGCTGGAACGCCGGCGAGACGATGTTCGGATCCAGCAGGCGGATACTCGCCGTGGTGTCGGCGTCCTCGCGCAGCTTGGTCGTGTCCGTGGTCTCGCTCGTGCCCGCGTAATCCGTGACCTCGGCGTCCTGGATCCCGTAGGCCTCCCGGGTCGCCTTGAGGTTCTTCGTGACGTACGGCGCTTCCTTGGCCTGCTCGTTCGGCTGGACCTGGAACTTCTGGACGATCGCCGGGTACAGGCCGCCGATGAGGATCGCGGAGAGCACCATCAGACCGAAGCCGATGACGGGCAGCTGCCAGGTGCGCCGCCACAGGGTGGCGAAGAACAGCAGCGCGCAGATGACCGCGATGCAGAACAGGATCGTCTTGGCCGGCAGATACGCGTGGGCGTCGACGTACCTGAGGCCGGTCCAGTTGTCGGTCGCCTTGAAGTCACTGGACTTCACGGCGAGTCCGTACCGGTCGAGCCAGTAGGCGACCGCCTTCAGCGCGACGAAGAGTCCCAGCAGCACCGAGAGATGGCCGGTGGCGGCAGCCGTGGCACGCGCCCCCGGGCTGGTGATGCGCAGCCCTCCGTACAGGTAGTGCGTGAGCGCGGCCGCGATCAGCGAGAGCACGGTGGCTGCGAAACCGAACCCGAGCAGGAAGCGGTACCAGGGCAGGTCGAAGGTGTAGAAGGAGATGTCGAGGCCGAACTGGGGGTCCTTCTGGTTGAAGGGAACCCCGTTCACCCACATCAGCCATGTACGCCACTGGCCCGAGGCGGAGGCGCCGGCGATCAGCCCCACCAGGGACGTGATCCCGAGCAGCAGCCACCTCTTGTACGGCGCGATCCCCATCCGGTACCGGTCGAGGCTCTGCTGCTCCATCGACATGGCACTCAGCGGCGGGCGCAGCCGGTGCGCCAGCCAGATGTTCACACCGACCGAGGCCGCCATGAGGAGCCCGAAGACGAAGAAGAGCCCGATTTTCGTCCACAGTGTGGTCGTGAAGACGGACGAGTAATGGACCGATCGGTACCAGAGCCAGTCCGTCCAGAACCCCGCGAACATGACGAAGGCCATGGCCAGTGCGGCCAGTACGCCCAGTGTCATGAGCAGGGTCCGGACACGCCGGGACGGTCGGCCCACTCTGATCCGTGGCCCCGTCGGGCCTCCGCCGCGGTCCGGCATCTGGAAAGCCAAGGTGCGCACCTCGAAGTTCGCTGTTGGTCCGTCAGGTCCCCGTGATCGTGGACCATTCGTCAGGCTCCGTGATCGTGGGGCCTCATCTATGCAACTTACTCACGCTTTACTCGGTTCCCGCTTCCGGGTACTAACGAGGCAGGATTGTGACCATGTCCAACACTCCCATGGCAGCAAGCCCGCTCACCCGGGCCGTACTCGAGATCGACGAGTACGCCTCCGGCCTCGGCTGGGACCAGCCCGCTCGCCTCTTCGCCCTCGTAGACACCGCTCGGCTGCGGACCCAGGAACCCGGCCTCGCGGCCCAGCTCGGTCTGCAGGACGAGCAGGAAACCACCGGTCTCACCCCCATCGAGCAGGACGAGATCCCTGCCGACAAGCCGCTGGACGAGTTCCTCGGCACCATCGCCTGGCCGGACGCCGTGGTCGGCTGCGCGCTCACTGTGGAGCGGCTGATGCTGCCGCCGTCCGCGGAAGCCTCCGTCCCGGAGGGCCTCAGCGAGAAGAAGCTCACGAAGTGGGTCGCCGAGCACCCGGACCGTCAGGAGGTACGCATGACGGTCGGTGTGCTGCGCGACGGCACCCGGGACTCC
The DNA here is from genome assembly GCF_042871385.1 of Streptomyces sp. NPDC005808. Lineage (NCBI taxonomy): Bacteria > Bacillati > Actinomycetota > Actinomycetes > Kitasatosporales > Streptomycetaceae > Streptomyces > Streptomyces sp. NPDC005808. The sequence continues at coordinate 535,926 of NZ_JBIAIK010000001.1, read as the reverse complement.
GCGCTGCGCCTGCGCGAGAAGGACGCCCCCACGGAGGTGCTCACAGGTTCGGGGCTGGTCCCGGGACTGGCGGAGGCGCTGTCGGCGACCTTCGCGGAGTAGTCCTTCGGACTACTTGGTCGTGCACTTCGTCAGATCGGACGTCTTGCCGGAACTGATGTCCTTGAGGGCGCTCATCGCGTCGTCGATGGTTTTCACCTTGACGAGCGTGAGCCCCTTGGGGGTGTCGTTGGCGGCGGCCGCGCAGTTGTCCGCGGGCGTCAGGAAGTACTGGGCGCCCTTCTCCCGCGCACCGACCGTCTTCATCTCGATGCCGCCGATCGGGCCGACCTTGCCGGCGTCGTCGATGGTGCCGGTGCCGGCGACGAACTTGCCGCCGGTGAGGTTGCCCGGGGTGAGCTTGTCCACGATTCCGAGGGCGAACATCAGCCCCGCGCTCGGTCCGCCGACATCGGCAAGCTTGATGTCGATGGTGAACGGGAAGGTGTGGTCGGTACCGGCGGAGATGCCGACGATGGCCCGGGAAGCACCGTCGTCGTCGGACTCCTTGGTGGTGAGCGTGACGTCCTCGGTCTCGGTCGCCGCCTTGTTCTCCTTCTCGGCGGCGGCCTGCGCCTTGGCGGGCACGATCGTGAAGACGACCTTCTCGCCGGGCTTGTGCTTGGTGACCAGGTCCGCGACGTCGCCGGGCGCCTTCACCGCCGTACCGTCAACAGCCTTGATCACGTCCCCGGCGTGCAGCTTTCCCTCGGCCGGAGAGTCCTTGAGGACCGTGGAGACGATCACCCAGGACTGCACAGGGATGTCCAGCTCCTCGAGGGCCGCGACCTTGGCACTCTCCTGGGACTGGCTGAACTCCTCGGCGTTCTCCTGCGTCGACTGCTCCTCCGTCTTGCCGTCGGGGTAGAGCGTGTCGTGCGGGACCACCTTGTTGTCGTGCGCCAGCCAGCCGTAGACCGCTTCGACAAGGTTCATGTTGTAGTCGGCGCTCGTGACCCGGACCGTCGTCATATTGAGATTCCCGGTGGCCGGGTAGGTCTTGTGCCCGGTGATCTGCAGCACGGGCTCGCCGTCGTGATCGCCCAAGGTGTTCACGGTCGGACCCGGCGACATCTCCGAGTACGGCACTTTGATGAACACTCCCGCGCACAGGAGCGCGATCAGGATCAGGGTGGAGGCGAGCATCGTCGCGGTGCGGCGTGGCATGCCACGACATTACGGGACGGTGCTGTCAACGCACCGTCGGGGCCGTCCGTACGGGGCCGGCATCGGCCTGAGAGGCCAGAGGCCCGAGCGCACCGTCAGACGACGTCGGAGGAGGACTTCTTCAGAGCAACGGAGGTCTTGACGACAGTCGCGGGCGCCTTGACGACAACCGCCGGCGTCTTGGCCACGGCCATCGACGTCCTTGTGACAGCTGTGACAGCTGTGACAGCTGTGACAGCTGCGGACGTCTTGTCGACCCCGGGCCGCTCCACGTCCCTGTACCTGGCCACGGCCTCGTACCGCGCGACGGTCTCGGGCTTTTCCATGGCCGCGCGGAAGCGTGCGTAACCGTCGAGCTCGATGCCGTCTCCCGCGGTCTTGCGATTCCGGCTGGCCCAACCACCCCACAGTCCGGCACCGATCGCAGCCAAAAGCGGAATCAGCAACCAGGCGAGTGCCGCCATGCCGACCTCCCAACCCCATGAGCGACCGCAACTGACTGATCAGCAGATTAACCATCAGCAGTGTCAACGCTCACGCCCGGGGGTCGGTTACGCAACCGGAAGGCGGATGACACGTCAGTGAACGAACTCGGCGGACGAACTCGGCCGACGAACTCGGGCCAACGAATGCGGTGAACCCTCAGCAGGCCCCGACCCACTCCTCCGTGCCGTCCGAGAACTTCTGGTGCTTCCAGATCGGCACTTCGTGCTTCAGGTCGTCGATGAGTTTGCGGCATGCCTCGAACGCCTCACCCCGGTGCGGGCACGACACGGCGACGACGACAGCGAGATCCCCGACACCCAGGTCCCCGATCCGGTGGACGGCGGCCAGCGCACGCACCGGGTACTCGGCGACCACCTTCTCGGCGACCCGCCGCAACTCGGCCTCCGCACTGGGGTGACAGGAGTACCCCAGCTCATCGACGTCGGCACCCCCGTCATGATTTCGCACCGTCCCCACGAACAACGCGGTCCCCCCGGCGGAGTCGTCCCCCACGGCCCGGAAAACCTCGTCGAGGGACAACGGTTCCTCACGAATGGCGAGCAGCCGAATGGGATCCTGCGCGCCCTGCTCACCGGGATGGTCATAGGTAGGTGCCATACGCCCATCGTGCCGCAACCCACCGACACCAAGGAATACCGTTTTCACCCGTCACAGGGCGTACCCCTTCGGAGGAGCCTCCGAGAATCCGGTGCCAGAGATTTTTCAGCCCGTCCGGCGTTTGAGGACGCGGCCGTCCAGGCCGACAGCGGGGGCCTGGGGGCGGCAGCCCCTAGAAACGGGACGGGAAGGGGCGGAGGGGGCGAAAACCCACCTCCACGCCAGCAGCAGCCAGAGGGTGAAGGTGCATGAACACGCCTGGGCACACCCCAGGCCGAGGCCCTCAGATCCGCCGCCGAGCCTTCCGCGCCCGTCGCACCACCGCAGCCGCCCCCAACAACGCCACCGTCGCCCCCGCGGCCCCCGCCGCAGTCGCGTCCTTACGCCCAAGCCGCCGCCCAACCACGGTGTGCCGCCCGGCGACCTCCTCCAGCAGCTCCGCGAGGACCTCCTCGTTGCTCCACCGAGGCCGCCACCCGGCGTCATGCAGCCGACTCCCGCTCACGACCCACGGATACATCGTGTAGGCCAGATCACCGGCAGGCGAAGGGGTGAGCCCGATCCGGTGCAGCCGAGCAGCCGCGCCAAGAGCGACCGCGGACGGCAGCTCCATCCGCCGGATCCCGCTCAGCTCCTCGACCTCCTCCTGTTCCAGCCATCCGTCGCACCCGACGGCCAGCTCCCCCTCGACCTTCTCCACGACGGCGTACTCCAGAGCACTGCACAGGTCCTCGACGTGACAGAACTGCCACGCGGGCCGCGACCCCGCCACCACAAGCAGCCGAGGCGACTCGAAGTACCTGGTCAGGGCCGTGTCGGTGCCGCCAACGAGCACAGCGGGCCGTACGACGGTGACATTGAGACCCGGATGCGCGCGCGGCGCCCGTCGCGCGAGCCGCTCGATCTCCAGCAGGTCACCGACCCCCGTGGCCTCGGCGGTCGCCCGCAGTTCGGCGTCTTCCGAGAGGGGCAGTTCGTTGTCGGGCAGCGCCCCGTAGACCATCGCGGAGGTGCACAGCACCACTCGGTGCACCCCGGCCGCCGCGGCGGCGGTGAGCACGGTCTGCGTCCCCCGGACGTTGTACGCCGTCCGTGCCGCCGCGTCCGACTCCAGATCGAGGTCGAGGGCGAGGTGCACGACGACATCCGCCCCGCGCAGCTTCTCGGCGATCACCGGGTCCCGGACGTCCAGGATGTGCCACTGGGCGGCCGCGCACTCGCCGCGCCGCTCGTCGATGGCGATGACCTGCTTGATCCCCTCGCTGGCGGCGAGCCGCTCGGTGAGCAGCGCACCCACGCCGGACGCGGCGCCGGTGACCGCGACGACGGGCCCGCGCGCTGCCGGGCTGGTTGAGTGGTTTCGCGCTGCGCGAACCTGTGGATCTGGGGAACTCACCGGGCGTCTCCAGCGGTTGTCTTCAGTAACGGACGCGCGTGACGCGTGCGTACCAGGTGGCATCCATCCTGCCGCAGGCGGAGAGTCGGCGAAGCACCGAGGCCCGATCGGGCTGGGGTGTCTACGCTGGGTGGTGTGTTGTCGGGCAAGCCGCCGTCGGGAAGAACCGGCGGCCTTACCAGCCGAGGAATCCCGTGAGTGACACCCCATTCGGATTCGGCCTTCCGCCGGAGGAGCCGGAGAACGGCGACGAGGGCAAGAAGAAGGACCAGGAGAGCGGCGGTGGTCAGGGACCGGCCAACCCGTTCGGTTTCGGGGGGTTCCCCGGAGCCGGCGGCCCCGGCGCCGACAATCCGCTCGCAGCCATGTTCGGTTCCATGAACCCCAATGACCTGGGCGCCGCGTTCCAGCAGCTCGGCCAGATGCTCTCGTACGAGGGCGGTCCGGTGAATTGGGACATGGCCAAGCAGATCGCCCGCCAGACGGTCTCCCAGGGCACCTCTGACGGCACCAAGGACGCGAGCGTCGGCCCAGCCGAGCGCACCGCGGTCCAGGAGGCCGTGCGCCTGGCCGACCTGTGGCTGGACGACGCGACCTCGCTGCCGTCCGGAGCGGGCTCCGCCGTGGCCTGGAGCCGCGCGGAGTGGGTCGAGGCGACCCTGCCGGTGTGGAAGGAGCTCGTCGACCCCGTCGCCGAGCGCGTCGGCGCGGCCATGGGCGAGGTCCTGCCGGAGGAGATGCAGGCCATGGCAGGCCCGCTCATCGGCATGATGCGCTCCATGGGCGGCGCCATGTTCGGTACGCAGATCGGGCAGGCCGTGGGCGTGCTCGCCGGCGAGGTCGTCGGTTCGAGTGACATCGGCCTGCCGCTCGGCCCGGCCGGCAAGGCCGCACTGCTGCCGCTGAACATCGAGTCGTTCGGCAAGGACCTGGGCGTCCCCCAGGAGGAGGTGCGGCTCTACATCGCCCTGCGCGAGGCCGCCCACCAGCGCCTCTTCGCACACGTGCCGTGGCTGCGCTCTCACCTGTTCGGCGCTGTCGAGGGCTACGCGCGCGGGATCAAGGTCGACACGGCCAAGCTGGAGGACGTGGTCGGCCAGTTCGACCCGCAGAACCCGGAGGAGCTGCAGAACGCGCTCCAGCAGGGCATGTTCCAGCCGGAGGACACTCCGGAGCAGAAGGCCGCGCTGGCCCGTCTGGAGACGGCTCTCGCGCTCGTCGAGGGCTGGGTGGACGCGGTCGTGCACGCGGCCGCCAAGCCGCGTCTGACGTCCGCGGACGCGCTGCGGGAGACGCTGCGCCGCCGTCGCGCGTCGGGTGGTCCCGCCGAGCAGACCTTCGCCACGCTGATCGGCCTGGAGCTGCGCCCCCGCCGTCTGCGGGACGCCTCCCGTCTGTGGGCCTCGCTCACCGACGCGCGCGGTGTCGACGGGCGTGACGGTCTGTGGGCCCACCCGGACATGCTGCCCACCGCTTCCGACCTGGACGACCCGGACGGCTTCGTGCACCGCGAGCAGCTGGACTTCTCCGAGATCGACAAGATGCTCGGCGAGGCGGCTGACGGCTCCGGCTCCGGCTCCGGCTCCGGCGAGAAGCCGAACCTGAAGAAGGACGACGACAAGGGCGACGGCAAGGGCGACGACGCCGAGTGAGCCTGTACGACGACGCGGTCCTCGTACTCAAGAGCTACGAGGACCAGGAAGAGCTGCGCCAGGCGTACCTGGACCATCTGGCGGCGCATCCGGACGGCATGTGGAAGGCCTGCACCGCAGGGCACATCACGGCGAGCGCCCTCGTGATCGATCCCGAGCACAGCCGCGTGCTGCTGACCCTCCACAAGAAACTGCGCATGTGGCTCCAGATGGGTGGTCACTGCGAGCCGCAGGACGCCACGCTGGAGGCCGCGGCTCTGCGTGAGGCGACGGAGGAGTCGGGCATCGCGGCTCTCGAACTGCTCCCCGGTGGCCCGGTGCGGCTCGACCGGCATCCGATCCCGCCGCCGTGCCACTGCCATTTCGACGTCCAGTACGCCGTGGTGGCCGCGCCAGGAGCCGTGCAGGAGATCAGCGACGAGTCGCTCGACCTGCGCTGGTTCGCGTACGAGGAGGTCGCGGGCGTGGCCGACGAGTCGGTCGTACGACTCCTGGAAGCGACCCGCGCGCGACTGTGAACGGGTAAGGGGCGACCACTACGGCGGCCGCCCCTTACCCGCACTTCGGGGAATTGCACGGAGCTTCGCTGAACTTGTGGAGCTTCCTGGACGCTCAGCTCCAGGCGTTGCCCTGGTTCTGCGCCTGCACGCCCTGCTGACCCACGCCGTACTGGGCGCGCACCCCCTGGCCGATCACGGCGTTCTGCGGCGGCAGCAGTTCGCTGGGCTGGACGAGCGCGTAGCCCTGCCCCAGGAAGCTGAGCTCCCAGCCCTCGCCCGTGTTGCCACGGCGCCGAAATACTCCGGAGGAGTGGGTCTGGGCCTGCATCTGCACACGCAGGCTCGTGGACCACGCCACGATCGCGTCGGCGTCGCAGTTGACGTACTTGTCCGGCGTGACCTGCATCAGCAGCGGCATCCCGGAGGTCATCAGCGCGACCTTGCCGCGACCCGTGATGTTGAGCTGGTACTTGCCCGAGCCGGAGATGCCGTACTGGCTGTCCACGGCGATGACCTCGTGGTGCAGCGAAGAGTCCATCGCCAGTACGTAACTGCTGTCGACGGTGAGACCGTCCTGGTCCACGTCGACCACGTGCACGTGCTGGGCGAGGTTCGCCAGGTAGACGGTCCCCTGCCCGTGGCAGCGCATCAGGTCGAGGCCCTCGCCGGTGTGTGCGCGCGACCGCTGCTGGCCGCTGTTCTGGTACTCGGCGTCGAACTCGACGAGCCCCTGGTACGCGACCATGGTGCCCTTGCGCGCCAGGATGTCGTCGTGGCCCTCCAGGACGACGCGCAGCATCTGCGAGTTCTGCAGGCTGTAGCGCTCCTGGGTCTGCTGTTCGTTGTAGCCGAAAAGCGGGCTCTGCATGATGTCCTGCTCCCCCTCAGCCCCGGACTCGGAGACGGTCGGTGCTGTCCTCACTGGGCTGGACGACGACGATGCCCTGCCCGGAGAACGCCATCTGGAAGGCCTCGCCGCTGCCCCGTCCGATCAGCGACTGCGCTTTGAAGCTGCGCTTGCCCTTCACCTTGAGGTTCGGGGACCAGGCGACGAGCGCGTCCGGGTCTACGTACGTCTCGTCCTCACCACCGCCGCAGTCGACGACGATCGGCTTGCCCCGGGAGGTCAGCGCGACCCAGCCCTGCCCGGAGATCTTCGTGTTCCACAGGCCCTGTCCGGCGAACTTGGCGAGCCCCTTGACGCGCTCGACGCCCCACGTGAGATGGGCGTCGAAGGCGAGCAGGTTCGTCGCGTTGACGGAGATCGCGTCCCCGTCGAGGTTGATGACGACGACATTCGCCCCGTAGTCGGCGAGGTACAGCAGGCCGTCGCCCGAGGCCTTCATCAGGGGCGCGCCCTCACCCGTGGCCCAGTCGCGGGCGATCTGACGTACGGCGGGCGGGTTGGGCTCGTACTGGACGAACCCTTCGTAGGCGACCATCGATCCCACGCGCGCGAGGAGGTCGTTTCCGGTCTGCATGGCGACCTTCAGCATGTGATTGCCGTGGTTCTCCATGCGGGCGGTGACGGGTGCCGGGGCGAAGCCCGAGAGTGGCTGGTTCATGACGGGCTCCCTCAGACCTCGTACGGCTGGACGACGATGAAATTGCCGGGCGCGCCGCGGAACTGGAGATTCACGCTCTCCCCGGTGTCGCCTGGATAGGCGTTCCGGCGCATCCGCACCTGGCTGGAGACGATCACCTGAGAGGCCGCGGACCAGGCGACCACCGCGTTGCAGTCGGCGAAGGTCGTGGGCGTGACGGGTAGGACGACGGGCGCACCGTGGGTCTTCACGACGATCGTGCCGGTCCCCTGGAACTGCATCGTGAAAAGCGCGCCCCCTGGGATGCCGTGCCCCTCGATCCTGCGGACCTCGTACTGAAGCGTCTCGTCGAAAGCGAGGACGCTCTCGGCGGACACACAGATTCCGTCGCCCTGGAGTTCGATGGGGTGCAGATGGGAGCCGTTCTCGGCGAGGAACACCTGTCCGCGACCCGAACAGCGCATCAGCTGCATCTCCTGGCCGGTCGCGTTGCCCACGATCCGCCCGGCGAAGCCGGCGCCCTTGTAGCTGAAGTCGACCTTGCCCTGGTAAAGCACCATGCTGCCTTGGCGCGCCAGGACTGCCTGATCACCGCCCGCGCCGAGGTCGACGCGGACCAATTTCTTGTTCTGCTGGGTCCAGCGCTGCCCGGTGGGCGTCTCCTTGAATGCCTGCAACGCGGCGGACACACCGGCACCGCCCTGTGGGGCTCCCTGGGGAACGACGTACGAGGAAGGCGCACCCGGCTGCCCGGGAATCTGCCCGGGGACCTGGCCGAACGGCGGCTGCTGTCCATAGCCAGGGGGTGCCGTAGGAGCCTGCTGTCCATATCCGGGAGGGGCGGTGGGCGCCTGCTGGCCATATCCCGGAGGTGCGGGCGGTGCCTGCTGACCGTAACCGGGCGGCGGCGGAGCCGTCTGACCGGGAGGCTGCTGGCTGTAGCCCGGCGGTGGACCGGGCCGGCCCGGCGGCTGCACGTACGGTGCGGGCCCCGGCGGTGGCACGTTGCCGCCCGGCGGAGTGTGCAGCGGCGCGACGATGGTCGGTGCGGCGTGCACCGAGGGCGCGGGCGCCGGGGCGGGCGGCGGTGTGGCTCCCGGCGGCGGCGCGAAGCCCTGGGCGGCGGGCTGCGGCACGGGTGCCGGTGTGCTCGGCGCGCCGAACGCGGGGGGTGGGGTGGCCTGGGCCGGGGGCGCGAAGGACGGTGCGGCGGCGGCCTGCGGCGGCTGCGCGGCGGGCTCCTCCTCGGCGACCTCGCCGCCGAAGTTCTTCAGCAGCGCGTCGAGGCCACCGTCGAAGCCCTGTCCTACGGCGGCGAACCGCCAGACATCCTTCAGGTAGAAGTCGCCCAGCATCACGGCGCGTTCCGTGGAGAACTCGGCGCCGCTGAACGGGTACCGGGCCACCTCTTCACCGCCCGCGACGATCCGGATATATCCGGGGTCGATCTGGGACATCTGCCCGGCGCCGTCGAGGGTCGCGGTGAACGACAGTTTGTGGATCTTCGCGGGGATGCGGTCGAGCGTGACACGGAAGGACTCGGTGTCACCCGCTTGGGCGCCGAGGAGCTGAATGGACTCTTCGGGGGACTTCGGCTGGTTGAAGAAGACGAAGTACTGATCGTCCGAGAGCCGTTCGTCGGCGTCCAGACCGAAGCAACTGATGTCGAAGGTCAGCCCGGGGCCGGCGATCTGCACACCTACGTACAGATCGGTGCCCGCGGTGAGGTCACTGATCTTGGCCTTGTGGCCGCGTTGGAATTCCCTGCCCATGCGTAACGACCGTCCCCCATCCCGAAAGCAAGTGCGTCGCGCCAGGCTAACGGCAAACTCTGACAGTGGAGGGAGCCGGTACAGACCCGGTACACAACCGCCCCTTCGGTGCGGACAGGCCGGCTTCGGCGCGGGTGGGCCGACCGCTCAATCGTCGCGCGTGGCGGGCGGGTGCGGCAGCCGATCGGCTGCCACCACCCCTTCGAGGTAACCGCGAGCACGCTCCGTACGCGGATACGCCTCCAGGAGCCGCCAGAAGCGGGGCCCATGACCGGGCACGAGCAGGTGCGCGAGTTCATGGACGAGTACGTAGTCGACGACGTACTCGGGCATGCCCTGCAACCGGTGCGACAGACGGATACTTCCCTCGGCCGGTGTGCACGAGCCCCAGCGCGTGTTCTGGTTGGTGACCCAACGAACCGAGGTGGGCCGGGCCCGGCCGTCGAAGTACTGACCCGACAGACGCGCTGCACGCTCGGTCAGCTCGGCGTCACAGGGCACCCTCTTCTTCTCCTGGGCGGCCAGTTTGTCGAGCATGACAGTCACCCAGCGCTGTTCCTCCGCCTCGGACATCCGGGCGGGGATGAGCACAACGGTGCGATCGCCCTCGCGGTACGCGGAGACCGTTCTGCGCCTTCGCGCGCTCCTTCGAACCTCGATCGCGCTCGCCCCCGAGCCGCTTGGCGGCGGGCTCGTCGTACTGCGCTGTGGTTTTCCGGCGCGGTGCAGTGGGTCGGCGGGCACGCCCCGACGTTACCCGCTGCACATGGGGGAAGTCCCGTCCCGAAGACGGTTCGATACCGATCCGCACCCTGCGCGCTCGATTTGTACGACGTATGGCGCCGCCTGTGGATAACTTTCGGCACCCTCGGGCCGCGAACGGCATGCTGGCATTCGGTCGGCGAAGCGGGACCCACACCGGCCGACACACGGGGACGATCCACGGAGTACGGGGGTAGGTCATGCATCCGATCGTGAAGCCGGCGCTGCGGCGCGGCTGGCGGGATCTCAACACCGTCCAGTTCGGAATGGCGCCCGCGCACGCGATAATCCTTGGCCCGGTCGACACGGCGACAGGCAGCTTCCTCGATCTCCTCAACGGGACACGCGGGCTGCCGCTCCTCCGCGAGGAAGGGCGCAGGATGGGATTTCCCGACGGGCATGTCGACGGGCTGCTGGACCGGCTCGCCCGGTCCGGGCTGCTGGACGACAACACCGGAGGCGGCCCGGCCGCGGACACCTTGCGTAAGAAGAAAGCGGTCCTCGACCGGCTGCGTCCCGACCTCGCTTCTCTCTCCCTCGTCGCCCCCGAACCGGGCGAAGGTATGAAACGGCTGGCCGCCCGTCGCTCACTGCGCGTACAGGTGCGGGGGGCCGGCCGTGTGGGAGTGATCCTTGCCTCACTGCTCGCCGGCGCGGGCGTGGGTCAGGTCGATGTTCGCGACAGCGGCTGCGTCGAACCGTCGGACGTCGCGCCGGGCGGGCTGCCCGCCGAGTCCATCGGTCAACGCCGGGAGGAAGCCGCCCGGCGCGCGGTACGACAAGCGGCGCCGGAGGGTCCACCCCGGACACCCCCGGACTCGGAGCAAGTCGGGCTGTCGCTGGTGATCCTCACACCGCGAGACGGTCTCGCCGTCCACGCGCCCGACCCGGCAGCCACCGAGTCATTGATCACTTCGGGAACACCGCACCTGTACGCGGGCGTCGTGGAGGGCACGGGAGTCGTCGGCCCTCTGGTGCTGCCTGGGGACACGGGCTGCGCGGGCTGTCTGGACCAGGGGCGTACCGACCGCGATCCGACCTGGCCGCGCCTGGTCGCGCAGTGGCGCTCCGGGCAGCAGCGCCAGGTCCCAGCCTGCGACCTCGCGCTGGCGGCCGGGGTCGCCGGGATGGCCGCGGGTCATGCGCTGGCCTACCTCGACGGGGAGCTGCCTTCCAGCGCCGGGGCACGCTGGGAGGCGTCCGTACCGGGGTTCGACTGGCATGCGAGGCCGGTCTGGCCGCATCCCGCATGCCTGTGCGGCGCGGCGGAGAAGGGTAAGAAGGGGGAGCGCGCCTCGGAAGACGGGGAGCCGCACGAGACAATGGCGGAGCAACAGCCGTACGCGGCTCGGCTGTCCGGTAATTGGAGGGCTCATGTCTGATCTTCCTCGGAAGGCAGTCACCCGTACGGCCAAACTCGCCGCGCTGCCACTCGGCTTCGCCGGGCGGGCCACCTGGGGGCTCGGCAAACGGATCGGCGGGAAGTCGGCGGAGATCGTCGGCCGCGAGTTGCAGCAGCGCACGGCCGAGCAGTTGTTCAAGGTGCTCGGTGAGCTCAAGGGCGGCGCGATGAAGTTCGGGCAGGCACTGTCCGTCTTCGAGTCGGCGCTGCCCGAAGAGGTCGCGGGACCCTATCGAGCGGCGCTGACGAAGCTCCAGGAGGCGGCGCCTCCGATGCCGACACGCACCGTGCACTCCGTGCTGGAGGAGCGGCTCGGTAGGGACTGGTCCGAGCTGTTCCTCGAGTTCGAGGACAAGCCGTCCGCGGCGGCCTCCATCGGCCAGGTGCACCACGCGGTGTGGCATGACGGCCGAGAGGTCGCGGTGAAGGTGCAGTACCCCGGAGCGGGCGAGGCCCTGCTGTCCGATCTGACCCAGCTCAGCCGGTTCGCCAGGCTCCTGGGTCCCTTGATCCCGGGGATGGACGTCAAACCACTCATCGCGGAGCTGCGCGACCGGGTGTCCGAGGAGCTCGACTACGGACTGGAGGCGCAGGCTCAGGAGACCCATGCGGCCGAGTTCGCGGGCGACCCGGATGTTCTGGTACCGGCGGTGGTCCACCAGTGCGACCAGATTCTGGTGACTGAATGGATCGACGGCATACCGATGTCGGAGGTGATCGCCAACGGCACCCAGGAACAGCGGGACCGAGCCGGCCAGCTGCTGGCCCGCTTCCTCTTCTCGGGCCCCGCCCGCACAGGGCTGCTGCACGCCGATCCGCACCCGGGCAACTTCCGTCTCCTGCCGGACGAGAAGACCGGCTGGCGTCTGGGCGTCCTGGACTTCGGCACGGTGGACCGCCTCCCCGGCGGCCTGCCCTCAACGATCGGCGAGTCCCTGCGCATGACCCTCGACGGCGAGGCCGAGGCGGTCTATGAGCTGCTCTGCGAGGAGGGCTTCGTCAAGGAGTCGATTGAGCTCGAACCCGACGCGGTTCTGGACTATCTCGTGCCGATCATCGAACCGGCCCGGGCGGACGAGTTCACCTTCACCCGCGGCTGGATGCGCAGCCAGGCCGCCCGCGTGGGCGACCCCCGCTCCCCCGCCTACCAGTTGGGCAAGCAGCTCAACCTGCCCCCGGCGTATCTCCTGATACACCGCGTGACCCTCAGCACCATCGGTGTCCTGTGCCAACTGGGCGCGACGGTCCGTCTACGCGATGAACTGGAGGAGTGGCTGCCCGGTTTCCTGCCTGCGGAGGAGTTGGGCGAGAGGGAGCAGGCCGCCGAAGCCTGACGGGGCGCGGTTCACCACCACGCGGAGTCCAGCCGTCCCTCGATCGCCCTCAGATGTGTACGGGCGCAGCTGTCGCAGAAGTAGTGATGGCTGCCGTTCTCCACGGAACAGGTCCACGTCGGCCGGGGGCCGTCGGCCGGGGTGCCGCAGCGAGCGCACACGATGTGCTCGGCCTCGGCAACGTCGGGCCGCTGCGCTGAGCCGGTGCTGTCACTGTCCCCGGGAAGACTCGTCACCCGGCGACGATATCGCCGTGATCGACGGTTCGCCGGACGCAACGCACCGCGGAGCCGGACGCACTGCGGGGGCCGGCCCTGTCGGACCGACCCCCGCGAGGAGTTACTTCCTGCTGCTATGCCTGCGACTGCCGTCGGCTACTGCATGACCGCCATGGCCAGCGCACGCCGGGCACGCATCGAGGCGCGCTCGGCACGACGCTGCATCCGGCGGGCGGACGCCAGGCGCAGGGCCCGGCGTTCACGCTCGGCCTCGTGCAGTCGCTCGTGCATATGCGCACGAGCCAGGGCTTCTGGAATGAGTTGCATCTCTCGGGTCCTGTTCTGACGCGAGTCCTTCGCGTCGGTGGTGGTGAAGTCTGGGATTGCGGAACCGGCGGGCTCGCTGGTGGACGGCTTCATCGGGGCCTGTTTCTTGGGGTCGTTCGTCAGAGGGCGGTCGATCGTTCCTCGGATGTTCATGCCGCGACCGGGTTCTTGCGCGGGCGGCCACGCGGCCGCTTGCGGGCCACGACGACACCCTGGACGAAGAGCTCGCCACCCCAGACGCCCCAGGGCTCACGCCGCTCCTTGGCACCGGCGAGGCAGGCCTCGACCAACGGGCAGGTGCGGCAGAGCGACTTGGCGTACTCGACATCGGCCGGCGACTCGGCGAAGAAGACCTCCGGGTCGTAGGAACGGCAGGGGACGGGTACGCCGAGGTTCTCGATGGCGTCGTCGAGCGCGGTGAGCGCAGTGAGCGGGATCAAGGTGGAGTCCTCCGTGAGGCCGGGCGGGGAGATCGTTTCGGAAGGCGGTACGGACGGGGCGTGCGCTTCGAGTTGCACGGTTCGTCTTCCTCGTCTGGTCGTGCCGGCCGGTTGGCCGGTTGGCGGCTGGGTACCGGGTTCTTTTCATTTCCCGAGGCCCCTTCGCTCCGCCGTCCCCGGTCGGGGACAAACAGAAGGGCCGCGGATCCCGGGTGGGGTTCCGCGGCCCTGAAGGCGCCGGCCTGATCAGAATCAGGCTGGATCACTCCAGGGTTCAGGCCCACGGAAGGCCCACATCGTGTGGTGCTGCTTCGTCTGCTTCAGGGATCCGGCACCGGCTGCCGCAAAGGCATAGGCACGCGCCTCTGCCACTACTGCTGCTTCCAGTGCCTGGATCGGTCGCTCATTGCGCTCACTGACGGGAAGACCCGCGAGAGACACGGAGGACGCCGGCCGGACAGCAGGATTGCCGGACAGACCGGTGCCCAGGTTCGAGACGCCGAGCAGGCAGGTGGAAGCGACCGAGAGATCGGTCATTTTGACGGTGCTGTTGAAGCTCGTGGTGATGCTGATCACAGGAATCGCCTCCTCTCGGCGTCTAGGGGGACTGGGTGTGAGCCAGTCCGACGGTTGTTAAGTACAGCACGGAACCGGTGCCTCGGAGAAGGCCGCCGTTCCGTGTTAAGAACCTATGGGGATTGCTGGGGCATGCGCAAACTATTTTTTCGACGAGTTCGTATCAGTCACCCTCATCGTCCACTCCAACATCTTGACCTGCGCAGATAGCCAGAACATCGGTGCCGAACCGGTTCAGCTTGCGGACTCCGACTCCAGGGATCCGAGCCAGCTCGCCCGCCTCGTCGGGCACAGCCTCGGCGATGGCCATCAACGTCTTGTCGGTGAACACGCAGAACGCGGGCTGCCCACTGCGCTGCGCCTGTACCGCCCGCCACTCCCGCAACCGCTCGTAGAGGCCCTCGTCCATGTCGGACGGACAGTCCTCGCAGCGCATCAGTTTCATCTCGCCCGCGTCGGTCAGGGTGCGGCCGCATACCCGGCAGCGGGCGGGGGTCCGGGCCGACCGCCGCGCGACCGTGCCACCGCTGCTCCCGATACCTCGCTCGACACCTCCTGGGCCGCCACCGCCGCTTCGGCCCGCCGTGGTGACCGAGCCGGGGCGCAGCCCGTCGAGGAAGCGGCTGGGCCGTCGGTTGGGTCTGCCGCCGGGTGAGCGGGACAGCGCCCAGGAGACACCGAGGTGCTCTCTGGCGCGGGTTACGCCGACGTAGAGGAGGCGGCGTTCCTCCTCGATCTGCTCCTCGGTCTTTGCGTAGGTGATTGGCATCATGCCCTCGGCGACGGCGACCAGGAAGACGACGTCCCACTCCAGTCCCTTGGCGGAGTGCAGGGAAGCGAGTGTGACGCCCTGGACGGTCGGAGCGTGCTGGGCGCTCGCCCGCTCGTCGAGCTCTGCCACCAGGTCTCCCAGGGTGGCGCCCTCCTTTGCCGCGGCGAAGTCGTGGGCAAGGTGGACCAGGGCGGCCAGCGATTCCCAGCGCTCTCTGACCGCACCGGAACCTGCGGGGGGCTGGTTGGTCCATCCTTCGCCCGACAGCACCGCGCGGACCTGGGAGGGCAGGTCGATGACATCGTCGAGGAGTGAGTCGTTGCCTCCGAACCGGGCCGCGGCGCGCAGGGCGGTGCCGGCCTTGCGCACTTCGGGGCGGTCGAAGAACCGCTCGGCGCCGCGCAGCTGGTAGGGCACGCCGACGTCGGCGAGCGCCTGCTCATAGAGCTCGGACTGCGAGTTCGTACGGAAGAGAATCGCGATCTCGCCCGCGGGGACGCCGGACACGACGAGGTCGCGGATGCGTCGGGCGGCGCCTTCGGCCTCTGCGGGCTCGTCCGGGTACTCGGCGTAGACGGGTTCGGGGCCCGGGGGCCGCTGGGAGATCAGCTCCAGGCGGTGCTCGGCGGCCCGGCCACGGGCCTGGGCGAGCAGGCCGTTGGCGAGGTGGACCACCTGCGGCGAGGAGCGGTAGTCGCGTACGAGTTTGACGACGGTGGCTCCGGGGTGGCGGATACGGAAGTCGAGAAGGTGGTCAGGAGTTGCACCGGTGAACGAATAGATCGTCTGACTGGCATCGCCGACGACACAGAGACTGTCGCGCTCGCCGAGCCACAGGTCCAGCAGACGCTGCTGGAGGGGGCTGACGTCCTGGTACTCGTCGACCACGAAGTGCTGGTACTGGGCGCGGACCTGCTCCGCGATGTCGTGGCGGTCCTGGAGGACGGCGACCGTCAGCAGCAGGACGTCTTCGAAGTCGATGACCCCGCGATTGCGCTTGAGGTCTTCGTAGGTCCCGTACAGCTGGGCGATCTCGGCTGGATTGCGGGGGGCCTCGCGGCCGGCTTTGGCGGCGGCGGCCGCGTAGTCGGCGGGGATGGTCTGGGTGACCTTGGACCACTCGATCTCGGCGGTGACGTCTCGCAGTTCGCCCCGGTCGAGGCGGATGCGGCAGGCTGCCGCCGCGTCTGCGACGAGCTGGATCTTGCGGTCGACAAGCCGGGGCAGGCTGCCGCCGACCGCTTTCGGCCAGAAGTACTGGAGCTGGCGCAGCGCGGCCGAGTGGAAGGTCCGGGCCTGGACGCCGCCGGCGCCGAGCTGCCTGAGTCGGCCGCGCATCTCACCCGCGGCACGGTTGGTGAAGGTGACGGCCAGCACGGTGGAGGGCTGGAGAATCCCCGCGCGCACCCCGTAGGCGATGCGGTGGGTGATTGCCCGTGTCTTGCCCGTGCCGGCGCCCGCGAGCACGCACACCGGTCCGTGCAGGGCGGTGGCGACCTCGCGTTGCTCGGGGTCGAGCCCGTCGAGCACCGCGTCGGCCGTGTCCGGAACCTCCGGGAAGAGTGTGGAGTGCGTTGCTGCTGTCACCCCGCCATGCTGCCAGGTCGTCGGGGACGGGTGAGCCGGGTTGTCCACAGGAAACACCCGCAGTCGTACAAATGCGGCAGGCCCGTTGCGTGCCGCCGGGTACCCCCCGCGGGAATGGCGGCCGTGTCGCGTACGTTCCCCTGACGCGACCACGCATCCCAACGCCGTGAAGGAGCTCAATCGACATGCCGGGCACTGTGACGATGTACAGCACCACGTGGTGCGGCTACTGCCGTCGGCTGAAGAGCCAGATGGACCGCGAGGGCATCACGTACGACGAGATCAACATCGAGCAGGACCCGCAGTCCGCGGCATTCGTGGAGAAGGCGAACGGCGGAAACCAGACGGTTCCGACCGTTCTGGTGGTCCCCGCCCAGGGCGGCTCTGAGGTCGTGATGACGAACCCGAGCCTTGCCCAGGTGAAGCAGGCGCTCGGCGTCTGACCCGGGAGTGGGCGCACGAGACCCCCGCCCAAGGACCACGGGCGCGGGTCTCGCCTCCGGACGGCTGATCAGCAATACGGCTGCCGGCGGCCACCCCCGTACCGCACCGCTACTCACATGAAGACACCGAAGAGCCGAGTCACTGTCCAGGCACGCTACTGCCTCCGCTCTGACTGCCGAGAACCCGATGATCACAACGCTGGCTCGACGTCGCCGAACCCCTCCCCGGCGCAGGCCAAGCAGAGAATCGGCACGTAGTCGACATCACTGGGCCGGCGCCCGCGTCGGACGTGTGCACCCGGTGGGCAGCCGACCGTCCAGTCGATGTCAGGTGGCTGATCCCCGGGTCGGCAGGGGCTTGCCGTACCAGAGTTCGATCAGCCGGGCCGCAATCGAGATCCCGTAAGGGGGCAGCACTTCCCCGGACTCGAAGGCGGCCCGCAGGTCTTCGCGGGAGAACCAGCGGGCCTCTTCGATCTCCTCGCCGTCGACGTTGATCTCGGACGACTGGGCGCGGGCCATGAAGCCCAGCATGAGGCTGGAGGGGAACGGCCAGGGCTGGCTGGCGACGTACTCGACCTCGCCCACCGTGATACCGGCCTCCTCGAAGACCTCGCGGCGCACCGACTGCTCGATGGACTCACCAGGCTCGACGAAGCCCGCGAGTGTCGAGAAGCGGCCCTCGGGCCAGTGCACCTGGCGGCCGAGCAGGATGCGGTCCTCGTCGTCCGTGACCGCCATGATCACGGCCGGATCGGTACGCGGGTAGTGCTCGGCGCCGCAGGCCGGGCAGCGCCGGATGTGGCCGGCTGCCGCGATGACGGTGCGTTCACCGCAGCGCGAGCAGAAGCGGTGAAGCCGCTGCCAGTTCTCCAGGGCGACCGCGTGCACCATGAGGCCCGCGTCGCGGGGAGACAGCAGGAGTCCCGCCTCGCGCAAGCCGGCCGAGCGGGCCGACTGGTCGATGCGGCCGGGGAGCGCGTCCTTCTGGAGGGCGAAGTAGCTCACACCGTCGTCGTCGGTGCCCAGGAAGTAGCGGTGTGCCTCGGTGAGCGGCGCCTCGAAGGAGGGGGTCATCACCAGTTCGGTGGTGCCGTCCGCCCTCTCGTCGATCAGGACCTGGCCGCCGGAGACCACGAAGGCGCGGGTGGTGGGGTGGCTCCACGCCGCGGCGAGCCAGGCCTCGTCGAGCCGGTGGTGGGCGGCCCGGTCGATGCCGCTCGGGGCGGTGAGCGAGATGGGACGGTCGGCGGTGTGGTCGGTCCAGGTGGTCACGGGTGCTTCCAACTCCCCCGGTGTAACGGATATGTCGGCGGGCGGTTCGGCAGGGCGGGTGTGGAGGGGGCTGTTCAGGGCGTTGATCGCCTTCTTCGTGGGTGCCTTCTGGATGCCTTCTTCAGTGTGCCTCGCGCCGGCTCACGGCCAGATCGCCCCACAGGTAGGCGGTGGTTTCGACGCCCTTCATGAGGAGATCCAGTTCGACCTTCTCGTTGGGTGCGTGCCAGCCGTCGGACGGGACGGAGATGCCCAGGAAGAGCACCGGGGCGCCGAGGACTTCCTGAAGGTCGGCCGCGGGCCCCGAGCCGCCCTCACGGGTGAAGCGGACGGGCTGTTCGAAGGCACGGCTCATGGCCCGTACGACGGACTGCAGGGCTGGGTGGTCCAGCGGCGTCAGACACGGGCGGGTGGCCGGGCCGAACGTGATCTCGTGCCGGATGCCCGCGGGTACCTGTTCGGCGGCCCACGCGCGTACGGCCTTCTCGATGTGGTCGGGGTCCTGTCCCGCGACCAGCCGGAAGGAGAGCTTGACCATCGCCGAGGACGGGATGATCGTCTTGCTGCCGGGACCCTGGTAGCCGCCGCCGATGCCGTTGACCTCGGCGGTCGGACGGGCCCAGACGCGCTCCAGGGTGGTGTGTCCGGCCTCTCCGTAGGAGGCCGTCGACCTGGCGGTGCGCAGCCACTCGGCCTCGTCGAAGGGCAGCTCGGCGAAAAGCTCGCGCTCGCGGTCGGTGAGTTCCGTGACGCCTTCGTAGAAGCCCGGTACCGCCACGCGCGCGTGCTCGTCATGCAGGGCAGCCACAAGGCGAGCGACGGCGGTGGCCGGGTTGGGCACAGCTCCGCCGAAGGCCCCGGAGTGGATGTCCTGGTCGGGCCCGTGGAGCCTGATCTCGCACTCGGCGAGGCCACGCATGCCGGTGCACACCGTGGGGGTGTCCTCGGACCACATGCCGGTGTCGGAGACGATCACGATGCCGGTCGCGAGTCGCTCCGCACGCGCCTCGACGAGGTCACGGAAGTGCGGGGAGCCGGATTCCTCCTCGCCCTCGATGAGGAGCTTGAGGTGTACGGCGGGCGCGGTGCGCCCGGTGGCGTCGAGGTGGGCCCGGACGCCGAGTGTGTGGAAGAACACCTGGCCCTTGTCATCGGCCGCCCCGCGCGCGTGGAGGCGGTTTCCGCGGATCACGGGCTCGAAGGGCTCCGTGTCCCAGCCGTCCTCGCGGGCGGCGGGCTGCACGTCGTGGTGGCCGTAGACCAGGACCGTAGGGGCTTCAGGGTCCTCTGAGGGCCAGTCGGCGAAGACGGCCGGGGCGCCGTCGGTCGCCCAGACCTCGACGGTGGGAAAGCCGGTCTCCCGAAGCTTGGCGGCAAGCCAGTCGGCGCTGCGCCGTACGTCCGCGGCGTGGTCGGGCTGAGCCGACACCGAGGGGATGCGCAGCCATTCGGCGAGGTCGTCGAGGAAGGCGGCGCGGTGGTTCTGGATGTACGTACGCACGGTGCTGACGGCGTTGTCAACGGGCTTGCTCATGGCCACGAGCCTATCCGCCCACGGAAGCGTGTTCGTCCGGTGGCTCCCCGGACGCCTCTTCCTGTGGGCCCTCCGTGAGCAACCGCTCCAGTGCGGCCCGGTCCGGCAGGTCGCCCGGTCGTACGACCTCGCCGCTGCGGACGTACAGGAACGCCGCCCTGACCGCCTCCAGGGGCACGCCCTGCTGCTCCGCCCAGGCCAGGCGGTACAGCGCGAGCTGAAGGGGGTCCGCGGTGCGGCTGCGGCTGGTCTTCCAGTCCACGATCTCGTACGTCGTGCCGTCGCCGCCCTCCCTACCGAGCGAGGCGTCGCCGTCACCGTTGTCAGCGGTCTCCCGGTAGACCGCGTCGATACGGCCGCGCACGACGCGGCCTGCGATGGCGAGCTGGAAGGGAACCTCGACGCGGTAAGGAGTGCGGTGTGCGTAGGGAGTGCGCTCGAAGGCCTCCTTGAGAGACTCCAGGTCGCGCTCGTCGGCGATCTCGGCCTCGCTGCCGGGCAGCTCCTCCGGCTCCAGCATGGGCAGCCGCAGTTCCTCGAAGCGGGACTCCAGCCACGCGTGGAAGCGGGTGCCGCGGCGCGCGGCGGGCTGCGGAGGGCGCGGCATGGGCCGGGCCAGGTCCTGCGCGAAGCCGTCCGGGTCGGCCGCCAGGCGCAGCACCTGCGACGCGGTGAGCGAGGACGGCAGGGGTACGTCGGTGACGCCGGCGCGGGCGCGCAGCAGCTCGCCGGTGAGCGCGTCCAGGTCGCGGTCCCAGGAGGCGAGTGTGCGGGACTCCTCGGGCGTGAGCCGCATCGGGTCCCCGGGGTGAGGGCGAGCCTCGGGGTCCTGTGCCTGGTGCGGGACCTTCGGGCGGTCCGCCGTCCAGGAGTCCCAGTCGGAGCCGTCGTCCCCCTGGAGATCGAGGTCGGGCGGTTCGTCGTCCTCGGGCGGAGGCGGCCACTCAGGGTCCTCGTACGAGGAACCTGCCGAGGAGGGTGGCGCGGCGTGGGCGGCCCCTGGATGGTCCTCCTGGTGGGACGCGACCCGCTCCAGGTGGGCGAGTACGGTCTCCGCGGCCGCGCGGCGGCGGGCGAGCGCCCCGTCGTCGAGCGGCAGCGGCCAGGCGTGGTCGGCGGACGCCTCGTGGAGGGCGGGGTTCTCGTCGTCCTCGGCGGGTTCGTCCGCCCAGACCTCGATGTCTCCGTGTCCGGCCGCGCAGTGCTCGTACAGGGCGTGCAGGAAGTCCGAGGGCCCGCGCGGCTTCTTCTGGGAGGGGCCCCACCAGTGGCCGGAGCCGATCAGGAGTGAGCGTGGTCGGGTGAAGGTGACGTAGCCGAGGCGGAGTTCCTCGGTGTGCTGGTGGTCCTTCATGGCCTCGTGGAAGGCCTTGATGCCCCTGGCGTTCCAGGCTTCGATGTCGGGCAGGGTGTCGGCGTCTCCGCGCAGCTCGTGCGGCAGGACCTTGCCCTGGGCGGTCCATTTCTCGCGGCCCTGGGTGCTGGGGAAGGTGCCGGTGACCAGGCCCGGGACCACGACGACGTCCCATTCCAGGCCTTTGGACTTGTGCGCGGTGAGCACCTTGACGGTGTTCTCACCGCCCGGGAGCGCGTTGTCGAGGCCTTTCTCGTACTGCGCGGCGGTCCGCAGGAAGCCGAGGAAGGCCAGCAAAGACGCCTCCCCGTCACCCGCGGCGAAGGATGCGGCGACATCCAGGAAGTTCGATAGCGTCTCGCGTCGCCGGGCGGCCAGCGCGTGCGGGGACGCGGAGAGCTCGACCTCCAGGCCGGTGACGGCGAGCACCCGGTGCAGGACGTCCATCAGTGGGTCGGCGAGTGAGCGGCGCAGGTCGCGCAGTTCGGCGGCGAGCCGCGCGAAACGCACTCGCGCGTCCGGCGAGAAGGGCAGTCCGTCGTCGTCTCCTTCGGCCTCGATGGGCATCTCAAGGAACGTGTCGAGCGCGTCCGCGAGCGATATCACCTCGGCCGGGTCGACCCCCTCGACGGCTGCGGCGAGCCGACGGTCCGGGTCGTCGTCGGCGCGCACGCGCGCGTGGGTCACCAGATGGCGGGCGCGCCTGCCCAGGAGGGCCAGGTCGCGCGGGCCGATGCGCCAGCGCGGGCCGGTGAGCAGGCGTACGAGGGCAGCGTTGGCACCGGGGTCCTGGAGGACCTCGCAGACGGCGACGAGGTCGGCGACCTCGGGGAGGTGCAGCAGACCGGAGAGGCCCACCACCTCCACGGGAATGTCGCGGGCGACGAGCGCGCCCTGGATCTCGGCGAAGTCGGTCGCCGTACGGCACAGCACCGCGATCTCGCCGGGCGCCTTTCCGGTGCGTACGAGATGGGCGATCGACTCGGCGAGCCAGTCGATCTCCTCGGCGTGGGTCCGCAGCAGCCCGCAGCGGACCAGGCCGTCGCGCTCGGCTCCGGGGGCGGGGCGGAGTGCCTCCACGCCTGCGTGCATGGCCCGCAGGGGCTCGGCGAGGCCGTTGGCGAGGTCCAGGAGCCGACCACCACTGCGGCGGTTCTCGCTGAGTGCCTGGCGGGTCGCGAGGCGGCCGTCGGGGTGTGCGAAGTGTTCGGGGAAGTCGTCCAGGTTGGCGACGGAGGCGCCACGCCAGCCGTAGATCGCCTGGCAGGGGTCGCCGACCGCCGTCACCGGGTGACCGGTGCCGCCGCCGAAAAGACCGGCGAGCAGGACGCGCTGGGCCACGGACGTGTCCTGGTACTCGTCCAGCAGAACGACACGGAACTCGTCGCGCAGGATGGTGCCGACCTCGGGGCGGGTGCGGGCCAGGGTGGCCGACAGGGCGATCTGGTCGCCGAAGTCGAGGAGATCGCGTTCGCGTTTGGCCGCGCGGTAGTGGCCCACCAGCTCGGCCAGTTCACGACGGGCCGCCGCCGCATCCGGGACCTTGCGGAGGTCGGCGTTGGTGAGTTCGGCGCTCTCCAGGAAGAGCAGCAGCTCGGCGTCGTAGCTACGCAGGTCCTCGGGGCGTACCAGGTGTTCGGAGAGCTCGGAGTCGAGCGTGAGGAGGTCGCCGACCAGGTCCGGGAAGGAGCGGGTGAGCGCCGGATACGGTCCCGGTGCCTCGCGCAGCACGCGTGCGGCGAGCTGGTAGCGGGTGGCGTCGGCCAGCAGACGGGACGTCGGTTCGAGTCCGATGCGCAGGCCGTGGTCGGTCAGCAACCGGCCGGCGAAGGCGTGGTACGTGGAGATGACCGGCTCGCCCGGCGGGTTGTCCGGGTCGATCGTGTCCGGGTCGGTGACGCCCGCCTTGATCAGCGCCTTGCGGACGCGCTCGGCGAGTTCACCGGCCGCCTTGTTGGTGAACGTCAGTCCGAGGACCTGCTCCGGGGCGACCTGCCCGGTGCCGACCAGCCACACCACGCGTGCGGCCATCACCGTGGTCTTGCCCGAACCGGCTCCGGCCACGATCACCTGCGGCGCGGGCGGTGCGGTGATGCAGGCCGTCTGCTCCGGCGTGAACGGGATGCCCAGGAGCTCCTTGAGCTGCTCGGGGTCGGTGATACGGGCTGGCACGTCAGAGAGGCTAGCGGCGCCCACTGACAGCGCGGGCCACATCGGCCGCGGAGCCGAGGGATGCGCTGGTCAGCGCAGGTGGTGCGATACGTCACGCACGTTCGCACCACTTGACCGCGCACACACCACCCAGCACGCGCACGTCACAGAACTGCACACCCGTCACTCGACCACGTGCCGCCCCTCGGGCCGCGCACTGCACGACGCCCGGAACGCGCAGTGCGTGCAGTGCTGACCGGTCGTGGGCGAGAACCGCTCGTCGAGGACCTTGCCCGCGGCGGTGGCGAGCAGGTCGCCGACCCACTCGCCCTCAAGGGGTTCCTGCGCCTGCACCTTGGGGAGGGTCTCGCCCCCGTTCTTCTTGGCGGCGCCCTGGCGCAACTGGACGAGTTCGGCGCCGCCGGGCTCGGGCCGTACGCCGTCGAAAGCGTCGTCGGCTGCGCCCTCGCTGATGGCGAGCTGGTAGACGGCGAGTTGCGGGTGGTGCGCCACCTCGGCGGCGCTCGGCGCATGTTTACCGGTCTTGAAATCGACCACATAGGCGCGGCCTTGGGCGTCCGCCTCGACGCGGTCCATGGAGCCGCGGATGCGTACTGCGTAGTCGCCCGCTTCGAGAGTCACGTCGAAGTCGTGCTCACTGGCCACCGGCGTTCGTCCGGTGCGATCCATCACGTGCCACTTCAGGAAGCGTTCGAGCGCCACGCGCGCGTGCTCCTTCTCCTGCGCGGACTTCCACGGCGCGTCGAAGGCGAGCGCGTTCCACACGGAGTCGAGGCGCTCCATGAGGACGGTGAGGTCGGCCGGGGTGCGTCCGGAGGCGACCTCGTCGGCGAGGACGTGTACCACGTTGCCGAAGCCCTGGGCGGCGGTCGCGGGCGCGTCGGCCTTGACCTCGCGCCCCAGGAACCACTGCAGGGCGCAGGTGTTGGCGAGCTGGTCGAGAGCGCTTCCGGAGAGCACGACCGGCTGGTCGCGGTTGCGCAGCGGGATCTTGCTCTCGGTCGGCTCGTAAAGGCCCCACCAGCGGTAGGGGTGCGCGGACGGCACAAGAGGCCGGCCGTCCTCGTCGCCGAGCGCGGCGAGTTTGGCCAGGCGGCGGGCCGCGGCCTGCCTGAGGGTGTCCGAGACGCGCGGATCGACCGTCGTGGCGCGCAGTTCGGCGACCAGCGCGGCGACGGACAGCGGACGGCGCGGGCGACCGGCGACGTCCTTGGGCTCGACGCCGAGTTCGGTGAGGAAGCGGGAGGGCTGGTCGCCGTCGTCGGCGGGGGCCTTCACCGCGGTGACGACGAGGCGTTCACGCGCGCGCGTGGCGGCCACGTAGAACAAACGACGCTCTTCGGAGAGAAGCGCACCGGGCGTGAGGGGTTCCGCCAGGCCGTCCCGTCCGATGCGGTCGGCCTCCAGCAGGGACCCACGGCGGCGCAGGTCCGGCCACAGCCCCTCCTGGACACCCGCCACGACGACGAGGCGCCACTCCAGGCCCTTGGAACGGTGCGCGGTCATCAGACGCACCGCGTCGGGACGGACGGCCCTTCGGGTGAGCGTGTCGGCGGCGATGTCCTGGGCCTCGATCTCCTCCAGGAAGTTGAGAGCGCCACGGCCGCCGGTGCGCTCCTCGGCACGGGTCGCGGTCGCGAACAGCGCACACACGGCGTCGAGGTCTCGGTCGGCGTTGCGCCCTGCCGCGCCGCCACGCCGGGCAGCTCGCTCCAAACGCTGTGGCCACGGCGTGCCCTCCCACAGGTCCCAGAGTGCCTCCTCGGCCGTCCCGCCCCCCGCGAGGCGCTCCCGTGCCTTCTGCAGCAAAGCACCGAGGCGCTGGGCTCCGCGGGCGTACGCCGGATCGTGCGCGACGAGCCGCTCCGGCGCGGCCAGTGCGCGGGCGAGCAGGTGGTCGGAGGGCGGCGGTACGTGGTTGCCGGCGGCGCGCTCCTCCTCACGCAGGGCCCGGCCCAGGCGCCGAAGGTCGGCAGCGTCCATGCTCGCGAGGGGCGAGGCGAGGAGGGTGAGGGCGGTGTCGGTGTCGAGCCAGGGGGGCTCCGGTTCTGGCTCAGCCGATACAGCCTGCTCAAGGGGCTCATGAGCCTCAATGGGCTCAATGGGCTCAATGGGCTCAATGGGCTCATGAGGCTCAATCGGGTCGGCGCTCTCGGCTTCCTCTGCGGTTGCGCCTTCCTGCGCAGGCACGCCCCCAGCAGCGTCCTCAATGGATGTGTGTTCCGGCGCAGGCGCGTCCCCTGCAGCGTCCTCACCGGATGCGTATTCCCGCGCAGGCGCGCCCCCCGTAACGTCCACCTCGGATACATCGATGTCGGCGCCGGAGTCGGTGTCCGCCCGCAGCTCCGCCCCCAGTTCCGCCTGCGCCACCGCCCGCAGCGCCGTCAGCAGCGGCGCGACCGCCGGCTCGTGCCGCAGCGGCAGATCGTCGCCGTCGATGTCGAGCGGCACCCCGGCAGCGGTGAGGGCGCGTCGGATCGTCGGGATCGTGCGGGAGCCGGCGCGCACCAGGACGGCCATCTCGCTCCAGGGGACGCCGTCCTCCAGGTGGGCGCGGCGCACGATGTCGGCGATGTTGTCCAGCTCCGTGCCGGACGTCGGGTACGTGTAGACCTCGATCCGGCCGCCGTCCCGTACCGGAGACAGTTCGCGGTGGGCCCGGACCTTCTCCGCCGGAAGGCGGGTCAGCGGCATGCGCTGGGTGAGCAGGCGTGTGGCGGTCAGCAGGGCGGCGCCCGAGCGGCGGGATGTCCTGAGGACCTCGACCGGCGCCGGGCGGCCGTCAACACGCGGGAAGGCGTCGGGGAAGTCCAGAATGCCGTTCACCTCGGCGCCCCGGAAGGTGTAGATGGACTGGTCGGGGTCGCCGAAAGCGATGAGGGTGCGTCCGCCGCCTGCGAGGGCCCTCAGCAGTCGTACCTGTGCCGGGTCGGTGTCCTGGTACTCGTCCACGTAGACGGCGTCGTATTTCGCGGCCAGGCGTTCGGCGACACCGGGGCGTCCGGCGAGCAGCACCGCGCGGTGCACGAGTTCGGCGTAGTCGAGCACTCCTTGCATGTCGAGAACGTCGAGGTACTCGGCGAGGAAGGCCGCGGCGGCGCCCCAATCGGGCCGGCCGATGCGGGCGGCGAAGGCGTCCAGGGCATCAGGGCTCAGGCCCAGCTCACGGCTGCGGGCCAGGACCGCGCGGACCTCGTCGGCGAAGCCTCGTGTGGTCAGGCAGGCACGCAGATCGTCCGGCCAGCGCACGTGCGCGAGACCGAGGCGCTCCAGGTCGGGCTGGCCCGCAAGCAGCTCGCGCACCGCCACGTCCTGTTCGGGACCCGACAACAACCGGACGGGTTCTACGAACAGGTCGCTGTCCTGGTGGGCGCGGACAAGGGCGTAGCAGAAGGAGTGGAAGGTGGTCGCCTGAGGCGCGCGGGCAGCCCCTATGCGTAGCGCCATGCGGTCGCGCAGCTCCACGGCGGCCTTCCTGCTGAACGTCAGCACCAGGATCCGTTCCGGATCGCCGCCCCGTGCGATCCGGGCGGCCACGGACTCGACCAGCGTGGTCGTCTTTCCAGTGCCCGGACCTGCGAGAACGAGCAGCGGGCCACCCTTGTGGTCAACCACCGAGCGCTGCCCTGCGTCCAGACGAGGGGGATCCACTCGGGCCGGCGGGGTACGAACCAGTCGGTACGCGCCGCGGGCCCCCTGTCGCACATTGGGGTGCGACAGGCGCCTGGTGGAGGAAGGGGAGCTCACGTGGTTCGCCGGTCCTGGTGGTTGTGCTGGGGATCGTCACTGTCGGCGCTGAGCGCCGTCGTTACGGGGGTGGTGATCGGGCGACGGGTGGGAGGACTGCCACGCGTTCGGGGCGGTGGCCGCGGGGTGAGAGGGATCCGCGTCGACGACGCTACGCCGGTGAGCACCGTGGAAGGAGGGCTTCCCCTTCTTCCCGCCAGCCCCTTGCGTCCCCCGTTCCTCGAACGTACGGCATGTCACAGATGTGCCTCACTTCCCCCGTACGGGCCACACGTTCCCCCTCCGCCCGTCCGATACCGGAAGCTGTCAGGTGTGACTCTCCGCGCGTTCACCGCCGTCCCATCGCGCCCGTCTCATGTCGACACGCGGCAGATGGTCCTCGGACGCCCTGCTCGCCTCCTTGAGGGGAGTCCCCTCGACGCGGTAGTGGCCCAGCGCCTCGAGCTCGTGGCCCGGGAGCAGCACACCGTCCGCGCGTATGACACGCCACCACGGAACCGCTCCCCCATAGAGGGCCATCACGCGGCCCACCTGGCGCGGCCCGCCCTCCTCCAGCCACTCGGCGACATCCCCGTACGTCATCACACGCCCGGGCGGGATCAGCTCGGCAACCCCAAGGACCTGCTCCGCGTACTCCGGCAGGTCGTCCGCCGGAAGGCTCTCCTCGCTCATCCGCCCCATCCTGCACCACCCCACCGACAATGTGGCGGGGTGAAGACTGTGCGTATTCCTCGCTCCGAGGCGGCGCTTCGGGCAGACTGTGCGCCCCCGCATTTGCACCCTGATGCCCCCGTGTGTCGGTGGGGCATGCCACCATCGGGCGGGCGGTGACCGGTGATACGAGATCAAGAAGAGTCCATGAGGCAGCAGGGCGTGCACCCCGAAAACGCGGAGGGCACCTCCGCGGCTTCGTCGCGCCCGGACTCCGGTGAAGCAGACGAGAAGGAGACGGGCGAGAGGACCACCGAGCCCACTTCCAGGACTGACGAAACGCCCGGTACCGAGTCGCACACAGAGCCCTTCACCGAGCAGGCGGAGCGCCTCACCAAGACGGACGACGATCTCGCCCCCAAGACATCCAAAACGTCCGAGTCATCTGAGTCATCTGAGTCGTCCAAAAAGACAGACGACGCCGAGAAGAAGCAGGTCGAGCGAGACGCCGAATGCGTGGACGAAGTCCACAACGACGAGGTCGAGGGCGACGAACCGCTGCTCCCCGCGCGCGTGCACCGTCCGTCCGATCTGATGCGCCTCCTGGTCGGGATCCTCGCGATCGTCCTGCTGCTCGCCATCGCCGCGTTCGCGCACGGCACCACATCGGGGCTCGAACAGGACATCAACAAGGGCACGGGCCAGGCACCCGATCTACTGATCAAGATCGCGGGTCTGGCATCAAGCATCGCGATCCTCCTGGTGCCGGTCGCGTTCGCGATCGAACGGCTGATCAAGCGGGACGGGCTGCGCATCGCCGACGGCGTCCTCGCCGCGGTCCTCGCGCACGGAGTGACACTCGCCACCGACCTGTGGGTCGCGAAAGCCGCCCCTGACTCCATCAAGGAAGCGCTCACCCAGCCCTCACCGGGCGACATCCACGCCCTCACCGACCCGGTACACGGCTATCTCGCGCCGGTCATCGCGTACATGACGGCCGTCGGCATGTCCCGCCGCCCCCGCTGGCGCGCGGTGCTGTGGGTGGTGCTGCTCCTCGACGCCTTCTCCATGCTGGTCACCGGCTACACGACACCGTTCTCGATCGTCCTGACGGTGCTGATCGGCTGGGCCGTCGCCTACGGGACCCTGTATGCGGTCGGTTCGCCGAACGTACGGCCTACCGGGCGGACGCTGATGGCGGGCCTACGGCACGTCGGCTTCCGCCCGGTGACGGCAGCCCGCGAGGAGGCGCATGAGGTAGCCACCGAGAACGGCGACCGCGGCCGACGCTACTTCGTCACCCTGGAGGACGGCCCGCCACTGGACGTCACGGTGGTCGACCGAGAGCAGCAGGCGCAGGGCTTCTTCTACCGCGTGTGGCGACGGCTCACGTTGCGCGGCATCACCACCCGCCGCAGCCTCCAGTCCCTGCGCCAGGCTCTCGAACAAGAGGCCCTTCTCGCGTACGCGGCCATCGCGGCCGGGGCCAACGCCCCCAAACTGATCGCGACCTCCGAACTGGGCCCGGACGCTGTGATGCTCGTCTACGAGCACACCGGTGGCCGCACCCTCGACTCGCTGCCCGACGAGCTCATCACCGACGACCTCCTGCGCGACACCTGGCATCAAGTGCAGGCGCTGCAGTCCCGGCGCATCGCACATCGCAGGCTCGCGGGAGACGCGATTCTGGTGGATCGTTCCGGCACGGTGATCCTCACCGATCTGCGCGGCGGCGAGATCGCCGCCGGCGACCTGTTGTTGCGCGTGGACATCGCTCAGCTGGTCACCACGCTGGGGCTTCGCGTGGGCGCCGAGCGGGCGGTGGCCTCGGCGGTCGGCGTACTCGGCCCGGACAAGGTCGCCAACTGTCTGCCGATGCTTCAGCCCATTGCGCTGTCGCGTGCCACGCGCGCGACGCTTCGCAAACTCGCCCGGGAGCGCGCCCAGCGCGAGCGCGATGCGGTTCTGGAGGCCTCCAGGCAGGACAGGCTCGCCCGCGCCGAGGAGGCCAAGGAAGACACCGCCGCGCCCACGCTGGAAAAGCCGGACAAAAAAGCCGTACGCGCGGAGCAGCGGGCCGAGAAGCGGGCGATCGACGACGCTCTGGACGAGGCACGCGAGGAGGATCTGCTCACCCAGATCCGCCATCAGGTGCTGCTGATCAGGCCGCAGGCACCGGTCGAGCCCGTCCGCCTGGAGCGTGTCCGGCCGCGCACTCTGATCAGTTTCATCGCGGGCGCGATCGGCGCGTACTTCCTGTTGACGCAACTCACCCATATCGAGTTCGGCACCCTCTTCGAGAGCGCCGAATGGGGCTGGGTCGCCGCCGCGGTGCTGTTCTCGGCGCTGAGTTATTTCGCGGCGGCGATGAGCCTGCTCGGCTTCGTGCCCGAGCGCGTTCCGTTCCTGCGCGCCGTGGCAGCGCAGGTGGCGGGCTCGTTCGTGAAGATCGTGGCCCCCGCGGCAGTCGGCGGCGTGGCCCTGAACACGCGCTTCCTGCAGCGCGCCGGCGTACGGCCGGGGCTCGCGGTCGCCAGCGTCGGCGCGTCGCAACTGTTCGGGCTCGGCTGCCACATCCTGATGCTGCTCTCGTTCGGCTACCTGACCGGCACCGAGAAGACACCCTCCCTGTCGCCGTCCCGCACGGTCATCGCCGGTCTCCTCACCGTCGCCGTACTCGTTCTCGTGGTGACGTCGGTGCCGTTCCTGCGGAAATTCGTCTCCACGCGCGTGAGGTCGTTGTTCGCGGGCGTCGTGCCCCGCATGCTCGACGTGCTGCAGCGGCCGCAGAAGCTGATCACCGGCATCGGCGGCATGTTGCTGCTCACCGCCTGCTTCGTGATGTGCCTGGACGCGTCGATCCGCGCGTTCGGCCACGAGGAGCCCACCACCCTCAGCCTCGCCAGCGTCGCCGTCGTCTTCCTCGCCGGCAACGCGCTCGGCTCGGCGGCGCCTACCCCTGGCGGCGTCGGCGCGGTCGAGGCGACCCTCACGGTCGGTCTGATCGCCGTCGGCCTTCCCAAGGAGGTCGCGGCGCCCGCCGTACTCCTGTACCGGCTGTTGACACTGTGGATTCCGGTGCTGCCGGGTTGGCTGTTCTTCAACCACCTGACGCGCAAGGGCGCGCTCTGATCCGACACGCCGGGCCGTCTCGTACGGCGACACGACACACCGTAGGCGCCGTCTCGACGGGCGACACGACACACCGGACGGGCCCGTCTCGTACAGCGACACAACGCACCATAGACGCCATCCCGTACGCGACAAGGCGCTTCCTCACCCACACGGCTCGCGCCCCGAGCGCCCCGCCCCGCACGACCGCAGGATGGGGAACATGCCGAATCCTCCCCAGCTGCGCGCCGCCGCCCTGACCGTCAGCGCCGTCCTGTTGTCCTCCCTGATGACAGGCTGCGGCGACGACTCAAAGGACGAGGATCTGACGGCCCAGAAGCTGAGCTGGAAGGACTGCCCGGCGCCGTCCGAGTCCGAGGGCGGCGGGGATGCTCCCTCGCCTCTTCCAGGCGGCACGCAGTGGCAGTGCGCCACCCTGAAAGCGCCCCTCGACTGGGCCGAGCCCAAGGGCGACACGATCGGACTCGCGCTGATCCGGGCGACGACGAGCGGCGACCAGAGCAAGCGCGTCGGCTCGCTCGTCTTCAACTTCGGCGGCCCCGGAGGCTCCGGCGTCACCACGCTGCCCGCCTTCGGTGAGGACTACGCGAAGCTGCGCACCCGCTACGACCTGGTGAGCTTCGACCCGCGCGGGGTCGGCCGCAGCGCCGGTGTGAAATGCGAGAGCGACGACCAGCTCGACGAGTACTTCCAGCAGGACGCCACGCCGGACGACACCGCCGAGCAGCAGAAACTGCTGGAGAACACCAAGAGCTTCAACGCGACCTGCGAGAAGAACTCCGGCAAGACCCTCCCGCACCTGCGCACCACCGACGCGGCCCGGGACATGGACCTGATGCGCCAGGTTCTCGGCGACGACAAGCTGCACTACTTCGGCATCTCTTACGGCACCGAACTCGGCGGCGTCTACGCACACTTGTTCCCCAAAAACGTGGGACGTGCGGTGTTCGACGCGGTCGTCGACCCGACACAGAACGCGGAGCAGGGCTCACTGGGGCAGGCGAAGGGTTTCCAGCTCGCGCTGGACAATTTCGCCGAAGACTGCACTTCGAAGGCCGAGGACTGCCCGGTCGGCGACACGGCGCAGGACGTCAAGGACCGCATCGCGAAGCTCCTCACCGACCTCGACAGCAAGCCGATCCCCGGCGTCTTTCCGCGTCAGCTCACCCAGACCGCCGCGACCAACGGCATCGCACAGGCCCTGTACTCCAAGGACTTCTGGGAGTACCTGACGGAAGGCCTGGAGCAGGCGTACGACGGTGACGGCAAGGTGCTGATGCTGCTCTCGGACTCGATGAACGGGCGCAACCAGAACGGGCAGTACAGCAACATCACGGCAGCGAACATCTCCATCAACTGCGCGGACGACAAGCCGCGCTACACCCCGGACTACGTGGAGTCGAAGCTTCCGGAGTTCCGGGCCGCCTCGCCGTTCTTCGGCGACTATCTGGCCTGGGGCATGGTCAGCTGCACCGACTGGCCGGTGGCGGGCGCCGCCGACCACCCCGACGTGAGCGCTTCCGGTGCGGCGCCGATCCTCGTCGTCGGAAACACCGGCGATCCCGCGACGCCGTACGAGGGGGCGAAGAAGATGGTGAACGCGCTGGGCAAGGGAGTCGGCGTCGAGCTGACGTACAAGGGCCAGGGGCACGGCGCGTACGACAGCGGGAACAAGTGCGTGCAGGACGCGGTGAACGGCTATCTGCTGGAGGGGGCCGTACCGTCGGCCGGGACCGTCTGCTCCTAGAAAGCCACAGGTCAAAGGGTTATCCACAGGGCGCGGCGGTCGCAGCCCGTCGACGCCTAATATTGCCCGCATGTGATCCGCGACTTCCGGCGGATCACGGCGAGGGGGGAGCTCATGACGCGATTCATCCGGTGGACGGCCGCGGCCGCCGCCGCGTTGCTGGTGGCCGGCTGCAGTGAAGGCTCGTCCGGTGACGGCGAGGATGAGGGGAAAAACAGCGACAGCCCGTCGGTCGCCGTGCCTTCTTCGGCCCCACCGTCCGGGCTGCCCGCGTCATTCACCTCGCAGAAGCTCGACTGGGGCCGCTGCAAGGCCACGTCGAACTCCCCCGCGCCGGGCGGCAGCTGGCAGTGCGCCACTCTCAAGGTGCCGCTGGACTACGCGAAGCCGGACGGCGAGACGATCGGCCTCGCGCTGATCCGATCGCAGGCGACCGGCGGCAAGAGCGACCGCATCGGCTCGCTCCTGTTCAATTTCGGTGGTCCCGGCGGCTCGGGCGTCTCCACAATGCCTGCGTACGAGAGTGCCGTCGGCCAGCTCCACCAGCGGTACGACCTGGTGAGCTGGGACCCGCGCGGGGTCGCCGCCAGCGAGGGCGTGCGCTGTCGCAGCAACAAGGAGATCCAGGCCGCCGAGTCGGTGGACGCCACACCGGACGACGCGGCTGAGGAGGCGGCCTACTTCAAGGACGCCACCGACTTCGGCAAGGGGTGTGAGAAGGCCGCAGGCAAGCTGCTGTCACACGTCTCGACGACCGACACAGCCCGCGACATGGACCTGATGCGTCAGGTCCTCGGCGACCAGAAGATGCACTACTTCGGCATCTCTTACGGCACCGAACTCGGCGGTGTGTACGCACATCTGTTCCCGAAGAACGTGGGACGCCTGGTGCTGGACGCCGTCGTCGACCCGAGCGCCGACACCGTGGGCCATGCCAAGAACCAGGCCCTCGGCTTTCAGCGCGCCCTGGACAACTACCTCACGTCCACAGGCCAGGACGCCAAGCAGGGCTCCCAGAGGATCACCGAGCTGCTGGACCGGATCGACGCAAGCCCGCTGCCGACCTCTTCCGGGCGCGAGCTCACCCAGACGCTGGCCCTGACCGGGATCGTCCTGCCGCTCTACAGCGAGCAGGGCTGGCCGACACTGACCAGCGCTCTGAACGCCGCCGAGGACGGGGACGGTTCGGAGCTGCTGGCGCTCGCCGACGGCTACAACGACCGCGACTCCTCGGGGAACTACGGCACGATGACGCATTCACAACGGGTCATATCGTGCTTGGACGACAAGCAGCGGCCGACTCCCGAGGAGACGAAGAAGCAGCTGGCCGAGTTCGAGAAGATCTCGCCCGTCTTCGGCGACTTCCTGGGCTGGGACACGGCGGGCTGGTGCCACGACTGGCCGGTGGCCGGTCAGTACGACAACCCGGAGGTCAGCGCGCCGGGAGCCGAGCCCGTCCTGGTCGTGGGCAACACCGGGGACCCGGCGACGCCCTACGAAGGCGCCCGCAAGATGGCCGACGAGCTGGGCAAGGATGTCGGCGTGGAGCTCACCTGGAAGGGCGAGGGACATGGGGCGTACGGCAGCGGCAGCGACTGCGTCGACTCGACGGTGAACAGCTATCTGCTGAACGGGACGGTGCCGAAGGACGGCAAGGTCTGTTCATGACGGTGGCGGGGGTTCCGGGCACCCTCGGCGCCCGGAACCCCCGCCATCGAAAGAGCGGCTGCTCAGTGGTTCGATCAGTACACGGGCTTGTCCGGCTCGATCTGGTGGACCCAGCCGATCACGCCGCCGCCGACGTGCACCGCGTCCGCGAAGCCCGCGGACTTCAGGACAGCGAGAACTTCCGCACTGCGGACACCCGTCTTGCAGTGCAGGACGATCTTCTTGTCCTGCGGAAGGCTCTCCAGGGCGGTGCCCATGAGGAACTCGTTCTTCGGGACCAGCTTGGCGCCGGGGATCGAGACGATCTCGTACTCGTTGATCTCGCGGACGTCGATGATCTCGATGTTCTCGCCGTCGTCGATCCACTCCTTGAGCTGCTTGGGAGTGATCGTCGAGCCGGCGGCCGCCTCCTGGGCCTCCTCGGACACGACGCCGCAGAAGGCCTCGTAGTCGATGAGCTCGGTGACTGTCGGGTTCTCACCGCAGACCGCGCAGTTCGGGTCCTTGCGGACCTTGACCTGGCGGTACTGCATCTCCAGGGCGTCGTAGATCATCAGGCGGCCGACCAGCGGCTCGCCGATGCCCGCGAGAAGCTTGATCGCCTCGTTGACCTGGATGGAGCCGATGGACGCGCACAGCACGCCCAGCACGCCGCCCTCGGCGCAGGAGGGAACCATGCCGGGGGGCGGGGGCTCCGGGTAGAGGCAGCGGTAGCAGGGGCCGTGCTCGGACCAGAAGACGGACGCCTGGCCATCGAAGCGGTAGATCGAGCCCCACACGTACGGCTTGTTCAGGAGCACGGCCGCGTCGTTGACCAGGTAGCGGGTCGCGAAGTTGTCCGTACCGTCGACGATCAGGTCGTACTGGCTGAAGATGTCCATCACGTTCTCGGCTTCGAGCCGCTCTTCGTGAAGGACCACATTCACGTACGGGTTGATGCCGAGGACGGAGTCGCGGGCGGACTGGGCCTTGGAGCGGCCGATGTCCGCCTGGCTGTGGATGATCTGGCGCTGCAGGTTCGACTCGTCGACCTCGTCGAACTCCACGATGCCGAGCGTGCCCACGCCTGCGGCGGCCAGGTACATCAGCGCCGGCGATCCGAGGCCGCCGGCGCCCACACAGAGCACCTTGGCGTTCTTCAGCCGCTTCTGCCCGTCCATGCCCACGTCGGGAATGATCAGGTGGCGGGAGTACCTGCGGACCTCGTCTACGGTGAGCTCGCCGGCGGGCTCGACCAGGGGTGGCAGCGACACGGGGACTCCGTTGGTCGGTCAATCACTACAGTTGTTCTCCCCGTAACACTGCCACGCCCTTCTTCATTCCGAGACACCCGTTCCGATCCGCGAGACGATTTCGTCCCAGTAGCCGGGCAGGTTCTCCCAGGGGTCGACGCGGCCGCTCCGGTCCGTGCGGTCGGTGAAGTAGATCGTCGAGGCGCCCTGCCAGCGGGCGATGCGCAGCGCCTCGTCGAGATGGCCGCGCGGCACGCCGTGCACGAAGTGGCAGAAGCGTTCGGGCGGATAGTCGGCGGTCCACTCGGCGACCTGCGACCAGCGGTAGTCGCTCCAGGGGCCGGCGAAGGTCACCAACTGGTCGGCGTTCTCGGCATATCCGGGATACGGGTGGCTGCCGTGGCCCAGCACGATGTGCGCCCCGTCCAGGAGCGCGCGGAGTGTGGTGACCGTGCGGCGGACCTCGGGGAGCGCGGCGCGTTCGGTGGGGCAGCGGTCGAGCAGGAACCCGTCGACCTGGTACCAGTCGAGATAGCGGTGCGTGTCGGAGACCAGCTCACCGAAGGTGCGTGCGCCAAATGCGGCGTCCAGGTTCCCGAGCACCCGGACGCCCGCGTTGCGCAGCCGTCCGGCGGCCTCCAGGCAGTGCGGGTCGGGGCGGCTACCGGGGCCGTTGGCCACATTCAGGACGACCCAGTGCAAGGGGGTGCCGGGGCGGGTGAGTTCGCTCCATTCCACGGGAGCGACGAGGGGGTGCGCATAGCCGGGGATACCGAAGCCGAGGCCTAAGTCGGTGCTCGCGGTGCCCGTTGCGGTGCTGGTCAGATACGGCATGCCGCCTCCATCCAGATGTCTGCGAGGGATTCTTCGAGGTTGATCCGGGGCCGCCAGCCGAGCCGGTCGCGTGCCGTGCGCACGTCGGCCTGCTGCCAGCTGCCGCAGCCGTCCGGATAGGGGTACGCGGCTGGGGCCGCGTGGTCCGGTTCGGTGCGGGGGTGGCCGATGGTGGGCCTGATGGGGCTGGAAGGTCCGTCGAGTTCGTGCAGCGCGCCTCCGTAGCCGGCGACGCGGGCGAGGACGGCGGCGGCGTCGCGGAGGCGTACGGCGCGGCCCGAGCCGATGTTGATGACGCCCTGGGCGGCGGAGAGCGAGGCAGCGTGGACGGCGCGGGCGACATCGCGGACGTCGATGAAGTCGCGCTGGACGCCGAGTCCGCCGAGCTTGAGTTCGCCGTCGCCGGACTGCATGGCGCGGCGCAGGCCCTCGGCGAGGCGGCCGAGCGGAGAACCTGCCGGGGTGCTGGGCCCCGCCGGCGAGAAGACCCGCAGTACGACGGCGTCCAGGCCGGATCCGAGGACGAGTTCGGTGGCGGCGAGCTTGCTCACGCCGTACGGGCCACCCGGGCGTGGCACGGCGTCCTCGGCCGTGGAGGAGCCGGGCTGACTGGGTCCGTACTCGGCACCGCAGCCGATCTGCACCAGGCGCGCTCCGCAGCCGCTGCGGCGCAGGGCCTCGCAGACGGTGGCGACGGCGACGGTGTTGTGCCGGGTGAGTTCGCGTGCGCCGCCGCGGGTGGCGCCGGCGCAGTTGATGACGACTCCGGGATGCACCGCGTCCAGGAAACGGGTGAGCGCGCCGGGGCTGCCGGAGGCGAGATCGAACCGTACGTCGGCGTCGTCGCCCCGGCCGAGCGCGGTGAGCTGCACGGCCGGGTCGGCGAGCAGTCTGTCGGCGACGAAGCGGCCGAGGTATCCATTGGCTCCGATCAGCAGGACCCTCATCGGGCAGCTCCCGGGGCGGATTCTCCGGTTCGGGAGGTGATCATCTGGCGTTCTCCTTCGGGGTGATGCCATGGGTCAGGGAGAGGGCCCGCGGTGTCGGCCCCGCGGGAGCAATGGGCCCGGTACGGGGAACGAACCCCGTCCGCCGGGCGGGGCTCACGGCGCTGGGTGCCACCGTGAGCCAGATTTCGGGTCGCGGCCCAGAGCAGCGATTGCGGTGAGGCGGTCGTGAGGTCTGCGCGCGAGCTGGTCCTGACGTCCGTGCGCGAGCCGGTCCTGAGGCCCGTGCGCAAGCGGGTCCTGCCGTCCGCGCGCGAGCCGGTCTTCAGGGCTGCTTGTGCGCCGGCCTTCGAGGTTGCCCGGGGGCCGGTCCTCAGGTCTGCCCCTGCGCCGGAGTTCGGGGCTCGGCGCTTCCCGCCCCGTCGGCTGCTCATGCCGCCCCGCAGGGCAGGGCGTGGGCCGAGGCTCGGGTCAGAGTGCGGGTGGAGTGGATGAGGAGGACGAGGGTGGCCGCGCCGCACACCAGGGCGGGGACGGCGGCCGGTCCCCACGCGGCGACGACGGCGTCGACTGGTACGGACAGGAACGCGCAGCCGGGGAGGCGGCCCGCGAAGACGGTGGCGAGGGCGGTCGCCTCGACGACGCCCGTGGTGGCGAGGACGACGGCCGGGGCGTGAGTGAAGCCGCGCGCCGCTAGCAGCCGGGCGAGCAGGAGCAGTGCGCCGAGGGCGCCGGCGCCGGAGTAACCGGCGGGCTCGTCGAGAGCCGCCCCGCACAGTGCGAGCAGCCCGCTGAGGGCGCAGAGGAAGAGCGCGAACACACCGAGGAGCAGGGGTTGTACGGCGGAGGCGAACTCCTCCAGACCACGGCTGGCGGTCAGCCTGCGACGGGCGCGTACGGCAAAGAGGTGGGCGCACCAAGCGGCCGGAGCGCAGGCCAGTGTGAGAGCAAGGACGGGTGCGGTGGCCAGGGGCCACGGGCCGTCGGGGCCACCTTCGACACCGGCGCTCAGAAGTCCGTCGCCAAGGAGGGCGTACGCGATCAGCCAGCATGTCCACGCACGGGTGCCGCTCGTCGTGTGGTGCGTGATGCGCAGGGGCCCGCGACGGAGGGCGACGCGCAGGCCGAGTGCCACGGCGAGGGCGCCGACCGCAGCGACCGCCAGGCGCGGCTGTCCTTCGGTGTGCCGCAGCCCGATCACGGCTGTCGCGCACAGGGCGCCCGGCAGTAGGGCGAGCGCGGCCCAGTCGGCGCGCACCCCCGGACGCCCGAGGGGCGCCGAGCGCTGCGTGGGCTCCCCGTCACGGGGCACGCGCGCGTACAACTCCTCGGCGAGCGAGAACACGTCCCGGTGCCGGAACCGCGCGGCGGTCCGGTCGGTCAGGCCGTGCGCCTCGAGGCCTGCCGCGATCTCCAGTGGGTCCACGGCCCGTTCGCAGAGCTCCCGGTGCCGGTGCATCAGGGCTTTCACCGGGTCCACGGCACCGCGTCGAGTGCCGGCTTTGCGCGCGGCGCCACCTACACCATCACGCGCCGCGCCGAATGCCTCACGAACGTCCCCCAGCGCATCACGAGCCTCCCCACGCGCATCACGAGCCTCCTCAAGCACGTCAGGCGCCTCGTCAAGCACGTCAGGAGCCTCGTCAAGCACGTCAGGAGCCTCGTCAACAGGCTCGCTCACGCCACCCGCGCCCTCGCGTACTCCCCGCGCTTCCGCGTCTGCGTCCGCGTCTGCGCCGTCCGCACCCTCGTGCGCCCCGCGCGCAAGCGCCCCCGCCGGGATGGCCTCCGCCTCTGCCTCCGCCGCCGACTCCCTCTCATCGCTCTCGACCCGTAGGCCCATTTCGCCAACCCCCGTCACAAGCCACTCCTCCGACCGCGCGTCCCAGGCGCCCGGGCTGCTCGGCCGCCCCGGCCGGTCCAGTTCTCCGAGTTCGCTCATCACGCGCCCTCCCCGGCGGGAACAGGAACCGTCGCGCGCACCGGAGCGCCCGCTGCCCAGCGCGGCCGGCCCGTGGGCATCAGGCGGGCCTCGGTCCAGCGGCCGGGCACGTGGGCCTCCGCGGGGACACCGAAGGGGAGCGGCTCGCCCGCCTCGTCCACGACCACGCGTCGTACCGGGGAGTGCGAGACGATCTCCAGGTAAATGCTGTGAAATGCTGTGATG
This sequence comes from Streptomyces sp. NPDC005808, assembly GCF_042871385.1. Lineage (NCBI taxonomy): Bacteria > Bacillati > Actinomycetota > Actinomycetes > Kitasatosporales > Streptomycetaceae > Streptomyces > Streptomyces sp. NPDC005808. The sequence goes on along the minus strand of NZ_JBIAIK010000001.1, from coordinate 496,431 downwards.
TTCTGCTCGACGGTGAACAGTTCGAGGGCGCGTGCGCGGGCGGCCGCACCGAGGCGCTCACGGCGCTCGGGGTCGCGCAGCAGCGCCACGCACGCCTCGGCGAGCGCCCGCGGATTGCGCGGCGGCACCACAAGCCCCGTACCGCCGATGACCTCGACGACCGCGCCCACGTCCGTGGAGACGGTGGCGCGACCGCAGAACATGGCTTCCACGAGGCTGATAGGGAAGCCTTCCACCACGCTGGACAGGACGACCACGGCTCCGGAGGCGTATGCCTCCGGGAGGCCGGGGACCTCCGGGCCGCCGATCTCCTCGAACGACACCGGGTTGTCCCCGACGGCGTGCACGCCTTCCGCCTCGTCGGGAAAGAGCTGTGCGGCCAGCGCCTTGCAGTGGGCAAGGTAGGTCGCTCCGTCCGCTCCGTCGGCGGGCGCTCCGACGATCCGCAGCCGCGTCTTCGGCTCCTCCTTGCGAATCTCGGCGAAGGAGTGAAGCAGCGAGATCAGGTCCTTGGCGGGTTCGATGCGGCCGACCCACACGAGCGTGTCGGGGTCCGCGTACCCGGCGGCCTCGGTGTTCTCCCCCACCTCCGCGAAGCGGGAGGCCTCCATGCCGGGGTAGACGGTGCGCAGTTTGGTGCGGTCGGCGCCGCACCGCTCCTGCCAGCGGCGGGCGTGCGTGTTCCCGGGCGTGATGAGAGCGGCCGCGCGGTACACCTCGCCGGTGAGCCTGCCGTGGAACGCGGCGAGCAGGGAGCGCACGGCGGGGGCGTCCCCGACGGAGGCGGACGCGAGGTAGTGCGCCCGCAGTTGCACCCCGTACTCCGTGACGAGCAGGGGCACACCGGAGAAGTACCGCGCCAGGAGGCCGGGCAGAGCTGCGGTGCCGCCTGCCGTGGCGTGGCACAGGTCGACCGAGTCGAGCCCGTCGCCCTCGTACCAGTCCAGGGACAGGGGGCGCAGTGCCCGTTCGAAATGGGCTGCGGCAGACAGCAGATCGGGCACACGTGCGGTCCGCGCGGCTCGAAGTGCGCCGGGTGCACGGCACGCGCGCTCCAGCGCACGCACGGCACCCTCGGAGCGAAGCGCCCCGATCAGGCCGCCCTCGTCGCGGGCGAGTTCGGCGAGCTCGTACAGCGCGCTGCCGAAACGGTCCGCCTCAGGTCCGGCAGGAGCCCCCGTGCCACCAGAAATCCCCGTGCCACCGCCAGGAGCCCCCGCGCCACCGGGAATCCCCATGCCGCCGCCAGGAACCGCCGTGCCACCAGAAATCCCCGCACCACCGCCAGGAACCGCCGTGCCACCAGAGGCCCCGGCGTCGGCGACCGCCACCCCCGGCCCCTCACACACCGCGGCGGCCAACTCCCCGTACGCCTCGGCGAACCGCCGCCGCGCCCGTCGCCCGTACACCACGCCGTCGTCCTCAGCCATCCACAGCGGCGCCGTCCGTACCCGGCTTACCTGCGGCGGCAGTTGGATCCAGCCCTCGTCCTCCTGGCGCTCACTACGGCTGAGCGCGTAGATGTCGAACTCGTGCTGCCCGAGCCCGCGTACGAGCCGGTCGCACCAGAGCCTGGCGTCACCGCTCACATACGGATAGCCACCCTCCGTAAGCAGTCCGATGCGCACGTGTGCACCCCCGATCTCCCTTGTGGGGAGCCGCCGTTGACCCGGCGGCTCGCAGCGGGACGAACGTATGCGGATATGGCGGTGGCGCGACGGACGGTTGTCCATCGCGCCACCAAAAGGGGTGAACGGTCGTAACTTTCCCGCGCAGGTCGCGTTCCTGCGCGCTAAGAGATCAAGCAGTTACGTTTCGCTAGACCGTGGCCAGTGCCCGGTGAGCGGTTCGGCGTCGTGCCGCGATCTCCGGATCGAGCACAGGTACGGCGGCCGGCAGCTGGTGGCTGTGATGCGGCGCGCACGGACCGTCGAACACGGACCCGTCGACGAGGTGTACGAATCCCCGGGGGCCCCGCACAGAGAGCAAGGGCACTGGGCCGCTGCCCTCTCCTGATCACCGCTCGCGGGCCGCAACTGCCCGCACACGGCGATCATCAGCACCAGGCCGAACCGGGCCGATGACGAAGAGCCGATGACGAAGAGCCGATAACGAAGATCGGCGCGGCTGTGTCGGCGTAACCCCCTGGCGCTCCCGATCAACTCCCGGGATATGGCCAGGGGTTGGCCTTGCAGCGGATCCCGTCATGGTCGAGGAATTTGGTCTGCTGCTGCATCACGGGGGCGAGTTCGCCGTCCTTGTCGCAGGTGACGTGGCTGTAGCCGAGCCGGTGGCCGATCTCGTGATTGATCAACATCTGCCGATATGCCTGCATTTGGTCACCGTAGGTCTCGGAGCCCTGCGCCCAGCGGTACGCGTTGATCATGACCCGCTCGGTCGACGCGGAGTCGCACGACACATTGTCCTCGGTCGTGTCGAGCCCGGACATGGCGCACCATTCGGCGGTGGTACCCGGGCTCGCCAGCGTAATCACGAAGTCGGGCTTCCCGGAGGAAATCCGCTCAAAGGTGCGGCCGCCGTTGTGGGCCCAGCTCCGGTCGTCGTTCAGCGTTTTCTGCACGGCCTCCGCGAAGAGTGCGGCGTCGAGACCGAGCCCCTGTTCCACGTCGACGCGATAGGTGAACTTCTGCCCCTGCCCGGGCGCCTTGGCGAGCCCGAGGACGGCGTCGAACTCCCCCGATCCGTCGAGCGTCGCGCCGAGCGTGTACTTCTTGGCCATCTTCTGGTCGTACGTCAGTGGCGTCGCGCTCGGTGCCACCGAGGGGGCCGGCGCCGCCGAGACGTCGAGGACTGCGCGGTCGCCACCGCTGGTGGACTGCGCGCGCACCCCGCTGTCCTGACTCCCGTCGCCCTCCCGCCCGCTTGCCACCTGCCCGGCCACGATGACGGCGAGCACGGTGGTGACGGCGGCTGCGGCGATCCCGGTGAACGTCCGCCCCTTGCCTGCCTTTTCCTTCCCCGGTACCCCGAACTCCGGCAGTGGCTTCGCGCCGACGTCCGTGTCCCAGTCGGTGACGTCGGTGACGCCGGTGACGTCGGTGACGGAGCCGTAGTGGTCGCCGCGGCGCGGGGCGCCGGTGCGGTGAGCGAAGAGGTCGTCGTCCTCGCCGGGTTCGCCGCCGAAGGCGTCGATGTAGGCCTGCCGAACACTCGGCGCGGACATGTGACGCTGTGGTGGTATCCGCGGGCCGTAATACCCCGGATACCCGGGCTCACCGCCCTGCGGAACGCCTGCCGCCACGCCCTGAGGAGCGCCGGACCTCAACTGCCCCCAGGCACCGCCCAGTTCATGCGCCTCGGGATGACCTCCGCGCACCTGAGGGAGATCGTCCGCGGGCATCTCGTCCGGAAAGCGGGGCAGACCGTGCGCGGGCGTCCCGTCCGGGAGCCGGGGGATACCGCGAGCCGGTGCCCTGCCGGTGGGAGACATCGGGCCGAGCGCGCCAGGACCGGCGACCGGCGGCCCGGCCGACCTCGAGGCATCCTCCCCGGACGCCCTGCCGACACTGCCGACACTGCCGACACTGCCGCCGCTGCCGCCGCTGCCATGGCTGTCGGCGCTGCCATGGCTGTCGGCGCTGTCGGCACCCCTGGCCTTGTCGGCCCGCTCGTCGGACCGCCCTCGACGGCTATGACGTCCCACGACTCCCCTCAGCTCCCCGCACCGGCGACGAACGACGATGGACTGGACGGACCCGATGGAGGAGGCAACTCGCCGGTATCCGTGAGGAGTTCACGGAAGGCCGTGGCCACCGTCTCCGGATACTCCATCATCGGGACATGCCCCGCGTCCGGCAGCGTCAACAGCCGGGAGTCCCGGAAGGCACGGGCCGCTCGCTGGGCCATGCGGTAGGAGACGAGCTGGTCGCGACCTCCGTAGACGAGGAGCGTCGGCGCGAGGACCCGCTCGGCCTGGCGCCACAGCCCGTGCTGGCCGCCCAGCGTGTACGCGTTCACGATGCCCCGCGCCGACCGCGCCATGGCATCCCAGAAGTACGGGAGGGCGAGCCGCCGTTCCATCTCCTGGACCGCCTCGCGGAACCCCTCGGGCGTCACCATGCCGGGATCCCCGTAACAGAGCGACAGAACCCCACGTACGCGCTGCTCGGCGCTCCACTCCTTGGTGAGCTTGGTGAACAGTCCCGCCACCCCGGGCAGCGCGATCATCACCGTCGGCCACGCGGTGCGCTGCGCCCGGAGCTCCGGCAGCGCGGGCGCGACCAGCGTCAGTGTGCGGACGAGGTCGGGCCGTACGGCCGCGACGCGTGTGGTGATGGCGCCGCCGAGCGAGTTCCCGAAGAGGTGCACGGGTCCGCGCCCGGAGGAGTCGAGGTAACGGATGACCGCGCGCGCGTGCCCGGTGACCGAGTAGTTCCCGTCGTCCGGCGGCGGCGAGTCCCCGAAGCCCGGCAGATCGAGGGCCTCGCTGTCCACGAGGTCGTCGAGCAGCGGCATCAGCGCCGACCAGTTCTGCGAGGAACCGCCGAGGCCGTGCACGTACAACGCGGGCGGCAGCCCCGCACGCACCGGCGGCCGCGACCGCACCGTCAGCGTGATCCCGGGCAGGCCGACCGATCTCAGCCGCTCCCCCTCCGCGACCCTGACGGCGCCGACCTTCGGTGTGACGGTGGCGGCCAGCACAGAGGGCAACTCGGAGGGCAGCTCGGAAGGCAGCTCGGTCGAAGACATGCGGCAATGTTACGAGACGATCACGCAGTGGTTCGTGTGTTCGCCATCACAGATCCGTGCGGCGTCACAAGTCGCCCACATTCGGCGTCACAGATCGCCATCATTCGCCGTCGGAGACCGGCGGCCGAACGGTGGCGACCGGCGGCCGAACGGCGATCGGATCACATCGCGCCCCGATCGAGTGTCTCCTAGGCTCAGACGGGGGCACTCGCATCTCGTACAGGAGCGAATCTCGTACAGGAGCGCACGCGCACCGCTCGGGAATCCCGCGCACAGCTCGGGAATCCGGCGCACAGCTCGGGAATCCGGCGCACCGCTGGGGAATCCGGCGCACCGCTCGGGACCACGCGCACCGCTCGGGAAGAGAAATTCGGGAAGAGGAATCATGACAGTCGACCCCACAGACCCCGAGACATTCGCGAACGAGGACGAGGACGAGCTTGAGGAGCTCGACCCCGAGGCCCCGGAGGCCGACGCTGCCGAACAGCGCACGGACCTGGAACAGCAGGAGGATGATCCGGCGGCGGTCGGGGACCCGGCCGACGCGGACGAAGGGGATCTCGCCGAGCAGGCCAGAGTCGTAGCACTCGACGAGGACGACTACCGGTGACGGCCCACCGGTGACCCCGCCGCCGCGGGAACTGTCGCCATGGCCGCCGCGGGAGCTGTCGCCATGGCCGCCCTTGACGCGGTCGCCCCGGAAGCGAGCCGCTGATCAGCCCGCTCACCAGGGCACCGGAAGGTCCAAGCGCCCGCCTCGCCCCTGTTCGGCACCGTATATGCCGTTGTTGCTCGGCGTCCGGTACGTGAAATTGTGCGCTCGCACCGCGCACACCACGGTTACCGAAAAGTACGATGGCGGCGCGGCGCTCACCGCATGTGGACAATTTTGGGAGGCGGCGTGACAGCCATCGAGCAGACAGAGGCGGCGCGCCCGCGGGGCACTCGCCTGCCGCGCCGTGCCCGACGCAACCAGCTCCTCGGCGCCGCCCAGGAAGTATTCGTTGCGCAGGGGTACCACTCGGCCGCCATGGACGACATCGCCGAGCGCGCGGGCGTCAGCAAGCCGGTTCTCTACCAGCACTTCCCGGGCAAGCTCGACCTGTACCTCGCCCTGCTGGACCAGCACTGCGAGTCCCTGCTCCAGTCCGTACGGACGGCACTCGCCTCCACCTCGGACAACAAGCTGCGCGTACGGGCGACGATGGACGCCTACTTCGCGTACGTCGAGGACGACGGCGGCGCCTTCCGGCTGGTCTTCGAGTCCGACCTGACGAACGAGCCCGCGGTCCGCGAGCGTGTGGACAAGGTCACGCACGAGTGCGCCGAGGCGATCTGCGAGGTCATCGCGGAGGACACCGGCCTGTCGCGTGACGAGTCGATGCTCCTCGCCTCGGGCCTCGGCGGCCTGGCCCAGGTGGTGGCCAGGTCCTGGCTGCACAGCGACCGCAGCGTCCCGCGTGAGCACGCGGTCCAGCTGCTGGCCTCGCTGGCCTGGCGAGGCATCGCCGGTTTCCCGCTGCACGGCACGGATCACCACTGACCCGCACCGGCCGGTACCGGCCGTCCATTTGTTCCCGCCCACTGTTCGCTCCTGGCGTTCTTGGGCGGAGCATGCGCATCCCCTCACCGGGCTAATGTGTGCTGCGTACGGCGCGGACACACGCGCACATCACTGACCGTCGGAGGGACAAAGCCGTGGAGGTCAAGATCGGCGTGCAGCACGCGCCCCGCGAGATCGTTCTGGAGAGCGGTCAGACCCCGGAAGAGGTCGAGCGCGCGGTGTCCGAAGCGCTGGCCGGCAAGTCACAGCTGCTGAGCCTCGTGGACGACCACGGCCGCAAGGTCCTGGTTCCGGCCGACCGCCTCGCGTACGTGGAGCTCGGCGAGCCCACCCAGCGCAAGGTGGGATTCAGCGCGCTGTAGTTCTGGCGAGCGGACGAGGAGGGGCCCGGTGGCAGCGCCACCGGGCCCCTCCTCTGTCCACTGACAGCGGTGACCGGATGTGCCTCTGTCCGATTCAGATGTTCACCACAGATGGAGCACAGATCCACCACAAAGGAGGGTTGTATTCCGCACGTCAGGGGTAGGACCGGCTACGACCGAATCGCACCGGCCGTCCGGGAGGGACCCCCACCATGCTCTTGGAAACGCTCGGCTCCGCGATGCTCGGTCTGGCACTGGCATGGGCGGCCGCGTACCGCCTGCCGCACCGCCTGCCGAGTCGCACACTGGTCCTGTCGACCGGTGTCGCCGGAGCCCTGTTCGGCGCCTTCCTGACGCACACCGCGCTGGACGCCGGCCATCTGCTGGTGATCTTCATCGGCGCTGTCGCGGTCTCCACAGCCTTGCTGTCCCTGCTGCTGCGGCCGGCAGAAGGATTTCGCCGCCGCTCGGCGACGGCGTAACCCGCTGCGTAACCGACTGCGTAACCGACTGCGTAACCGACTGCGTAACCGACTGCGCGAGATCCGCCGGACCGACCGCCGTGCGAGGCGCCGGGCGAGGCGGCGTTAGGCAGCCAGCCCCAGTGCCGCCATTCGCTTGGTGTGCGCCTCGGTGATCCGCGAGAACATCCGGCCGACCTCCGCGAGGTCGAACCCGTCCGCGACGCCGCCCACGAGCATGGTCGACAGGGCGTCACGGTCGGCGACCACCCGCTGCGACTGGGACAGGGCCTCGCCCATCAGCCGTCGTGCCCACAGCGCAAGCCGGCCGCCCACCCGCGGGTCCGCGTCGATCGCGGCCCGGACCTTCTCGATGGCGAAGCTCGCGTGCCCGGTGTCGTCGAGGACGCCGAGTACGAGGCTGCGGGTGTCCGAGTCGAGACGGGCCGCGACCTCACGGTAGAAGTCACTGGCGATCGAGTCGCCGACGTACGCCTTGACCAGTCCCTCCAGCCAGTCGGAGGGCGCTGTCTGGCGATGGAAGCCGTCGAGCGCGGCGACGAACGGCTCCATCGCCTGCGTCGCGTCCGCGCCGACCGCCGAGAGCCGGTCACGCAGCTGCTCGAAGTGGTGGAACTCGGCCGAAGCCATCTTCGCCAGCTCGGCCTTGTCGCCCAGCGTGGGCGCCAACTTGGCGTCCTCCGCGAGCCGCTCGAACGCCGCCAGCTCGCCGTACGCGAGCGCTCCGAGCAGATCCACGACCGCCGCGCGGTACTGCGGATCGACGGAGGCCGTCTCCCAAGCCTGAGCAGCGATTCCGGTGGCCGCGGGAGCGGTGTCGTCCGAGGCTCCGGGAGCGGTGCCGTCCGAGGCTGCGGGAGCGGTGTCGTCCGAGGCTCCGGGAGCGGTGCCGTCTGTGGCTCCGGGGGCGGTCTCGTCCGCGGCCTCGGCGGGCGTGTCAGCGGCGTTGTCGGGCGTCGTCATGAAGCGCACAATAGCCCGCTCACCAGAACACGGAAGTCCCTGGTCAATCACTGTGACGACCACTACGTGACCAAATCGGCCATCGCATGTGCGCGATTCCGGGGTATGGTGGTAATGCGCCCGGCGACTATTCGACGGGCCGCATGAATGAGGATGCCCGGTCGGTGGCCCGATCGGCTCCGACCTGACAGCCCTCCAAGTCGGTACGTCACATTGCGTACGACACCCGGAGGGAACCCTCAGTGGTACGAGAGCTCGAGCGTCGGCAGTGGTCCCATGCCACTCGGCCCGCCCGTCAAGAGCGGCCGACGTCCCCGGCACGGTCCCGACACGACCCCCCGCGCTCGCCTCGCACCGCGTACACAGAACAGGCAGCACCCTGACTACCACTTTTCGAGAGCTCGGAATTCTTGCCGAGACCGCTGAGGCCCTTGAGGCCGTCGGCATCATCAATCCCTTCCCCATCCAGGAGATGACTCTCCCCGTTGCCCTCTCCGGCAGCGACGTCATCGGCCAGGCCAAGACCGGCACCGGCAAGACGCTGGGCTTCGGCCTCCCGCTCCTCGAGCGCGTCACCGTCCCCGCGGACGTCGAGGCGGGCCGGGCGAAGCCCGAGCAGCTCACCGACGCCCCGCAGGCCCTCGTCGTCGTCCCGACGCGCGAGCTGTGCCAGCAGGTCACGAACGACCTGCTGACCGCGGGCAAGGTCCGCAACGTACGCGTTCTCGCCATCTACGGCGGCCGGGCGTACGAGCCGCAGGTCGAGGCCCTCAAGAAGGGCGTCGACGTGATCGTCGGCACCCCGGGCCGGCTGCTCGACCTCGCGGGCCAGAAGAAGCTCGACCTCAAGCACATCCGGGCGCTCGTCCTGGACGAGGCCGACGAGATGCTCGACCTGGGCTTTCTGCCCGACGTCGAGAAGATCATGAACATGCTGCCGGCCCGCCGTCAGACGATGCTGTTCTCGGCGACCATGCCGGGCGCGGTCATCGGCCTCGCGCGCCGCTACATGTCACAGCCCACCCACATCCGCGCCACCTCGCCGGACGGCGAGGGCGCGACGGTGGCGAACACCGCGCAGTACATCTACCGCGCGCACAACATGGACAAGCCCGAGCTCGTCGCACGCATACTGCAGGCCGACGGCCGCGGTCTCGCGATGGTCTTCTGCCGCACCAAGCGGACGGCGGCGGATCTCGCCGACCAGCTCCAGCAGCGCGGCTTCGCCTCCGGCGCGGTCCACGGCGACCTCGGCCAGGGCGCCCGCGAGCAGGCGCTGCGCGCCTTCCGCAACGGCAAGGTCGACGTCCTCGTCTGCACCGACGTGGCCGCCCGCGGCATCGACGTCGAGGGTGTCACCCACGTCATCAACTACCAGTCCCCCGAGGACGAGAAGACGTACCTGCACCGCATCGGCCGTACGGGCCGCGCGGGCGCCAAGGGCATCGCCGTCACCCTCGTCGACTGGGACGACATCCCGCGCTGGCAGCTCATCAACAAGGCGCTGGACCTCGGCTTCCCGGACCCGCCGGAGACGTACTCCACGTCCCCGCACCTCTTCGAGGAGCTGAGCATCCCGGTCGGCACCAAGGGTGTCCTGCCGCGCTCCGAGCGCACCCGCGCCGGCCTCGCGGCCGAGCAGGTCGAGGACCTCGGCGAGACCGGCGGCCGTGGCGGACCGCGCGGCCGCGGTGGCCGTTCGGCCGCCCCGGCGTCGGCACCGGCCGCCGAACGTGAGCGCCCGGCGCGCACGCCGCGCAGCCGTCGACGTACGCGCAACGGCGCACCGATGGACGAGACGGCCACGTCTCCCGAGGTGACGACCGAGGCCGCCGAGGCACCGGCGCGCGAGGCCCGTACCCCCCGCCGCCGTCGCCGTACACGCAACGGCGCGGCGGAGCTGGTCGCCGTGCCCGAGGCCGCGGAGACCGCCGTCGCGACCGCCGAAGGCATCACGGACGAGTCGGCCGAGCCGGCCAGGCAACGTCGCCGCCGCACCCGCAAGACCGTGGAGTCGGTGGAGTCGGTGGAGTCGGTGGAGTCGGTGGAGTCGGTGGAGTCGGTGGAGACGCAGCTCACGGCCGAGACGGTCGTCGCCGAGGCTGTCGCCATCACAGAGGACGCCGCCGAGGCTCCCGCCGCACCGCGTCGTCGCACCCGCAAGGTGGCCGAGACCGCGGTCGACACGGCCGAGAGCGTCACGGAGGCCCCGGCCAAGCCGCGCCGCACCCGCGCCACGAAGGCGACCACGGTCACCACCACCGAGGCGGCCGCCGAGGCCGCTGTGGACACCGCCGAAGCCGTCGAGGCCCCCGCCGCACCGCGCCGTCGCACCCGCAAGGCTGCCGCCGCGACCGTCGAGGCCGGGATTCCGGCCCAGACGGCCGAGGAGCCCGAGGCCCCCGCCGCACCGCGTCGTCGCACTCGCAAGGTGGCGGAGACCGCGGTCGACACGGCCGAGGGCATCACGGAGGCCCCGGCCAAGCCGCGCCGCACCCGCAAGGCCGCCGTCCCCACGGTCGAGGTCACGCCCGACGCGGAGGTGACGCCCGACACGGAGGCCAAGCCGCGCCGTGCCCGTGCCGCGAAGGCCACCGTCGTGGCCGTCGACGCCGAGATTCCGGCTCAGACGGCCGAGTCGAAGCCGCGTCGTCGCACCCGCAAGGCCGCGCCCGCCGCGGAGCCCTCCGAGGGCTGAGCCCCTGCCCCACCCGATGGCCCGGTCCCACCACCCGTGGGGCCGGGCCATCGGCGTTCCCCGCCGACGCCGGCCCCGGCTCCTTTCGCCCCCCTCCGCCCCTACCCGTCCCGTACCTGGGGACTGCCGCCCCCAGCCTCCCGCGCCCCCACCATCGCGCTGAACGCGCTCGTCCTCAAACGCCGGACGGGCTGAACATCTCTCCCCAGCCGGATGGGACGTGGCTGCCACCCGCCCCGCACCCGAAAGGCGGCGGAAGGGGCCGGGGGCCGGTACATCACATGCCCGTCGCGTACGTCCGCGTCACCGGACCCCCGCGTCCTGCCCCACGTCTGATCCGGCGGCGACGGGCGGATGTACCGGCCCCCGGCCCCGACTCACCCACCCACCCACCGGGCGCACCCGGCGGCAGCAGCCACCCACCCTGCGCATCACGACCAACGACGGATAGCCTCAAGAAATGAGCAGGCCCGCCACCTTCACCCCTCCCCCCGGCGTCCACGCCCACCGCCTCCACACCGCGCGCGGCGACTTCGCCGCGCTCGAAGCGGAGGCGCAGGGCCGGCGCAGGGGCACCGTGCTGTTCCTGCCCGGGTTCACCGGCAGCAAGGAGGACTTCATCTCGCTGCACGAGCCGCTGGCGGCGGACGGCTACCGCACGGTCGCCGTGGACGGCCGGGGCCAGCACGAGTCCTCCGGCCCACAGGACGACGAAACGCCGTACGCGCAGGACGAGTTGGCAAGGGACGTACTCGCGCAGGCGGACGCCGTCGGCACCCCCGTGCACCTCGTCGGCCACTCCCTCGGCGGCCAGATCGCCCGCGCCGCCGTACTGCTGAACCCGTCCCCCTTCGTCTCCCTCACGCTCATCGCCTCCGGCCCCGCCGAGATCTCCGTCTCCCAGCAGCAGCGCGTCAAACTGCTCCGGGACGCACTCGCCGTAATGGACATGGCCCAGGTGTGGGAAGCCATGCAGGCGATGGAACCGCCGGAGGACACCGACACCGGTGGCCTCGACAAGGGGCTGGACGACCGCGCCGACCTGCGGCGCCGCTGGCTCGGCAACAGCCCGGCGCAGCTCATCGCGACCGGCCGCCAGCTCTGCACCGAACCCGACCGCGTCGCTGAACTGGCAGCGCTCCCCCTGCCGAAGCATGTCCTGTCCGGCGACGAGGACAACACCTGGCCGCTCCCGCTCCTCGACGACATGGCGGTACGCCTCGATGCGCGCCGCACGGTCATCCACGGCTCGGAACACTCCCCGAACACGGACCGCCCCGAGGAAACAGCCCGCGCCCTCGCAGACTTCTGGAACGCGATCGACCACTAGGACCACCAATCGGACCCCTCTGGCCCCAGCATTGGCCCTAGTAACTGGCCCTAGTACTGGCCCTAGTACTGCGCCCTAGTACTGCGCCCGAAGATGTTCCCAGAACCCGTCCCGGAGCGCCCGCCGCAGATCCGCCTGCCCCCGCAGGGAGTACTGCAACAGCCCCTCGGCCTCGACCAGCAGATCCTGGTCGACCGAGCCGGGCAGATACGGATGCCCGGGCAGCAGGTCGACGAGCGCCTCACGCCCCCGCGCGGCGAGCCACTTCGCGGCGACCTGCGCGCCCACGAACCGCACGTCGTCGCGGGTGGGCCGGGCCGCCGCCGTCGCGTCATACGTGGCGGCGGTCCTCCGCGCGACGTACGGCTTGAAGAAGTCGAGGTCGAAGGTGCGCTGGCTGTCGACCTCCCAGAGCAGCGGTTCGGCCTGGTTGCGGCCCTCCGGCGCCTCGATGCCCCACAGGTGGACACGCGCCCCGTACCCCTGCGCCGCCTCGACCGCCGACACCAGGTCCTCGTCACCGCCGAGCAGCGCGGCGTCACTGATGGCGCGGTGCCGGGCGAGGGACTCCAGGTCGGACCTGATGAGTGAGTCGACGCCCTTCTGCTGGTTGTTGGCGTTGAGGTTGCCCAACCGCACCTTCACGTCCGGCAGTTCGGCGATCGACTGCTGTTCCGCGGTGTGGATGCGGCGCCGGGCGCCGTCGTACCAGTAGACGCGCAGCAGCCTGCTGTCCGCGAAGATCGTGCGGGCCCGGTCGATGAGAGCCTCGATGAGTCCCTCGGTGTCCAGATCGAAGGAGCGGCGGTCCTCGGTGCCTGCGACGAGCCGTCCGGCGGCCGCGTACAGATACCCGGCGTCGACGAAGATCGCATGGGTCGAGGGCGTCTTGGCCACCTCGGCGAGCATGCGCTGGAGCAGCTCGTTCGTGCGGTCCATGCGGGCGCCGAGCGCCTCCAGGTCGTCGTTCATCGCTTCCATTGTCACGGTGGTCACGCTTCGAACACAACCGGTCCCAATCAGTCCGCTACCGGCAAGTAGTTAGCGACTCGAAAAATTTCCTTAGCGTAGGGAATGTTTGTAACACGCAACCCGTTGAATCCGTAGGGAGCGAGGGACACCGAAGCCCCACGCGCCACTCACAAGTAGTTCTCCTCAGGAGGATGACCAGACGAAGGGAGAAGCCAATGCGCTTCGAAATCATGCGACTCGACGATGTCGACGGAACCGCCGTGGACAGCACTGTCGTAGACGCCGCCTCCGTCAACCGGATCGTTCAGCAGGCTGCCGCCACAGGTCAGCGGCTCTGGATCCGCCCGGCCGACTCATCCGCTTCATAACACGCGGACAGACTTCAGAGCCCCGTACGGCACCCATGCCGTACGGGGCTCTGCTCTTGGCCGGTGCAGGGCGGTTCAGCTCCCCTGCACCACCTGCGTCACCCCGTTGATGATCTGCTGGACCGCGATCGCCGACAGCATCATGCCCGCGAGCCGCGTCACCAGCACCACACCGCCGTCCTTGATGACGCGGATGATCAGCAGCGAGTACCGCATCACGATCCACAGCACGACGTGGATGGCGAGGATCGCGGCCCACACGGACACCTGCGTGGCGACGCTGTCGGCCTTCTGCACGGCCAGGATCACCGACACGATCGCGCCGGGTCCGGCGAGCAGCGGCATGCCGAGCGGTACGAGGGCGACGTTGACGTCCTTGGTCTGCTTCGGCTCGTCGGTCTTGCCGGTGAGCAGGTCGAGGGCGATCAGCAGGAGCAGCAGACCGCCCGCGATCATCAGCGCAGGCACGGACACATGCAGGTAGTCCAGGATCTGGTGCCCGAGCAGCCCGAACACGGCGATCACTCCGCCGGCCACACAGACGGCCTGGAAGGCCATCCGCCGCTGGACCTTGGCGGGGCGCCCCGAGGTGAGCGCGAGGAAGATCGGAGTGATCCCGGGGGGATCCATGATCACGAAGAGGGTGAGGAAAAGGGAGCCGAAGACGGCGACGTCGAACACAACTGAGGCCTTGCAGATATCGGGGCGGGAACGAAAACAGGAACTGAGCAACCAGGAAGCGCGAGCCGGGAAACCAGGACGAGGAACCGAGCAACCAGGAAGCGTGAACCGGGAAACCAGGACGAGGAACTGGGCGACCAGGGACCTACCGGCCCTGGCCCCCGCCCGCCCCAGGCACCGGAAACGCCCCGGTCGCCCGCCGGGTGATCTCGCCGTACACCTCGGGATCGGTCGTGTACTCCCCGAGCACGCACGTCTTCCGGCTGCCGTGGTAGTCGCTGGACCCGGTGGTCAGCAGCCCCAGTTCGGCCGCCAGTCCGCGCAACCGCGCCCGGGTGGCCGGTTCGTGGTCCATGTGGTCGACCTCGATGCCGTCGAGACCCGCGGCCGCGAGCTCGGCGATCGCGGAGTCCGGCACGGTACGGCCCCGCTTGGCGGCCGCCGGGTGCGCGAAGACGGTGACGCCACCCGCGCCCTTGACCAGCCGGATCGCCTCGAAGGGGTCGGTCTCGTGCTTCTCGACGAAGGCCCGGCCGCCGTCGGACAGCCACTGCTCGGTGAAGGCGTCGTCCACGGTCGGTACGACGCCGAGTTCGACCAGGGCGGAGGCGATGTGGGGCCGCCCCACCGAACCCTCGCCCGCGATACGCGCCACCTGCGTCCAGGTGATCGGCACGCCGAGCTCCTGGAGCCGGGCGACCATGCCCTTGGCGCGCGGCACCCGGTCGTCCCGTACGAGCTCACGCTCGGCGAGCAGCGCGGGCTCCTCGGGGTCGAAGAGGTAGGCCAGCATGTGCATGCTGATGCCGTCCAGACGGCAGGAGAGCTCGGCCCCGGTGACCAGCGTCAGCCCGGCGGGCAGCGCGTCGATCGCCTCGGCGTGCCCGCGGGTCGTGTCGTGGTCGGTCAGCGCGACGACGTCCAGACCGGCGGCGGCAGCGTTGCGGACCAGCTGGGCCGGGGTGTCCATCCCGTCGGACGCGGTGGAGTGGGCGTGCAGATCGATGCGCACTACGCGGACTCCAGACGGTGACGGGACGAAGGGGCTCCCCCACGGCAGGGAAGGGGACACCCAAGGGTAACGGTCGGCCGACCTCTCCCTGTCACACCCGCACCCGCCCAGCGCCCCCTACGAACTACCTGTGAGCCCCTACGGCTGTGAGCCGTACGACAGAGAGCCGTACGGCAGGGAGCCCTACGACTGGGAGCCCTCAGGTTCCAGGATCCGCGGCGACAGCGCCCCGCACGGCAGCAGGTCCGCCTCGGCGCCCGCGTCCCGCAGGTCCGTCAGCACCAGTTCGTCGTACATCAGCAGCCCCGACTGCTCGGGCCACACGACCGCCCACAGCCACAGCCCACGCGCCTCGCCCGCGAAGACGGCGCGGTCGTCGGGGGCGCCGGCCACATGCCAGAGGGGGGTGGGGCGGCCGGCCGCGAGGACCTTGGCCTCCGGCGGTTTCTCGACGCTCATGTACGGGCCGGGGTCGGGCCCGTCCACTCCCGCGTACCGCGCGCCGAGACCGACGCCGAGCTCCTCGGCGATGAGGATCAACTCCCCTACGCCGCCGAGCGGTCCGGGTCCGGAACAGGCGACGGCGGTCGCGCGCCCGCCGCTGCGGTCGTCACCGGCGAAGGCTGCACCGGTGAACAGCCAGCCGACCGGCAGCGGCCACGGCATCCACACGGGCACCCGGGCACGGTGCACCACCACGCCGAGGGCTTCGACGCTGGGCGGGATCACGGGCTGCAGCGGATGCACGGTGCCGTGCAGATCGCACTGCCAGGAGTCGGCAAAGAGGCCGGGAGCCCTGACCCGGCCACCACACTTCGGGCAACTGGGTTCGCCCCTCATAAGGCCCAACGGTCCTCCCCGTCCTTCGCCGCGTCAAGGACGATCACCCGTCCGGCGCCCGCGCGCCTCACCCGGGGCCACTCGGAGAAACTAGATGTGGCTTGCATTATTTAGCCGACCTAACTTATTATGTGTATACGTCAACGATCTGGTCGAGGACTGCGAGGCCCACATATGCGCACCACCACCCCAGGAAAAGCCGCCGAAACGGACTCGATCCCGGTCGACGATCCTTTCGGCGACCCTTCCGACGATCCTTTCGACGCCGGAGCCGGCAGCATCCTGCGCCAGCCGAAGGCGGTCTGGGCGACGGCCGGGGCGTCCGTCGTCGCCTTCATGGGCATCGGGCTCGTCGACCCGATCCTGCCGTCCATCGCCAAGGGCCTTGACGCCACCACCAGTCAGGTCTCGCTCCTCTTCACGTCGTACTTCCTGATCACCGCCGTCGCGATGCTCGTGACGGGCTTCGTCTCCAGCCGCATCGGCGGCAAGAAGACCCTGCTGCTCGGCCTTGCCCTCGTGGTCGTCTTCGCGGGCCTGGCGGGCACGTCCGGATCGGTCGGCGAACTCGTCGGGTTCCGGGCCGGCTGGGGCCTCGGCAACGCGCTGTTCGTGTCCACGGCCCTCGCCGTCATCGTCGGCGCGGCGGCCGGCGGCAGCGCCGCGGCGATCCTGCTGTACGAGTCGGCCCTGGGCCTCGGCATGGCATGCGGCCCCCTGCTGGGCGCACTGCTCGGCAACGCGAGCTGGCGCTACCCGTTCTTCGGCACCGCGTTCCTGATGGCGGTCGGCTTCCTGTGCATCACGGCGTTCCTGAAGGAGCAGCCGAAGCCCGCGAAGAAGACCTCCCTGCTCGACCCGATCCGGGCACTGGGCCACGGCGGTCTCGCCTCGGCGGCCGTCTCGGCGTTCTTCTACAACTACACGTTCTTCACGGTGCTGGCCTTCACCCCGTTCGTGCTGAACATGACCCCGTACAAGTCGGGGGCCGTCTTCTTCTGCTGGGGCCTGCTGCTCGCCCTCTTCTCGGTGATCGTCGCGCCGCGCATGCAGGCCCGCTTCGGCTCGCTGAAGGTGCTCGGCGGCTCGCTGGTCCTGCTCGCGGTCGACGTACTCGTCCTCGGTTACGGCAGTCACACCACCGCTGTCGTGTGCACGATCCTGTCCGGCGCCTTCATCGGCGTGAACAACACCGTGTACACGGAACTGGCCCTGGGCGTCTCGGACGCGCCACGCCCCGTGGCGAGCGCCGGGTACAACTTCGTGCGCTGGTTCGCGGCCGCGGCGGCGCCCTACTTCGCGCCGAAGATCGAGGAGTGGAGCGACATCCACATCCCGTTCGTGGTCGCCGCCGTCACCGCGGTGATCGGCGCCGCGGTGGTCTTTGTACGACGGGACGCGCTCACGCACGACGCCGAGGAGCTGGAGCCTCGGCACGGGACAGAAGACAGTGTCAGCGTTTTTGCCAACTGACTGATTTCGGCCAGGGTCTGACCTGGGATCAGCCAGAGTCAGAACGAGACCTCAGTCCAGCGGAACGGACCTGCGCAGCGGATCGCGCAGGTCCGTTCCGCCGCTGAGCCAGCGCTCCTGAAGGGCGCCCGCGCCGTGCACCCGCTTCCACGCGGCCTCGTTCGGCGTCATGGGGAGCAGGGGCAGAAAACGTACCGGATCGGCGGGCTCGTCCAGGTCGAGGTCCTCCACCAGACCACCCGGCTCGGCGACCAGCACAGAGGTGAACGGCGCGCCCGGCCAGAGGGGTTCGCCCACGTCGAGCGAGGCGCCGGGAGCCACGATCAGGCCCTCGACCTGCGGAGACGCGGCGAGTACGGCGAGCGGCCGGAGCACCTTGTCGGTGTCGGCGGCGCCGGCGCGCACGGAAAGGACCAGCTCGGCGCGCGGGCCTTTCACCGGGTCGGCGACGACCGACGCGGGGTCCGCCATCGGCTGGGCGGACATGCCGAGCGTCGCGTAGCGGACGATGTCGCCCTCGGTGAAACGGAGCACCTCGACGCGGTCGGTACCGAGGAAGGTGACCGCGGCCCGCGCGTCGGGCTCGCCCAGCGCGGAACGTATCCGGGCCTCGACCAGAGGGAGAACATCAGCCATGAGCCGAGCATAGAACTCGTTAGGACGGGGCAAAGCGGCGCCTTGACGCTTCGGTGCGCTGATACTCTGGGCCCTCGGCCGGGGCAGCACGCAGAAGCGTCGCTCTCAAGTCCCGGCCCTCTGAGGCTGATTTCCCCCACGGGGGAACCGTCCGACTCCCCTGTGGAGGGAGCTGGACCCCCTACGGGGGATGGATCGTCCCCCACGGGGGACCGACCGGAGGAGGTGGGGCTGCAATGGACCGAAGTCACCCGTGCAGTACTACCCGCTCTTCCGGTCGCTGACTTCCCTGGCCGGCTCTGTAGCCCTGCTGGCTGTCGCCTCCTGCGAACGTGTGCATGCGTGTCAGCGTTGCCCGGTGCACCACGGAAGAGCGCTTCGTTCCCACCTGATCCGTTCGATCCGAACGCGATCCGTCTGATCCAGACGTGATCTGCCTGATCTGAATCAGTAGCGAAGCTGCCATCGCGACGGTGCGGTGCTCCCCGCTTTGTGGACGTGCCAGACATCCGCAGTCAGGACGTCCCCATTCCGGGCAGTTCCAACCGTCGCCGGCCGCCTCCGTTGCGAAGGAGCCTGCCATGTCGATGATCCGTGATCTCCGTGCCGCGGTCCGCCCCCGTCCCTCGCTCCGCAAGGACAGCGGCTCGTACGACACCACCCGTGACCCCGGGACCCCCTCCGCCGTGGTCGACTGCGCCATCTACCGCGACGGCGCCCGGGTGGAGACCCGCGAGCCCCTGACGCCGCACCAGGCGGTGCGTCAGGTGCACCGTGACGGCGGTTTCGTGTGGATCGGTCTGCACGAGCCGACCGAGGCCGAATTCTCCGGTATCGCAAGCGAGTTCGGGCTGCACCCGCTCGCCGTCGAGGACGCCGTACAGGCCCACCAGCGGCCCAAGCTGGAGCGGTACGACGACTCGCTCTTCACCGTCTTCAAGACCATCCACTACGTCGAGCACGACCAGCTCACCGCCACCAGCGAGATCGTCGAGACCGGCGAGGTCATGTGCTTCACCGGGCGGGACTTCTTCATCACCGTCCGGCACGGCGGGCAGGGTTCGCTTCGATCGCTGCGGCACCGGCTCCAGGACGACCCCGAGTTGCTCGCCAAGGGGCCCTCCGCCGTACTGCACGCCATCGCCGACCATGTCGTCGACGGGTACATCGCGGTCGCGGACGCCGTGCAGGACGACATCGACGAGGTCGAGACCCAGGTCTTCTCCCCCGGCCGCAAGGGCTCCCCGCGCGGCACGGACGCCGGGCAGATCTACCAGCTCAAGCGCGAGGTGCTGGAGTTCAAGCGGGCGGTGTCGCCGCTGCTGCGCCCCATGCAGCTGCTGAGCGAGCGGCCGATGCGACTGGTCGACCCCGACATCCAGAAGTACTTCCGCGATGTCGCCGACCACCTCGCCCGGGTCCAGGAGCAGGTCCTCGGCTTCGACGAGCTGCTCAACTCGATCCTCCAGGCCAACCTCGCGCAGGCGTCCGTCGCGCAGAACGAGGACATGCGCAAGATCACCTCCTGGGCCGCGATCATCGCCGTACCGACGATGGTGTGCGGGGTGTACGGCATGAACTTCGAGCACATGCCGGAGCTTCACTGGAGATACGGCTACCCGGTGATCATGGGCATCACGGTGACCCTCTGCGTGGGGATCCACCGCACGCTCAAGCGCAACGGCTGGCTGTGAACCCGCCCTGGTTAGGCTTGGCCCCATGACGCAAGAGCTGCTCGACCAGGCCCTCGTCGAGGAGGCCACCAAGAAGTCCGGGCTGATCTGGGTGCGGGGCAGCGAGGTGCCGGTACTCCAAGGGCAGGCCCGCGGTGTGCCCACCCGCGCCCTGTGGCATGTGTGGCACGAGGGCGCGGCCTGTCTGATCGGCGACGGGCCCGGCGAGCAGCCGCTGCCCGGCCTGGTCGACGGGGGCGACGCGCTGGTCACCGTACGCAGCAAGGACAAGGGCGGGCGCCTGGTGGCCTGGACCGCGAAGGTCGTGGAGCTGACGCCAGGAACGCCGGAGTGGGAGGCGGCGGTCGACGAACTCAAGGGCAAGCGGCTGAACGCCCCCGACGGTGAGGCGATGGCGGAGCGCTGGGCCCGCGAGTGCCGGGTGGTCCGCCTTGAGCCGACGGGCGGCACCTCCGAACTCCCCGACGGCTCGCTCTCCGCGCCGCCGCTGCCCACCCCCGCCACCACCCGACAGCCGGCGCCCGCGGGCCTCCCCCGCCTTCTCTTCAAGAAGCGCAAACGCCGCTAGGCAGGCGGGAATCTGAACGACAGGGTCCGGCTGAGGCCTACGAGGACGGCAGCTGCTGCCCGTAGTCCACCGTCTCCTTCTTGGTGGGCTCCGTCAGGGCGAAGTCCTTGCCCCAGTCCGTGAGACGGAGGGTGCCGGCGTTGCCCGCGCGGACCAGAAGGAGGGGGTACGCCGTTCCCTCCAGGGAGACGTCCAGGGAGCCGCCCGAGCCGTCGCCGCCGGTGATGCGGAAGGTCCGGACGCCGGACTGCTCGTGGTAGCCGTCGGTGGCGAGGGTGCCCTGCAGGGTGAGCAGGCCGTCGAGGAGGACGTCCTTGTCGGTGAAGCCGCTGAAGCGCTTGTAGGTGGGGTCGTCGGTGGGGACCTTCACGTACATGCCGCTGAGCTTGTCGGCGACGTCCGTGTCCGTGTCCGTGTCCGTCGAGCTCGCGCCGCCCGAGCCGTCCTGGTGGCTCCAGAAGTCCGCGTCGGCCTTCAGATAGAGGTGCTCGCCGACCCTCAGCAGCCGGAAGGTCGAATCCTTCGAGGTGACCGACCCGGTGCCGCCGTCGTCCTTGAGGCTCATGTCGAGGGTGTAGGTGGTCCCGTTGGTCACGACGGTTCCGGAGAGCCGTACCGTCTTCGCGGCCTCGGCCGCCTGTTTGGTCTTCGTCTGGATCTGGGCGGCGGTCAGCTTGCCCACTCCGTTCGTGCCCGCGTCCGGGTCCTCACTGCTGCACCCCGTCAGTCCTGTCCCCGTCACGACCAGTGCGCACATCGCGCTCACCAGTGCGGTCCTGTGGGTACGGCCCTGGAGAATTGCAGTCACAGGTGGGGCGCCTTTCGAGCGGGGGTCCGGCGGCGGCGTACGGCAGCGTACCGGTGCTTCCCCGGCCCGACGGAAGGGGTCCGTCCGGACCGCCCACCAGGGCGTATCCGACCGGGACGGGCTAGCCTGAAGCCCACCCGAGCGGACAATACGGCAGGAACAGGAGGCGCGCGCATGGTCGCAGGCGCCCCCCGGATCTTCGTCTCGCACCTCGCCGGCGTCGCCGTCTTCGACCCGAACGGCGACCAGGTGGGCCGCGTGCGTGACCTGGTCGCCATACTGCGTGTCGCGCGACGGCCGCCCCGGATCCTCGGCCTGGTCGTCGAACTGTCCACGCGCCGCCGCATCTTCCTGCCCATGACCCGGGTGACCGGCATCGAGAGCGGCCAGGTCATCACCACCGGAGTCCTCAACGTGCGCCGCTTCGAACAGCGGCCCACCGAGCGGCTGGTGTTCGGCGAACTGCTCGACCGGCGCCTCACGCTCGTCGAGACGGGCGAGGAGGTGACCGTGCTCGACGTGTCCGTCCAGCAGCTTCCGGCGCGACGGGACTGGGAGATCGACCGGGTCTTCGTCCGCAAGGGCCGCAGCGGGGCGTTCAGGCGCACCAAGGGGGTGACCCTGACCGTCGAGTGGTCCGCCCTCACCGGGTTCTCACTGGACGAGGAGGGACAGGGCGCCGAGAGCCTCCTCGCCACCTTCGAGCAGCTGCGCCCGGCGGACCTCGCGAACGTCATGCACCACCTGTCGCCGAAACGGCGCGGCGAGGTGGCCGCGGCGCTGGACGACGACCGCCTCGCCGACGTGCTCGAACAGCTCCCCGAGGACGACCAGATCGAGATCCTCGGCAAGCTCAAGGAGGAACGCGCGGCCGACGTACTGGAGGCGATGGCCCCGGACGACGCCGCCGACCTGCTCGCCGAACTCCCCGAGGACGACGTGGAGCGGCTGCTGAAACTGATGCGGCCCGGCGACGCGGCCGACGTACGGCGGCTGATGGCCTACGAGGAGCGGACCGCCGGCGGTCTGATGACGACCGAGCCCATCATTCTGCGGCCCGACGCGACGATCGCCGAGGCACTCGCCCGGGTCCGCAGCCCCGACCTCTCCCCCTCGCTCGCCGCCCAGGTGTACGTGTGCCGCGCGCCGGACGAGACACCCACGGGCAAGTACCTGGGCACCGCGCACTTCCAGCGGCTCCTGCGCGACCCGCCGTACACCCTGGTCAGCTCGATTCTCGACGACGATCTGCAGCCCCTCTCCCCGGACGACGCGCTGCCCGTCGTCGCCGGGTTCTTCGCGACGTACGACATGGTCGCGGCGCCCGTCGTCGACGAGAGCGGCTCGCTGCTCGGCGCGGTGACCGTGGACGACGTACTGGACCACATGCTGCCCGAGGACTGGCGCGAGACGGAGTTCCACCTCGACGAGGACGAGGGGGTGGCCGATGGCGCCTGAACGCGAGACGCGTGAGCGCGCCGTCCTGGGGGCGACCGCGGCCCCCCGGCCGCGCAACCGGCTCGACCAGCCGAAGCCGACGCGCCGCAGACTGCTGCCGGAGTGGGACCCGGAGGCGTTCGGGCGGTTCTCGGAGCGGATCGCGCGCTTCCTGGGCACCGGGCGGTTCATCGTCTGGATGACCGTCGTCGTGGTCGTCTGGGTGCTGTGGAACGTCTTCGCGCCCCGGGACCTGCGCTTCGACAACTACCCGTTCATCTTCCTGACCCTGATGCTGTCGCTCCAGGCCTCCTACGCCGCCCCGCTGATCCTGCTCGCGCAGAACCGGCAGGACGACCGCGACCGGGTCAACCTCGAACAGGACCGCAAGCAGAACGAGCGGTCGATCGCGGACACCGAGTACCTCACCCGCGAGATCGCCTCGCTGCGCGTGGGCCTCGGCGAGGTCGCCACCCGGGACTGGATCCGTTCCGAGCTCCAGGACCTGATCAGGGAACTGGAGGATCGGCGTCCGGACGGCCGCGTCGTCTTCCCGTCCGAGCGGCCTCGGGGACGTGACACAGACGACCTGTGACGGGGCTTTCCTGGGGACATGGGGAGCCCCGTACCATCGACAGCATGGTGGCTACGGAAGACGCGGTGCGCGAAGCACTGGCGACGGTGAACGACCCCGAGATCCAACGACCCATCACCGAACTGGGGATGGTCAAATCGGTTGAGATCGGTGCGGATGGTGCGGTCGCGGTCACTGTCTATCTGACTGTCTCCGGCTGCCCGATGCGCCAGACCATCACGGACAGTGTGACGGCGGCGGTCGCGGCGGTCGCGGGCGTCACGCACGTCGACGTGACCCTGGACGTGATGGGCGACGAACAGCGCCGCGAGCTCGCGGCCGCGCTGCGCGGCGGGACGGCCGAGCGCGAGGTCCCCTTCGCCCAGCCGGGCTCGCTCACGCGCGTGTACGCGGTGGCCTCCGGCAAGGGCGGCGTCGGCAAGTCCTCGGTGACGGTGAACCTGGCTGCCGCGATGGCGGCCGACGGCCTCAAGGTCGGTGTCGTGGACGCCGACATCTACGGCCACTCCGTGCCCCGCATGCTCGGCGCCGACGGGAAGCCGACCCAGGTCGAGAACATGATCATGCCGCCGTCGGCGCACGGCGTGAAGGTCATCTCGATCGGCATGTTCACGCCCGGCAACACGCCCGTCGTATGGCGCGGCCCGATGCTCCACCGCGCCCTCCAGCAGTTCCTGGCGGACGTCTTCTGGGGCGACCTGGACGTGCTGCTCCTCGACCTCCCGCCGGGCACCGGCGACATCGCGATCTCGGTCGCGCAGCTCGTCCCGAACGCCGAGATCCTCGTCGTGACGACGCCTCAGCAGGCCGCCGCCGAGGTCGCCGAGCGCGCGGGCTCCATCGCCGTGCAGACCCACCAGAAGATCGTCGGCGTCGTCGAGAACATGTCGGGTCTGCCGTGTCCGCACTGCGGCGAGATGGTCGACGTCTTCGGCAGCGGCGGCGGCCAGTCCGTCGCCGAGGGCCTGACCCGCACCACCGGCGCCACCGTCCCGGTTCTCGGCAGCATCCCGATCGACGTCCGCCTCCGCGAGGGCGGCGACGAGGGCAAGCCCGTCGTCCTGACCGACCCGGACTCCCCGGCGGGCGCCGCGCTGCGTGCCATCGCAGGCAAGCTGGGCGGCCGGGCACGCGGTCTTTCGGGCATGTCGCTGGGCATCACACCGAGGAACAAATTCTGAGTACGTGACTGGAGGCGCCCCTTTTTAGGGGCGCGGGGAACTGCGCGAGCAACCACGACGCACCCGCAGGCAAAAATGCTCCAGGCAAAGAGGGGGGCGCCGTCTTGACTGACGGCGCCCCCCTCCCCGTATGCCCGCCGCTTAGGCGTACGCGCCGATGTCCTTGATCATCGAGAAGCCCAGCCCGTAGGCGCTCATGCCCCGTCCGTACGCGCCCACGTGGACGCCCTCCTGGGTGGAACCCGCGAGGACCCAGCCGAACTCGGACTCGCGGTAGTGGAAGGGCGTGGGTACGCCGTCCACGGGGAGGGACAGGGAGGACCACTCGGAGCCGCTCAGGTCGTCGGCCAGGACCCACGCCGTCTCCGTCTGCTGGTCCAGCCAGTCGTCCCGCAGAGTGTGGTCCATCTGGCCGGGCCAGGTGAAGGACAGCAGCCCCACTCCCGCGAGCCAGGCCGCGGAGGAGACCGAAGTGGCCTCCAGCAGACCCGTACCGTCCGCGCTGCGGCGTACGGGGCTGGCCGCGACCGTCACCACGACCGCGAAGCGCTCCTTGTCCTCGGTCGTCTCGCCACGCACGGTGGGCTCTTCGCCGTGTCCGATCGAACCGTGCTCGACGGCACCGTCCGCCGAGGTACCGACCTGCATCAGCCAGCGCGGTCCCGTGAAGGCCTCGTCGAGGCCGTACCACGGGAAGGGCGCCAGCAGGTAACCGTCGACCGTACGCCGGGCGGAGGGGACCTGTTGTCCGCCCTCCGCGGCCGGCGCCTGCGCGCCTACCCGACTTGTCGTCTCCATCTGCCGGACGCCTCCTAGCTCTCGTCGGACCGGTGGGCCCACCCCCCTCGGGGGTCCTTTCGGTCCGCACAACAACTGGGCAGCATAGCCACACCACTCCGAGCAGCCGGGAAAGCGCCCGGCGCGTGGGGACGTTTTGGGGCCGTGTGAGACTCAGGTCACGTACGGCGAAGGCCGTCCACGGCTCGGGATGTGTCCGTACGGCTCAGGTGGCGTCCGAGTCGAAAGGCGGGCGCTCGTCCTTGGCGAGGTCGAGCTTCTCGCGCTTCTTCGTCATGTCGACGGAGCCACCTGAAGGGCCGGCCGAGCCGGCGGACGCTTCGGGCTCACGGCCGTGCACCGCGTCCGTGACCTCGGCCATCTCCTTCTTCAGGTCGAAGCCGTTGCGGATTTCCTTGAGCCCCAGCTCGTCGTTGTCGAGCTGCTTGCGGATGAACGTCTTGGGGTTGAGGTCCTCGAACTCGAAGTCCTTGAACTCCGGGCCGAGTTCCTGGCGGATGTCCGCCTTCGCGCTCTCCGAGAACTCGCGGATCTTTCGAATGGTGCGGGTGACGTCCTGGATCATCTTCGGGAGCTTGTCCGGACCGAAGACGAGCACGGCGAGGACAACGAGCGCCACCAGCTCGAGCGGTCCTATGTCATTGAACACCTGAAGCTCCTTGCGATGTCCTCGGTCCTCGGGCCCTCGGCGGTTCTTCCGTGGTCCGGGCCGTGTCCACGGTACCCGGCCATCCCGTCCGTCCGGAACTGTCCCGGGGCTTGTGGGTTCATGTACACGCCGGGTTTTCCGCGATGTTTGCCGTTCAGGGCGGACCTCCGCCGTCTTTCGGCGAGGTTCCCGTCAGTCACTGTCGGCCGAACCCAGGACCAGGGTGAGCTGTTCCTCCGTACCGCCACGCAGGAGGGTCAGCCGCAGGGTGTCGCCGGGACGGTGCGCCCGGACCCGCACGATGAGCTCCTCGCCGGAGTGCACGCGCCGACCGTCGACCTCGGTGATGATGTCGCCCGACTTGATGCCCGCCCGGGCACCCGGGCCGCCCGCCGTGACCGCCGGACCGCCATCGCCGCCCTGCGTCCCGACCTTGGCGCCGTCGCCCGCGTACTCCATGTCGAGCGTGACACCGATCACGGGGTGGGTCGCCCTGCCGGTGTTGATGATCTCCTCGGCGACGCGCTTGCCCTGGTTGATGGGGATGGCGAAACCGAGCCCGATCGAGCCAGCCTGACCGCTCTCCAGGCCGGAGCCGTTGTCCGCGGAGCGGATGGCGCTGTTGATGCCGATGACCCGGGCCCGGGAGTCGAGGAGGGGGCCGCCGGAGTTGCCGGGGTTGATCGGAGCGTCGGTCTGCAGTGCGTCCACGTACGAGACGTCGCTGCCGTCACCGCTCTCCCCGCCCGCCGTGATGGGCCGCTCCGTGGCGCTGATGATGCCGGAGGTGACGGTGTTGGCGAGGTCGAAGGGCGCGCCGATGGCGACGACCGGGTCGCCGACCTGGACGTTGTCGGAGTTGCCCAGCGGCATGGGGTCCAGGCCGCCGACGCCGGACACCCGGACGACGGCGAGGTCGTATCCGCTGTCGCGCCCCACGACCTTGGCCTTGGCGGTGTCGCCGCTGCTGAAGGTCACGGATATGTCGCCGCCGTCGGCGGCCGGTTCGACCACGTGGTTGTTGGTGAGGATGTTTCCCTGGCCGTCGAGCACGAACCCGGTGCCGGTGCCCTCCTGTTCGTCCCCGCTCACATGCAGGGTGACGACGCTGGGCAGCGCCTGCGCGGCGATCCCGGCCACGCTGTCCGGGGCGCGTCCGGGCGCCTCCTTCCCGGCCTGCGGCAGCTCTACGTCACTCACCCCGCCGTTCCGCTCCAGGTACACGCCGACGACGCCTCCGACGCCTCCGGAGACGAGCGCGATCAGCACGGCCCCGGCGACCAGGGCCTTCTTCGTACGCGTGCGCTGCTGGGCTTTCGTGGCGACGGCCGCGCCGTTCTGCTGGAGGGGGCCGCGGGCGGCCCAAGGGTCGTAGTTCTGCCAGGGGGCCGAGGCCGGGGGTTCATACGTGCCGTGAGCCGGTGTCGGCGGAGGGGGAGGCGGAGTCGCTGGGAGCGCCGGGAACGCCGCTGGGACGTGGATGCCGTGCGCGGGCGTGGCCGCGGGGTGCTGGACGGGCGGCGCGGACGCCCAGGGGCCTGGTTCGCCGTAGGGCGGGGTGCTGTGGGGGGCGGGGTCGTGGAGGGGCTCCGGACGGTCGACGGGTATCCGTACTCCCTCGGACGGGCCCGCCTCGTCAGTTCCCGGGGCGACCGGCGGCCGGGGCCGGCTCCACCACTTCGCCTTCGTGGGCTTCCCCTCGTTCATGCTCTCCCCACACCTGGCCCCCGGGCACAACTCGCCGACGGTTGCCGCAGATTGTCGACTCCGCGCCCGGGATCCCTCCTGCGAACGCGGCCCACTCCGGATTCAACCAGGTTCACGGGCCGCCGCGCAGAGGGCGGGTCAGCGGATGCGGCCGGAGGAGGGGGCGGAAGGGGCCGCGGAGGAGGAGGAGGGGGACGGGAGAGGCCCGGGGGCCGCGAGCAGGCCCGGAGTCGTGATGTCCGGCGCCGTGGACCATGAGGTCAGCGCGACTGGGTCGACCTCGGTGAACGGACGTATGAGCGGGGACATCACTGCGGCACCCGCGACCACGGGAGCCGTCAACGCGTGCATGACCTCCGGGGCACGGCCGGCCGGAGCGGGGACTCCGGGCAGCAGCGGCGCCGACACCTCGGCGGGCGCCCCCGTGTTCTGGCCGAGCGTCCGCTCGTCCTGCGCGAGCAGCGGACCCACGGACCGGCGCCGCTGTGACTCAGGAGCCGTCGAAGCTCCTGCGCCCTGCGTACGCGTGGGCGTGACGTTGCTTCCCGTACCGGACTCGCCCCGCGCGGCCGTGGTGTCAGCGGTGGTCCCGGTCGACACCCCGCCGAGCGCGACCGCGGCCAGCGACACGGCGCCCGCCGCGGCGAAGGCGAAGCGCCGCCCGCGCGAGGCCGACCGCTCAGCCTCGTGACGGCTGACGTCATGGATACGGAAGCCGCGTCCCTGAGAGGGAGGCAGCACGTCGGCGTGACGTTCGGAAGGGACGTAGCCGAAGGGCTCACCCCTCACTCCGAAGATGCCGGTGTCGCCGGAGCCGCCGGGGATTCTTCCGCCGAAGGCTCCCCCACCCAGCGGCGAGCCGGTGCTTCCGCTGGAGTCACCTCCGCCGGGGAGCCCCTGGAGACGGGCCAGGAAGCTCTCGGAGGGCGGTGGCGGGGCCATCTCCGCGAACACGTTCTTCAGTCGGCGCTGGGCTGCCGCCTCGGCCTTGCACTTCGCACAGGTGGCGAGGTGGGCCAGGACGCGCTCGCGCGACTCATGACCGAGCTCTCCGTCCACGAGGGCGGACAGCCGGTCTCCCAGGTGCTGCTCAGCAGGTGTAGGACGTGATCCACTCACGCGGACGCGCCCCCTCCCCCCAGCACGGGCACACCGGTCACCGCGAAGCCGCGGCGCTCGGCACGTGCCTCGGGAGACCTGTGCGAGAGGGCCTTGCGCAGCTGCGAGCGGCCACGGTGGATCCGGCTGCGGACCGTGCCGAGCTTGACGCCCAGGGTCGCGGCGATCTCCTCGTACGACAGTCCCTCGATGTCACAGAGGACTACCGCGGCGCGGAACTCGGGCGCGAGGGTGTCCAGCGCCTGCTGGACGTCCGCGTCGAAGTGCGCGTCGTTGAAGACCTGCTGCGGGGACGGCTCACGGCTGGGCAGACGCTCGGCCGCGTCGTCGCCGAGGGCGTCGAAGCGGATGCGCTGCTTGCGGCGCACCATGTCGAGGAAGAGATTCGTGGTGATGCGGTGCAGCCAGCCCTCGAAGGTGCCGGGCGTGTAGGTCGACAGGGAGCGGAAGACACGGACGAAGACCTCTTGTGTCAGGTCCTCGGCGTCGTGCTGGTTGCCCGTCAGGCGGTAGGCGAGCCGGTACACCCGGCCGCTGTGCGTGCTGACGATCTCCTCCCAGGTGGGCGGAGTCCACGCCTGCGACTCCGCGTCGGTGGAGAACGTCGCGGTCTGCCCGGAGTCGGCACTGTGGAAACGGTCAGCGGTGTTGGTCACGGATTTCGGCTCACCCGCCGACCTGAGAAAGCGCCGCAGCACTCCTCCCCGATCCACAGGCGCAGCCGCACCTCCCCTGTCGGCTCTGGTGGTGTCCAGCGGAGCCCCTACCATAGCCACCTCGCCCGTTAGCTCCGGATAAGCGGTTTTACGAGATTGTGATACGCGCTCATATCGCCGCGTCAGCACTTGCTCGGTGTCCTGATCCATGCGCTTCCCCCAGTGCGTTTCCCCACCCCTCTAAACGCCTGGTCCCATCTGCGGGTTCCCGGCGCCAACGGATACAGTCACGGCCAGGCATCTACGGGGACAGGAGAGCGTCATTACCGGCAACCGGCAGCCAAGCTGGGCGGCGTTCGCCGACGCCTTTGCCGCCGAGGACGAAGCGGTGCTCTGGGCCCGGGACCGGGCCCAGGACGCAGGGCTGCGCTCGGTGTCGCCCGGTACCGGCGCCGCGCTGCGGTTGCTCGCCGCCACGGTGGGCGCCAAAGCGGTGGCGGAGATCGGGACCGGGACGGGGGTGTCCGGAATCCATCTGCTCAACGGCATGCGGCCGGACGGGGTACTGACCACGGTGGATCCCGAGCCGGAGCGCCAGCAGTTCGCCCGCCAGGCCTTTCGAGCCGCCGGCTTCGCGAGCAACCGCGCCCGCTTCATCCCGGGCCGCGCACTCGACGTTCTGCCCCGGCTCGCGGACGCCGGATACGACCTCGTGTTCTGCGACGGCGACCGTCTGGAGTGCCTGGACTACTTCGCTGAATCGTTGCGCCTGTTGCGTCCGGGCGGGCTCGTCGTCTTCGAAGGCGTCTTCGCGGACGGCCGCACGGTGGACTCGGGACCGCAGCCCGCGGAGGTCGGGCGGCTGCGGGAACTGCTGCGCGCCGTGCGCGAGAGCCAGGATCTGATCCCCTCGCTGCTGCCGGTGGGCGACGGCCTGCTGTGCGCGGTCAAGCGCTGACCATGGCTCTTGGCCAGCACCCGTTGACCAGGGGTTTCATCAATGTCGCACCCCTCGGAGCACGCCTCGACGCACCCCTCGAAACAGCTGCCCCGGCACCGCTTACGATGCCGGGGCAGCTGAAAGGGTATGGTCGCGTCCCGCGTCAGCCGACGACCTTCTTGAGGGCGTCGCCAAGAGCGTCGGCCTCGTCAGGGGTCAGCTCGACGACGAGCCGACCGCCGCCTTCGAGCGGAACGCGCATGACGATGCCCCGCCCCTCCTTGGTCACCTCGAGCGGGCCATCGCCCGTCCGCGGCTTCATGGCCGCCATGCTCGTTCCCCTTCCTGAAACCAGCTCATCGTCGCCGACGGCCCCTTAGAAGGGCACGCCCGTCCCCTCATAGGACACGCGTCACCGGCATCGAACACATTGCTTCCAGGCCATTATCCCGCATCTCAGGACCCGATGACCAACATCAGTCGGCATCGCTTGCGCAACGCGCTTGAGCAAAACCACTCAATTCGGCGATGTGACTGCGATACTGCGCCGTCGCATGAGCTTCCGGCGCCACGAATTCTTTGACGCAGGTCACATGTCCGAACGGCTCCGCTGTCGGTGATCTCCGTCATGCTGTCCTCGGAAGCAGGCGTACCGGCGAGTAGGCAGGTACGACGGAGCCGCGACACCGGAGGGGAACCCACCATGGCCGACACCGTGCTCTACGAGGTGAGCGACGGACTCGCGACGATCACGCTGAACCGCCCCGAGGCGATGAACGCGTTGAACACCGAGCTCAAGGTCGCCTTCCGGGACGCGGCACAGGCCGCCGCGTCCGATGCCTCCGTACGGGCCGTGCTGCTCACAGCCGCCGGTGACCGGGCGTTCTGCGTGGGCCAGGACCTCAAGGAGCACGTGGGCGGGCTGCTCGCGCCACGAGAGTCGGGCGCGGGCAAGGGCGTCATGAGCACCGTGAATGACCACTACAACCCGATCGTGCGCGCGCTGACCGGCGCGGCGAAGCCGGTGGTGGCCGCCGTGAACGGCGTCGCGGCCGGGGCGGGATTCGGTTTCGCGCTCGCCGCGGACTACCGCGTCGTGGCCGATACCGCCTCCTTCAACACGTCCTTCGCCGGGGTCGCACTGACCGCCGACTCCGGCATCTCCTGGACGCTGCCGCGGGTCATCGGCCCGAGCCGCGCCGCCGATCTGCTGCTCTTCCCGCGCAGCATCACGGCCCAGGAAGCCTTCGACCTGGGGATCGCAAACCGGCTCGTGCCCTCGGGCGAGTTGCGCACCGAGGCGGAGAAGGTCGCCCGCGCGCTGGCCGAGGGGCCGACCCTCGCGTACGCCGCGCTGAAGGAGTCCCTCGCCTACGCCCTGTCCCACTCGCTGGAGGAGTCCTTGGAGAAGGAGGACGAGCTCCAGACCCGGGCGGGCGAGTCGGAGGACCACATGATCGCTGTGCAGGCGTTCGTGAACAAGGAGAAGCCGAAGTACCTGGGGCGGTGACGGTTCGGCGTCGACGGTTCGACGGGGAACTGCGGGCCGGGTGTGGCTGGTCGCGCCCACGAAGCGGAGCCGCATGATGTGGCGGCCCGCTCCCCTACGGGGCGCTCCTGAACGCGCAATCCGCCAAGTGGTCGTCGACCAGGCCGCATGCCTGCATCAGGGCGTACGCCGTCGTCGGGCCGACGAAGCGGATGCCGCGCTTCTTGAGGGCCTTGGAGAGGGCGGTCGACTCGTCGGTGACGGCCGGCACCTCGGCGAGCCTCTTCGGGACCGGGCGGGTGGCCAGGGCTGGGGCGAAGGACCAGATCAGCTCGTCCAGCTCACCCGGTGCCCAGTCGGCCAGCACGCGGGCGTTGGCGACCGTCGCCTCGATCTTGGCGCGGTTGCGGATGATGCCCGGGTCAAGGAGCAGGCGCTCCTTGTCCGCGTCGGTGAAAGTCGCCACCTTGGCGATCTCGAAGCCGGCGAAGGCGGCGCGGAACCCCTCACGGCGCCGAAGGATCGTGATCCAGGAGAGGCCTGACTGGAAGGCCTCCAGGCACAGCCGCTCGTACAGCACGTCGTCGCCGTGGACCGGGCGGCCCCACTCCTCGTCGTGGTACGCCACGTAGTCCTCGGTCGACAGCGCCCAGGGGCAGCGCAGCGCGCCGTCCTGGCCCGCGAGTGCCTCGGTCACTGATGGTCCTCCTCGGCGGGCTTCCGCAGCGAGGTGGAGGTGGCCGAAGCCGACATGGCACCTTCGAGTGCCGCCTCCAGGTCGGCGATCCGGGCGTCCCGCTCGCCGATCTCGGCGCCGAGGCGACCGAGGGCGTCATCGACGTCCGCCATGCGGTAGCCACGTACGGCGACGGGGAAGCGCAGGATCTCGACATCCTCCCGATTCAGGGGGCGGTCCGGCGGAAACGGGTCCACCAGCCGCTCAGGCCCTGCCTCGGGGAGGGGCGCGCTCTCGCCGCCGCCCACCACGGCCACCGTCACCGCGGCGACCACGACGGCGAGCGCGACGACCAGGAACAAGAACATGAACATCGCTGAGGTCCCCACGCTCTGGTGCCGACGCGGGCGCGCCGGCGTGGATAGCGCTGCAGCGGACTGTGCTGAAGCGGACTCTGCTGAAGCGGTTGGTGCTGATGCTGACAGTGTCGGGTCCGATCGTGCCATGCGAGTCTGACAGTTAAGGTCGCAGGCGGCTTATCAGCGGGACTTACTGGGAGAGGTCACAGGGGATGCTCAGGCTGGGCAGGCACGAATTCGACCCGCACGAGCCGGTGATCATGGCCATCGTCAACCGGACCCCCGACTCCTTCTACGACCAAGGGTCCACGTTCCGCGACGAGCCCGCGCTCGCCAGAGTGGAACAGGCCGTGTCCGAGGGCGCTGCGATCATCGACATCGGCGGGGTCAAGGCGGGGCCGGGAGAAGAGGTGACCGCCGAAGAGGAGGCGCGTCGCACGGTCGGGTTCGTCGCCGAGGTGCGGCAGCGTTTCCCCGACGTGATCATCAGCGTCGACACCTGGCGGCACGAGGTCGCCGAGGCGGTCTGCGAGGTCGGGGCGGATCTGCTCAACGACGCGTGGGGCGGGGTTGACCCGGGGCTGGCCGAGGTGGCCGCGCGGTACCGGGTGGGGTTGGTGTGCACCCACGCCGGGGGTGCCGAGCCGCGTACGCGTCCGCATCGGATCGCGTACGACGACGTCATGGCCGACATTCTCCGGGTGACCCTCGGGCTGGCCGAGCGGGCGGTGTCGCTGGGCGTGCCCCGGGAGTCCGTGATGATCGACCCCGGGCACGACTTCGGGAAGAACACTCGGCACAGTCTGGAGGCGACGCGGCGGCTCGGCGAGATGGTGTCCACCGGGTGGCCCGTCCTCGTCTCCCTCTCCAACAAGGACTTCGTGGGCGAGACGCTGGACAAGCCGGTGAAGGAGCGGGTGGTGGGGACGCTGGCGACGACCGCCGTCTCGGCGTGGCTGGGGGCGCAGGTGTACCGCGTCCACGAGGTCGCGGAGACCCGCCAGGTGCTGGACATGGTGGCGTCGATTGCGGGGCATCGGGCACCGGCCGTGGCTCGGCGGGGGCTGGCGTAGAGGCGGTTTTCGCCCCCTCCTCCGCCCCTACTCGCCCCGTATCTGGGGGCTGCCGCCCCCAGACCCCCGCAATCGCGCTGAACGCGCTCGTCCGCTCGTCCTCAAACGCCGGACGGGCTGGATTCGGCTACCGCCCCGCCTCCTTCGACACCAGCGACACCGCCTCGTCCACGTCGTCCGTCAGATGGAACAGCAGCAGGTCCTTCTCCGAGGCCTTGCCCTGGGCGATGAGGGTGTTCTTGAGCCAGTCGACCAGGCCGCCCCAGTACTCCGTGCCGAAGAGGACGATGGGGAAGCGGGTGACCTTCTGGGTCTGCACCAAAGTCAGCGCCTCGAAGAGCTCGTCCAGGGTGCCGAGTCCACCGGGGAGGACCACGAAGCCCTGCGCGTACTTGACGAACATCATCTTGCGGACGAAGAAGTACCGGAAGTTGAGGCCGATGTCGACGTACTGGTTGAGGCCCTGCTCGAAGGGCAGCTCGATGCCGAGACCGACGGAGATGCCCTTGGCCTCGCAGGCGCCCTTGTTGGCGGCTTCCATGGCGCCGGGCCCACCGCCCGTGATCACGGCGAAGCCAGCCTCGACGAGACCGCGACCGAGCGCCACTCCCGCCTCGTACTCGGACGAGTCCGCCTTCGTACGGGCGGATCCGAACACGCTGATCGCGGGCGGGAGTTCGGCCAGTGTGCCGAAGCCCTCGATGAACTCCGACTGGATGCGGAGCACCCGCCAGGGGTCGGTGTGCACCCAGTCCGACGGCCCGCCCGCGTCCAGGAGGCGCTGGTCCGTGGTGCTCGCCTGCACCTGACCCCGCCTGCGCAGCACCGGTCCCAGCCGCTGCTCCTCCGGTGGCCGCTTCTTGCCCTCGGGGTTGCCAGTAGCCATGTGCGCTCCCTCCGCTTGCGGTAGTTCCACCCCAGCGTAGATCTACGCCGGTTACGGAGGGGGGACGCGAGCATGTCCGCCGGACACCAGCACAGCTCAGCCGCGTCTCCAGGCCCCGTGCAGGCCCCTCTCAGGCCCTTCTCAAGCCGTCAGCCAGGCCCGCAGCCGCTCCTCGGCCTCCGGGATGGCGGAGGCCTTGACGCGCTCGTCCACCTTGTGGGCCAGCAGCTGGGCGCCGGGGCCGTAGTTCACCGCGGGCACCCCGAGCGCGCTGAAGCGTGCGACATCGGTCCAGCCGAACTTGGGGCGGGCCTCACCGCCGACGGCCGCCATGAAGGCCGCTGCTGCCGGGTGGGTGAGGCCGGGGCGAGCTCCGCCGGTGTGGTCGTCGACGATGAACTCGTCGACGCCGCAGTCCGCGAAGTAGTCGCGGACGAAGGCCTCCGCCTCGGCCTCGCTGCGGTCGGGCGCGTAGCGGAAGTTGACGACCAGGGTGCAGGCGTCGGGGATGACGTTGGTGGCGACACCGCCCTCGACGCGGACGACGTTGAGCCCCTCGTGGAAGCGCAGCCCGTCCACGACCGGCGTACGCGGCTCGTACGCGGCCAGCCTGGCCAGGGCAGGCGCCGCCGCGTGGATCGCGTTCGAGCCCATCCACGCGCGCGCGGAGTGCGCCCGCTCCCCCTTGAACTTCAGAAACACCCGGAGAGTGCCCTGGCAGCCGCCCTCCACCTGCCCGTCCGTCGGCTCCAGGAGGATCGCGAAGTCGCCCTCCAGCCAGTCGGGATGGGCTTCGGCCACATGCTTCAGACCGTTCAGGTGTGCGGCGACCTCTTCGTTGTCGTAGAAGACGAAGGTGAGGTCGCGGTTGGGGGCGGGCACCGTGGCCGCGATGCGCAGTTGGACCGCCACCCCGGACTTCATGTCGCAGGTGCCACAGCCCCACAGCACGCCGTCCTCGTCGAGCCGGGAGGGGACGTTGTCCGCGATGGGGACCGTGTCGATGTGGCCGGCGAGGACGACGCGCTCGGCTCGGCCCAGATTCGTCCGTGCGACGACGTTGTTGCCGTACCGGTCGACCGTCAGATGCGGCAGGGCGCGCAGCGCGGTCTCGACGGCGTCCGCGAGGGGCTTCTCGCTGCCGCTCTCCGAGGGGAGGTCGACGAGCTGCGCCGTCAGCCCGGCGGCGTCCAGCGTGAGGTCAAGGGGGGTATCGGCCATGCCGCCGACCCTAACGCTCCGGGCTGCACCCGCTCCAACCCAGTTATCCACAGCCCCACACGTCTCCGACAGTGACCTCCAGTACCTTGTACGACGTGTCAGAGCCGTCCCCCACCCCCGTCCGGCGCGGCCGCCTCCTCCGTTTCGGAGGGGCCGTCGTGGTCCTGCTCGCGCTTGCCGCCTATCTCACCGTGCAGTACCTCACCGGGGGGCCGGGCGTTCCCCGCTGCACGGTCGTCTCGGGCAAGAGCGATGGCAAGTCGTACGAGTTCACGCCGGAGCAGGCGGTGAACGCGGCGACGATCTCGGCGGTCGGCACCAACCGCGACATGCCCGAGCGGGCCGTGACCATCGCCCTCGCGACCGCCCTCCAGGAGTCGGGACTGCGCAACATCGAGCACGGCGACCGGGACTCGCTCGGCCTCTTCCAGCAGCGGCCCTCGCAGGGCTGGGGGACGACGGCGGAGATCATGGACCCGACGTACGCGGCGGACATCTTCTACGAGCACCTGGCCAAGGTCGACGACTATGCGCAGCTCCCGCTCACCGTTGCCGCGCAGCGCGTGCAGCGCAGCGCCTATCCGGACGCGTACGCGAAGCACGAGCCGGACGCCACGCTGCTGGCAGCAGCTCTGACCGGCCACTCGGCAGCCACCCTGACCTGCCAGGGCCCCGCCGGGTCCACCACGGCAGGCGGCCCGGACGCGGTGCGGTCCGCGCTCGTACGCGACTTCGGGCGCGATGTGCTCCAGGAGGCCGGAGCGGATGTGAGCGCCGGAGAGACCTCGGCCCCGCCGACCGCCTCAGCCTCCCCCTCGGGGACCACCGCGAGCGGGACCGTGACCCTTCCGGTGTCCACGGAGGCCTCGGGGAGCACCACCGCGGCCACCGTCCGGCAGCGTGGCTGGGAGCTGGCGCACTGGGCCGTGGCCAACTCCTCGGTACTGCACATCGACCGCGTCTCGTACGCGGGGCGGGAGTGGACGGCCGGCAGCACCGACAGCAGTTGGCGCACCTCCGACGCGACCGGGGGCTCGGCCGCGGAGACCTCCACCGCCGAGGTCCGAATCGTCACCGGGCAGTAGTACGGGTCCTCACCCTTTGGGGGGACCCCGAGCGAGTGCCGACGGCGATGGGCGCGGGTTTTCGCGCGGTCGCCGTCGTTTCCGCCGAATCCCTTGGAAACAAAGGGCGGTAAGGATTCGGCAGACTTTCCGACCGGGTGTTTTTTGCCCGCTTTTATCCGCAGATGATTATGCGACGCATTACCAACTCTTTACGTCGGGCCACCGCAACCTTCGCGGGCTTCGAGCGGTAATCACTGCGTCCGAGTCCGGAACGATCACCTTCGGTCGGTCGACGGTCGGCCGACAACCAGTCGGTCAACTGCCGGGCCTGGATGGACATTTCACCGTTCTCTTCCGTCTAAGGAGCATCATGTCCCTCCCCCTGACCCGTCGGATCGCCCGTGCCGCGCTGCTCGTCGCAGCGGGAGCGGCTGCCGGGGTCGGTGCGGCCGGCTCCGCCAGCGCGGCCCCCGAACTGCCGACCACCCCCAACCTCGGCGGACTGACCGCCCTGGACGGGGCGAGCGTCGGCAACACGGTCGACGGTGCGGCTCAGAACGTGACCGGGCTCGCGGGCAAGTCCGGCGGCGACGCGGTCAAGAAGACAGTGCCGGCCGCGGGCAAGGCCGGCGGCAAGGTCGCCAAGACGGCGACGCCGGCCGCCCAGCAGGTGGCCGGGGACACCGCGGGGCAGGCCGGCGGCCTGGTCGGTGACACCGCCAAGACAGCGGGGGGTGGGCTGCCGACGGACGCCGTTACCAAGGGCCTGCCGACCGACGCGGTCACCAAGGGTGGACTGCCGACCGACGGCGTCACCAAGGGTGGACTGCCCACGGAGCAGCTGCCGCTGAAGGGGCTGCCGCTCGGCTGACGCCGGGTCCGAACGGCGACGGGGGTCCAGGGAAGCTGTTTCCCTGGACCCCCGTTTCGCTTGCCCCCGTTGGGGCCGGGCCTTGCCGACACGGCACCCGGCGCTGTGGGCTGTGCCCACCCGCTCCGCCCTGCGGGACGACTGCCCACAGCGGTAGCGGCTCAAGCTCTCTGCCACCGGCAGCGACCCGGCAGCGTACGTCGGTGGTGGCGGGTCGGCTGCCCGTCGGCGTGCCTGTGGGAGCGCGCCTGCCGCATGGCTACCGTGACAAGCGGTCCGCCGCTGCCGCCACCCGTTCGTCCGTCGCCGTGAGGGCCACTCGTACGAAGTTGGCGCCCGCTGGGCCGTAGAAGTCGCCCGGGGCGACGAGGATGCCGAGGTCGGCGAGGTGGGCGACGGTGGTCCAGCAGGACTCGTCGCGGGTGGCCCAGAGGTAGAGGCTGGCCTCGCTGTGTTCGATGCGGAAGCCGTGCCGCAGCAGGGCGTCGCGCAGGGCCCTGCGGCGGGCTGCGTAGCGCTCGCGCTGTTCGCGGACGTGCGTGTCGTCGGACAGGGCGGCGATCACAGCCGCCTGGGTCGGCGTGGAGGTCATCAGGCCGCCGTGCTTGCGGATCTGGAGGAGGTCACCCAGGACGGCGGGGTCGCCCGCGAGGAACGCGGCGCGGTAGCCGGCCAGGTTGGACCGCTTCGAGAGCGAGTGGACCGAGACGATCCCCTCGTACGAGCCGCCGCACACCTCCGGGTGGAGGACCGAGACCGGGTCTGCCTCCCAGCCCAGTTCGATGTAGCACTCGTCGGAGAGGACGAGGATGTCGTGCTCGCGGGCCCAAGCGACGATCCGGGTCAGCTCGGCCTTCGACAGGACGCGGCCCGTCGGGTTCGACGGGGAGTTCAGCCAGAGGAGCTTCAGGCCCGTCGGGTCCAGGTCGGTGGGGTCGTCGTACGCCACGTGGTCCGCCTGGGCCAGGCGTGCGCCGACCTCGTACGTCGGGTACGCGAGGCGCGGGTACGCCACCTTGTCCCCAGGGCCCAGGCCGAGCTGGGTCGGGAGCCAGGCGACCAGTTCCTTGGAGCCGACGACCGGGAGTACGTGCTGGTGGGTGACGTCCCGTGCGCCGAGCCGGCGTTCCACCCAGCCCGTGAGCGCGTCGCGCAGCTCGGGGGTGCCCCAGACCGTGGGATACCCCGGCGAGTCCGCGGCCGCGACCAGAGCTTTCTGGATCAACTCGGGCACCGGGTCGACCGGCGTGCCGACGGACAGGTCGACGATGCCGCCCGGGTGAGCGGCGGCCGTCGCCTTGTAGGGCTCCAGCTTGTCCCAGGGGAAGGCGGGAAGCCGGTCGGTGACTGCGGACACGGGATGGGCTCACTTTCTGATACGTACGGCGACCTGGGGCCCGTACGTATCGCTGGTACTCACTGCACTCACGTGCAGCCGCTGTGCTCACCGGTACGGCAAACGCCTCGGTCCCGTACGGCGATCAAGGCGATCGGGCCGTACGGGACCGAGGCGGCGCGTGGGTGCGGGCCGCTTACTGGTTCTGCGGCGGCAGCGCTGCGACGAAGGGGTGGTCGCGCTCGATCAGGCCGAGCTTGCTGGCGCCGCCGGGCGAGCCGAGCTCGTCGAAGAACTCGACGTTCGCCTTGTAATAGTCCTTCCACTCCTCGGGAGTGTCGTCCTCGTAGAAGATCGCCTCGACCGGGCACACCGGCTCACAGGCTCCGCAGTCGACGCATTCGTCCGGGTGGATGTACAAGGACCGGGAGCCCTCGTAGATGCAGTCGACCGGGCACTCCTCGATGCACGCCTTGTCCTTGACGTCGACACAAGGCTGCGCGATGACGTAGGTCACGCTGTCGTTCCTCCTCGATAGGGCGCTGGCGGGCCTCCGTAGGCTCCGCCGCCTGGCGCGCGGAAGCGCGGCGTCGTCGATGCCCGCACCTAGTATCTCCGTTCTGGGTCCTGATCCGAACAGGAGGGGTGAACTGACCTGTGGAAATATCTGCGTCCGGCCGCCTTGAGGTTCGCATCACCGCTGCTGACGTGGGCAAACGCGTCTCCGTCCGGCGGCGGTACGCGGATGCCGCCCACGGGGAGAAATTCACCGACACGGTGGGTGTTCTCACATCATGGGACGGCGGTGTGTTGACGATCACACGGCGCACCGGCGAACGCGTCCGCATTTCGGAATCCTCGCTGGTCGCGGCCAAGGTGGTGCCGACTGCTCCGGCGCGGCGGCGGGGTCCCGCGGCCTCGTACGAGGAGCTGGTCCGGGTCGCCGCGCGGGCCTGGCGGCCGGTGGAGAGCGAGCGGCTCGGTGACTGGGAGCTGCGGGCGGCCTCCGGGTTCACCCGGCGCGCCAACTCGGTGCTGCCGCTCGGCGACCCCGGCCTGCCGCTGGACGAGGCGCTGACGTACGTACGGGGCTGGTACGCCGCCCGTGGCCTGCCCGCGTACGTCCAGACCGCCACCGGGGCCGAGGGCACGCAGGAGCTGCTGTGCGCCGAGCTGGAGGCGCGCGGGTGGGCACGTGAGGTGACGGCCGAGCTGTGGGTCGGAGCGCTCGCACCGGTCGGGGACCGGGAGGCTCCCGGGGTCGCGCTCTCCCGCGAGGCCGACGCGGCCTGGCTGGACCGCTACCAGCGCAAGGGGCTGAGCGAGGTGGCCCTGAAGGTGCTGATGAGCGGGCCCTCGGTGTGGTTCGCGACGGTGCCGGGGGCGGCGGGTGCTGCTCCGGCCGCGATCGGGCGGTGCGTGGTGGACGGGCGGTGGGCCGGTTTCGCCGCCGTCGAGGTCGACCCGGCGTACCGGCGCCAGGGTCTCGCGACGGCCGTGATGGCCGCGCTGGGCCGCCGCGCCCTGGACGAGGGCGCCTCGGCGGCCTGGCTCCAGGTGGAGGCGGACAACGCGGGGGCGCGGGCGCTGTACGGGGGTATGGGGTTCGGGGCGCATCACACGTATCACCACTATCGGTGGACGCCCGATGCCCTCGCGGCCCTCTCGGTGTCCGCCATCCCCGTGGCCCCTCCGGGGTCCGCCATCCCCGTGGCCCCGCTGGTCCCCACCGATCCCGCGGCTCCCTCGGTCCCCGCCGATCCCGCGACTCCCCCGGTCCCCACCGGACCCGCGGCTCCCTCGGTCCCCGGCGATCCCGACGCCTCCGGTGTTCCTGTCGATCCCGCAGCCCTCACTGGCCCCGGCGTTCCCGCCGCGCTCGACGACTCAGCGAAGGCTCGCCTCGCCGAGGCCGGTATGCGGCGCAGGGACCGGTATCGATCGTCGTGAACGGGCACGAGGCTGCTATGCGTCCCCCTCATCCCCCGGAGCCGGAGCGGGCCGCCGAGGTGCGGCGGCGGTTCGGGGAGGAGGCACGGGCCGAGCGGCCCGATCTGGCGGTGCTGTGTCTGCTGGTGGGGGCAGCGGCGGACCGCGGCCTGGACGAAGCCGGGATGGACGCGGCGCAGGTCGAGCTGGACCGGCTGGCGGGGCTGTTGCCGTTCAAGCCCGGCGGGCCTCGGTCCTGGGCCGCCGCGCTCGGTGAACTCCTCGGCGGACGCTGCGAGTTCCGGGGCTCGCCCGGGGACTACCAGCGGCTCGGTTCCTCGCTGCTCCACGAGGTGCTGCGGCGGCGGCGCGGGCTGCCCATTCTGCTCTCCGTGGTGTGGATGGAGGTCGCCCGGCGGGCCGGGGCGCCCGTGTACGGGGTCGCCCTGCCCGGGCACTTCGTCGTCGGCTTCGGGCCCCCCGAGCAGAAGGTCCTCGCCGACCCCTTCAACGGCGGACGCGTACTCACCGGCTCCGACGCGGAGCTGCTCGTCGCGGGGGCGACCGGGGCGCCGCTCGAAGCGGCGATGCTCACTCCCGCCGACCCGCTCGATGTCGTCCTGCGGATCCTGAACAACATCCGGGCGTGGGCTGCCGCCCGGCCCGAGCGGTCCGATGTGGCCCTGTGGGCCGTCGAGTTGTCCTTGGCACTGCCGTCGCATCCCGCACGGCTGCGCCACGAGCGGGCTCAACTTCTTGTCCAGCGTGGCGACTTCCTCGGTGGGGCGAGGGAGCTCGACGCTTATGCGGAGGTCGTGGCTGCCGTTGATGAAGCGGCGGCAGACCGTGTGCGGCAGCAGGCGCATGCTGCGCGGGCCATGCTCAACTGAGCCGCCCGAGCGCCGTAGGAGCTTTCGCCGTCGTGCGACTGCGGGTTCGCTGTGGCTGGTCGCGCAGTTCCCCGCGCCCCTACGGGGCACTACAGCCAGCCCTTCTCCCTCGCGATCCGTACCGCTTCCGCCCTGTTCCTGGCCGCCAGCTTCTGGATGGCCGTGGAGAGGTAGTTGCGGACGGTGCCCTGGGAGAGGTGGAGAGCGAGGGCCAGTTCGGCGTTGGTGGAGCCGTCGGCCGCCGCGCGGAGGACCTCGCGTTCGCGGTCGGTCAGCGGGTTGGCGCCCTCGGCGAGGGCGGCGGCGGCCAGGGTGGGGTCGATGACGCGCTCGCCGGCGAGTACCTTCCGTACCGCTTCGGCGAGTTGGGCGGCCGGGGCGTCCTTGACCAGGAAGGCGGCGGCGCCGGCCTCCATGGCACTGCGCAGATAGCCGGGGCGGCCGAAGGTCGTGAGGATCACCAGCTTGAGGCCGGGAAGGGCACGGTGGACCTCGGCTGCCGCCTCGATGCCCGTCCTGCCCGGCATCTCGATGTCGAGCAGCGCCACGTCCACGTCGTGCTCTCGCGCCGCTGCCAACACCTCGTCCCCACGGGCCACTTGGGCGACGACCTCGATGTCCGGCTCGAGCCCCAGCAGGGCGGCGAGTGCCTCGCGGACCATCGACTGGTCCTCGGCGAGCAGGACCTTGATCGTTCGGCTCATGCCCCGGATCCTACGGGTCCGTCGAGCCGGCCGGCCGCGTCCCCCGGCTCGCCCGTGGGCACCCGCGCGACCAGCAGGAACCCGTTCCGTACCCGCCCGGCCTCCAAGGTCCCGCCCGCCTTCTCCAGGCGTTCGGCCAGTCCCATGAGACCGTTGCCGGGGACATGGCCGGAGCCGCCCGAGCCCCCCGGCCCGTCGTCCTCCACGGACATTTCGAGTACCGGCCCGTCCAGCGTCTGGCGGCGTACGAGCCCCACCACGCAGCGCCGGGCCCCGCTGTGCCGTACGACATTGGTGACCGCCTCGCGCAGCGCCCAGGCCACCGCGGACTCGCTCTCCTCGGGGACCCCGGTGAGGTCCGGCTCGACGGGCAGGTCCGCGAGGATGCCGGCCGCCGTCAACGCGACCTTCGTGCCCGCGAGTTCACCGGCCAGCCGGGCCCGACGGTAGCCGGTGACCGCCTCGCGTACGTCGACGAGGGCCTGGCGGCTGACGTTCTCGATGTCGGCGACCTCCTTGGCCGCCTTGTCGGGGTGGTCGGGGAGCATGCGGCCGGCCAGCTCGCTCTTGAGCGTGATCAGCGACAGGGAGTGCCCCAGCAGGTCGTGCAGGTCACGGGCGAGCCGCAGCCGTTCCTCGTTCGCGGCGAGCTGGGCGACGGTGGCGCGGGCCTCGCGCAGCGCGATGGTCGTGCGCACGAGTTCACGCACGCCGGTCATCGCGAACCCGCCGAGGACCGCCGGGATGAGGAGCGCGCCCAGATACGCCGTGCCGTCCGGGACGGCAAGGGCGATCGCCGTCAGCAGGGCGGCGGCGCCCGGGATGCTCCAGCGCGCCCACCGCAGCGGGAGCGCCGCCCCGGACGCGATCGCGACGTACACGAAGAGGACGAGCCACTCCCGGCCCAGGGTGAGCGACAGGACCGCCGACTGGGCGGCGAGGACCGCGAGGGAGCCGAGCACCAGGGCGTTGGTCTCGCCGCGGCCGGTGCGGAAGACCAGGATCATGTACCAGCAGACGAAGGCGACCAGGCCGAGCCAGCCGAGGATCCGGACGCCGGTGCTGTGCCCGCCGTGCAGCAGGTCGCTGACGGGCGCGCTCAGGTAGACGAGCCAGATGCCGGTCCACAGGGACTTGACCAGCTTCTGCTTGCGGTTCTGCGGGCGCTGCCCGATGCCGACGCCGCTCACGCCTTCAGCGTGTCCTTCCGGTACAGCCAGGCCGCGCCGCCCGCGAACAGGACGAAGGAGACGGCGAGGATGGCGAGGTCCTTCGCGTGCGGGGCGTTGCCCAGTTCGATGGACTGCCCCAGGGCAGCGTACGCGTGCGTGGGCAGCCAGTTCGCGATGCTCTGCAGCCAGTCGGGGAAGGTCGTGCTCGGCAGCCACAGACCGCCGAGCATCGAAAGGCCGAAGTAGACGATCATCGTGATCGGGCGGACCGCGTCCCCGGTGGCGAGGTAGCCGATGGCCACCCCGAGCGCGGCGAAGACCAGGCTGCCGACCCAGATCGCGAGGGTGAGGACGACCCACTGCCAGGCGTCGAGGCGTACGTTCTTCACGGTCGCCGCGACGACGAAGACGATCACGATCGAGGGCAGGCTGATGACGGCCGCGCTCGCTGTCTTCGCGAGCACATAGCCGTGGCCCGGCAGCGTGGTCAGCCGCAACTGCCGTACCCAGCCGCTCTCCCGCTCCTTCGCGATGCGCTCGCTGTTGCCCAGCAGTACGGCGGTCAGGGCGCCGAAGGAGGCCATGGAGACCATGTAGAAGGTCGGCAGGGTGAGGCCGGTGTCGCCCACCTGGGTCGTGCTGTCGGCGCTGCCCGCGATCAGCAGGAACAGGGCCGAGGGGTAGATCACCGAGAAGAACAGGAACTTGCGGTTGCGCAGGGCGCGGATGATCTCCAGCTTGACGAGGCCCCGGGAAACGAATGTGTTCAGCACTTCTGCTTCGCCTCCTCGGCGGTCGTGATGGCGACGAAGGCCTGCTCGAGACCGAGCCCGGCGACTTCGAGGTTGCGGGGGTAGAGGCCGAGGCCGTACAGCGCGTGGACGGTCG
The DNA here is from genome assembly GCF_042871385.1 of Streptomyces sp. NPDC005808. Lineage (NCBI taxonomy): Bacteria > Bacillati > Actinomycetota > Actinomycetes > Kitasatosporales > Streptomycetaceae > Streptomyces > Streptomyces sp. NPDC005808. Next base: position 451,627 of record NZ_JBIAIK010000001.1, on the reverse strand, counting down.
CGTCGGCATCGGTCGACTGGATGCGGACCGTGTGGCCGGAGATGTCGATGGTGGTGAGGAAGGGCAGCGCTCGCAGCGATGCCTCGTCGGCCTCGCTGACCTGGCTGACCTGGCCGACCTGGCCGACCTGGCCGACCTGGCCGACCTGGCCGACCTGGCCAGCCTCGCCGACCTCGCCGACCTCGCCGGTCGAGGTCTGCAGGTCGAAGGCGATCCGCCGTGCGCCCGCCTTGGCCTTGATCTCGGCGGCGGTGCCGTCGGCCAGCAGGCGTCCCCGGTGCAGGACGAGCACCCGGTCGGCGATCGCGTCGGCCTCCTCCAGGTAGTGCGTCGCGAAGAGGACCGTACGGCCCTGGTCCGCCTGCTCGCGCATGGTGGCCCAGAAGGCCTGGCGGGCGGAGACGTCCATGCCGGTGGTGGGCTCGTCGAGCACGATCAGGTCGCTGTCACCGGCGGTGGCGAGGGCGAAGCGCACGCGCTGTTCCTGGCCGCCGGAGAGCTTGTTGACCTTGCGGTCGGCGAGTTGCGAGACGCCCGCGCGGGCCATGACGTCGGTGGCCCGGAACGGCTTCGGGTGCAGGTCGCAGGCGAGCCTCACCAGTTCCCCGACGGTGACCTCGTCCATCAGGCCGCCGCTCTGCAGCATGGCGCCGACCCGGCCGCCGACGATGGCCTCGCGCGGGGCCGCCCCGAACACCCGGACCACACCGCTGTCGGGTCGCTTGAGGCCGAGCAGCAGGTCGAGAGTGGTCGACTTGCCCGCGCCGTTGGGGCCGAGGAGGGCGACGGTCTCGCCCGGGTGCAGGTCGAGCGTCAGTCCGTCCACGGCCCGGACTCCGCCGTAGCTCTTGGTCACCGATTCGAACCCGACCACCGAGGTGGTGGCCGTCGCAGTCGTTGTCATGTGATCCATCGTGGCGGCGCGGGGGGCGCCAACGGCAGTGCCTCCTGTCGCGCATCCGGGATGACAGATGTCATGCGGCGCTGCGCCGGCGTCGGGCGCGTGGCCCTACCGTTCGTTCGGCGTTCCAGGGCTCCACGCAGGCGTTCGCGGTCAGCACGCGCCGGCCGGGGCGGGGTTCAACTCCCCTGCGGGGGTCTGGTCTTGGGGGACAGCAGAGAGGGTGCCCCGCCATGGGAGTTAATGGCCGGGCACCCTCTCGGAGGCGAAGGCGGTTCCGCTAGCTGGGGTCGGTGCTGATGACCGCGACCCGGTCGGTGGTGCTCAGCAGTGCCTGGCGCAGGGCGCCGTAGACGTCCTGCGGTGTCACGGCCGTCTTCTCGCCGTTGGCCCGGGTGATGAGCACACCGTCGAACGTCTGACCGTACAGCTCCTCCAGGGCGGTCAGGTTCGGCTTGTCCACCAGCTTGCCGTCGACAGCCGTCACCGCGAGGAACTTCCACAGCGAGTTCTGCGGACTCATCTGGATCGTGTGCGCCGCGTCCGTCTGCACGGTCACGTTGGCCGACATCGCCGGCTCCGCGAACTCCTTCATCATCCGGTCGACCTCGGCGTCGGTGACCGTCGGCTGCTGGGTGGACGTGGCGACCTGCACCGGCGGGACCGTGCCGGTCTCCACCTGCGTGCGGTACGCGTCCTCGACGGCCTGCGTGGAGGACGCGACGTCGATGCCCTTGCCCGCCTTGCCGTACACGGCGACGGCCTTGCCGGACTCGAACTTGATCGTGCCGTCGCTCGCCGAACCGGAGCCGCCCGCGGTGCTCTGCAGCGCGGCCCTGAGCTTCTCCTCGTCGACGGGCATCGCGGGCTCGACGACACGCTCCTGGCCGAACAGGGAGCCGATCACCGAGACGGGGTTGTAGTCACTGCCCGCGGCCGCGCGGACTGTCGCCTGGGTGTCGAGCTGAAGCCCGGCCTGGTCCGGCTTGAGTGAGACCGTGTCGCCGTCGACCGAGAGCGGCAGCGCCTTGTTCGTACGGTCGCCGAAGGCGTCGTCGAGCTTCTTGACGGCGTCGTCGCGGGTGCCGCCGCCGATGTCGACGCCGAGCACGGTGGTGCCCTTGGGCACGTCCGAGTGGTTCATGAGGAGCCCTGCGCCGTAGGCGCCGCCGCCGATCACGAACACGCCGGCCCCGAGGAGGACCAGCTTGCTGCGGCCCTTCTTCTTGGTCCGCTTCGCCGCGGGCGCGGGCTCCTGGACCGGCTCGGGCAGCCTCGGCGGGGTGTGCGGCAACGGTCCGTCGGGGTGCGCGCCGGGCCCGAACGGGGAGTTCTGAGTGGCGGGTACGACGGGGATGCCGCTGGTCAGGGTGTCCCCGGAGACGTTCTCCGCGGCGCCGCCGCCGTAGCCGCCGAGTCCCGGCCCGGGGGCCGGCTTCTGCGGCGTGAGGATCGCGGTGTCGTCGCTGAGACCGCTCGCGAAGTCGTATTCCGCGCCGCCGGGATAGCCAGATTCCGCGCCGCCGGGGTAGCCAGAGGCTCCAGGGCCCGCTTGACCGCCAGGGCCCGCCTGGGGGCCCGCGTGGGCTCCGGGACCACCGGGATATCCCGGGCCCGCGCCGGGGCCGCCCTGCCTTGCTCCAGGGCCACCCGGCCTCGTCCCCTGACCGGCAGGCCCACCCGGCCGCATCGTCTGACCGCCAGGCCCGCCCGGCCCTGCGGCCAGACTGCCGGGCGCCACGCCAGGACCCATCGGCGGAGCCAGCGGACCGTCCCCGGTGACCGGACCTGAGGTCGGCCCCGAGGGGCCGGGGCCGTTGCCGTTGCCGGGACCGCGCCGGCCGTCGTCCGGGTAGTCCGAAAAGTACGGGAGGTCGTCGCGCCGCTGTTCACCGGCGCCGGATCCGATCGCAGGGAAGGAGCCGGTGTTGCCGAGCGCTCCCGAGACGTCGAAAGAACCGGTGCCGCCGCCGTGGCCGGGCGCCACAGGTCCGCCGCCGGTGGCACCGGGCAGCCCGGCACCGTTCGTACCGCCGGGGCGAGGCGCGTTGGCCCCACCGGGCCGGGCGCCACCGGAGGCACCCGGGGGACCGGCGCCGTTCGCACCGCCGGGAGCACTGTGACGGCCGCCGCCGGCACCCGGACCACCCGAACCCTGCGGCCCGGCAGGAGCAACCGCGCCCCCGGGGGCCGAACCGCCGGGCAGACCCGTCCCGTTGGTCGATCCACCCCCCGGGCCGCCCTTGGGCGCACCGGACTTGCGCGGCGCGAACCAGTCGCTCGTCTTCTCTTCGGCGGCGGCAGCCGGGGCGGCCGGTGCTGCGCCCCCCGGAGCGTCCATGTACGCAGGCACTCCGCCTGCGGAACTCAGTGCACGCGGCGGCTCCACGCCACCGCCCGGGCTGTCGGCACCCTCGGTGGACGCGTCCGCGTCGGCGACCGGTGTGCGCACCACGACGGGCGGGATGGGCCGCGATCCAGGGATGTTGATCCGGATCCGCGTCGTCAGCGTGGTCTCTGTCTTGCGCTCCTCCGGCGGGGTGCCGGCGGCCGAACGGCCCGCGTCAGCACCGCTGTCGGTGGTCTGTGGGGTCCCGTACGGCGGCGTCCCCGACGGGTACGCGGCTCCACCGCGCCCGTTGGGCCCGGAGGACGAACTGTCAGTTTCACGACTCAAGGCAAGTTCTCCCGGTTGGCTCCGCCGCCCGTTTCCTCGACCTCATCTCGGGCAGCTCGGCGGCGCGCACCACCATACTGGCCATGTCCGGCCCGCAAACCTCGCCCGCGAAGGAAACCCCCACGGGACCCGCACCTGCCGGATACCGCGAAGTGGTACGTCACTTGCCAAGTCGGGCGGCGGAACCCTCAGCTTGCCGCCCCTGTCCAAGCGTGGCGCACATCACAGCCACAGCCATACCGCCGAGCAGGAAGAGGTAGGAACCGAATCCCGCGCCGAAGAGGAAGTCGCCCTCCGGCCGGCTGGCGGTGAGCAGGACGACGGCGACCATCCAGCCGGCCGCGGGTGCGACGGCCCCTACTCTGGTGCCGACGGCCCGCGCCCCGCCCAGGAAGAGCCCGGCCGCGCCGGCCAGCGCGAGCAGCAATCCGCCCGGGAACCAGGCGGGTTGCACCAGCGCCCCGGCTGCCCCGACGACGGCGCCGAGCACGAAAAGTCCCGCGTAGGCGGCGATGCGTCCGCCCGAGGGCAATGCCAGCGGCTGGGCGATCCCGCTCCCCCGCTGTCCCGTCGTACTCATCACAGGCCCGCCTCTCGCTCTTTCCGGTCGATCTCCGCGATCCCCGCGATCCCCGCGATCCCCGCGATCCCCGCGAACAGATCGGTTTCACGCGACCTCGGTCGCTCGCCCCGCACCAACTCGTAGTACTCCGTGGTGAACAGCGGCTGGGCGAGCTCATTGGACAGGACGAACCAGGGTTCGGCCACCTCGACCTGGGTGGCGTGCGCGCGCATCGCGGCGGCCTTGGCGGCGGCGTGGGCCGTTCCGTCGATCTCGGTGGTGATCACCGAGTCGTCAACCACACCCGGTACGTCGTCGATGCCGGCCGACTTCGCGTACGGCAGTTCCGGCAGCGCTTCCCGAAGCCTCGCGAACTCCGCCTCGGCCACGGAACGCGGGACCCGGTTCCAGTAGATCTTGGCGATCTCCCAGGGCTCACCGAGTTCGGGGCGGAAGGACGGCTGCGCGGCCAGCTCGGCGGCGCGTACGGCCACGCGGTGGGCCTGGATGTGGTCCGGGTGCCCATAACCCCCGTGGGGGTCGTAGGTGACGAGCACCTGGGGGCGTACCTCTCTGATCACCTCGACGAGGTGCCCGGCGGCTTCGTCGACATCGGCGGACCAGAAGGCGCCGGGGCGCCGGTTCTGCTCGACGCCCATCATCCCGGAGTCGCGATAGCGCCCGGGGCCGCCGAGGAAGCGGTGATCCGTGACGCCGAGTTCCTTCATGGCGGCGGCCAGCTCACCGGTCCGGTACGGGCCGAGCCCGCCGTCGCGGTCCGGCGCGAGGTGGGCGAGCCCCGGCGGGATGACCTCACCCTCTTCGCCGAGGGTGCAGGTCACCAGCGTCACATGGGCGCCCTCGGCCGCGTACCTGGCCATGGTCGCGCCATTGTTGATAGACTCGTCGTCGGGGTGCGCATGCACCAGAAGCAGACGCCGGTCGGGCAGTTCGGTCATGGAACCCACCCTACGAGGCGCCCGGCTCCCCCGGCCCTCTCCGATCTCGTTCCACCGCCGAGTGATCTCGTCGCGCTCACGCCGCAGGCGCGCGCTCGGGATAACAGGGGGATCTTCGAAGCTAACCGCTGGAGCCATAGCAGGATTGGCAGATCCGTACCACTCGCAGCCTCGGAACATCCTGGTGACAGCCGTTGGAGCTGGTACAGATCTGCCAGTCGTCGCCATCGGCGGAAGTCGCGGCCTCACGGCCGCCGACGCACGCACCGCTTCTACGCAGAACGGTCACGGCAAAGCCGATCGTCCACACTCTGTCTGTCCACGCGCCGCCGCCCCAGCCTTCGCTCGTCCCGGATCCGTCAGCTTACGGAGCCGGACGTCATGAAGCAGCGGAACGGGATGGTCAGGTGCGGACCCCGGCCGGCCTCGCGTCGCCCGAGAGGCTCTCGTCGCCGCGCCGGTCAGAAGTTGATGCTGCCGATCATGCCCGCGATGTTTGTGGTCACCTCGCTGATCGTGGGAGCGACCGTCGAGGAAGCGAGATAGAACCCGAGCAGGACACACACGATGGCGTGCGGCGCCTTCAGTCCTGACTTCTTCACCAGGATGAAGACGATGATCGCCAGCAGCACCACCGCCGAAATCGAGAGTGCCACGGCGGTTCACCTCCAAAGATCCCAGGGACACGGGTCCGGTGTGGGGGTCGGACATGAGGGGTCGGTAAATCCATACGGCAGCCAGCGGGTACATACCCACACAGCGCTAGTGATCATAACTATCCGTACGCGCGCATCGATCGGCGCACGGCCGCACAAGGGGGCGCATGGCCAATATGGTCGGGGCATGATGACCGAGCCCCTTTCCTTCCCCCGACAGCACGCGCGTACCCAGCGGTTCACGCTCGGCGCGCCGCGCGCCTTCGCGGTGGCCCCCGATGGTTCCCGGGTCGTGTTCCTGCGTTCGCGCTCCGGTACGGACCGGGCGAATCTGCTGTGGGTACTCGACGTGGCGGACGGCACGGAGCGCGTCGCGGCCGATCCTCAGGCGCTGCTCGGAGGCGTCACAGAGCATCTGTCGGCGGCGGAACGCGCACGCCGCGAGCGCAGCCGCGAGGGCGGTGCCGGGATCGTCGGCTATGCCACCGACACGGCAGTGGAGTTGGCCTCTTTCGCCTTGTCAGGGCGGCTTTTCACGGCCGAGCTACGGGCCGGCACCGCACGCGAACTCCGCGTCCCCGGACCGGTGATCGACCCGCGCCCCTCGCCCGACGGACGGCTCGTGGCGTACGTCTCCGGGAGCGCCCTGCGAGTCGTCGGCGCCGAGGGCGAGGGCGACCGGGCACTCGCCGAACCGGAGGCGGAGACGGTTTCCTATGGATTGGCTGAGTTCATCGCGGCCGAGGAGATGGGGCGTTCGCGCGGCTTCTGGTGGTCGCCGGAGGGGGACCGGCTGCTCGTGGCGCGGGTCGACGACGCGCCCGTACTCCGCTGGTGGATCTCCGACCCCGCACAGCCCGGACGCGATCCGCAACAGGTCGCGTATCCGGTGGCGGGAAGTGCCAACGCGGACGTACGGCTCTACGTCATCGATCTCGACGGGGTGCGCACGGAGGTCGTGTGGGACCGGGCGCGGTACCCGTATCTCGCGCATGTGCACTGGTCAGAGGCTGGTGCGCCGCTGGTTCTCGTGCAGGCGCGGGACCAGCTCAGCCAGCTGTTCCTGGCGGTGGATCCGGACACCGGGGCGACCCGGATGGTGCACGCGGACGAAGATCCACAATGGCTTGATCTTTTCCCCGGCGTGCCCTGCTGGAGCCCCGCCGGGCAGCTCGTCCGCGTCGCCGACGAGGGCGGCGCGCGGGTGCTCGCGTTCGGTGAACGTCCGCTCACAGGACCGCAGTTGCACGTGCGTGCGGTGCTCGACGTGACGGACGACGAGGTGCTGATCTCGGCGTCGGCGGGCGAGGCGGCGGCCGCGCCGGAGATCGGCGAGGTGCATGTGTACCGGGTCAACGAACTCGGTTTGGAGCGCCTCTCGCAGGAGCCCGGCGTGCACTCGGCGGTGCGCGCCGGGGGCGTTACCGTGCTCGTCTCGGCGGTACTGGACCAGCCGGGCGCCCGAGTTCAGGTACTGCGCGACGGAAAGCGACCGTCGACGATCACTTCGTACGCCGAAAGTCCCGGTCTGTCCCCGCGCGTGACTCTTACACAAGGGGGCGCACGGAAAATCCCATGCGCCGTGCTTATGCCTACGGACTACCGCGGCGACACTCCCCTGCCCGTCCTCATGGACCCCTACGGCGGTCCGCACGCCCCCCGGGTGCTGGCCGCGCACAACGCGCACCTCACCTCGCAGTGGTTCGCGGACCAGGGTTTCGCGGTCGTCGTCGCGGACGGCCGGGGCACCCCGGGCCGCTCCCCCGCCTGGGAGAAGGCGATCAAGAACGACATGGCCGCGGTCATCCTCCAGGACCAGATCGACGCTCTCCAGGCACTCGCCGAGACCTTTCCGCTGGATCTGACCCGAGTCGCCATCAGGGGCTGGTCGTTCGGCGGCTATCTGGCGGGGCTCGCCGTGCTGCGCCGCCCGGACGTGTTCCACGCGGGCATCGTCGGAGCCCCGGTCACCGACCAGCGGCTGTACGACACGCACTACACGGAGCGCTACCTGGGCGACCCGAACACCCGCCCCGAGGTGTACGCCGCGAACTCGCTGATCGACGACAACGGCCTGGTGGCCGCCGCGGAGCCCGCCCGTCCCATGATGATCGTGCACGGCCTCGCCGACGACAACGTGGTGGTGGCCCACACCCTCCGCCTGTCCTCGGCCCTGCTGTCCGCCGGCCGCCCGCACGAGGTCCTCCCCCTGTCAGGCGTCACCCACATGACCCCCCAGGAACAGGTCGCGGAGAACCTCCTCCTGCTCCAGGTGGACTTCCTGAAGCGGTCACTGGGGCTGGCGTAGGTACGGCAACGGGCCGGGAGACATGGCGCTCCCGGCCCGTTTACGGCACCCGCACGGCCGTACGTTGTTCAGACTGACGGGTCCGTATATCGGGTCCGCGTCCGTGAAGTTGCCTGCGTGTAAACGCGATTGGTGCACATTTGTGCGGCTATGCCGCCCCCTCCGTGGGGCCCTCCGGCGGCACCACCTGCTTCTCCTCCGCGAAGTGACAGGCCGAGTCGTGCGCGGCCGGCCCCTCGGTGAGCCGGAACTCCGCGGGCACCGCGAGCAGCGGTACCTCCAGCGCGCAGCGCTCCTGCGCCTTCCAGCAGCGGGTGCGGAAGCGGCACCCTGACGGGATGTTCGCCGGGGAGGGCACATCCCCGGCGAGGATGATCCGTTCGCGGTGTTCCCGGGCCTCAGGGTCGGGCACGGGCACGGCGGAGAGAAGTGCCTGTGTGTAGGGGTGCGTCGGGTGGTCGTAGATCTCGGCGTCCCTGCCGGTCTCCACGATCCGCCCGAGGTACATCACGCCGACCCGGTCGGAGATGTGCCGCACGATGGAGAGGTCGTGCGCGATGAAGACGTACGACAGATCGAACTCGTCCTGGAGTCTGTCGAGCAGGTTGATCACCTGCGCCTGGACCGAGACGTCGAGCGCGGACACCGGCTCGTCCGCGACGATGATCTCGGGGCGCAGCGCCAACCCCCGTGCGATACCGATGCGTTGGCGCTGTCCGCCGGAGAACTGATGCGGATAGCGGTTGATGTACTCGGGGTTCAGCCCGACCACGTCGAGCAGTTCCTGGACCTTCTGCCGCCGGTCGCCCTTCGGCGCGACCTCGGGGTGGATCTCGTACGGCTCCCCGATGATGTCGCCGACGGTCATGCGCGGGTTGAGCGAGGTGTACGGGTCCTGGAAGACCATCTGGATGTTGCGGCGTACGGCTTTGAGGGCCTTGCCGGACATCTTGGTGATGTCCTCGCCCTTGTACTTGATCACCCCGGCGGTCGGCTTCTCCAGGTTTACCAGCATTTTCGCGACGGTGGACTTGCCGCAGCCGGACTCGCCAACGATGCCGAGGGTCTCGCCCCGGTCGAGGTGGAAGTCGACGCCGTCGACGGCCTTGACGGATCCGATCTGCTTTCTGAAGACGATGCCCTGGGTCAGCGGGTAGTGCTTGACCAGCCCGCTGACCTCAAGAAGCGCCTCCGTGGCTGCCGGTGTCGCCTCAGTGGCTGCTTGTGTCATCGAGGCACTCCCTCCAGAAGAAGCAGGCGCTCCTGCGGGGGCCGTCAGGACTGTCGACCTCCGCGAGCGGGGGCACGTCGGTCCGGCAGACGTCCTGGGCCATCGGGCAGCGGGGGTTGAAGGCGCAGCCCGGCGGGATGCGCATCAGGTTCGGCGGCAGGCCCTTGATGGCGTAGAGCTCCTGGCCCTTCTGGTCCAGGCGCGGGATCGACTCCAACAGGCCTTTGGTGTACGGGTGCGCGGGGGCTTTGTAGATGTCGTGGACCGGCGCCGACTCGACGATCCGGCCCGCGTACATCACGGCGATCCGGTCGGCGACGTCCGCGACCACGCCGAGGTCGTGGGTGATGAGGATGAGCCCCATGTGTAGTTCGCGCTGCAACTCGGCCAGCAGGTCCATGACTTGGGCCTGGACGGTGACGTCGAGGGCGGTGGTCGGTTCGTCGGCGATGATCAGGGCGGGTTCCAGGGCCAGCGCCATGGCGATCATGATGCGCTGGCGCATACCGCCGGAGAACTGGTGCGGATAGTCACGTACGCGCTCGGCAGCGGCCGGGATCCGTACCCGGTCCATCAGCTCGACGGCTTTGGCGCGGGCGTCCTTCCTGGACATCCCGCGGTGCACGGTGAACATCTCGCCGAGCTGATCGCCCACGGAGAGCACCGGGTTGAGGGAGGACAGCGCGTCCTGGAAGATCATCGCCATCTCGGCGCCGCGGACCTTGCGCCGCTCCTCCTCCTTGAGTTTCAGCAAGTCCCGGCCCTGAAAGAGGACTTCACCGCCGGTGATCTTCCCGGGGGGCACGTCGAGGATGCCCATGATGGCCTGTGCGGTCACCGACTTGCCGGAGCCGGACTCGCCGAGCACGGCGAGGGTCTCGCCCTCGTCCACGCTGTAGGTGACCCCGTTGACGGCCTTCGCGACCCCGTCCCTGGTCCTGAACTCCACGTGCAGATCGCGCACTTCGAGCAGCACGGCCGTCACCTCAGCTTCGGGTCGAGGGCGTCGCGCACCGCGTCGCCGAGCATGATGAACGCCAGGACGGTGATCGCGAGGGCTCCGGCGGGCCACAGGAGCATGTGCGGGGCCTGCCTGATGTAGGCGGACGCCGAGGAGATGTCGATGCCCCAGGAGACCGTCGGGGGCTTCAGGCCGACACCGAGGTAGGAGAGCGTCGCCTCCAGCGCGATGTACGTGCCCAGCGCGATGGTCGCGACGACGATCACCGGCGCGACGGCGTTCGGTGTGATGTGCCGCAGCAGCAGCCGTGAGTTGGAGGCGCCGAGGGCTCGGGCGGCCTGGACGTAGTCGTTCTGCTTGGTGGTGATGACGGAGCCGCGTGCGATGCGGGAGAGCTGCGGCCAGCCGAGCAGCACCATGAACCCGATGACCGGCCAGACCGTGTTGCTCGTCACCACGGAGAGGAGGACCAGGCCGCCAAGCACCACGGGGATCGCGAAGAAGATGTCCGTGATCCTGGACAGGACCGAGTCCCACACTCCGCCGAAGAAGCCGGCGAGCCCGCCGAGCACCGACCCGAGGATCGCAACCCCGAGCGTGGCGCAGACACCGACGGCGATCGAGACGCGGGTGCCGTACACCGTCCGCGTGTAGACGTCGCAGCCCTGGCCGTCGAAGCCGAAGGGGTGGCCCGGCTGCGAGCCCTCCTGGGCCTTGGCGAGGTCGCAGCTGAGCGGGTTCCCGGAGGCGATCAGCGAGGGCCAGAGCGAGATGACCACCAGGAAGAGGATGACGAGCCCGGAGACGATGAAGACGGGGTTGCGGCGGAGATCACGCCAGGCGTCGGACCACAGCGAACGGGCCTTCTCCTGCGGTCCCGTGCCGTCCGGCCCGCCCGGAGTCCGTTCCAGGGTCTCCCCCTCGCTCGTGGCGAGGTCCATCGCGCCGCCCATGCCCGTCGCGGCGATCGCGCCGTCCTCCGGGGCGCGGCCACCGCCCGACATCCACGGCTTCGGCGGCTGGGGTTCAGGCATAGCGGATCCTCGGGTCGAGTACGGCGTACAGCAGGTCCACGAGCAGGTTGGCGACCAGGAACACCAGGACCAGGACGGTCACGAAGCCCACGACGGTCTGTGTGTTCTGGCGGAGAATCCCCTGGTAGAGCTGGAAGCCGACGCCGTGGATGTTGAAGATCCGCTCGGTGACGATCGCGCCGCCCATGAGCGCGCCGATGTCCGTGCCGATGAAGGTGACCACGGGGATGAGTGAGTTCCGCAGCAGGTGCTTGGTGATCACCCGGCGCCGGGGCAGGCCCTTGGCGATCGCCGTACGGACGTAGTCGGACCGTTTGTTCTCCGCGATGGAGGTCCGGGTCAGCCGGGTCACGTAGGCGAGGGAGACGGAGGCCAGGACCAGGCCCGGGACGATCAGTTCGCCGAATTCGGCGTCCGAGGAGACCGACGGTTTGATCCAGCCCCACTCGACGCCGAGCAGCAGTTGGAGCAGCAGGCCGGTGACGAAGGTGGGCACCGAGATGACGACGAGGGTGAACAGCAGGACGCCGGAGTCGACGGGCCGCCCGCGGCGCAGGCCGGTGATGACGCCCAGCGCGATGCCGATGACGATCTCGATGACGATCGCGACGATGGTGAGCCGGATGGTGACGGGGAAGGCGGTCGACATCAGTTCGGTGACCGGCTGCCCGTTGAAGGCGGTGCCGAAGTCGCCGGTGAAGACGTTGCCCATGTAGGTCAGGTATTGCTGCCACACGGGCTTGTCGAGGCCGAACTCCTTCCTGAGCTGGGCGGCGGTGGCGGGGTCGCAGGCCCGGTCTCCGCACAGGCCGGCGATGGGATCGCCCATCACGTTGACCATCAGGAAGATCAGCAGGGTGGCGCCGATGAAGACCGGGATCATCTGCAGCAGGCGCCGGATCACGTACCGTCCCATGAGGGCTCCGGAGGTAGAAGAGGGCGGCCCCTTCGAGGGGCCGCCCGGCGCGGCTCAGTTGACCTTGATCTCGTTGTAGACGGGGACGCTGAACTGGTTGAGCGCCACGTTGGAGACCTGGTCCGAGTAGCCGGCGCTGCCGTTCTGGTACCAGAGCGGGATGGCGCCCATGTCGTCCCGCAGGACCTCCTCGGCCTGCTGGAAGAGGTCCACGGCCTTGGCACGGTCCGTCTCGGCGTTCGCCTGGTCGACGAGTTTGTCGAAGTCCGGGTTGGTCCACTTGCCGTCGTTGGACGAGGCGTTGGTGTAGTACAGCGGCTGGAGGAAGTTCTGGATCAGCGGGTAGTCCATCTGCCAGCCGGCCCGGAAGGGGCCCGACATCTTGTCCGAGGTGATCTGGTCGCGGAAGTCGGCGAAGGTGCCGACGGGGTTGCCGACGCAGGCCTTGTCGTTGCCCATCGCGTTGTTGACGGAGTTGCAGACGGCGTCGACCCACTCCTTGTGCGAGCCGGTGTCCGCGTTGTACGAGATCTTGACCTGCCCGCCGGGAAAGCCGCCGCCCTCCTCGATCAGCTTCTTGGCCTCGCTCGGGTTGTAGTCGCAGGCGTCACCGCACAGCCCCTCCTTGAAGCCGCCGTCCGCGCCGAGCACCGGTGAGGTCCAGTCGGAGGCCGGAGTGCGGGTCTTCTGGAAGATCGTGTCGGTGATCTGCTCACGGTTGATCGCCATGGACAGTCCCTGACGAACCTTCTCCATCCCTGCTTTGTCCCAATTCTTGTCATAGAACGGGAAAGCGAGCGTCTGGATGATGCCGGCGGGCGTATTGATGTACCGGTCACCGAGGTCGCTCTGCACGTTCTTGAGCTGGGAGGCGGGCACGTCATCGACGAGATCGAGGTTGCCGGCCATGAGGTCGGTGTAGGCGGTGTTGTTGTCGGTGTAGACCTTGAGGTCCACGCCGCCGTTCTCCGCCTTGTCCGTGCCGGAGTAGCCGTCCCACTTCCGCAGGGACATCTGCGAGCCCTTGGTGTACGAGTCGATGGTGTAGGGCCCGTTGCCGATCGGCTTCTTCAGCCAGTTCGCGTGGTCGTCGAAGAACGCCTTGGGCAGTGGGGAGAAGGCGGCGTAGCCGAGGGTGTCGGGGAAGGTCGAGAACTTCTGGTTGAGCCTGACGGTGAAGGTGTTGGTGCCGGTGACCTTCAACCCGGACAGGGTGTCGGCGCTCTGCTTGCTGCCGTCCTCGGGGTGGGTCTTGTCGTACCCGTCGATGTACCCGAAGAAGTACGCGTTCTTCTGGTTGTTCTTGAGGCTGGCGCCGTAGTTCCACGCGTCGACGAAGGACTGCGCGGTGACGGCCTCGCCGTTGCTGAACTTCCAGCCGTCCTTGATCGTGACCGTGAAGTTCTGCGAGTCCGTGGTGTCGATCTTGTCGGCGAGCATGTCCTCGGCGGCGCCGGTCTTGGCGTTGTACCGCTTCAGCCCGCGGAAGACCATGTCCAGGACCTTGCCGCCCTGCACCTCGTTGGTGTTGGCCGGTTCCAACGGGTTCTGCGGGTCTCCCCACGAGGAACTCACGACTCCGGTGCCGTCGCCGCCGCTGTCACTCCCTCCGCCCCCACAGGCGGTCGCCGCGAGGGCTACCGCGGCCGCACATGCGGCCCATTTGGCGTGCGTGGCTCCACGCATGGAGTGCCTCCTCAAGAGTGCGCTGTGCCGTCGGCGCCGGGGCGTTCGCTGTCGGCTCCGGTGCGCTGTGCCTGTAGCGCTCAATATCAGCCCATAAATGGCATATCGCACATTCGGCCCACTCTTTCGAGTGGAAGCGCCAGCCATATGCAGGCACGCCGGAATCTGACACTCCGGCTGCCGACGCACCGGACGCCGACACCCCGGACGGTCGGCGCAATGGATCTTCACAGTTCGATGCGAAACCGTTGGATCGCGTCCGTCGGACGTCCGCCGGATGTACGCATTCCGAGACTCCGGCGTCCGCATATCGAACCTCTTGCCCGATTAGGGCAGTTGGTCCGTTTCTGGACACGGATCGGCCACGGCACGCTACACGCGTAGTTATGCCGAAGTCAGGTCGAGGCAAAGACAGTAAAGACAAAACCAAGGGGGGTCGGATTTTATTGACCTTGCATGAATTGCGTTGAAAAAGTCCGGCGTAGCCCGTAGGGAGCGCCCTGCGGAGCCCTTGACCCCTTCGGGCACGGAGCACCATGACCCTCCCTACTCCTTCCGCGGCCGCCCCGCTTGAGGTGACCGACGAGAGCATCGAGAAGTCGACGCCCTCATCCATCCCCAAGGGCTCCGAGAGCCGCTCCCCGGGGCGACTCGCCTGGAAGCGGTTCAAACGCGACCGCACGGGCGTCATATCCGCCTACATCGTGATCTTCTTCTTCACGATCGCGATCTGCGCCCCGCTGATAGCGAAGCTGTACGGCAAGAACCCCTACACGACGTACGCCAGCCAGCGCCCGGAACTCCTGGACGCCTTCTCCTACCCGGCCGGAGCGAACGGCGGGATGAGCTCGGAGTTCTGGTTCGGCATCGAGCCGCAGCTGGGCAGGGACGTCTTCACCTACCTGCTGTACGGCATCCGGACCTCGCTGGGTATCGCCGTGGCCGCCACCCTGCTGACCACCGTCGTCGGCGTGGTCGTCGGCACCACCGCGGGCTATCTGGGCGGCAAGACCGACTATCTCGTCGGCCGGATCATCGACATCGTGCTGTCGTTCCCGTCCACGTTGTTCTTCATCGCCTTCATGCCGGTCGTGTACGGGCTGTTCGTCGCCCCCGACGACAACATCCCCACCTCTCTGCGGGCCGCCGCCCTGATCCTGGTCCTCTCCTCCTTCGGCTGGGCCTCCATCGCCCGACTGCTGCGCGGCCAGGTACTCGGTCTGCGCGAGCGGGAGTACATCGAGGCGGCCAAGGTCACCGGCGCGTCGCCGCGGCGCATCGTGTTCAAGGAGCTGCTGCCCAACCTGTGGACGCCGATCCTCATCCAGTCCACGTTGATGCTTCCCGCGTATGTGACCTCCGAGGCCGCCCTGTCCTTCCTCGGCGTCGGCATCACCGACCCGACCCCGGACTGGGGCGTCATGATCCAGCGCGGCGCCCAGTTCTATACCGAGGACCTCACCTTCATGCTCTTCCCGGGCTTGTCGATGGTGATCTTCGTCCTCGCCTTCAACCTGCTCGGCGACTCGGTGCGCGACGCGCTCGACCCGAAGTCCAAGCGGTAGCCACCCCGTTCCACCCGGTCGTTTCAGGCGGCCGGCCCATCCGTTCCGAACGTCCTCACAAGGCAGGTTCACCCATGTCTTTCTCGCGTAGAAACTTCCTGATAGCCACCGGTGTGGTCGCGGCCTCGGCGTCGGTGCTGACCGCATGCGGCGGCAGTGACACCAAGTCGGCCAGCAAGGTCCCCTCGGTCAGCGGCTCGAAGACCCAGGAGATCCCGGTCGGCACCAAGGCCGACTCGACCGGCCCGGCGCCGGAGGTCACGGGAGCGGTCAAGGGCGGGACGATCTACTCGCTCGACCAGTTCGACATGGACCACCTGGACCCGGCGCAGATCTACGTCTCCACCGAGGGTGCCATCACGCGGCCGATCCTCCGCGGCCTCACCGGCTACAAGATCGACGACAAGGGCGGCGCGACCCTGGTCGGCGACCTCGCCACCGACGCCGGCACCATGAAGGACGGCGGCAAGACCTGGTCCTTCACGCTGAAGGACGGCATCAAGTGGGAGGACGGGACGGACATCTCCCTGGACGACGTCCGCCACACCTTCGAGCGCCTCTTCGCCACCTTCGTCACCGAGGGTCCCCGCTACGTCCAGCAGTGGCTGGTCGGCGGCGACAAGTACACCGGGCCCTACGACGGCAAGTCCCTCGACTCCGTGGAGACCGACGGCAAGACCGTCACCTTCCGCCTGACCGAGGCGCGCGCCGACTTCAACTTCACGCTCGCCATGCCGGGCTACGGACTGGTGAACAAGAAGAACGACACCAAGGAGGACTACGACAAGCGTCCGTTCTCCTCCGGCCCGTACAAGATCGGCAGCCGCAGCGTCGGCAAGTCGCTGACCTACGTGCGCAACGATCACTGGGACCCGGCGACCGACTCGATCCGCAACAACTACCCGGACAAGTTCGTCTTCCAGTTCGGCTTCGAGCCGCTGGCCTCCACCGACCGCTACATAGCGGACTCCGGCAACGACCAGTACGCCATGTCGATCTTCAACGAGGTGGCTGCGGAGCGGATCGCTCAGGTCCTCACCAACGCCACGCTCAAGAAGCGCGTGCTCACCGAGGTCGACACGGTCACCTACTACTGGCCGATCAACACGACCCGTATCAAGGACGTCAAGGTCCGTCAGGCCATCAACTGGGCCTGGCCGCACCAGCAGTTGCAGACCATCCGCGGCGGCGCCTCCACCAGCGAGCTGGCCACCACGATTCTCTCGCCGGTGACCCCGGGCTACCAGAAGTTCGACCTGTACGGCGTGACCACGAAGCCCGGCGGCGACCCGGCCAAGGCCAAGGCGCTGCTGAAGGAAGCCGGCAAGGAGGGCCAGAAGCTGGTCATCGCCTACCAGGCCTCCGACAACGCGCAGAAGCAGGCCGTCGCGATCAAGAACGCTCTGGAGGCGGCCGGCTTCACGGTCGTCAACAAGCAGATCGACAAGTCGACCTTCTACACCCAGATCGGCAAGATCGACAACGGCTACGACCTGTTCGCCGCGGGCTGGAGCCCGGACTGGCCGAACGGCTACTCGGTCTTCTACCCCTGCTGGAGCGGCGAGAACATCGGCGACGGCCGCAGCAACTACGCCCAGCTGAACGACGCGAGCGTCAACAAGGCGATCAACGCGGCCTCCACGATCACGGACACCGCCGAGGCGAACAAGGCCTGGGGCAACATCGACCGCCAGATCATGGAGCTGGCCGCGGTGGTCCCGGACTACCACTCCATCCGCAACTGGATGCACGGCTCCAAGGTCGGCAACGTCGTGTACGACAGCGGCAACACCTGCGTCGCGCTCACCAAGCTGTACGCCATGAAGTAAGCCGTACGACCTGGGGGGCGGCCGTTCGCCCGGCCGCCCCCTCCGGCCCTCACCCCTCCACGCCCCCGGCGACGGCGCCCCGTCCGGAAAGTCACGCCCCCATGCCCCGCTTCCTCGTCCGCCGAGTCCTCGGCGCACTGGTCATCCTGCTGATCATCAGTGCCATCACCTTCGGCCTCTTCTACGCCATCCCGCGTGACCCGGCGATGATGTCCTGCGGCAAGAACTGCACGCCCGACATGCTCGCGCAGATCCGGCACAACCTGGGCATCGACCACCCGATCCCGGTGCAGTACTGGGACTGGCTCAAGGGCGTCTTCGTCGGACGTGACTACGCCGGCTTCGGGAACTGCAACGCCCCCTGCCTCGGCTACTCCTTCGCCAACCGCGAGCCCGTCCTCGGCACGATCCTCGACCGGCTGCCGACGACCCTCTCACTCGCCTTCGGTGCGGCCGTCGTGTTCCTGATCTTCGGAGTCGGCGCGGGCATGATCGCCGCCCTCAAGCAGGGCAAGTTCCTGGACAAGTTCGCCAGCTCGGCCTCGCTGTTCGGTTCCTCGCTGCAGATCTACTTCGTCGGCTACATCGCGATGTACTTCCTGGTCTCCAAACTGGGCCTGTTCTCGCAGCCCTCGTACACGCCTCTCACCCAGGACCCGGTCGCCTGGTTCTCCGGGCTCCTGCTGCCCTGGCTGACCCTGGCGATCATCTTCACCGCCAACTACACCCGTATGACCCGCTCCCAGCTAGTCGAACAGCTCAGCGAGGACTACGTCCGCACCGCCCGCGCCAAGGGCCTCTCCCGTGCGAACGTCTTCTTCCGGTTCGCCTGGCGCGGCGCGATGGGTCCCATCGTCACGGTCTTCGGCATCGACCTCGGCACCCTGATCGGCGGCGCGATCATCACGGAGTCGGTCTTCAGCATGCAGGGCATCGGCCGCCTCGCGGTGGACTCCGTGAACAAGAGCGACCTGCCCATGCTGCTCGGCGTCACCGTCCTGTCGGCCGGCGCGATCGTGTTCTTCAACATCATCGTCGACGCCGTCTACGCCCTCATCGACCCGCGGATCCGGCTCGCCTGACCCCGGGCAACCCGCCCCCGACAGCTACCCCGGCATCACCCCCCTCAGGAGCGTCCCCGTGACGAGCACCGATCAGCAGCCCTTCCTGTCCGTCAGGGATCTGAAGGTCCACTTCTCCACCGAAGACGGCACCGTCAAGGCCGTCGACGGTCTCACCTTCGACCTGGCCAAGGGCAAGACGCTCGGCATCGTGGGCGAGTCGGGCTCGGGCAAGTCCGTCACGAACCTGACGATCCTGGGCCTGCACGACCGCGACCGCACCACCATCGAGGGCGAGATCCTGCTCGACGGCAAGGAGCTGCTGACCGCCACCGAGCGGGAGATGGAGCACCTGCGCGGCAACAAGATGTCCATGATCTTCCAGGACGCGCTGGCCTCGCTGTCGCCGTACCACACCATCGGCAAGCAGATCGGCGAGACGTACCGCAAGCACACCGGCGCCTCCAGGAAGGAGGCCCGCGCGCGGTCGATCGAAATGCTCAAGCGGGTCGGCATCCCGCAGCCGGACATGCGGGTCGACGACTACCCGCACCAGTTCTCGGGCGGTATGCGCCAGCGCGCGATGATCGCGATGGCGCTGGTCTGCGACCCGGAACTGCTGATCGCCGACGAGCCGACGACGGCCCTCGACGTGACCGTCCAGGCCCAGATCATGGACCTCCTCAAGGACCTCCAGCAGGAGTTCGGCACAGCGATCGTCTTCATCACCCACGACCTCGGTGTCATCGCCGACATCGCGGACGACGTGCTGGTGATGTACGGCGGCCGGTGCGTGGAGCGCGGTACCAAGAAGGAGGTGCTGCGGCAGCCGCAGCACCCGTACACCTGGGGTCTGCTGGGCTCGATGCCGAGCCTGGACGGACCGGTCGACGTACCGCTGTCGCCGATCCCCGGTACCCCGCCCTCCCTCCTCAACCCGCCGACGGGCTGCCGCTTCCACCCGCGGTGCACCTTCACGGAGAAGGTCGCGGCCGGCCTCTGCTCCACCGCGCAGCCGCCACTGGAGATCACGGACGGGCGCGGCGCCGCCTGCCACCTCACAGCGGACCAGCGCCTCGACTTCTTCGCCGACTACGCCGCGACCCGGTCGCACTGACGTAACTGAGACGGGACCTCACGATCATGAGCAACACGAACCCCCTCCTGGACGTCACCGGTCTGACCAAGCACTTCCCGGTGATGGGAGGCTTCCCCATCAAACGGAAGATCGGCGCGGTCCAGGCGGTGGACGGCCTCGACTTCCAGATCGCCGAGGGCGAAAGCCTGGGTCTGGTCGGTGAGTCGGGCTGCGGCAAGTCGACGACGGGCCGGCTGATCACGCGCCTCCTGGAGCCCACCGGCGGGAAGATCTCCTACCGCGGTCAGGACATCACGCACGCGAACCGCCGACAGCTCGCCCCGGTTCGCTCCGAGATCCAGATGATCTTCCAGGACCCGTACGCCTCGCTGAACCCCCGTCAGACGGTCGGAAAGATCATCTCGGGTCCGATGGAGATCAACGACATCAACCCGTCGGGCGGCCGCGAGAACCGCGTACGGGAACTCCTCGAAACCGTCGGCCTCAACCCCGAGCACTACAACCGCTTCCCGCACGAGTTCTCCGGCGGTCAGCGCCAACGTATAGGCGTGGCAAGGGCGTTGGCCCTCTCTCCCAAGCTGATCGTGGCCGATGAGCCGGTCTCGGCCCTCGACGTCTCGATCCAGGCCCAGGTCGTGAACCTCCTTCAGGATCTCCAGAAGGATCTGGGCATCGCGTTCCTCTTCATCGCCCATGACCTGGCGATCGTCCGGCACTTCTCACAGCGCGTCGCGGTCATGTACCTGGGCAAGATCGTCGAGATCGCCAACCGCGAGGACCTGTACGACAACCCGCGGCACCCGTACACGCGCGCGCTCCTGTCCGCGGTCCCGGAGGCCACGGCGGACGACGTGCCGTCCCGCGAGCGCATTCTTCTCACCGGTGACGTGCCCTCGCCGCTCAATCCGCCCTCCGGCTGCCGCTTCCGCACCCGCTGCTGGAAGGCCACGGACAAGTGCGCGTCACAGGCTCCGCCGCTGGTCCAGATCGGCGGGAGCAGCGACGGCCACCTGACGGCGTGCCACTATCCCGAGGTGAAGGAGACCGTCCCGGCTCCGCGCCTCTCCAAGGACCCCGAGGTCGCGGCCTGACATACGCCCCTATCGTCAGCCCGTGACCCGCGGGACCGAGGTTCGCCGGCCCATTGACCCGAGCAGACGAACGTCCGGTTCCCGGGGAACGAAGGCCCGTGCATCCCTGAGGGGAGCACGGGCCTTCGTCTTGGTCTGGGCGGGGCGCATCGACCTCGCATCGACCTCGCATCGACCTCACTCGCTCGAAAGGGGCAGACCGGCACCTTCCGGCGTCCTGAAGGCCGGCGGCGCCCCTGAGCGGCGCAGGGGTCAGCCCAACTCCCCCCGCTCCACACAGAATTCGTTCCCCTCGGGGTCCGCCAGGACCACCCACCCGCCGCCGTCCGGGCGGGTGTGGTCCGCGATCTGGCGGGCGCCGAGAGCGAGGGCCCGCGCGACTTCCTCGGCCCGGGTGCGCCCCTGCGGCTGCAGGTCCAGGTGGACCCGGTTCTTGGCCGCCTTGTCCTCGGGTACGTGCACGAAGAGGAGGCTCGGTCCGCCGGAGGCGTCCCGGATCAACGCCTCGGGGTCGCCCGGCTTGTCGTCGTCGGCCAGGGGACGGCCGAGCAACTCGCTCCAGAACAGGCCGAGATCGTACGGATCGCCGGTGCAGTCGAAGGTGAGCGTGCGGATGGTGGGGTTCAGCAAGCCTGTCGCTCCCATGGTCTGGTCACCGGTCCGGTCTGGTCACCGGTCCGGTCTGGTCACCGCTCTGGTCTAGTCACCGGTCCGGCCGTCGGCCAGTTCGCGCAGGATGTCGAGGTGGCCGTTGTGCCGGGCCGTCTCCTCGACCAGGTGGAGGATGATCCAGCGGAGGTTGACATGGAGGCCGTCGCGGACGGGGCGCTTGGCAGTGGTGTCGAGGTCGTGCTCGGCCACCAGCCGGCGGTAGCGCACGCACTGTTCCTCGTACCGGTCCAGCAGGTCCGTCAGCGGAACGTCGACGGCGATGCGCATCTCACGGTCGGGATCCTCGTCCGTCCACGGGCCTTCGTCCTCCTCGCCGAGGAACACCACCTGGAACCAGTAGTACTCGACCCAGTGCAGGTGGCTGATCAGTCCGCACAGGGTCATCAACGGGGAGCCCGGCAGCGGCGCCTGGCGGGCGTTCTCCGGGGAGACGTCCTCGCACTTGGCGCGGGCCGTCGCGCGGACGTAGTCCAGGAAAGTGGCCAGCTGGGTGCGCTCGTCCCAGGCGGGAGGCGTGTCTGTTCGCGTCGTCGTCATCGAGGTGAAGCATCCCCGGCCCAGCCGTTCGATGTCGAACGATTAATCTCCCTCGTCCCGCCGGCACATTTCCCACGGGAATGCGGGTTCCACCGGCCGGTGGGTGGTTGCCACGCCGAAGAGGACGCCAGTTGCCTCGCCTTCTTCCAACTCCCTTACGTTTCACCACAGTTACGGCAGGCTCGCGAGCGTCGCCAGTGTCATGATCCATGGTTCGGGCGAGCGCACGGGCTGAGAGACTGCTGCGATGGCTGACCGTTCGTTCAGTGACCTCTCACTGGCCGCCCTGTATGACACCCTCAATCCCTGGGGCCTCGGTGACGACTTCTGTCTGGACCTCGTCCTGTCCGCACGGTCCGTGCTCGACGTCGGGTGCGGGACGGGTCAGTTGCTCGGGCGGGCCCGCGAGGCCGGTCACGAAGGACGGCTCTGCGGGCTCGATCCCGCCGCGGCGATGCTGGTGCAGGCGCGGCGGCGGCCGGGCGTCGAGTGGGTGCTCGGGGATCTCGCCGCGACGCGGTGGGAGCGCGAGTTCGACCTCGTCGTGATGACCGGCCACGCGTTTCAGGTCCTGCTGGGCGATGAGCAGTTACGCGACGCCCTGGGCGCGGTGCACCAAGCCCTCTCCCCCGACGGCCGGTTCGTCTTCGAGACCCGCAATCCCGCCGCCCGCGCCTGGGAGAGTTGGACTCCCGAGCACGTGCGCGAGGTGACGGACGCCCGCGGAGATGCCGTACGGATCTGGCACGACGTCGAGACACCCGTCGCCGGAGACCGCGTCACGTTCACCGAGACCTTCGACCACCCGGGGTGGGAGCGGCCGCGGGTCAGTCGCAGCACGCTGCGCTTCCTGGGCCCGGACGCGCTCGACGGGTTCCTCACCGAGGCGGGGCTCGCCGTGCACGAGCGGTACGGGGACTGGGGGCGGGGGTCGTTCACCCCCGCCTCCCCGGAGATCATCACCGTGGCCCGCCCCGAGAGGCCGTGATCCTCAGTTCTTCGCGATCTCGTCCTCCAGCGCCGCCAGCGCCGGGTCCAGGATGATGTCCTCGGCGCGGGCCTCGATCGTCGGGTCCTCGGGGAAGTGACAGGCCGTCAAATGACCCTCGGCGTTCCCCGAAAGGCGGACCAGCGGCGGCTCCTCCTGCGCGCACTTGTCCTGCGCCTTCCAGCAGCGGGTGCGGAAGCGGCAGCCGGACGGCGGCGAGATGGGGGAAGGCACATCGCCCTGCAGGCGGATGCGTTCCTTCTTCTCGGCATCGATGTCGGCGTCGGGAACGGCCGACATCAGCGCGTGGGTGTACGGGTGGCGCGGGCCGGTGTACAGCGACGTACGGTCGGCGATCTCCACGATCTTGCCGAGGTACATGACCGCCACGCGCTGCGAGAAGTGCCGGACGATCGCCAGGTCATGGGCGATGAAGACGAACGCGATGCCCATCTCCCGCTGGACCTCCTGGAGCAGGTTCACGACCTGCGCCTGGATCGAGACGTCGAGGGCCGATACCGGCTCGTCCGCCACGATCAGCTTGGGCGAGAGCGCCAACGCCCTTGCCACGCCGATACGTTGGCGCTGACCGCCGGAGAACTCGTGCGGGAAGCGGTTGTAGTGCTCGGGGTTGAGGCCCACCGTCTCCAGGAGCTCCCGCACCCGGGCCTCGCGGCCGCCCGGCGGACGGACGTCGTTGATCTCCATCGGGGCGGAGATGATCGTGCCGACCGTCTGACGGGGGTTCAGAGAGGCGTACGGATCCTGGAAGATCATCTGGATCTCGGAGCGGATCGGGCGCAGCTGTCGCCGGGTGGAGCGGCTGATGTCCTTTCCGCGGTACGAGATCGTGCCGTCCGTCGGTTCCAGGAGCCGGGTCAGCAGGCGGCCCATCGTGGACTTGCCGCAGCCCGACTCGCCCACCACGCCCAGGCTTTCGCCGGGGAACACGTCGAAGGAGACCCCGTCCACGGCCTGGACGGCGCCGACCGTGCGTTTGATCGGGAAGCCCCCCTTGACCGGGAAGTGCTTCTTGAGGTCGGTGACACGCAGCAGCGGTTCCCGTGTCTCGTCCCGCTGCCCGGGGATCGCGTCGGTCACGACCGCGGTTTTGTCGTCGCTCACAGTCAGTCCCCTCAGCCCAGCCTGGGCCGAATCGTGTCGATGAAGATGTGGCTCTTTTGATCCGGTGTCAGATGGCAGGCCGAGCCACGCCCCACCGGCAGTTCGGGCCGTACGTCCACGCAGCGGTCGGAGCCCTCGACCTCACCCCTGAAGGTGCACCGCGGATGGAACGGGCACCCCGAGGGCGGGTTCAGCAGCGACGGGGGCGCGCCCGGAATGGGGACCAGCGGTTCGTCGACATCCGCCGTGAGGCGCGGCATGGATCCCAACAGCCCCCAGGTGTAAGGGTGTTGCGGCGCCTTGAGCACCTCGCGGACCGTGCCGCGCTCCACCGCCCGGCCCGCGTACATCACGAGCAGGTCGTCCGCCATGTTCGCGACCACTCCGAGATCGTGGGTGATCATGATGATGGCGGAGCCGAACTCCTGCTGAAGGTCTTTCAGCAGGTCCAGGATCTGCGCCTGGACGGTCACGTCCAGGGCCGTCGTCGGCTCGTCGGCGATCAGCAGATCCGGGTTACAGACCAGGGACATCGCGATCATCACACGCTGGCGCATACCGCCGGAGAACTGGTGCGGGTAGTCGTCCACACGCTCCTTGGCGTGCGGGATGCCGACCTTTGTCAGCATCTCGATCGCCCGCGCCCTCGCCTCCTTCTTGGAGGCCCCGGTGTGCTTGCGGAACGGCTCACCGATCTGCCGCCCGACCGAGTGGTAGGGCGACAGCGCGGTCAGCGCGTCCTGGAAGATCATCGCCATCTTGTTGCCGCGGAGCTTTTCCAGCTCGCTCTCCGTGGCGGTGGTCAGCTCTTGGCCGTCGAGGACGATCTCGCCATCGACCGTGGTGTTGAGCGGACTGTGCAGGCCCAGGACGGTCAGGTTGGTGACGGACTTCCCGGACCCGGACTCACCGACGATGCCGAGGGTCGTACCGCGCTCCAGGTCGAAGGAGAGACCGTCGACCGCCTTGACGTCGCCGTCCTCCGTGGAGAACCGGACGTGCAGGTCGCGGACCGAGAGAAACGCGTCGGATCCGGTGGGAGCCGGCGCGTCCTCCGGCTTGGTGAGAGTGGTCACTGGGGTTTCTCCCGGTACTACGAAGCAGGACGACGAGCAGGACTGCGGCACAGCTACTGCGGGGCTACTACGGGCTAGCCGACTACTGGGACTACTGGACTACGCCAGTCGTACCCGCGGATCGACCACCGCGTACAGGGCATCGACGATGACGTTCAGTACAAGGATGAACGCGGCGCTGACGAGCATCACGCCCATCAGTTTCGGCAGGTCCTTGCCGATCACCGAGTCGACAGCGAGCCGGCCGACGCCCGCGAGACCGAAGGTGAACTCGGTGACGATGGCGCCGCCGAGCAGTGCGGAGAGGTCCATGCCGAGGATGGTGAGGATGGGGATGAGCGAGCCGCGCCAGGCGTACCGGAAGAAGACGTATCTGCCGGACATGCCCTTCGCGCGGGCCGCGCGCACATGCTCCTCCTGGAGCTGCTCGATCATCGTCGAGCGTGCCATACGCGTGTAGTTGGCGGTGAAGATCACGGACATGACGAGCCAGGGGATCAGCAGGCCCATGAACCACCCCCATGGATTCTCGGTCAGCGGCACGTACTTGGGCTTGTCCAGCCAGCCCGTGCTGTAGACGAAGATGCCCAGGACGATCGGGCCGAGGAAGTAGATCTGGAACGAGCTGAGGACCAGCGAGATGCCGCTGGCACCCTTGTCCAGCCAGGTCCCCCGGTAGCGGGCGGCGACCATGCCGGTGCTGAGGCCGACGATGAGGAAGACGACCAGGCCGCCGACCGTGAGCGACAGCGTCAGCGGGAAGCGATCCATGATCGTGTCCCAGACCATCTGCTGGTCACGGAAGGAGATGCCGAAGCAGGGGGCCGGGCAGTGGCCCACGGCGAAGTCCCGCCCGACGAAGACGCCGGAGAGGAACTTCCAGTACTGCACAGGCAGCGGATCGTCCATGCCCAGGTTCTTGTGGATGATCGCCAGCGCGTCCGGGGTGCAGTTCTTGCCGCACGAGAGCAACGCCGGGTCCTGGGGAATGGCGTAGTACATGAGGAACGTGACGACGCTGATCAGCAAAAGGATGAGCATCGCGCCGAACGTCCGGCGAAGGAGGAAACGAAGCATGGCGGAACGCTGCTCTCGGGACGGCTACGGCCAGGGACGGACAGGAGCACCCGGGGGCGCACTCCGCTGAGTGCGCCCCCGGGACCGTGGTCAGCTCTTGAGGAAGACCCGGGTCGGGTCGATGTAGCTGGTCACCGTGGAGTAGCGCAGGCCACCCACGTTGGAACCGGCGATCTGGAACACCTTGGTGTAGTAGATCGGCGCGGCCGGGTTGACCTTCTCGCTGATGTACTGGTTGAGGGCGTTCCAGGCCTTGGATGCCTCCGCGGAGTCCGTGATCTTCTGGATGCGGACGATCTCGGAGTTCACGTGGTCGTCGTTGATGTGCGCGTAGTTCGACGCACCGTCCTGGATCTGCGTGCCGTCGTACAGCGGCGGGAAGACGGTGCTGGCGGACGGCCAGTCCTGGCCCCAGCCGGTCATGTAGATGTCGAAGCCGTTGTCGACCTTGCCGACCTGCTCGTACCAGGTGGCGGAGTCGACCTCCTTCTTCTGGACGTCCAGACCGATCTTGCCGAGGGCGTTCTCGATGAGAAGTGCCTGCTGCTGGCGGACCGGGGTGTTGGCGTAGGCGTAGACGATCTTCTTACCGTCGGCGCCGGCTTCCTCGATCAGCTTCTTGGCCGCCTCGATGTCACCGTTGGGCTTCTTGGCCCGGTTGAAGGGGTCGTACGCCTTGTCGTAGCCCGGGGTGGTGGGCGACATCAGGCTGTTGGCGACCTCACCGCCGTAGGCACCGCCGTCGGCCTTGAAGACCGAGGTCGCCGGCAGGGCGAGGGTGATCGCGTCGCGGAGCTTCTTGTCCTTGACGCGGTCCAGGTTGAAGTTCAGCTGCCACACGTACGGCGCGTAGCCGTCGACCGTGCGCTTCAGCGCCGCGGGGTCGGACACGACCTGCTGCACCTGCGTGGTGGCGACCTGACCGGTCATCATGATCGCGTTCTGGGCGTCACCGCGGTCGGCGAGGATCGTCTTGGTCTGGTCCTCGTCGTCGTGGTTGACCTCGATGTTGAAGCCGTCGACGTACTGGTGGCGCATCGGGTCCGTGTCGGCGTCCCAGTTCGTGTTCTTGACCAGCGACATGCTCTTGCCGGGCTTGAACTCCTGGATCTTGTACGGACCGACGGCGACCGGGTCGGTGTCGTACTTCTCCTTCGTGTCCGTCTTTTCGGGCACGATGGAGTATCCGGCCATGGCCAGGGCCTGAGCCAGGTCCGGCTGGGGCGTCTTGAAGTTGAAGACGACGGTCTTGGCATCGGGCGTGGCCAGCACGGTGTCCGGCAGGTGCTTGCCCTTGAACGGACCCTCGTACGCGTCGCGGTAGGTGGTACCGGAGCCCGACAGCCACTGCTGGATGTAGGTGGGGCCGTCCGTGATGAACGGGTCGTAGAGCCGCTCGATGGTGTGCCTGATGTCGGCCGAGTCGATCACATGACCGGTCTCGTCCTTGACGCCGTCCTTCAGCGTGAACGTCCAGGTCTTGCCGCCGTTGGTGACCTTGCCCGGGTCGGTGGCGAGGTCGCCGACGACGGTGAGGCCGCCCTTGCCGTCCTCCTTGTACGTCGTCAGACCGCGGTAGATCAGCTTGGAGAGCAGGCCGCCGTCGCTGACGTAGATCTGGGCGGGGTCCAGGTGCGAGAAGTCGGTCTCCTGATAGACCTGTATGGTGCCGCCGGGCTTGGCCCCCACGACCTCCTCGGCGGGTCCCGTCGAGTCGGCGGCGGTGCCGAACTTCACCGCGGCGGACTGCGCTGCGGCGTCTTCCTTCTGCTTGCTGTCGTTGCCGTTGCTGCCGCTGTCACTGCTGCTGCAGCCGGCCAGCGCCAGGGCGCCGACCGCGACCGCGGCGACTGCGGTCCGCCCTCTGCGGGAACTGAGGATGCTCATGGAGTTGAGTCCACCTGCCTGTGAGTAGTGGTCACTGGTGCTGCCTGCAGTGCACGGCCCCGTCGCCGGCTCCCGGGTGGCAGCGGCCCTCGCTGGTATCAGCGGCCCGTCTTGGGATCGAAGGCATCCCGGACGGAGTCCCCGAGGAGGTTGAACGCCACGACGAAGACGACCATGGCGACACCCGGGAAGAACATGTAGACGGGGTCCTGTTCGTAGATGTCCGACCCAATGGCGAACATCCGGCCCCAGTCTGGGGTCGGCTCGGTGTAACCGACGCCGACGAAGGAGAGAAACGCGACCGACAGAATGGTGCTGGGCAGCAGGTACGTGCCCTGCACCAGGATCGGTGTGACGAGGTTGGGCAGCAGTTCCTTGCGGATGATCCGCCACGGGGAGGCGCCGGCGACCTTCGCGGCCTCGACGAACTCGCGCTCACGCAGCGAGAGGGTGACTGCCCGGACCAGCCGGGAGAGCCCCATCCAGCCGAGGAACCACAGCACGCCGACGATGGCGAGCGTGCGGATGTAGGTGGGCGTCTCCTCGTCGGGAGCGACGAACGCCACCGTGATCACGGGCATGGCCGCGATCATGAACAGCTGGTTGGGAAACGCCAGCAGGAAGTCCGTGAGCCGGCCCAGCCAGTAGTCGACCCTGCCGCCGAAGTACCCGCCGACCAGCCCGATCACCACCCCCATGACGACCATGCAGAGCGTCGCCACGAGTGCCGTGTAGAGCGAGGTGCGCATGCCGTACAGGAGCTGCATGAACACATCGCGCCCCAGGGTCGGTTCTATTCCGAACCAGAACTCCGAGGTGATGCCGCCGTTGGGTCCTGACGGCATGTTGAAGTCGTTCAGGAGCGTCGGGTCGTCCTGCCCGTAGAGCGTGTACGGGTCTTTGCCGTACAGCTTCGAGATCAGCGGAGCGAGGGCGGCGATCAGGAAGAAGAAGAGCACGATGTACGCGGAGACCACACCGGTGCGGTCGCGCTTGAACCGGCGCCACATCAGCTGGCCGGGCGATCGGCCCGCCGGCTTCTCCGGCTTCTCCGAACCTTTCGGCCCGGCCTTCTCGTCGACCTCGGTGGAAGCTTCCGCGCCCTGGATCTCGATCGGACTGGTCATTGTTCGTCCATTTCATGGGTACGCCGAGTCCGTGGGCCACCACAGGGTGAGGGCGGCCACGGGCCGGACCATGTGAATCAGGAGAGACGTATGCCTAGTAGTCGCTGGGCGCCAGGGCGCGGCGGGCGACAACTCGCAGGTGAACACGCGTAGCTGGCATCTTGTGCCTCCTCATGACTCAACCGGTGCACGGACAGGAGAGGTTCTTGCTTGACCTCCGACACCCCTGACGGAGGGTCAAGCACCCCACTGTGCTCGTGAGTCGGCGCTGCCCCCGGCAGCGCATGACCCATTGACCCGAGCGTTACGCGGCTAACTATCTGACATGAGCCAGATACCGACCACTGCCTTTTGGTCTCGGTTCCATCACAGCTGACACGTACATCTTCCAAAATCTGGACAAAATGATCTGCGAGAGAAGCCCGCGAAACGGACTTGTTACATATGTATCGGGCGGGAGGAACCGTATTTCGGACACGGCGCGACGGGAAAACCAGTTGCGGGCGCCGTCCGGGACGGCTGGATCTTTCGCAGCAAGAAGCCCGGGTACCCCCATCATGAGGGAACCCGGGCTCAGTTGCCGGTGACTCGATCCTGCCGCGCGGCCGGATCAGGCGTGCCGGATGGCCGGATCAGGCGTACGGGACGGCCGGGATCAGTTGTACCGAGCGGCCTGATCAGCCGTGCTTGGCGCGGCTCGCGGCGCGGCCGCGCTCGCGGGCGTCCAGGTTGACCTTGCGGATGCGAACGGCTTCCGGGGTCACCTCGACGCACTCGTCGTCGCGGCAGAACTCCAGCGACTGCTCCAGCGAGAGCTTGCGCGGCGGGACGATCGCCTCGAAGGAGTCGGCCGCGGCGGACCGCATGTTGGTGAGCTTCTTCTCCTTGGTGATGTTCACGTCCATGTCGTCGGCGCGCGAGTTCTCGCCGACGATCATGCCCTCGTACACCTCGGTGCCGGGGTCGGTGAAGAGCACACCGCGCTCCTGGAGATTCGTCATCGCAAACGCGGTGACGGCGCCGGCGCGGTCGGCGACCAGCGAGCCGTTGTTACGGGTCGTGAGCACGCCGAACCAGGGCTCGTGGCCCTCGTGGATCGAGTGGGCGATGCCGGTGCCGCGGGTGCCGGTGAGGAACTCGGTCCGGAAGCCGATGAGGCCGCGGGACGGCACGACGAACTCCAGCCGGACCCAGCCCGAACCGTGGTTCGACATGTTGTCCATCCGGCCCTTGCGGACGCCCATGAGCTGCGTGACCGCACCCATGTGCTCCTCGGGGACGTCGATCGTCATGCGCTCGACCGGCTCGTGGACCTTGCCGTCGATCACCTGGGTGACGACCTGCGGCTTGCCGATGGTCAGCTCGAAGCCCTCGCGGCGCATCTGCTCGACCAGGATGGCGAGCGCGAGCTCACCGCGGCCCTGGACCTCCCAGGCGTCCGGGCGCTCGGTGTCGAGCACGCGGAGGGAGACGTTACCGATCAGCTCGCGGTCCAGACGGTCCTTGACCTGGCGGGCGGTGACCTTGCGGTCCTTGACGGCCGCCTTCGCGGCGGCGCCCTTGCCGGTGCCGCCGCGGCCGACCAGCGGCGAGGTGTTCGTACCGATGGTCATGGAGATCGCCGGCTCGTCGACCGTGATCAGCGGCAGCGCGATCGGGTTCGCGGGGTCGGCCAGAGTCTCGCCGATCATGATGTCCGGGATACCGGCCACGGCACAGATGTCACCGGGGCCCGCCATCTCGGCCGGCTTGCGGGTGAGCGCCTCGGTCATCAGGAGCTCGGTGATGCGCACGTTGGACATCGTGCCGTCGCGCTTGATCCACGTGACGGTCTGGCCCTTGCGCAGCTCGCCCTGCTCGATGCGGAGCAGCGCGATACGGCCGAGGAAGTTGTCCGCGTCCAGGTTGGTGACGTGCGCCTGGAGCGGGGCCTCCTCGTCGTACTCGGGGGCCGGGACGTGCGACAGGATCGTGGAGAAGAAGGGCTCCAGGCTGTCGCTGTCTGCGGGGACGGTGCCGTTCTCCGGCTTGGTCAGCGAGGCCACGCCGTCACGCGCGCACGCGTAGACGATGGGGAACTCGATCTGCTCCTCGTCCGCCTCCAGGTCCAGGAAGAGGTCGTAGGTCTCGTTGACGACCTCGTCGATCCGGGAGTCCGGGCGGTCCGTCTTGTTGATGCACAGGATGACGGGCAGGCGCTGCTGGAGCGCCTTGCGCAGCACGAAGCGGGTCTGCGGCAGCGGGCCCTCGGAGGCGTCGACCAGCAGGACGACCGCGTCCACCATCGACAGACCGCGCTCGACCTCACCACCGAAGTCGGCGTGGCCGGGGGTGTCGATGATGTTGATGGTGATGACGTCGCCGCCATCCTTGGGGTGGTACTTCACGGCCGTGTTCTTGGCCAGGATCGTGATGCCCTTCTCACG
Organism: Streptomyces sp. NPDC005808; assembly: GCF_042871385.1. Classification (NCBI taxonomy): domain Bacteria; kingdom Bacillati; phylum Actinomycetota; class Actinomycetes; order Kitasatosporales; family Streptomycetaceae; genus Streptomyces; species Streptomyces sp. NPDC005808. Next base: position 420,176 of record NZ_JBIAIK010000001.1, on the reverse strand, counting down.
CTCCAGGTCATTCGAGTCCATCATGCGGTCGTCGAGCGACTCGGCGGCGTGCGCGGCGAAGGCACCGGCCTGCTTGAGCATGGCGTCGACCAGAGTGGTCTTGCCATGGTCGACGTGGGCGACGATGGCAACGTTGCGGATGTCGTGGCGCGTGGCCATATTGAGGCGCTTCTCCCGGAGTGAGTGGACGGCCTCCGCAGCACGGGGCCTGCCGGGCTGAACACGCCACGGCCTTACCCCATGGTACGTGGCCCTGACACCCGCGGCCCCCGCGGGCCCGTGCGCGAGGGGGCGCGGAGGCGTTCCCGGGCTCGTGGTCAGGCGGTCTTCGCGGCGGGAGAATCGGCGGGGCAGGTCTCCCGGGCGGCGATGCGCTCGGGGGCGCCCGTCGAGGCGATGTCTCCGACGTCGATGGGATCGCCGCAGGTCAGGAACCCGCTGCCGGTCTTCTCCCAGGTCAGTACATGGCCCTCGACCGGCTCGGCGCCGGCCCCCCGGCAGGTGTACGTGAAATCGGCCTCGACGAGATCGACGTACGTCCATGCGTAGTACGCCCCCTGAAGGTCTCCCATATGTGCCTCGAAGTGCTCCCCGACTTCACTCGGCACGGCCGGCTCCGAGGGGTCCGCGAGGGGAAACGCCGTCTCGAGATGCCTGCCCAGCGCCTTGATGGCGTCGGCCGCGCGGACTCCGGGCGCCATGGAGGTCATGCGGGGCTTGTAGCTGACGCCCCGCAGCGGCTTGAGGTCCACCGACACGGAGTCCGTCTTCTTCAGCCTGATCGGGTCGGCGAGCCCGGTCAGCTTCTGCTCGCGTTCGATGCCGGACCAGGCGTACGCGCAGGACGCGGCCTCGGCGTTCCCGTTCCCGCGGTCCGTGGCGTCCGCGCCGCCGGTGCAGCCCGCGGCGCCGACGAGCAGCGCCGACGCGACGAGACCCGCCGCCGTGTTCCTGAAAGTGTGCTCGCGCATGGTCGTCCCCCGGTGTCGCAGACGGCCGGTGGTGATCACCGGCCGTCGGGGACACTCTGCCCAGTCGTGTCCCGCCCGGCACTCGGTTTGAGGACGATCTGAGCGAAGTGGCTTGCGCGGGCGGACTACTTGTCCTTCTTCTCCGTCCGCTGCGGGCCCTGCGCGCCCTTTCGCAGGAAGCCCATGTCCTCGTAGACGGGGGTCTGGAAGCCGAAGGCGCCGGTGTTCGCGAGGTTGGTGCGGGCGGCTGTCAACTGGGGGCGCTGGTAGAGGGGAATCGATCCGGCGGCGGCCCAGATACGGGCGTCGGCCTTGCGGACCAGGGAGCGTCCCTCTTCCTCGTCGAGTGTCGCGATGGCCTGGTCGAAGAGCTGGTCGACCTGGTCGGTGCCGACGCGGGTGTAGTTCTGCTCGACGGTGAGGGAGCCGTCGGCGGCCGGTACGGGCTTGGAGTAGATGGGGCGGGCGTCGGTGGCCGGGTAGGCGGAGGCGGGCCAGGAGTACAGCGCCAGGTCGTACTCGCCGGACGCGATGTGGTCCTTGAAGTAGCTGTCGTCGGGGACCCGGTTCATCTCCGTACGGATGCCGACGCGCTCCAGCATCCCCGAGATGCGGTCGGCGACGGCGCGCAGCGACTCCGAGCCGGGGCCCGAGGGGACCACGAAGCGCAGCGTGAGCGGCTTGCCGTCCTTGGCGAGCGCGCCGGCCGCGGCACCCGCCGGGGCGGCCGTGCCCTTGGGCGCGTACGCGCCGGGCGCGCCTCCCTTTTGGGCCTCCTTCGCCTCCTTGCGCCCGTACTGCTTGCCGTCCAGGTGCTTGCCGGCCTGCTCGTCCGCGTACTGCCCCGACTTCTTCCTGGAGTGGTCCTTGGGGTCCTTCTTCTTCTCCCGGTCGGCCTCGGCGGGCTTGTTGTCCTCGCCGACGATGTACGTCCCGTCGTCGGAGCCTTCCTCGGAGGCAGCGGAGTCCGCCGCCTCGCCCTCGGACCCGGCAGCCTTCTCCGTCTTCTTCTGCTCCTTGACCGGCCCGCCGGGCACCCAGCCGGCGTCCGCGAGCAGAGCCCGCGCCTCAGCCGTGTCCTGGCCGCCGAGGGCGCCGCTGTTGTCGGCGTACGCCTGCTGGCCCGAGAGCGCGAGGTGGCTGCCGACCGGCACGGCGGGCAGGCCGAGCGGTTCGAGGACCAGCTTGGCGAGCTCCTCGCGGTCGAGGGCGCGGGCCACCGCGCGGCGGACGCGCTCGTCGGCGAGGGGGCCCTCGGAGCCGTTGAGCGCGAGCTGCGTGTAGGCGGGTTCGAGGGACTTGCGGACCACGAAACCGCGCAGGGCGGACTGCTGGCCGGCGTACCGCGCGAGCTTCTCGCGGCGCTTCTCACGGGCGCTGATCTCCTCGTCCGCGGCCTCCTCGTCGGAGCCGTGCGCCAGGGCCCAGGAGCGCAGCGCCTTCTCGGGGGTGAGCGCGGCGCCGGGACCCTGGAGGGGCGTGCTGCCCTTGTCGCGGGCGGCGAGGGTGATCCGCTCGGCCTCGGCGGGGTCGATCTCGGCCAGGTCGAGCTTGTCCGCGGCGAGCGCGGCGGCCCGCTCGTCGCGGGGGACGGCGCTCAGCACGATCCCGGAGAGCTTGGTGGGCCGGCCCCACCAGCGAGGGTTGCGGACGAGGGTGACCTTGCCGTCCTCGTGGTCGACCTTCTGCAGCGCGAAGGGTCCGGCGGTGACCTTCAGCTTGCGGCGCGCGCCGTCGTTGAAGGTGTCCGGGGTGCCCATGACGTCCTTCGGGTACAGCGGCGAGAACAGCGACTTCCAGTCGGCGTAGGGGCGACTGAAGGTGACCTTGACCTCCAGGTCGTTGGCGCCGCGCTCGATCTTCTCGATGCGGTCGTAGCCCGCGTTGCGGGCCGTCCAGTACGCGGAGTCCTTGCCGGACAGGGCGCGCCACTGTGCGGCGAAGTCGGGGGCGCCGATCTCGCGGCCGTCGCTCCAGACGGCCTGCTGGTTGAGCTTGTACAGCACGACCTGCTTGGGCTCGCGGTCGGCGACCTTCGCGGAGTCCAGGTAGTCGGGGTTGGCCTGCGGCCGCCCGTTCGGATCGAGCCGGAACATCGAGGGCAGTACGGCGCCGGCGACCCTCGACGTGGCGGCGTCGGCGTCCGCCTGGAACGTGTTGAGCGTCTCCGGTACGGCGTCCACCGCCCAGCGCATTGTGCCGCCGTCGGCGATCAGGTCGCGGTTCGCGGGCGCGATGTCCTGCGCGGCCACCGGCTTGCCCGCCTGGTCCTCCGCACTGCACGCGGTGAGAAGGGGTACCGCGAGCGCGCCAGCGGTGAGAAACGCGACCGAGCGCATCACCGCGCGCAGTCCGACGCCGTCGTGGGACATCACTGCAACCTCCGGGGGATGCTCTGCTGTCGGCTTCTGATCACGTTTGGCGGTATATGGAGCTGATCAGATGTATGCGCCCACTGAAGGGGAGGGCGGCGGGGCGGAGGCGCCGACACGGCGGTGGGAGCGCGGAAGCCCACCCGTGCGGCGCAACGGACCCGGTGCCGGGGCGGGCCTCGGGGGTTTTCGCCCCCTCCGCCCCTGCCCGTCCCTTGTTCCTGGGGGCTGCGCCCTCAGACCCCCGCTGTCGGCCTGAACGGCCTCGTCCTCAAACGCCGGACGGGCTGAAAGGTCTCCGGCGCACGGAGGCGCGCGATCCACCAATCCATGCACACGCCTTCACACGGGCTCATGTGACGCGCAACACTCGCAGGCGCATGAACGTTGCCGCCGAGGGGCCGACGCGCCCCGGAAGTGAGGGCAAGTCATGTCCGTGCAAGACGACCTGAAGTCGGTCCAGCGCTGCCTCGACGACCTCGCGAGGTCGGTGGGACGCCTGGAGCAACAGATAGGCCCAGGCCTGGAGATGCGCCGCGTGCGCACCGACACCGACCACCTCCGCGAGAGCCTCGCACTGCTGAAGGAGGCCGCCGCCGGCCTGACCGCCCCCCGGCGCCCCGACCTCGTATCCATCCCCGACACCCCGTACGACACCTCCCTGTGGACGGACTCGGACGACGAGGGACTCGGCGCCCGCGACCGCCGAGCCCCCTGAATCCGCCCTCTGGACCGGAACCCGAACGCGAACCCGACCGGAGTCATGAGTTGGCCACTGGTACGGAACCCCATCCCGACAGCGGCGGTGTACGCGCCGGCACTCGCGCCGCGATCACCGCCCCGCACCTGCGGACGGACCGCTGGTGGCTGGCGCCCGCCACCACCGCGGCCGGTCTGCTGGCGTTCATCGTCTACTCGACATGGCGCGCGTTCGCCGACGCGGACTACTACGCGGCGCCGTACGTCTCGCCGTTCTACTCGCCCTGTCTGGCGGACCGCTGCGAGCCGATGCGCTCCGGACCCAACGCGGACCTCTTCGGCAGCTGGTGGGGCATCTCCCCCGCCGTCCTCATCCTGATCTTCCCGCTCGGCTTCCGGCTGACCTGCTACTACTACCGCAAGGCCTACTACCGCGGCTTCTGGGCGAGCCCGCCGGCCTGCGCGGTCGCCGAGCCGCACAAGAAGTACTCGGGCGAGACCCGCTTCCCGCTGGTGCTCCAGAACATCCACCGGTACTTCTTCTACGCGGCCATCCTCGTCGCCGGGATCCTCACGTACGACACCGTGCTCTCCTTCCGCGACGAGCACTACAACTGGGGCCACATGGGCCTGGGCACCCTGGTCTTCCTGCTCAACATCGTGCTGATCTGGGCGTACACCCTGTCCTGCCACTCCTGTCGGCACATCGTCGGCGGGAAACTCAGACACTTCTCCAAGCACCCCGTGCGCTACCGGATGTGGCAGTGGGTCGGGAAGCTGAATGACCGTCACATGCTGCTCGCCTGGGCGTCGTTGGTGAGCGTGGCGCTCGCCGACTTCTACGTGTATCTGCTCGCGTCCGGCGCCTTTGACGATCCGAGCATCTTCTAGCGGGAAAGGGGGGCTTCTGATGTCCGCTGTGGACCGACAGGAGTGGGACGTCGTCGTGGTCGGCGCCGGGGGCGCCGGACTGCGTGCCGCCATCGAGGCGCGCGAGCGTGGCGCCCGTACGGCCGTGATCTGCAAGTCCCTGTTCGGCAAGGCGCACACGGTGATGGCCGAGGGCGGCATCGCGGCCGCCATGGGCAACGTCAACTCCGGTGACAACTGGCAGGTCCACTTCCGCGACACCATGCGCGGCGGCAAGTTCCTCAACCAGTGGCGGATGGCCGAGCTGCACGCGCAGGAAGCGCCGGACCGCGTCTGGGAGCTGGAGACCTGGGGCGCCCTCTTCGACCGTACGAAGGACGGGCGGATCTCGCAGCGCAACTTCGGCGGGCACGAGTATCCGCGGCTCGCGCATGTCGGCGACCGGACGGGGCTGGAGCTGATCCGCACCCTCCAGCAGAAGATCGTGTCCCTCCAGCAGGAGGACATGAAGGAGACGGGTGACTACGAGAGCCGCCTGAAGGTGTATCAGGAGTGCACCGTCACAAGGATTCTGAAGGACACGGCATCCGACACCGGCTCCGCCGCGGGCCGGGTCTCCGGGGTCTTCTGCTACGAGCGCGAGTCCGGCCGCTTCTTCGTCCTGGAGGCGCCCGCGGTCGTGATCGCCACGGGTGGTATCGGCAAGTCCTTCAAGGTGACGTCGAACTCGTGGGAGTACACGGGCGACGGGCACGCGCTGGCCCTGCTGGCCGGAGCACCCCTGCTGAACATGGAGTTCGTGCAGTTCCACCCGACGGGCATGGTCTGGCCGCCCTCGGTGAAGGGCATCCTCGTCACGGAGTCGGTGCGCGGCGACGGGGGCGTCCTGCGCAACTCCGAGGGCAAACGCTTCATGTTCGACTACATCCCGGACGTCTTCAAGGAGAAGTACGCGCAGTCCGAGGAGGAGGGCGACCGGTGGTACGAGGACCCCGACCACAACCGGCGTCCCCCCGAACTGCTGCCCCGGGACGAGGTCGCGCGCGCCATCAACTCCGAAGTGAAGGCCGGCCGCGGAACAGCCCACGGCGGGGTCTTCCTCGATGTCTCCACCCGTATGCCCGCCGAGCTGATCCGGCGCCGGCTCCCTTCCATGTACCACCAGTTCAAGGAGCTGGCGGACGTCGACATCACCGCCGAGGCGATGGAGGTGGGCCCGACCTGCCACTACGTCATGGGCGGCATCGCGGTCGAGTCGGACACAGCGGCGTCGCGCGGCGTACCCGGCCTGTTCGCGGCCGGTGAGGTCGCCGGCGGTATGCACGGCTCCAACCGGCTCGGCGGCAACTCGCTCTCCGACCTGCTGGTGTTCGGGCGCCGGGCCGGCCTGCACGCGGCGCAGTACGCGACCGGGCTGGGTGAGCGGCCCCCGGTGGACGACGTCGAGATCGCCGCGGCGGCGGCGGAGGCGCTGCGGCCGTTCTCCGCAGAGGGCTCCGAGCCGGCGAAGGACAGTGCTCTTCCGGGAGCCGGCCCCCAGACCCCCGGTGGCCGCCCGCCCGAGAACCCGTACACCCTCCACCAGGAACTCCAGCAGACGATGAACGACCTGGTCGGCATCATCCGCCGGGAGCCGGAGATGGAGGCGGCCCTGGAGAAGCTCGCGGATCTGCGGGTACGGGCCCGCCGGGCCGGGGTGGAGGGCCACCGCCAGTTCAACCCCGGCTGGCATCTCGCCCTCGACCTGCGCAACATGCTCCTGGTCAGCGAATGCGTCGCACGAGCCGCCCTGGAACGTACGGAATCACGTGGCGGCCACACCCGCGAGGACCATCCGGCGATGGAGCGCACCTGGCGCCGCATCAACCTGCTGTGCCGACTGACCGATCCGACAGGGGGGTTGGCGGCTACCGACCCCCTGCACGGCCAGATCGACCTGAGCCGCGAGACCACCGAACCCATCCGCTCCGACCTGCTCGCCCTCTTCGAGAAGGAGGAGCTGGTCAAGTACCTCGCCGAAGAGGAGCTCTACGAGTGAGCAGCTATGAGGCCCGTTTCAAGGTGTGGCGCGGGGATGTGCGGGGCGGCGGCCTGACGGATTTCGAGGTCGAGGTCAACGACGGCGAAGTGGTCCTTGACATCATCCACCGCCTCCAGGCGACCCAGGCCCCCGACCTGGCCGTGCGCTGGAACTGCAAGGCGGGCAAGTGCGGTTCGTGCTCGGCGGAGGTCAACGGGCGGCCGCGGCTGCTGTGCATGACACGCATGTCGGTGTTCACGCCGGAGGAGACGATCACGGTCACCCCGCTGCGCGCCTTCCCCGTCGTACGGGATCTCGTCACGGACGTGGGCTTCAACTACGCGAAGGCGCGCGAGGTCCCGGCCTTCGTGCCGCCCGCGGGGCTGGGCCCGGGCGAGTACCGGATGCGGCAGGAGGACGTGGACCGTCCGCAGGAGTTCCGCAAGTGCATCGAGTGCTTCCTGTGTCAGGACACCTGCCATGTCGTCCGGGACCACGAGGAGAACAAACCGGCGTTCGCGGGCCCGCGCTTCCTGATGCGCGTGGCCGAACTCGACATGCATCCGCTGGATGCCGCCGCCGAGTCCGGCCTGGACCGCAAACGCACCGCACAGGACGAACACGGCCTCGGCTACTGCAACATCACCAAGTGCTGCACCGAGGTCTGCCCCGAGGGCATCAAGATCACGGACAACGCGCTGATTCCCTTGAAGGAAAGGGCAGTCGACCGCAAGTACGACCCTCTCGTGTGGCTCGGGAACAAGATCCGGCGGCGGGCCTGAGATCTTGGGGTGCCTCACGCCTCCGCTCGGAGATAGCCGGAGTGGGCCACCTGCCCGAGGAACTTCAGCCGGGTCTCCCCCGCCATGTGCTTCTCGAAGGCCTCTTTGATGCCGGGCCACTTGGGGTGCCCGAAGTCGTCCAGGACGACGATGCCGCCGGGCGCGACGATCTGTTCCGCCCACTGCAGATCGGCCGCGACACCGGCGGCGGAGTGGTCACCGTCGACGATGATCACTCCGTAGGAGCGGTCGGAGATCAGGGCGCGTACTTCCGGGTCCTCGGAGAAGCCCTGCTGGATCCGGGCCGCCACGCCGGCCGCGCCCACCAGTGCCAGATTGGTGCGCACCGCGGCTTCCCGTACGGGTGTGCCCGACGGGTCGTTCCCCACGGCGGCGCCGGGCTGCAGCTGCTTCCCCGCGAGGGGGTCGACGATCGTCAGACGCGGGTCACGGCCGGCGCGCTCCATCATGCGGATCAGGGACGCGCTGAACATCCCGTACAGAGTCCCGATCTCCAGGATCTCGTCGTTCGGCGGGTCGAGCAGCGGCACCGCGGACAGTTTGCCGACGATGTTCATCGTGCCGCCGGCGATCCTGCCGACCCCGAGCGCCTCCATCGCGATGAGCAGCCGGAACGCCTGCGCGACATTGCGCTCGGCACCGTCCCTGTCGCCGGTCACCTCCGCCAACTCACTGATCGCGCGGTTGAGATGAGGTGCGGACGGCAGCCGTGACGAGCCGCGCCCGGTCCCGTCGAAGAGCAGCTCCAGGGGCCGCTGGCGGCTGCGCAGCGTCTTCAGCTCCTGCTGCAGCGCGGCGTCCGCGGAGTTCTTCAGGGAGTTCCCGGCGGTACGACGGATCTGGCGCTCTATGCGCTGGTCTATGAGGTCGGCCAGGGGGCGCAACGCACGCCGGGCAACCTTGTTGGTGAGTAACGCTCGAATCACTGTGTGGCCCTCACGGGATAGGGGAAGTGGACGGTAGGGCCCACACAGGCAGTTCACAACCAACAAAGGCGTCCGTACGGGGAAATCACACATGACACCTGGGTGGCGGAATGCTTACGTCACCTTGTCCTTGCCGCAGCCCGCGCCCGTCCGGCCAGGTCATCGGGCGTGAGCGGGCCCCGGGAGTCGCCCGAGTACCCGTACATCCCCCGCCCCCCTCCGCACCCGCGTACGTCACGCGCCCCCGATCACGACACCCAGCCCTCCCTGTACGCCGCCCAGTCCGACTCCTCGGCGGCGAAGTCCACGTACAGCGCGACCCCGAAACGCTCCCGGTCGCGGTCCGTGCGGGAGAGGCCCAGACGGGTGCCGCGTACGGCCGCCTCGACCGTCTCGGCGTTCCCGTGGTGACTCAGGTCGTCCTCGTGGAAGAACGGCAGGCCCATCAGCAAGTCCGTTGACTCCGGGGTGACTTCGAGGGCGAGGGAGGTCTGCTGGGCGACGTATCCGCCGTACAGGCTCTCCAGCGGCATTGCCGTGTCGTACGACATGAGGGCGATCTGGTCGACGCGGCCGGCGACTTGACCGAAGTAGGCCTGGGACCACCACTTGGGGTGGCCCGAGAGGGCGCCCCGGATGGAGTTGGCGGCGGGGAACGGGTCGATCTGGTGGGCGGCGACCGAGAGAGGGACGCCGCGGTCCTGGGTGACCGCGTGCAGGTCGTCGAGGAGCAGGAGGTAGTCGTCGTCGTCCGAGTGCAGCGGCTCCAGGTCGAAGTGGACGCCGTCGAAGCCGGCCCCGAGGACCTGCTCGGTGGACCCGACCACGGCGGCCCGCGTCTCCTCCCGCTCCAGCCGCATCCCCTCCGGCCCCTCACTCGCCAGTACGTCCCCGAGCCAGGCCTGCACCCGTACGCCGGGCAGCTCCCGGTGCACGGCCCCGATCAGCCAATCCGCCTGTGGATAGGCCGACTTGGGCAGCGTCCCGTCGTGTTCCAAGGGTCCCGCGTGTACATACAGGTCCCGTATCCCGGTGTCCCGCAACTGCTCGGCGAGCGCCTGGACATCCGTGTCGTCCTTCCGCCCGTCGATCCAGGCGTGGCCCAGCCACAGGGCGTCACGGTTTCTGGTCTGGGTGCCGGGGCCCGGGTCTCCGGCGTAGTTCACGCGCAGCGCGATGCCGGCGCCGAGGGCCGGGAGGATGAGCAGGAGCACCAGCGCGAGGGCGATGCGCTTGGGCCAGCGGAGGCGGGGGTGCCGCCAGGCCCGGGGCAGCCGTCCCGCCCGGGGCTCCTTCGCCGTTTCCGACTCCGGCCGCTCCGACTCCGGCCGGTCCGACTCCGGCCGCTCCGACCCGCTGCTCTCCGCCTCGGATTCCGTCCGCTCCGTGTCCATCCCTGTGTCCATCCCCGCGCCCCCTCCTGTACGCCCCCGTGTCCCCCGCACCCTAAGCGCCCCCGCCTCGGGCGCAATCCGCTCGCGGTGGCCCACGGGGGGTCGTAAGGATCCCGCCCCGGCGTCAGAACAGGCTCAGCAACGCCTCCGCCGGATCCGCCAGGGCCTTTCCCCCGTCGGGGAGCGGGAGTTCGAACCACACCGTCTTGCCGCGTGGCGTGCGGCGTGAGCCCCAGCCGGCGGACAGCAGGCCGACGAGCTGGAGGCCGCGGCCGCCTTCGTCCGTGTCGCGGGCGCGGCGGCGGCGGGGCTGGACGAGGCCGGCGTCCCAGACCTCGCAGACCAGGGTCCGGTCCAGGAGGAGGCGGAGCCTGATCTCGCCCTCGCCGTAGCGGAGGGCATTGGTGACCAGTTCGCTGACCAGCAGCTCGGCGGTGTCGACCAGCGGTTCCAGGCCCCAGGACACGAGCTGGGTGCGTGCGTACTCGCGGGCCCGCCCCACGCTGCGCGGTTCGCGGGGCAGGGTCCAGTCGCCGACGGAGTCGGCGGGCAGCCCCTGGACACGTGCCATGAGCAACGCGATGTCGTCCTCGCCGTGGTGGGTGTCGAGGGTGTTGAGGACGTGGTCGCAGACGTCTTCCAGGGGACTGGACGGGTCGGTCAGGGCGCCGACGAAGGCTTGCAGGCCCTCGTCGAGGGGATGGTCGCGCGATTCGACCAGTCCATCCGTGTAGAGCGCCAAAAGAGCACCTTCGGGAAGTTCGACCTCGACCTCCTCGAAGGGCTCGCCGCCGACGCCCAGCGGCATTCCCGGCGGCACGTCGAGCATCAGCGCGGCCTCCCCCGGCTCCACCAGGACCGGCGGCAGATGGCCCGCGTTGGCGAAGGTGCACCGGCGCGTGACGGAGTCGTAGACCGCGTACACACAGGTGGCGAGGTAGACCTCGGACAGGTCGGCGTCACGGGATGTGCGAGCCGTACGGGTGGCCTGCTGGACCCCGCCTGGCGTACCGAGTCCGCGGGCGATCTCGTCCAACGCCGAGAGCACCTCGGCCGGTTCGAGGTCGAGAAGGGCCAGCGTCCTTACGGCGGTGCGCAGTTCGCCCATGGCGACGGCCGCGCGCAGTCCGCGTCCCATCACGTCGCCGACGACCAACGCGGTGCGGTGGCCGGGCAGTTCGATGACGTCGAACCAGTCGCCGCCGACCTCGGTGGCCGCATTGCCGGGCAGATACCGGCAGGCGATGTCCAGGCCGGAGGCCTCGGGGTCGCCCGGGGGCAGCAGGGACCGCTGGAGGATGAGCGCACGCTCGTGCTCACGGCGGTACAGGCGCGCGTTGTCGATACAGACCGCGGCGCGCGCGGCGAGCTCCACCGCGAGCGCCCGGTCACGGTCCCCGAACGGCTCGCTGCCCTTCGTACGCGAGAACTGCACCAGGCCGACCACGGTGTCGTGGGCGACCATCGGCACGGCGAGCGTGGACTGGATGAGGCCGCCCTCTTCGGCGGGGAGGTGCAGGGGCCGGGCGGTGCGCAGGGCGTCCGCGCAGGGCGAGTTGAACGGGAAGCGGTGGACGGCGCCGACGGCGACGGGGGCGGGTCCGCCGGCGAGGGGCGCGTCGGAGACGGCACTGGCGAAGGCGACGCGGCGCAGTTCGGCGCTGCCGTCGGCGAGCCCGGGCGGGGTCTCGTCGCCGGCCAGGAGGCCCTGGTAGAGGTCGACGGTGGCGAGGTCGCAGAAGCCGGGGACGACGACGTCGAGGAGCTCGCGAGCGGTGGTCTCCAGGTCGAGGGAGTTGCCGATGCGGGCGCCGGCCTCGTTCAGAAGGGCGAGATTGCGCCGCGCGGAGGCGGCTTCGCGGGCTGCGGCCCGGCGGGCCGTGATGTCGGTTCCGAGCCAGGCGATGCCGATGGGGCGACCGCTGCCGCTGTGCACGCGGTAGAGGTTGACGGACCAGTGGCGGCGCTCTTCGGAGCCGGGCACGGGGCCCGTGACGTGCATGTCCGTGATGGAGTCGCCGGTCTCCAGGACACGGCGCAGGGTCGCGGAGACGCGCTCTGCCTCGGAACGCGGCAGATAGTCGTGGACGCCGCGCCCACGGTGGTCCGCGGGAGTCCCGCCGAAGAGCGCAACGAACCGCTGGTTGGCCCGCCGGATCCGCAGGTCCGTGTCGATCAGCAGAAAGCCGAACGGAGATTGTCCGAAAATCGCCTGCGAGGCGGCAAGATCCGTCTCGATCCGCCGGAGGGTGCGTACGTCGACCACGATGCACACGGCGGCCCGCTCGCCGTCCTCGTTCGTGGTCGGCATCACATAGACCTCTGCGAGGCCTTCTGCGCCGTCCCGGGCGGTCTCGGTGGGCGGCATCCGGAAGGGAACCACACCGGTCCACTCGCGGCCGTCGAGGATCTCCGCCATCTTGCGGTGTCCGAAGTCACGCCGGTCCGGGGCGACGAACGCCGCGATGGGGTCCATGCCGACGGCGCGGTCCGCGGATATCCCGAAGAGCTGCTCCGCGCGCAGGCTCCACTGGTCGACCAGCCCGTCGGCGCCTATGGAGAACGAGGCGACCTTGATGTAGTCGTAGATCGAGCCGGGCGGGCTGCTCTGCCACATCCCGTCGCCCGCCCTGTCGCCCCTGGTGTCGCCCATTCCCTCGTCCAAGGCGGACAGGGTGGATCGGCGCACCACGGAGCCACCCACGGCCGAGTCACCCACGGCGCCAGCCCTCGCGCCGTCCGACGGGTCCTCGGACTCCGTGGCCTTCGCTGGTATCTCGCTCACGCGAACCGTCCCCTCCAGCTCACCACGCCCGGCACCGGTCACCGGGGGCGGCTGACCGCAGTATCCAGTACTACGGCGCCGCACAACACGGTGTTCACGATCACAGCACGGTCCCGATGGATTTTGGACCGGCCGCGACATACTCCCAGTCTTCTAACCAGGTGGCACCCCGTCGAATCCAAGAGTCCGGTCGGCGCCAGTGGCCTGAACCAATTGGTTGGCGCGCACCCGGACCGATCCCCCTCATCCAGGCACCACCAGCTCGAACCAGACCGTCTTGCCGGTTTCCCCGGCGCGGGTGCCCCAGCGGCGCGAGGATCTGGCCACCAGCTGGAGTCCGCGGCCACTTTCGTCGTCGACGTCGGCGGCCCGTTCGCGGGGTGGGTCGGGCAGCGGGTCGGAGACCTCCACCAGCAGGGCGTCCGGCATTCCACCGCGCCGCAACAGCCGTACGCCGATGGGTCCCGTGGCGTGCCGCAGGGAGTTCGTCACCAGTTCGCTGACCAGCAGGGCGGCAATATCAGCAAGGCAGTCCAGCCGCCAGGCACGCAGCTGGTCCCGGACGACGGCGCGAGCGTTGCGGACGGCACCCGGCTCCGCGGGAAAGGTCCACTCGGCACAGTCGCCTTCGGTGTCGATCACGCCGATCACTTCCCAGGCCCGAAGCACACCCATGTCCGATTTCATGGGGTTAATGGGCACATACCCGATATCCGGGACGCCTTACCGCGCCTGCCGGCGCACTGTGGCACGAACGGCGTACGAAGCGCCGAAGCAAGGTCATCGCACGCGCCCCCTCAGCTACGGACCCCCTACTCCAGCCCGGTGTCCCACTCCAGCAGCGTCGCCTTCACGGCGGGAACATCCTGGTCCAGCCAGTCCACGTCCCAGACCTCGGCCGGTGTCAGCCAGCGCAGCTCGTCGTGGTCCTGGAGTGGCTCCGGATCGGCCGAGCCGGGGAGCAGCCGCGCGGTCCACACCTGGAGGACGTACGGCACTCTCAGGGGCCACTCCCCCGGGACGCGGCCGGACGGCTCCGCCGTGACGCCGAGCTCCTCGTGCAGCTCGCGCACCAGGGCCTGTTCGGGGGCCTCCCCGGGCTCGACCTTGCCGCCGGGGAGTTCCCAGCGTCCGGCGAGCTCCGGGGGCGCGCTGCGGCGGGCGGCGAGCAGTCGCCCGCTGTTCAGGAGGGCGGCCCCGACCACCACGGTCCGTTCGGTCATGCGCCGGAGCCTACGGGAGCGCCGCGCGCCCACGGACGCGCCCGTCGGTCGGGATCACCTGCTCGCGTTCTGCCCGTTCTGGCCGATCCGCTCGACCCAGTAGAGCTGCCTGTGTCCGCGGTCGTCCAGACTGTCCGCGATCTTCTGGGCCTCGGCACGGGTCGCGTACCTGCCCACACGGTAGCGATTGCCGTTGTCGTCCTGCCGGATGACGAGCCAGGGAAGAGTGATCGTGCCGTCGTTCATCGAGCCCCTCCACTTCCCGCCCCGGGCCCCCGCCGTGGCTCGACCTCTAAGGAAACCGCAATCCGCATATGCCCGAGCCTACGCCTTACCTTCACGCAGCGAACACGGCTTTTCACAAAGAGGTACCCAACAAGCCAGGAAGTGGACTTGAGTCCTGGGGCACACACCGCCGAATGCGCCGTCGAACAGCTCTCCCCGCGCCTGCGAGCTGGGCAAAGTCCTTGTAGGGCAGGGCTGTTGAGAAAGGCCAGATTCCAACCGGCCTGGTTTGAGGGCTACTTCACCGGTGACTGCCGCGACACGCCCCTTGCTGCCGCTTCACCGGTGACAGTTGCCACCTCCCCCGGGGCCGCTTCAACGGCGACAGCCGCCGCGCTCCCGGGGGCCTCTTCACCGGTGACAGCCGCCACCCTCCCAGGGGCCTTCACCGGTGACAGCCGCCACCCTCCCCGGCGCCACACCGGCGCAGCCGCCGCGCTCCCCGCGGCTACTTCACGGGCAGGTGGTACGCGATCCGGTAGCGGTCCGCCGGCACGACGACGTCCGCCGTCTCGACCGGACGCCCCGACGCGAAGAACGTCCGCTGGATGACGACGACCACGTGTCCGGGAACGCCGCCCAGCGCGAGGAGCTCCTCCGCGAGACCCGGGCGGGCGCCCACCTCCTCGGTGACGTTGTCCACGATCACGTCGATGGCCGCCATGCGCTCGACCACACCCATGCCGCCGAGCGGGCCCTCCTCGGGGAGCATCACCGGCGTACGGCCCGTGACGGCGAGGGGCTCCCAGGACGTGGAGAGCATCATCACCTCGCCCCCGTCCCGGTAGACGTAGTTCGTGCACATCACGCGGTCACCGGGCTGGACGGAGAGCCGCTCGGCGATCGCGGCGCCGGCCTCGACCTGCCGGCTGCGGGACTCCCAGGTGCCGCGCGCGGAGACGTCGGCCTGCTCCTGACGGAACGGCGTCGCGCCGCTGTCCGGGCGGTATCCGGAGCGGGCGACGCTGCGCGGCACCGGACGCTCCCGTACGTACGTGCCCGACCCGGAGCGGCCCTCGACCAGGCCCTCGGCCATCAGCACCTTGCGCGCCTCCAGCGCGACCGTGTCGGAGACGCCGTACTCCTCGCGGATCCTGGCCTGCGAGGGGAGGCGGGTGTGCGGGGGCAGTGAACCGTCGACGATCTTCTGGCGGAGATCACCCGCGACGCGCAGGTAGGCCGGCTGCTCACCGAATGTCACTGGCCGCTCCCATCAGGTTGTACAGACAGCAACAGCCTGGCAACCGTGGGTTGTCTCACGCAAGCAAAGGCCAAAGATTCACTCGATGTGATGACTTGTGCTTGCCGAGGGCTTTACCCAGGCACTTTCTCCCCGGTACAGCCGCCGTCACACCTCCAGATCGGGGTCGCCTCCGCCGTCGTCCGCCGAGCCGTCGTCCCAGCCGTACGACGGCGGGGCGGTGGCCAGGCCCAGAGCCTCGCGCGTGGTGACGGTCTTCGCGGGGTCGGTGAGGTCCAGCCCCTTCTCGTAGTGCAGGTAGAAGGCGTCCACGTCCGCCGCGTCCGCCGCCTTCGCCCACTCCGCCCGCGCCGACTCGAGGTCCTTCACGAGGGCGGCCAGGGGCGTGGCCGCGTCGGGGGCGAAGGTGTGGTCGTGCAGCATGCCCGTCTGCTTCGTGAGCGCGTCCGACACCCTGGTCGCCCACTCCTTGTGACCCGGGAGATCGTCCTCGACGTACTCGGTGTCGGGCACCGAGTCCATCGCCGCGTCCTGCACCCGCGCGGCCTCCAGGTAGGCGAGCTGGTCCGCGTCGAGCGTCGTGGCGTCCTGGCGCAGCGAGCCGGTCAGACTGGCGGTCTCCTCCACGTTCCCGAACACGCAGGTGATCTCGCGGTCGCCCAGGCCCCAGCTCTCCCGGGTCGGAGTGAAGTAGTACAGGTCGACGTCGGCCGGGACGGCCCAGGTGTCCATCGCGTAGGTGTCCTGGAGCGTGTAGCACTTGTCGTCGGCGGTGTCCGAGATCACGCTGTCACCGGGATAACTTCCGTCGCTCACCAGGAAGTTCGCGACCACCTCACCCTGGTGCTCACCGGCGCACGGCACCTTGTCGACGTCGTACGTCATGCCCTCCAGCGAACCGCCCGGCACGTCGAAGCAGTCGCCCTTGTCGAGCGAGAAGGTGCTGCTCTGCGAGTCGTTCGCCGCTTCCTTGAAGCCGTCCCAGAAGTCCCGCGCGCCGCCCGTGGTGACCGCGAGCAGGGCCAGCACCATCCCGAGCGAGGACACCACCACGCCTCCGACCGCCATCCCCTTGCCACGCTCGCCCCGCTTCTTGATCTGCACCAGCGCGACGATCCCGAGGACCAGCCCGACGCCGGGCAGAAAGCAGAGAAGACCGAGCACGAGCGCGGAGATCGCAAGCCCGTTGACGGGCACCGGCGGGACGGCCCCGGGGTAGCCGTAGCCCCAAGGCTGGTACGGCTGTTGGAACGGCTGCTGGAACGGCTGCTGCTGGTACGGGCCTTGGGGGAACGGAGCCTGTGGGTACGGCCCGGGAGGCGTCCCGGGTGGCGTCCCAGGAGGCGGGTACTGGCCCTCGGGCTGCTGGGGGCCGGGCGGCGGGGGTATGGCCACTTGTACCTTGCTCCTGGTCCGGGCGGGTGCGGGTTCGGCGTACAAACCGCGATACGAACGGCAGTACGGCTTGGCGCATCGTAAACGCGGCACGGGACGCGGCGGAATGCGGGGGCCGCACCCGGCGTCCCCCTCGCGCCGCACCTCATGCCTCGTCCTCGCGGCCGGCCGGGTCAGGGACCCGAGGCCGCACCGCGAGGACGAGTACACGAGTGGTCGACTACCGCCGATCAGGACTCAGAGCTCCAGGGCTCCAGGGCTCAGAACTGCAGGGCCCAGGAGTCGATCCGCCCCACGTCCTGTGCCGCGTTGTCACTGACCCGCAGCTTCCACACGCCGTTGGCGACCTCGGTGGAGGCGTTCACGGAGTAGGTGGTGTTGATGTTGTCGGTGCTGCCGCCGGTGGTGTACGCCTTCAGCGTGTACGCCGTGCCGTCGGGTGCGATCAGCTGCACCTGGAGGTCACCGATGTACGTGTGGACGATGCTCACCGGCACGCTCAGCGCAGCGGGTGCGTTGCCCGTGACACCGCTCACCGTGATCGGCGACTCCACGGTGGTGTTGTCGGCGATCGCGTAGTCGGCGGTGTTCTCGAAGCGCGAGCCGGTCGGGGGCGGAGTGGTCGTACCGCCGACGACGTTGAGCAGCCGGTTCGGCGAGCCGGTGCCGGCGCTGGTGACCACACCGGTCGACGAGTTGTTGATCAGCCCCGTCGCCACCTGCGCGGGCGTGGCCGTCGGGTTGTCGCCCAGGTAGACCGCCGCCGCGCCCGCCACGTGCGGCGACGCCATCGACGTACCGGAGATGGAACTTGTGGCCGTGTCGCTGGTGTTCCAGGACGAGGTGATCGTGGAGCCCGGCGCGAAGATGTCCAGCACCGTGCCGTAGTTGGAGTAACTGGCGCGGGCGTCGGTCGACGTGGTCGCGCCGACCGTGATGGCCTCGGTGACGCGCGCGGGCGAGTAACTCGACGCGTTCGCGTTGCTGTTGCCGGCCGCGATGGCGTAGGTGACGCCGGAGGCGATGGAGTTGCGGACGGCCGTGTCGAGCGCGGTGTCCGCGCCGCCGCCGAGCGACATGTTGGCGACGGCCGGCTTGACCGCGTTCTGGGTGACCCAGTCGATGCCCGCGACGACGCCCGCGGTGGTTCCCGAGCCGGCGTTGTCGAGGACGCGGACGCCGACGATCTTCGCCTTCTTCGCGACACCGTACGAGGTTCCGGCGACCGTGCCCGCGACGTGCGTGCCGTGGCCGTTGCCGTCCTGCGCGGTGTTGTCGTTGTCGACGGCGTCGTAGCCGTAGGAGGCACGGCCGCCGAAGTCACTGTGCGTGATGCGTACGCCGGTGTCGATGATGTAGGCGGTCACGCCCGTCCCGGCCGAATCCGGGTAGGTGTAGCTGCTGTTGAGCGGCAGCGTCTTCTGGTCGATGCGGTCCAGGCCCCAGGAGGGCGGGCTGGGCTGGGTCGCGTTGATGTGGAAGGTGCGGTTCTGGACGACGGAGGCGACCGCGGGGTCGGCGGCGAACTCCTTCGCCTCGGCCTCGGTGGCCTCGACCGCGTAGCCGTTCAGGGCCTTCTTGTACGTACGCTCGATCGTGGCGCCGTACTCCTTGGCGAGGGCCTTGCCCTCGGTGGACCCGGCCCTGGCGGCGTCCGCCTTGAGGGTCACGATGTAGCTGTCGGCGATCGCGTTGGCGGCGCCGGCGTACTGGATCTGTCCCACTCGCTCGGGTGCCGCGTTCGCGGGGAGGGTGGAGACGACTCCGAGGACGAGGGCCGCGCTTGCTATGCCGGCCAGTCTTCGGCGCGTGTGACGCATCACTGCCATCTGAGGGATCCTCCTCGATCGGTGGTGCGCTGGTGGTGGGGGTACTGGAGACGCAAACAAGACAGGGTCATGTCAACCCGTACTGCCGATCCGTACTGCTGATCCGTCGCGCCAATCCGCCGTGCAGATCGCCGTACAGATCCCGTTCGGACCCTGTACAACGCCTGTGCGTCAGCCGAAAGATTGAGGCTTCCACAGGAATTCCACAAGGGTCCTGCAAGGACGTAACACGGGCGCCATATGCCAGTCATGACACAACGTCACCAACCGGCGCATCTAATCTGCGCACATGACACCATTGCCGGATTGTTTCTGCCCGGTGGACGGCACCCGCGTCCCCGCCGGTTCGCTCGCCTGGTGCTGCCCGGCCTGCCGCGGCCCGCTCGACCTGGACTTCGCTCCGACCCCGGCGACCCTCAAATCCCTGACAGGACGCGTCAATTCACTCTGGCGCTACACGGAGTGCCTGCCGCTGACGGCCCCCACCATCAGCCTGGGCGAAGGCCGCACGCCCCTGGTCCCGCTCCGGGACGGCATCTCGGCCAAGCTCGACTTCCTGATGCCGACGCTGTCGTTCAAGGACCGCGGCGCCGTGCTCCTCGCCGAGCTGGCCGTGCGGCTGGGTGCCCGGCAGGTGCTCGCGGACAGCAGCGGCAATGCGGGGACGGCGATCGCCGCGTACTGCGCGCGGGCCGCACTGCCGTGCACCGTATACGTCCCGGAGGGCACGTCAGCGAAAAAGCTGGAGCAGATCGGGGCACACGGGGCGCGGGTTCATGTGGTCGACGGCGACCGTGAGGCCACCGCGGCGGCCGCGCGGGAGGCCGCGGACGAGGAAGGCGTGTTCTACGCCTCGCATGTCTTCAATCCCTACTTCCTGGCCGGAACCAAGACCTATGTCCACGAACTCTGGGAGGACCTCGGCGGCCGCCTCCCCGACGTCATCGTCGTCCCCGTGGGCAACGGCACCCTGCTCCTGGGAGCCGCCCTCGCCATCGCGGAACTCCACTCGGCGGGCTTCATCGACCGCCGACCGGCCCTTTACGCGGTCCAGGCGGCCGCGGTCGCCCCGCTCGCCGAAGCCTGGCACGCGGGCGCCGAGGACCTGATCGGGGTGACCCCGGCGGCGCCGACCTTCGCCGAAGGCATCGCGATCCCGCGTCCGCCGCGGGCCCGCCAGATCCTGCGCGCGGTGCGCGACTCCGGTGGCGCGTTCCTGACGGTGACGGAGGATCAGATCCGGCACGCGCAGACGGACTTGGCATCACGGGGGCTGTATGTCGAGTCGACGGGGGTGGCGTGCTGGGCCGCCGTCCGGGAGGGCGTGCTCGGGGAGCGGTCGGCGGTCGTGCCGTTGTGCGGGGCGGGGGTGAAGACGGGGCTGGCGCACTAGGCGGCTGTCGAGTCTCGGGTGGCGAGTCGTTCCGGCGTTCGGGCGTCCTAGGAAACCCCGCCCGCCAGGCGCTGCTGTTCCTCCTCGACGATGCGGCGGGCGAGGCCGCTGTCCGAGACGTCGACGGCGTCCGGCGTGTGTTCGGCGGTGTCACTGCGGCGGGCGTAGGCGTCGAAGAGGCGGGTCTTGTTCTTGAGGATGTCCAGGAGGCGCTGGTCGACGCTGTCGGTGGCGAGGAGGCGGTGGACCTGGACCGGGCGGACCTGGCCCATGCGGTGGGCACGGGCCACGGCCTGGTGCTCCATGGTCGGCTTGACCTGCGGCTCGCAGAGGATGACCACGGACGCCGCCTGCAGGTTGAGGCCGACGCCGCCGGCCTCGATCTGGCAGAGCAGCACCGCGTGCCCGGGCGCGGCCGTGAAGTCGTCCACCAGACGCTGTCTGCGCGCGGCGGGAACGGCACCGGAGATCGGGCCGAACATCCCCTCCCCCAGCGCATGCCGGACGGTGGCGAGGACGTCCTTGAAGTACGAGAACACGACGACCTTCAGACCGTTCTCCGCCGCCTCGGCGACCAGCTCCCGCAGCCGCTGCAGCTTCGCCGACCTCTCCGCGTCGGCGTACCCGGCACGGCGCATCGCCATGAAGTTCCCGTCCTGCACGGCCTTGCGGTACGCCGCCCGGTCCGCCGCGCCGAACTCCTCCCATTCGTCGACCTGGAGGAGGGCGGGGAGCTCGGTGAGGACGTCCTGCTGGTTGCGACGCAGATACGCGGGGGCGACGGACCTGCGGAAGACATGCGGGCCCGCGGCCGCCGAGCCGTTGTGGATGCTGGGGAGAAGGCCGGGCTGAAGATAGCGGACAAGGGTGCGGAACTCCTCGACACGGTTCTCCATGGGCGTACCGGTGAGGAACAGGACACGGTCGCAGTGCCCGGTCCAGGCGGCGACCGCCTTGGACCGACGGGTGTCGGGGTTCTTCACGTAGTGCGCTTCGTCGACGACGAGCATCCCCGGCTTGCTGCCGTTGGCGCTCTCTGCGCCCCTCGGTTCAGGGAGACTGTGCAACACGTCGTACGTCGTGATCGCGACACCCCCGCGTTCCCGCCACTCCTCGTACGCGTCCAGCCGTTCGGCTCCGTGCACCGGCAGGGCCCGCAGGGTGCTGCGTGCGCCGATCTCGCGCGTCCAGTTGATCAGCACGCTGGCCGGGCAGACCACCAGGAAGTGGCTGTGCCCGTCCGAGGCGAGGTGCGCGAGCGCCGCGATGGCCTGCACGGTCTTCCCGAGCCCCATCTCGTCCCCGAGGACGACCCGCCGCTGGGCCAGCGCGAAACGGGCACCGAAGGCCTGATAGCCGCGCAGCGAGACCCGCCGATGCGTGTCGTCCAGCTCCTGCTTGTGCACCCGCTCGGCGACCTCCGACGGAAGGAATCCCTCGGAGGCCTCGACATCGGGACGCTGCTGCGAGACTTCGGCGAGCTGGCTGTAGTACTCCGTGGACCGCAGCTCGAAGTCGACCCACGCCTCGATGTCGGAGGCGGGTTCGCGCAACAGGTCCGCCGACGCCTGGGCCAGCAGCAGTCGTACGTCCCTGGCGGCGGCGCCGGTGGTCAGCTCGCGCAGCTCCACGACCGCCGCCCACGCGCTCTCGCGCCGGTGCCGCCCCGCGAGCGCCATCCGCAGCCGCCCTCCGGCAGGCCGGGCCGCCGGCAGCAGCGCGCCGAGCCGCTCGTCGAGCCGGGTGGCCGCGTCCACGGCCCGGCGCAGGTCCGGACCGGCCTCGACGAGGGTGCGCAACGCGATGACCAGGGCGGTCGTCCGGGGCTCCGGGTGATCGACGTCGATCCGCACGGAGACGGTCTCCTCCACCGCGCGCGCGATCTGCCGCGCGGCGGCGAGCGCCCGGTCGGCGGTCTGCGCTCCTACGCCGGGCAGCTGCCGCAGCTCGTACCGGCTCGTCCCGTACACCGCCCGCACCGATTCGAACCCCGCCGCCTCGAGCGCGCCGAGCCGCAACCGCCCCTCGGTGACGTCCTTCAGCCGCGAGACGGGGATGGACTCCAGCTCCCCGGCGACCAGTTCGGCATGTATCGGCGCCAGAGCCGCCCGTACCGCTTCGATCGCCCGCGCGTGATCGGCGAGGACGGCCCGCGCGGCGCCGTACAACCGCGCGCCCGCGACGACCAGTTCCCTGGCCCGTCGGCCGACCGGCAGGGCTTCGCCGGGACTCCCCGGCCGCGCCGGACCCGGCCTTCCACTCCCCTCCACACCCGCCATACCGCGCCCCTCTTGAGCCGTCCGACCCGATGCGCGCATCCTTCCACGGAGCACTGACAGCCACGGAGCACCGACAGCCACGGCCTCGGCGGGGACGAGGGGCGGCGGCCTCCGCAGGAGGCGGCGCATTTCCTACGTGACAGAATCACGGCCGACGCCGGCTGCGCCGATAGCTTCGCGCCCTCGCGACAGCGGGAGGCCTGCGCGTCCAGGTCACTTCCGGGACGAAGGACTGCGAACTGCACCTGGAAGGTCTACCAATGCCAGCAATGCCAGGGATGGTGACGAAGTTGACCACGTGGCAGCGGAGCCTGACGGCGGCTGGGGTCCGGGAAGCGCAGCTGCGCAACGACTACGCCCACGCGCGTCGGCTGGTGTCACGGTTCCGCCGTAGTTCCTACCTGGCGGCCCGTTTGCTGCTGCCGCCGTCGGTGCTGCCGCATGTGGTGGCCGCGACGGCCGTGATGCACCACGGGGACAACCTGCTGGACACCGGCCCGAAGCCGCAGCGGATCGCGGCGTGGGCATCCTGGGAGCAGCGGGTTCGCAAGGCACTGGAAACGGGCGTGGCCGACGACCCGTTGATCCGCACCCTGCTCCACACAGTCGCCGCGCATCCGCAGCTTCGGGGAGCCGTGGAGGAGTATCTGTCCACAGCCGGCGCCGAGCTGGAGTTCAGCGGCTTCGTCTCCGAGGCCGACTACCAGGCCTACGTGGACGCCTACTCACTTCCCGGCTTCATGCTGATTGCCGTGTTGCTGTGTCCCGAGGACGTTGACGGCCGGTACCGGGCGACATGCCGGACGCTCATCGACGGCAGCCAGCGACTGGACTTCGTCAATGATCTCGCCGAGGACCTCGCGGAAGGGCGACCGGGCATTCCGGCTCAGACACTGGCGCGTTTCTCGGTCACGGAGGCGGACCTGGTGGCCGGGCATGAGCCGCCGGGCATGCGCCCGTTGGTGGAGCACGAGGTGAGTGCGGCCCGGACCGCCCTGGAGGCAGCCCGTGATCTGCCCACCCAGGTCTCGGCCCCCGGCCGGGCACTGCTGAACGCATTCGTCGAGATCGAGCTCCTGACCGCCGACGCGGCACTGGCGCGCGGAGCGGCGCTGCTGCACGGCTCCGCAAGCCCTCCGCTCCTGGACACCCTGCGGGTCCTGCGGAACGCTCGCCGGACCGCGCGGAACGCCAGACGTTGAAGCGGAACGTCTTCGGTAGCCCCCGTACAGCTCCGGCACGAGAGCGGCATCCCCGGCACAGGTAGCCCGGAGGTGATCGCGCTTGACAAGCCGCCACGCGTTCGCAGGCGGGCGTGGCAGGTACGACACCAACATTGATGTCACTGACATTCACGTCAGCATTGCGTCGACAGTTGTCGCTCAGGGTCACGGCTTCGAACCACCTTCGCGGCCGGTGCTGCGTACGTACCCGACGAGGAGGGCTCACCCTCCGAGTCGATGCTCGAACTGCGTACGCAGCTGTGACCTGCGGTGATTGGCCGGCGCGCAACACGATCCAGCAGCGATCCAGCACGCGGATCGCTACCGTGTCGACGAGGTGTCCACGCCATGCTGAGCGGAAGCAGCGAGAGCAAACCCGATGACAACCGCTCGCCCACTCGGGCGGCCCCGGCATCCCTTACGGGGCAAGCGGACAGTCGAGGCCGGTGTCGGGAGTCCTTGGCGCGGCGATCTGCTGACCGGCGTCACTCTGCGTACCATGCTGCGCAGCCACGCCGCGGCCCGAGAGGATGTCTCATGTCGTTCATCTCCGTAGCGGACGGCGTCAATCTGCACTACCGCGTGGCCGGCGACGGGCCGACGCTTCTCTTCCACCCCGGATTCTCCAACACCCTGGACCTGTGGAACTGGCTGGTCCACCGGCTCTCGCCGACCCACCGTTGCGTCACGTTCGACCCGCGGGGCCACGGCGCCTCGGACAAACCCGACTCCGCGTACGACCTGGCCGAGCTGGCCGGGGATGTCGTCCGCCTGGCCGAGAGACTGGGTCTGACCGACGTCACTCTGGTGGGGCACTCGCTCGGCGGCGCGGTCAGCCTCAAGGCAGTGCTCGACCACGACTGCGCGGGCCGAATCAGCCGCCTCGCGCTCATCAACCCGGCGCTGCCGACCTTCCTACGCGCCGAGGGCGAGGAATGCGGTGTTCCCCCCGAGGCGTACGAGCAGATGCGAACCGGCATTGTCTCCAGCTGGGTGCCCACCCAGCTGGAGACTGCGAAGATCTTCTTCCATCACACGGACCCGGCTACCGCACGCTGGATCTTCGAGCAGACCCTCGCCATGCCGGTGCACATCGCCGCCCGGTACTTCGCTCAACTGCCCTCGATCGACTTCCGCGACAGGCTCACCGAGATCACACTTCCGGTGCTGCTGTTGCGGGGCGCCCACGACAGACTCACCGACCCCCGGTGGACGGAGTGGTTCCGTGAGCGCGATCTACCTGGCTGGCGGGTGGAAATCCTGGAGCGGAGCGGGCACGGCGCGATGGTCGACGAGCCGACCCGCATGGCGGAGTTGCTGCGCGAGTTCACCCGCTGACTCATCGCCGACCCACCCGGAGCCACGTCACCGTAGCGAAGGGTGGTCGTGTTGTTGCCCATGGGGCGTAGGTCCAGCCGGGCCGGCGATCAGCACCGTCGCCGGACCAACGGCAACCCAAGAGGCTCCCACCGCCCCGGGCGGGGGCAATCCTCCGGCTGCCGCGGCGAAGGTGGGCGCTCGGCCACGAGGTACGGCAACGACGAGTATTCTTACAAAAGGGTTATGGCGATTTTAGGCTGGTTCATTCTCTTACGTGACTGAAGTTCCCAGATCCTGAGTGGACGACGGAGACGACCGTGAGTGTTGACGGAATCTCGGGCGACCGCGAGACCGTCAGGGTCGAGCGACTGCAGATGCTCGCGGCGATCAAGGACGAGCAGGACGACCGTGATGTGCTGCTGGCCGCGCTGCATCATGCGGGGGCCGAGCTCGGCGGGCTGGGCGGCATGGCCCACCTGCACGGGGCCGAGGCCATCCGCAGCATGCGGCTGATAGCGAGCAGCGGGCTGTCCCGGGCCTTCACCCGGCCCTGGAGGGACATCTCCACGGACGGTACGGCGGTCCCTGCCAGGGCATTTCAGGAGGCCGCGTTCGTATGGCTCCCCCGCATCGCTCCGCCCGAGCCCGGTTTCGTCCACACACCGACCGTCTCCCACCTCGCGGGCGCGCCTGCGGGGGCGGGGATCGCGGCGGTACCGCTGCCGGGGCCGGCGGGCTCGCTCGGCGTGCTGTCCGTGGTGACGTCTCGGTCGTCCGGGGAACCAGACGCCGCGCAGCGGGTGTTCTTCGAGGATGTGGCTCGGTGGGCGGCGGGACGGTTGCGGCTGGTTTCCCCCGAGCCGGAAGGAGTTCCGCCCGCCCTGCTGGAGCCGGACCCGGGACAGGTGCGGGCGTTGCGCACCGTAGCGGTGGGGACCTGGGACTGGGACATCCATACCGGCGATCTCGCCATCGACGACGTGCTGCTGGAGGAGATCGGCATCGATCCGGCCAGTTTCGACGGGCGGGTCGAATCGTGGGTGGACCGGGTCCATCCGGACGACCTGCCGTGGATGTTGGGTGTGACGGACCGGACGCTCCACTCTCGCACCCCGTTGGAGTACGAGTTCCGGTTGCGTCGGGGCGACGGTTCCTACGGCTGGGTCCGGATGCGCCGCGGTGTGGTCCTGGGCGACGACGGAGAGCCGTCACACCTGGTCGGTACCGTGTGGGACATCACGCAGACCCGGGCCGCCACCGAGTCGGTCAGCCGGGCGCTGCGGCACATGAGCGATGGCTTCCTGTCTGTGGACGGCCAGTGGCGGATCGAGTTCGCCAACGTGGCAGCCGAGAGCCTCTTCGGCTCCTCACCGCGCCTGGTCGGCAGGCTGCTGTGGGACGTCCCGGCCCTCGGCGGCATGCACGGCCTGGAGGAGCGGTGCCACCGTGCCGTGGCCGAGGGGAGTCCGGGCAGTTTCGATGTGCAGTGGCCGGACAGCGACCGGTGGTACGACGTGCGGCTGGTCCCCGTCCCCGGCGGCGGCCTGACGGTGTACATCACCGACATCACCGATCGGCGCATGCGCGAGGCGGCTCAGCGAGCCGCCGCCGAACGGGCCACTCTGGTCGGCCAGTTGACTCTCCAACTGGCGAAGGCGATCAGCAGGGAGGACGTGGTCACGGCGGTGGCCGACAGCGTGCTGCCCGCATTCGGCGCCACCGGACTCGTTGTCTCCACGCTGGAGAGCGATCGGATGAACGTCGTCGGCTCCGCGGGTTACCCGGCCGCGTTGCGCGAACGTCTGCACGGGCTGTCGGCCGCGCTCGCCACACCCGTGAGAGAAGCACTGCGCACCCGCACACCGCAGTTCAACGTATCGGCAGACCTGCAGGCCGATCATTGCCCCGAGCTGGCGGAGTTGGCGGCACTCAGCGGCACACAAGCCTGGGTATTCCTGCCGTTGACCGTCTCGGACCGCGAAATCGGTGCAGCCGTCGTCTCGTTCGACAAGCCTCGTCGTTTCGAGGACGACGAGCGGACACTTCTGACCGCGCTGAGCGGGCTGATCGCACAGGCGCTGGATCGGGCAAGCCTGTACGACGACGCCATCACCCGCGCCCACTCCCTCCAACACGCTCTGCTCCCGCGAGCGCTGCCCTCACTGCCCGCCGCCACGAGCGCCGCCCGCTACCTGCCCGCCGGAACCGCCACGGAGGTGGGTGGCGACTGGTACGACGTCATACCGCTGTCCGCGGACCGGGTGGCGCTGGTGATCGGGGACGTGATGGGCCACGGCATGTCCGAGGCCGCCACGATGGGCCGCCTGCGCACCGCGGTCCGTACCCTGTCCGACCTCGAACTGCCCCCCGACGAGCTTCTCGCTCGTCTCAACGACATCGTCGCCGAGCTGGGCGATGACCGCTTCACCACCTGCCTGTACGGCATCTACGACCCGGTCGCCGGCCTCTTCACCTACGCCAGCGCCGGCCACCCCTCACCCGCGATCGTCCATCCCGACGGCACCGTTGCCTTTCCCTCTGCCGTCCCCGACCCCCCTCTCGGGGTGGCCGCACCCCCCTTCGACACCGTCGAAACCCACCTCCCGGCGGGGAGCCTGCTGGCGCTGTACACCGACGGCCTGGTCGAATCCAGTGACCGCGACATCGGCGACAGCATGACTGCCCTGGCCCGGATCCTGCGCACCGGCCAGTCCGACGACCTCGACTCCCTGTGCGACACGGTGCTGAAGGCCCTGATCCCCCTCGGCCGCGGTCCCAGCGACGATGCCGCCCTCCTCCTCACGCGCACCCACCGGCTCGCGCCCGAGGACGTCGCTGAATGGCCGCTGCCGGAGGACCCGATCGCCGCAGGTCTGGCCCGCCGCCACATCAGCCAACAGCTCGAAGCCTGGCACTTGACGGAGCTGGAGATGACCACCGAACTCATCGCCAGCGAGCTGGTCGGGAACGTCATCCGCCACGCCACAGGCCCCATCAGCCTCCGCATGCTGCGCAGCCGCACCCTCATCTGCGAGGTCTCGGACAGCAGCCTGACCACCCCGCACCTCCGCCACGCCTCGCTGTCCGACGAGGGCGGCCGGGGCCTGCAACTGGTCGCCGCGATGGCCCGGCGCTGGGGCACCCGCCAGACCCCCACCGGCAAGTGCATCTGGACGGAACAGGCCATCCCCAGCTGAGCGGTTCACTCCGCCCGGTGCAGGGCTTCGAGCCGACTCGTCAACCCCTGCCGGGCAGTCGACGTACGGGCGTACCCGGCTTTGTTCTCGGTACGGACGAGGATCACTCGAAAAAACTGATCACAGCCCTACTCGCCAAGGATCCCCAGCAGCGGCACCCAGCACGGACAGCCCTGCGGTCAGTAGTGATAGCGGGCTGCGAGGATCACGATCTCTTTGTCCATGACCAGGTAGACAAGGCGGTGCTCGTCGTCGATCCGCCTCGACCACGCCCCAGGCAAGTGGTCCTTGAGCGGCTCGGGCTTGCCGATCCCCGTGAAGGGGTCACGCTTGACATCCTCGATGAGCTTGTTGATCCGGGCGAGCATCTTGCGGTCGTTCTTGAGCCAGGACGAATAGTCCTCCCAGCCCTGATCCTCGAAGGCAAGTCTCACGCAGCACCCGCACCAGGGGCCGCCGCATCCGGATCGATCAGCTCGCGCTCCGACACATTGATGTTGCTCAGAGCGTTCTCGTACGCCTTGAGCAGCCGCCGCGCGTTCGCAGGCGAGCGCAGGAGATACGAGCCCTCGCGCAACGCTGCGTAATCCTCAGCCGAGACGAGCACGGCGTTGCCATGCTTGGAGACGATCTCGATGGCCTCGTGATCGTCGTTGACTTTCTTGATCAGCGGAAAGAGAGCCTTACGGGCTTCGCTCGCAGTTATGGACATGGGCTGACTCCCTACATCGAGTGGTACCGAATAACGTACCACTTACAGCTGTCGCCGCCGAGCGGAACCAAATAGGTGACGACCTATCAGGAAACCCAGAAACCCAGCACCATCCCAGCACGGGAAACAGCAAGGGGCCGACCCTCGGAAGAGTCGACCCCATTTGACCTGCGTGCTTGCCAGGCCGCCAACGTAGTGTTGTTTCATCCGCTCACACGTTGAACCGGAATATCTACTGCAGAGCTCCCAGCTGCGGAAATACAGTTCTGGAGGGGGGCATCCCAGCACGATCCCAGCACGGGGGCTCCATCCCAGCACCATGCAGCTCAGACGCCCCCTCCCATGAAGCGGACCTGCTCGGACAGCGCAGCAGTTGCGGACTCGAGGTCCGCAAGCCTGATCGACAGTGTGGCCTCTGCCAGCCGAGGGGGAAGCGCGTCCCCGAATTTCAGACCTCGTATGGCCTTTTCATCGATATCGGGCAAGGCCAGGCGCTCCATCACGTCCTGCCGGGCCAGTCTCCAGTCCGCCGGCGTGAGGTCGTCCCGTAGGCGCACCCAGTGATCATTGATTCGCTGTCCTGGCACCGCGACGCCGCCGAGAGTCGCTGCCAGGGTGGCGTTCGCCCGGTGCCCGGCCCAGGTCCACCAGCGCAGTTGGTCTGCTTTCCCGTTTTCTCGCACGATCAGGGTGCCCCCGGGGTGTACTCGCCCCATGAAGCGCTCCCGTGCTTCTTCCAGACAACCCTGCGCTCTCCTCGTCAGATTCACCGGCGGGTCGATGCCGAGCAGCACCTCACGCACCGCACGGGCAAGCCGGTAGGAGGCCCCCTGACCGAATCCGGCTCCGCTCCACTTGGCTTTTCCGCCACCGTCGACCGGTTCGACAAAGCATCGCTTGCGACGCCAGTCGATGTAGGTGACCTGCCAGTTCCGGCCGGCAAGCAGGAGCCGGCGAGGGCCGGCGACCTGTTCGGTGAGAAGGCTGGGGTCGGTGCGGCCGATCTCCATCCGGCCCTGTAGGACGGTGAACTGGGGTGGAGCGGTGAACACCGCGGTGAGGTTCATGAAGTGCCGGTGCCCGAAGCGACGCTCGGCCTCTGGGCCGATGAAGAGCAGTCCGCCGTCCTGGTCGAGGTATCCCTCTGCCACCAGGTGCTTGACGATCGGTTCCGCGGACCGGCCGAACGGCCCGAGGCCGTTCCACCATTCATGCCACAGATTGCCTCCTACGCTGCCTTCCTGAAGGCAGAGTGCGAGCAGTTGCTGGGCCACGATGTGCCGCGGCTCGGGGGGCGCCACCACCGGCTCGACCCAGCCTCGCGACCATTGCAGGAGAAGCCCTGCCGCGCTCAGCAGGCCCGCTTCGTCGAGGGTGAGGAAGAGGCAGTTGCGTGATGTCCCGGGCCGACGTCCGGTACGGCCGATTCGCTGCAGGAAGGACGCGACCGACGATGGGGCGTCGATCTGAACGACCCGGTCCAGGTCACCGACGTCGATGCCCAGTTCCAGGGTGCTGGTTGAAACGATCACGCAGTCCCGTGCCTCGGCGAAGGCCGCTTCCGCGCGCCTGCGTTCGTCGAGCGAGAGCGATGCGTGCGAGAGGAACGTGGTCACCCCCCGGGCACGCAGAGCTGATCCCAGTTCTTCGACCAGGCGTCGTGACTCGCAGAAGACCAGGCGTTTCTCTCCGCGGTGCAGCGTGCTGATGACGGTTGCCGCGTTCTCGAGCGATCCCACGTAGTCGAGCTGGACGTCTCCGGGCGGTACGGAGGCGGAGGGCGTGCCGCCCGGTGCGGCCACCGGCGCGTCCAGGTGTGGAGCGACGACCTGTGCGGGGCGCTTGCCCGCCCCCGAACCCTGGAGCCAGGTGAGCAGTTCGTCGGGGTTGCCGACCGTTGCCGAGAGCCCGACACGCTGCAGCGGCCTCCCCACGACGCGTTGCAGTCGCTCCAGTACGGCGAGCAGATGCCAGCCCCGGTCGTCACCGGCGAAGGCGTGCACCTCGTCGACCACGACCGCACGGAGCCCCGAGAAGAACGACACGTGATCGACGTTGACGCTCACCAGCATCGCTTCCAGTGATTCCGGGGTGGTGAGCAGGACGTCCGGTCGATTCGCCAGGATGCGTGTGCGGGCCCCGGAGGTGGTGTCGCCGTGCCAGAGCGCGGCGCTGCGTCCGAGCCAGGAGCTGTACGTCTCCACTCTCGGCAGCAGGTTGTTCAGCAGCGCCTTGAGGGGACAGAGATACAGCACCGACGTACCGGTCCACCGGGAGCTGTGCATTCTGGACAGTAGCGGAAAGCATGCCGCCTCTGTCTTCCCGCCGGCGGTGGGTGCCAGAAGAAGGGCGTCCTCGCCCCGGGAAAGGGGACCCACCGCCGCCTCCTGGAGCGGACGCAGCCCTTTCCAGCCCAGGGTGTTGACGATGTGGTGGACCAGCGCCGTTTCCAGCTCGCCGTCCGTGCTCACGGCAGTTCCAGCGCGATGTCGTCGGCGTCGCCGGCCGCGGCATTGCGCTCGGTGCTGTTGAGTTCGGAGTCCGCGATCGTGAGTGCGTAGTGCTCGCGTGGGTCGAAGTCCTCGAACTCGTCGACCCGGTCGAGGACATCGGCGACAAGTTTGCGCAGAAAGACGCGCGGCGCGACGCCGACCTTGCCGCCGAGCCCGCCGGTGACAGCGGTGGCCAGCTCTCCGATGTATCTGTCGTCGACGCGTGCTGCCACCCGGTCGGGGTGGGCCGCAGCCCCCTGGTAGAGGTCGCGGACCGTTCTGCCGAGTTCGCCGAGGCGGGGCAGGTCGAAGCCCGGCAGGCGCAGCTGCACCGCGCGAGGCGAGTCGAAGCGCGGGTCGGTGGTGAAGTCGGTGGCCAGGCGCTGGGCCAGCGGCGGGAGTCGCTGCGCACCCTGCTGGCCGTCGTAGAAGGCAGGGGTGGCTGTGATGACGAGGAAGAGCCCGGGGAACCGGCCGGCGTCGATCTCGTCAAGGAGTTGCCGCAACGCGTTGAGGCCCTTCTCCCGGACGTCTCCGCGAACCCGCTGAAGTGTCTCGATCTCGTCGAGCACGAGAAGAAGGCCGGGGTGGCCGCAGTCGCGCAACACAGTGAGCAGCCCCTGGAGGAAACCGAGGGCTGCGAAGTGGTCGAGGTCTCCGCGGACCCCTGCCGAGCGGCGGGCCGACGCCGCCACGGACTTCTGTCCGCCGAGCCAGGCGATCAGCGCTTCCGCGGTGGCCCCCTCCCCTGCTGCGACCGCTCGGCGGTAGCCGCGCAGCGCTGCGGCGAACGCGGGGGTGGTACGCGCGACATCGGCGAGCCGCCGCTCCATCAGGGCGTCCACGGCCTCGGCGAGCGCCGCTTCGTCCTCCTCGTCCGTGTCACCGCCGTCGAGGACCTCCTCCTCCAGCGTGTAGAACCACGAGTCGATGACCGCCCGCAGCGCGCTGGGCTGGTGCGTGGCGGTGGTCAGGCGTTCGGTGAGCCTGCGGTAGACCGTCTCCAGGCGGTGCAGGGGTGTTTCCGTCTCGGAGATCTGCACTTCGGCGGTGGCGAGTCCGGCGCGTTTGGCACGCTCGGTCAGCCAGCGGGCGAAGAACGTCTTGCCGGAGCCGTAGTCGCCTCGGATCGCGTGGAAGGCAGCGCCTTCACGGGTGACGGTGGCGAGGTCCTCGTCGAGGGCGCTTTCGAACCGGCCGAGCCCAACGGCGAACAGGTCGAGTCCGGCCTGCGGTACGGTGCCGCGCCGCAGTGCGTCGATGACCTCGCGGCGCCTGGCCACGCTCACCGGGGTGGAGAGCGTCATCTCTCTACTCCTTGGGCTTCGGTTGCGGAAGGAACTGGTCGCGCAGCAGCGGAATATCAAGTTTCACCGCGTGCCCCGCGTCGACGAACCCGAGGACGGGATATCCCTCGACGTTCAACAGCCGCTGGACCGTGGCGACGAACCCCTCGATGTTGCGCCGGACGCGTCCGGTCGCGGAGATCGCGGCAGCGAGCGCCGCCGGGGACATGGTGCCGCCCGCGGCCACCAGAGCGTCGATGACCGCGGCGACGACCTTCGCCTCCGGAGCCTTGCGGACATACTCCTTCTGGGCTTCGTAGACCTCACTCGCCACCACTTCGCTGCCCAAGCCGGTGGTGGCCTGCATGGCGGTCGGAGAGCTCTGGCGGGCATGGACGACACCGGCAGTGACACTTGCGTCCCGGCGGGGCGCCGTCGGCACCGCGGGTTCATCGCTCCCGGCTTCCGGAACGGCCGTCGGGGCGGGATCGGCTCCCGGCACGGGCTCGTTCCACCATGCGGGGGTCGACCGCTCGCGCGGCAGCCCCTCCCAGCCCTTGGGTGTCTGTTCGGCCACTGCGACCAGGGCGAGCACAGGGACGGTCACCTCCGCGAGTGACACGCCTCCGTGATACCCGGCCTTGCGTCCGGTGTACCGGATGTCCTCACGCCACGGCACGACGACGGTCCCGCCCCCTTCCAGCACCCTGGGCCCCCGGATCTCGATCTCTCCGTCCTGGGCCTGCCCGCCGGTACGCCAGCGCGGAGACACCGCTCCGGTCACGGACATGGCCGCGCTCTCACTACGGCTGCCCCGCTCCAGGACGTGTCCGTGGTCGGCGACCAGGACGACTGGGCGCCCGTACCCTCTGGCCGCCGACAGCAGGTCCCGCAGGTGGGTCATGTCGTCGAGGGCCCAGGCCGTACCGCGTCCCTGCTGTCCCTTGTCGAGTGCGTCGTCGATGGTGTTCAGGACGACACCTACGACTGCCTCGGAGGCAAGCGCGCCCATGAGTTCGTGGGACAGGGCGTGACCCGTTTCACCGCCGACATCCGCCTTGTGGAAGAGAGCCGCCTCCTTGCGGCGCCGCTTCCAGAAGGCGCTGAAGCCCGCGGTCTCCACGGACTGCCCGCCCCGGACGGGTTCCCCGGTGAGCAGTGAGGCGCGGCTCGTCCGGGTGACGGAGGGCAGCATGGACACGGCGGCCATCCGGCCCGCCGGCTGTCCCTCGGCCGGCCTGGGCGCGACCTCCCGCCAGCCTTCGCGCTCCATCTCCTCACCGAGTTGTATGGCGACCGCGCAGCTCATCCCGTCGAGTACGACGACCAGGGGCGCACCCGCACCGGTCAGCGGACGTACCACCGACTCCAGGACGTTCTCGATGACCAGCGCGCCGTTCGGCTGGTGCGCGGTGGCGTGCACGGACCAGGCCGCGAGGCGGCGGGCGAACTGCTCGTCGAGACGTTCTCTGCGCGCACGGCCCTGTTCGTAGAGTCCTCGCAGTTCACGGGCCGTGGTCAGATCGCCTCCGGGGTCTCCTGCCCACAGGAGAGTGAGCGCGCGGTCCGCCCAGCCCCAGTCGGTGACCTGGGAGCGGATGCCTTCGTCCACCGTGGGCACGGCCGGTTCGGCCCGTTCCAGCCAGCGTGCGACGCGCACCGCCATCTCCGCCACCTGTACCCGGTCTGGGTAGAGCGCGGCCAGGCCGTGCCCTGCCAGATCGGCGAGCGCCGTCTCACCCGCCGCGGAGGAACGGCGTGCTTCGGCAACGGTCCGGCCGAGTTGTGCGGCGAATCCGGTG
The DNA here is from genome assembly GCF_042871385.1 of Streptomyces sp. NPDC005808. Taxonomy (NCBI): domain Bacteria; kingdom Bacillati; phylum Actinomycetota; class Actinomycetes; order Kitasatosporales; family Streptomycetaceae; genus Streptomyces; species Streptomyces sp. NPDC005808. The sequence goes on along the minus strand of NZ_JBIAIK010000001.1, from coordinate 385,699 downwards.
GGCAGGAACCGGCTGCTGGCAAGGGTGTCGGCCAGGCCCGCCGTGCCGGCCAGTTCGTCGGCCCGGTCGAGTACGGCGAAAACCTTCTGTCGGGCGGCCTGGCTGGTCCTGGCCTGGGCGATCCAGCGTGTCAGGGTCCCCTCCACTGCGTCCGTGAAGGCGCTGAGGGCTGCCCTGCGAGGCATGACCTGTCCGAAGAGGCTGCCGATCGCGAGGGCCGTGTCGGGAGCCACGGCCGGATCCCGGAGCGCCGCCGCGAGGACGCCGAGAGCCATGGCGTCCTGACCGAGTCCTGCTTCAGCGAGGGAGAGGAGCACCGGTGCCGCGGGGCCCGCGGTGTCGCCGAGCCATTTCTTCAGTTCCGCGCGTTCGGTGGGGGGAAGTTCCGCGAAGCGGAGCGGTCCCGCCGGCGTGCGCGACCAGGCGAGCAGGGTGTCGGTGTCGAGCGTGGCCGGCTGGGTCTGGGTGCCGGGCCCGGGGGCGGTCTCGCCGAGGCCGAGGCGCTGCACGGTCAGGGCGCGCAGGGCCGTGTCGAGGGTCAGCAGTCCTCCGACGCGCGGCCAGCCCGTGTCGGAGGGTTCGGCTTCCAGGAGCGCTTCGAGAAGCCATTCCATGCCGTACATCCGTACGTCGAGGCCGGTGGCGCCGAACCGCTGGGTGACGACCTCCGCGTTCTCGACGGTGAGAGTGCGGCGGTGTACGGCCCGCCCGCGCAGGTCCCAGCCGAGCTGCTCGTCGTCCATGCCCGTGGTGACCACGAGGACATCGCCCGGACCGGCCATGTCCCGGTGGTCGTGCCATGCGGCCATCACGCCGAGGACTGAGGACTCGTCGCGGACCAACACGCGGCGGGGCTCCTCGTCCACGGTCGTGGTGAACCGGGTCGGCGCTCCCGGCACATAGCGGCCGTGGATCAGGACCAGGCTGCGTTCGCGCAAGCTGTCCTTGTGTGCGGCCAGGAGGGCTTCGACGGTGCGGCGCCCCACCCGGGGGGCAGCGGGGGCCATCAGTCTCCGGTCCCTTCACTGTCGGCGGTGTCGGTGGCGTCGGCGTCGACCGGGTGCCAGGTGACCCGGACGCGGCTTTCGGGGTGGGCGTCGAGATACGTACGGATCTCGGCCTCGATGCCGGTGACCGTGGCGGCCAGGGTCGCTTCGAGGCGCGTGGATTCCACGACGTGTACGGGGCGGGGGATGTCGGACCCGCTCCGGTGTACGGGGGCGGCGTCCCCGTTGTTGACGGGAGAAGTCGTGACGGGCGGCGTGGGCACCCGCGGATTTCCGTGCTGGGTGAAGCTGATGTCCTGGGCGGTGGGCTGTACGGGCGTCGCCGGCTCCGGAGGCGCGACGGTCCGGGCTGCCTGCGCGAGCCGGGTCGCCTCGCGCATCAAGGCCTTCGTACTGTCTCGCAGCCCATCCAGCACGGGCACGAGCGAGGACTCCTCCTCGTGCTCGTTGGCGGTCCGGGACACCTGGGCGAGGAGTCGGCCGGCCCGGTCACCGACGCTGTCGTCCCGGTTCGCGAGCTCACGGACCGTGTCGAGGTCGTCCGTCCAGTCGGGGGAGCGCAGCGCGGTGAGTACTTCGGGGGCCTGTTTGAGGGCTGCCCCGATCTCCCCGTCCGTGACGTCGTACGCCGCTGCGGCCAGCTCCCTCACCAGCGAGGCGGGGGCATCGGTACGCAGGAGCCGCGCGACGAGGTCGGCCGCCGCCTTCATGGACCTGATGCGCGGGGCGTCCGCGCCGCCCGGTCCTTCCAGGCCGAGGCGGGCGGCGTTGTCCTGCAGCAGGGTGCGTGCGTCGCCGACGGCCCGCTGGTGGTCGCCGGCGACCTTGCGGACCTTCTCCGCGAGGTTGGCGACGTTCCGGGCGAACAGCACCCGTGAGACCGTCTCGCCGAAGATCTTTCCCGCGCGTCCCAGGGCGACAGTGAACTCCTCCTCGCCTGGGAGTTCCACCGCTCGCAGCCCGTACCCCTGGCCGATCCGTTCGAGGTCGGGAGCCTGGGCCAGCGGCGAGGTCTGGTAGACCCAGGTGCGGTCGTCGAGCAGGGCGTAGGTCGCGATGACCAGGTTGCTGACGTTGCGGTCCAGGCCGGTGTAGCCGAGCTCCTCGATCCAGGTGCGGATGTCCTCGACCGACAGGTCGGTGCCGGTGTCGGGGTTCTCCGCCGCCTTCTTGTTGATCCTCAGCCGCCAGTCGTTGGTGACGTTGAGCGGGCCGTCGTGCACCTCTCCGAGCCCCAGGGCGTGGACGATCTTCCGTACGGTGACCAGCTGATGTCCGTCGACCACGACGCGGCGGGTGCCGTCCGCCATGGCCCGGTTGATCCACGTCAGTGTGGTCTTGAGGTCGCCCTTGGTGATGGCCTTACGGGTGAGGCGCGGGTCGAAGTCCGGGTGCTTGGGGTGGCGTGCCGCAAGGATCCCGTCGGCGACGAGGAACAGGTTCTCCTCGAAGCTGACGGCCGCTTCGGGGTTGGTGCGGGTGAAGCCGGGCTGAAGGGTGAGCAGGTGCTTCCCCTCGGGGACCTCTGCTCCCGTGGTCCCGGGCTCGGCCCTGGCGATGCCGTACACCTGCTGGAGCGCGTCGGTGAGCTGACCGGTGAGGCTGTCCCTGGACGCCTTGAGCTGGTTGCGGATCTGGATGCGTTCCTCGGCGGGGCGGGTGGCGGTGTGTTCTTCGAGCCGGTCCCGTTCGAGCAGATAGTTGATCTTGAGGAGGCGTCCGAGGTTGCGGCTCTTCTGCTCGGAGAGGAAGTCGGACAGCCAGACGACGGTGGGGGCGGCCTTTCCCGCCCGCTTCATCCGGTCGACCCGCTGGACGTCGTCCATCGGCGAGTGGTCGCCATCGTCGAAGGGGTAGTCGAGGACGATCCTGAGGTCGCTGCCGAGCTGCGGCTTGAACTCCTCGTCGGGCAGGTGTGGATCACGGACATTGCCGAAGACGAACTCGGCCGTGCGCTTCGTTCCGCGCCAGACGACCTCCCGCAGGCAGACGAACGCCTGGGTGTCGGGGACTCCGAGCGCGGCCCACAGCTGGTCCTTGATCCACTGCCGCCGGTAGCCGAGCTGGTCGGCGACGCCCTGCACCTCTTCGAGGAGCGGTTCGACGTCGAGGTCGGACAGGTGCAGATGGAACACCGGGTCGGCGCTGTCACCCTCACTGCGCAGTTCGCCGTCGAAGCCCTCGGACTGCAGCTCCATCAGCCGCTTGGCGGCGACGGAGCCCGCGTCTCCGACCCGTGTCCTGATCGTGCCGTGGTTCAGGGCCGCGAGCTTGCCGCCGGTGAGCCGGGACAGGGCGGGTACGTGCGGGGCGAGGGCCGCGAGCAGCAGCGTCTTGACGAGCCGGTCGTCGGTCTGGAACCGCTTGTCGTCGGCGGAGCCGTACTTCGTCAGCAGATGTTCGCGCACCCGCTCGTGGAAGCGGCGGGCGGTCTCCGCCTCCGCGCGCAGCTTGGCGGTGAACGCCTCGCCGGTGCGGGTCGCGATGACGTCCCACAGATCCCCTAGCGGGATGAGTTCGCCCAGCGTGAGGTCGTCGAGGCGTCGGCCGAGCAGCTCCTGCACGAGCTTGAGGCCTGTCCGCTCACGCTGCAGAGCTCCGGAGAGGTCGACCAGGACGTTGAGGAGGGCGGGCGACAAGGGGTAGAGCGTGCGGAAGTCGTCCCAGTCCGCCTCGGTACGGCCCTGCGCGTCGAGCAGAACCTGCCGCACCTCGTCCCTGGAGGACTCGACAAGCTTGAACGCGTCGTCGCGTGCCTGCTCCATACCGGGCCGCGGGGCAAGCACCCGGTGCTTGATGATCTCGACGAGGTTGCTGTCCTCCAGCTCGACGACATCCATCCGCCCCGCGAGATAGTCGATCTGCTGCTCGAGGTTCTGCACGTCGGCGCCCGCGACGTCCGCGCCGATCAGCTGAGACAGGTCACGCTGACGGGAGATGAAGGACACGATCGGCACCGGCCGGTTCCCGTCGGCGGACTCGATCAGCTTGACCAGGCGCTGTACCTGGTCCCGTACGAAGTCCTGCTCCCCCATGTGCGCCTGGAGCCAGAGGATCAGCTCGTCGAGGAAGAGCACGACACCGTCGTAGCCGAGGGACTGGGCGTGCCGGGAGATGACCTTCAGGCCATTCTCCAGCGGGATGAAGGAGTCCTTGTCACCGCGGGCCGCTTGGGCGTACGCCGCCATGGGGCCGCTGACCAGCGCCGACACCAGCCGGTCGCGGTCCGGGTCGCCGGCCCCCGCGGCGAAGGCCCGGTCCAGCTCCGCACTGCTCCAGTCGACCGGGACGGCGATGTCGCCCGTGCCCGCGTCGATGAGGGGCACGTCGTCGGCGTCGTCCTCGTCCGCCACCACGGCGGCACTCGCCGTCGGTGCCCCGGCTCCGAGCCACTGCCGGAACTTGTCGTCGTCGGCGAGGAACTCACGCTGCCGGTGTGCGTCGGCGAGCAGCGCGTCGGCACGGTAGACCGCGGGGGTCGGCGCTTCGGGGTGGAGCCGGCGCACGGTGTGCACATACCCGCCGAGCAGCGCGGAGTCCAGATCGGTGGAGCCGACCAGGTGGTAGGGCACCATCAAAAACCGGCTGCTGGGCAGCCAGTCCTGGTGCTCGGCCATGACCTCGGCAAGGCGCGGCTTGCCCTGGGTCGCCGGGTGGTTGTTGAGCGCCGCGTGCAGCACGGTCAGGAAGTGGCTCTTACCGGCGCCGAACGAACCGTGCAGATAGGCGGCGTGCGAGTCACCACTGCGCACGGCGGTGGCGACGAGTCCGAGCGCCTTGCGGAACTGTTTCTGCAACTGCTCGGTGACGACGTACTCCGCCACCCGCGCCTCGGTCTCACTGAAGCCCTGGGAGAGATCGATCTTGAAATTGCCCGCGTGGACATCGTCCTTCACGGCGATGACATCACGCAGAACGAGCTCTCTGGTCGGCATCAGGCGATCATTCCCTCACTCGGCTGGACCCCGGCATCCCGGCTGCACCGGTGACACGCTGCTGCTGCGCGCCCCCTGGCAATCTTGCCAGGCCGTACGTGGTCGGAACCGGCCCTTCGCACCCTTCGCACGGCGGCTGATCACCGTGGGTGACCTCTTGCGCCACAGTGGCCTCTCCACCTCACTCAACGTCGCGCCCACGGGTCACGGCCGTTTCGTCGGACATGGCCGAGTCGCGCCCTACCCTGCGGGACCGCCTCCCTGTTCCCCTGAGGAGGGAGCCGTCAACGGCATGCCGGGGCGCGGTTTCGCCGACCTGTGACGGAGGGGGAGCGGGTGGGTACGTCATCACGGTGGCCGGGGCCGAGGGGGAATCCCGGTTCTCCGGCCGGCGAGTGGAGCCGCGTCAGGGGGCGCCTTTCCTCGTGGCGCCCCGGCCGGCCGGACTCCACGGAACGCCTGGACGCGATTGCCGAGGACTGTCTGGCCGTACTGCACCGGACCCTGCGCGAGGACCCGTCGGCCTTCGGTCTGAAGGACGCCGCCTGCGCGGCCGGTGAACGGCTGACGGCCGCCATGGACAACCTGGCGGCGGGCAGTGGCACCGGCCTGGACGACCTGGACGAGGCGGGTGCGGCCGACGCGGACGACGGCGACGTCCGTACGGCCTTCCTGTCCGACTTCGTATCGGCCGTGGGCGGCGACGGCGGGACCGTTGCCGACGCGGCCGTACGGCGGGCTGCCGCGGCGACCGCGGACCGGATGGCCACACACCACCCCGAGGCTCTCACCCCCGGGGGATCCGGCTGGTCCGGCGACCTGCTCTGCGGCCTCTACCAGTGGTTCTTCGCGGACATCGTGGCCGAGTTCCTGCACATCGTCGTCGCCGAGAACATCAAACTCGTGGTCCCGGTGCTGCCGCTGGCCGATCCGGAGGACCACATCGCGGACTGGGTCGCCGGGCAGGTGCTCCACCTGGTGCCGAACCCGTGCGAGGAGGCCGCGCACCTCACGGAAGCGGCGGAGCAGGCCGAGAACGCGGTCGCGGCCCTTGAGGATCCGACGGCCGGCACGCTCGCGCAGGTCGCGCGGGGCCTCGTCCCTCGTGCGGTGGGCGCGGCACTCGGTCTGCTCACCGACGCCGATGCCGGTATCGCGGCCGGGCCGACCGCCCCTCCGAGCGAGGAGACACCAGCCGCATGACAGGGACACCGGTCCTCCACTCCTGGCTCTCCCACCCGCGCGCCCCGGCCCCGGAGCCCCCGTGGCAGCCGCTGAGCGACGCCCTGTACTGGGAGTCCCCGGCCCGTGCGCCCGACCGCCACCACTTCCTGGCTCCCGCCCCGGACTGGGCCGACGACCTCCAGCGGGTCGCCCGTGCCGTCTTCGCCGCGGACCGCTGCACCTCCCGGGAGGAGACGTTCGACCACTGGACCCGCCACATCCGGCTGTCCGTCCCGGTCACCGCCCCCGACGCGTGGACCCGCGCGCTCCCGCACCTCACCACGCTGCTCACGACCGTCACTGGTGACCGCTGGGAGGTAGAGTTCCGCCCCTTCGACGCCGCCGAGCGTCCCCGCTCCCGCCCGCTGCCCTTCGGTCCAGAGGAGTACGCCCGCGAGGTGGCCCTGTTCTCCGGCGGCCTCGACTCCCTGGGCTGGGCGGCCCAGCGCGCCACCGTACGCAGCTCACGCGCCCTGCTCCTGGTCACGTTCGAGGAACGGAACTTCGAATCGGTCCAGGACACCGTGTACGAGGCCGTGCTCCGGCAGAGCGAGCGCGCCCTTCGCCGCTTCGAACAGAGCCAGACCGTGCGCCGGCCGAAGGACGCCACGTTCGTCCTCGAACGCTCCACGCGCTCTCGCGGCCTGTTGTACGCCGCCACGGCCGTGCATGCCGCCGCGGCCGAGCACGTTCCCGTGGTCCACGTCCCCGAGAACGGGCAGCTCGCCCTCAATCCTCCGCTGTCCGCGGCCCGTTCGGGTGCCTGTTCCACCCGCTCGGTGCACCCGTGGACGCTGCACCACCTCAACCGGATCATCGAGGCGATCGCGGACCGGCCGGAGCAGGCGGTCCGGGTCGTCAACCCTTTCGCGGCCCTCACCAAGGGCGAGGTGTGCACGGCGGCCCGGGACGCCGGCCTGCCCCAGGACATCCTGGAGGCCACCCTGAGCTGTGGCACTCCCCCGGCCCGGGGGCGCGGCCGGGTGCCTTACGCCCACTGCGGTCTCTGCTTCCCCTGTCTGGTCCGCCGCTCCGGCCTGCTGCACACCTACGGCGAGGACCGCACCCCGTACGCCGCCGACCCCTGGGACCTGTCCCTGCCCGCGAAGCGCACCCAGCACTGGCGGGCCCTCCTGCGCTGGCTGGACACGCCGTGCACGGTTCTGGACCTGGTGTCCGACACCCCGCTGCCGCCGGACGCCCGGCCCGCGGAACTCCTGGCCGTCGTGGAGCGCGGCCGGGAGGAGCTACGAGCCCTGGTCGCACGGGCACCTGCCGTGCGGCGGTACGCCTGATCCGTCCTGCCGCCTCACTGCCCGACCGGCGCCGTCTGGGCCCATACGGTCTTGCCCGGCCCGATGCGGTCGTCGACACCCCAGCGGTGGGCGATGGCGTCGACGAGGGCCAGGCCCCTGCCGCCGTCGGCATCTGTGGCCGCCATGACGACGGCCGAGGGGTCCGGCCGTCGTAGGTGGGTGTCGGACACCTCGACCCGTACGACGGCGGTCTCGTGCTCGTACGACAGGCGCAGTTCGAAGTTCCGCCCCGGCACGCGTCCGTGGCGGGCGGCGTTGGCCGCGAGCTCGGCGACGAGGAGAGCGACGGTGTCGGAGAGCGGGGCGCCGGGCGGGACACCCCAGCCGCCGAGCTGCCCGACGGCGAACCGGCGCGCGAGGCTCGCGCCGAGGCGGGTCGCGGGGAACCACTGAACGAACACGCTTACGGTCACGGGTGGTTGGGCCCGCTGGGCCTGCTGAGCTGTCATGCGCCCAGCCTTCCGGCCACCCCCGCGACCCCGACAGGAACGCCACCCATACAGATCCATCTGTACTGGTTCACTCTCTGGACTGGGTGAGTGACTCCCTGTAACCCTGGGCAGGTTGATCAACGCACGGAAGGCGGGGCGGCTATGACGGCGGACCACGACAGCGGCACGACGGCGGGGTGCGAACCCGAACTCTCCGACGGTCTCAAGACGTTCGGGGCGGTCCTGAAGGCGCTACGGGAGGCGGGAGGCCTCACCCAGGAGGAGTTCGCGCCCCGCGTGCGGTACTCGGCAGCCTACGTCGCGAAGATCGAACAGGGGAAGCGGTTCCCGCCGGAGAACCTTCCGGGCCGGGCGGGGGAGGTACTGGGACCGGTCGCCGGGCAGGTGCTCGCGGCTGCGGCACGGAGCCTGCGGAGGAAGGCGGGGCTGGCGTCGTGGTTCCTGCAGTGGGCGGGGATCGAGGAGGAAGCGATCACGCTGTATGCGTATGAGTGCCGGGGGATTCCGGGGTTGTTGCAGCCGGAGGGATATATCCGGGCGGTCTTCGATCGACGCCTACCGCCGCTGTCGGAGCAGCAGTTCGAGCAGCAGGTAGCTGCACGTCTGGAACGACAGGCACTTCTGTCCGAGCGCCCCAACACCTCGTTCTCGTTCCTTGTCGAGCAAGCCGTTCTCGAACGTCAACTCGGAGGCACAGAGGTCACCTGTGGTCTCATCGACAACTTGCTGGCGCAGGGCAGTCGACGCAACGTGGAGATCCTCGTCATGCCGCTCAAACAGCCGGATCATTCCGGCATCGACGGGCAGATGTACCTCGCGGAGACCTCGTCCAACAGCTGGTTCGGCTACGTCGAAGGCCACGACAGCAGCACCCTCCTGGCTGACCCGAAAGTGGTCAGTGCCATGCTCCAGCGCTATGGCAAGATGCGCTCACAGGCGCTGAGCCACGAGGCCACAGTAGGCCTGCTGAAGCAGATGCAAGGAGCGCTATGAGTACCGAACTGGACTGGTTCAAGAGCAGCTACAGCGGCAGCGGCGGCGACAACTGCATTGAGGTCGCCGTGGACACCGAAGCTGTCCACGTCCGCGACTCCAAGGACACCGGTCTCCGCCCGTTCACCGTCACACCCGACGCCTGGTCTGACTTCACCGCGTACGCGTCCGGCTCCTGAAAAGAGCCTGTGGAGCAGCGAACCTCTGCCGCCTCACAGGAACCGGCTCCCCTACTCCTCACTCAACTCGGCCTGCTCGAGGGCCTTCTTCTTCGGCTGGGCCGCTTTCCGGCCACGCGGCTTCTTCACTGGCCGCCACGCCTCCAACTGTGCGTCACCGACCGCATGCCTGCGCAGCAACGCCTCGAAGTCGGCTTCGAGCACCTCGGCCGGCACTTCGTCATCCCACTCCGCGTCTGGCTTCCCGTGCCACTGCTTCACCCACGGCATGACCTCCCGCAGCCCAGCGAGCAGCGGAACGATCCGCTCCGTGCTCCAGCCATCACCCTTGGTCCGCGCATCGATCAACTGGGACAGCACCTGCGCCTGGTCCTTGTGATCCCACCCGGCCCAGCCGAGCATCAGCGTCGAGTCCCCGTCCGGACTGGCGTCGGGATACGAGATGAACCGTTCCTTGGGCACATCGAGCTTGCCCCGGTTCGCCCAGTACGAGGTCCGCAGGAAGTCGGCCGTCTTGTACTTGCTCGGCGGATCGATATCGAGCCGCTCCCCAGTCAGATCCTCTTTCCGCTGATCCGCCCACACCTTCTCCCACTGCGCACGGATGCGCAGTCCGGAGTCCTTGTACCGCAGAGCCGCGAGATACGGCACGTGCTCATCGGCGATGACCTCGGTCAGCACCTTGGCCAGCGGAAGATCCGGCATGCCGAGATGATCGGACGCATACAGCGCCGCGACGGACACAAACTCCGCATCCGTACTCAACCGATCCGCAAGGTAGTTGACCGTCATCGACCGCGGCTGCTTCATCCCGTCCCGCAACTCGTACCACAACTCGCCACTCTCACACCGATCGAGCAGCCAGGTCCGCAGCGCAGCCCGCTCCTTCTTCTCCCACGACTCAGCGGACCAACGCCGCTTGCACTCAGGCCGCTCAATCAGCCCGATGTCCTTGGGACGCGAGGTGATGATGTCGATCCGCGCCCGCACGATCTTGCGGTACCACTCGGGCCAGTGCGTGGGAATCTCCGTAACGGGCGTGGAACCATGACGCCGGAACCAGTCCGTCTCGGCACCACTGGCCGCAAGCACGATCTCGAATGCACGCTCGCCGAGCTGAATTCCAGGAATCTCCCTCAAATTCTCTTCCGATACGGTCGTCCGGGCGATCTCCGCATGGTTGAGCAACCCGTACAGCCCGTAGACCTGCCAGTCCAGTTCTTCCTGGATGCCAATCATGGACTGCCGAGTACCCGCTTGATCGGCGCGAGCTTGATCGAGTACAGCTCGATCGGGAGTGCTCTCGTCGCACACGCCAGAAGGCTCGAAGCTAGTCAGCTTCTGAGCAAGAGCGTCAAGCAAGCTTCCAAGTTCCAGAGGCAGGCGCCCAGGCAACGGGAACCCCTGGAGCTTGGTCCCCGTGAACTCGTAAAAACGCTCCCACTCCTGGGACTTGAAACCCTCATTTACGCCCTGGCTGCCCTTGTCATGGCTAACCTGCTTCAACCAGAAGCAAGCCGTCGACGAATTGAGCACCCCCAACAACTCCAGATGCGCATCCTCATCCGCCCCCTCGCGCATTTGAATCAACGGAGCATGTCGGTTGTAGACCTTCTTACCCCTACCAAGGACGAAATGGTTATGAGTTGAAACGCACGCAAATGCAAGGGTGAGATTCGTGTACCTGTGACTGAAGAACATCGAGTATTCGAACCACTCGAGTTCCCGTTCCAACTGAGTCTTCCCATAGGCAACACGCTCACGAAGAATCATTCGATTCGGCCACGTCAGCTTGAGCACAGCATCATTGCTCCGCGCCCGGTCAGGCCGCTTTTCGTCGTACGGCCAGAGGATCTCCGTAGGTGAGACGATCCGCCAGTCCCGGGTGGACTCTCCATCAACCATGGGTCGCTGCATCGTGTCTGGCACGCCTGCCCGCCTGAGCGCTCCCCGCCCCAGGACATACGCATCGTCCGCTCGCGTCACCGCGCCGAAGCCGATCGATGTCACACGCTCACTCAGCACCCCCACAGCCTGGCTCTCGATCAGCTCCTGCAGTGCCCCCGCTCCACCGCCGCTGACCGCCCAAGGGTGCGACGAGAACGTTCTCGCCACCGCGTTCTCCACCGACACCCAGTCCGACTCGCTACCCGGATGCCTCACCTGCTCAACAATCGCCCGCCACACGGCCCCCTCCGCCGCGATCGGCGGCTGCGACGGCTCCCCCCGAACCCCCAACACCGCCCGAACCGTCCGCTCCGGATTCGGGATCCGGTTCCGCCCCACCAGAATCACCGTCGGCGTCCCATGCCCCGGGATGTAAGCACCCGACGTGTCGATCACATGCGACAGCTCGGCCCGGTTCCGGAAGAAGACCTCGATGAGCTTCTTGCCGAACTCCCGCTTCATGAAGGAGTTCGCCGTGATCTGCCCGACGAACCCACCCCCGCCGAGCCGACCGCCCGGCCCTCTGACCGCCAGGTCGAACAGCCGCTGCGCGAAGGGCACGGACAGCGCGTACGTCCCCGCGCACACCTCCTTGTACGCCGCCCGGTAGTTCTCGTTCTCCTGCTTGTCCTTCACCGTGATGTAAGGCGGGTTCCCCACCACCACGTGGTACGAGCCGCGCCCCAGCAGATCCGCCCGCTTCGCGTACTCCCAGACGTCCTCCGTCGCGTACGCGTACGCCTCCCCGTCCTCGCGCCCCACGACCGCTTCCGCGAACAGCGTGTCCAGGTCGGTCTGGATGCCCGCCGCGCCCCGCCCGTGCAGCAGCGAGTCGCCGACGGCCACGTTGATCGGGAAAGGCCGCATCTCCGCGAGCCGGGCCACCTTCGCCTTCTTCATCGCGGCGACCAGCAGCCGGAAGCGCGCGATGCTCGCCGCGAAGGGGTTCTTGTCGCAGCCGTGGACGGACTCCAGGGAACGCCGGACCAACGTCCAGTCGTCCGTGCCCGGTTCGGCGATACGCCACTTGTCGAAGAGCCGGTGGAAGACGCCGAGCAGGAAGTGCCCCGACCCGCACGCCGGGTCGATGGTCCGCAGCCCCCGCAACGGCTCCCCCTCGGGGTCCAGGGGATCCTCTCGGACCGCGTTGAGGCCGAACTCCTCGATCGCCGGTTCCAGCGTCAGGTCGAGGATGAACTCCTCGACGAACTCCGGGGTCTGGAGCAGCGCGTACGTCTTACGCGCGTGCTCGCTCAGCTCCTGGTACAGGTCGCCCAGGAACCGCGTACTCCACTCCGCGTCCGTGAAGTCGTAACGGATCTCGCCCGCCGCGCCCCACCTCCGCCAGAACCCGAGCAGCTTCGTCGCCGCGTCGTAGCTCGGGGTGATGCTCCACAGCGGGTTGTGGTTCTCGTCGAAGAGGCCGGCGACGGTGGCGTTGGTACCGGCGAGGTGGTGGAAGGAGGCGATCAGCCAGTCGCGGTCGTTGAGGTGCGGTTGCTCGCGGAAGAACTGGTCGTGGCGGGCCTCCGCCTCGGCGAGGCGTTCGCCCGGTCCGGCGAGGAAGGGCTCCTCGATGAGCCCGTTGTCCTCGCAGAAGCGGACGAAGACGCAGGCGAGCACCCACGCGGCGGCGGCCTGGGTGACCCGCTCGTCGCGCCAGGCCGGGTAGGGGGCCGCGATCCGCTTGGCCTCCTTGGCCTGCCGGTACTCCTCCTCCAGGCGTTCACGGAACTCGTCGACGCTCTCGCTGCGGGCACGCAGGTCGTCCTCCAGGTCGAGGACCAGCCGCTTCAGGTCCTTGACCAGGGCATCCTTGTCCAGGCCCGCTGGGCCCGCCGCACCCGCCGTCTCCACAGTCACTTTCCGCTTCCTTCTCACCGCACCGCACCATCGCCCGCCGCGCATCCCACGGTCAGGCCCTGCCATCCTGCCAGCCTCACTGACGGGGCTGGGCTTCCCGCGTGCGAAAAGACCTCTCTCGCCCTCCTCCCCACTACTAAAGTGATCGCCGTGACGGCGCCGACCACCCCACCACCTCCCCCGCACACCTTTCTGAAGGCAGGACACGACCACTACAAGGCAGCGCTGCAGCTGTCTCAGGACGTCAAGCTCGCCGGTCCCGCCGACCACCTCGCCGGCCTGGCGGCGGAATGCGTGGTCAAGGCAATGCTGATGGACTTCTTCGGCGCGCAGCAGGACGTTCCCTACGGCAGGCCGTACACCCAGAAGACTCCGCAGGACAAGCGGACTTGGCACGAGCACATGCCCAAGGTGTTGGACCACCTCCAGCTCATAGCCTCGGGCCACCGGGGAAGTCTGATCCTTCAACAGATCCCGGCCCAGAACCCGTTCAGTACCCCGTCCGACGAATGGGACGTCTTCCACCGCTACCGTGACGGTGACGGCTTTCCCCCCAGCCGGCTCCCCCGCCACCTGGCGACCGTCCTCAGTCTGATCAATGCCTACGACTCGGCGAAGTGACCCAAGGAAGCGACTGGCCCCCATGACGGAATCAGCCCGATTCGACGACGCATGGCAGCAGGCGCGTGCGCTCGCCGGCACCGCTGCCGCGGGCGGTCACGACGTCGTACTCGTCCGGGATCTGTCCGGCCGCTCCACCCTGCTGATCGACGACCGGGACGACGAGCTCGCACCGGACTCCGACCACCTCACCCAGCTCCGCCGGACGTTCCGCGAGCGACTCGGCCCCTTCGCCGCGAACAATCCCGTACAGACGGCCGGCGCCATGTTCTCCGCGAGCGCGTTCTTCGACGCTCCGGAGCTGATCGTCCTCCAGGAGCGCGAGGAGAACGGGCACGGCCGCGTGGGCGTACTGGAACGCACTGTCGTCGGCGCCGACTGGTCCGCTCCCGGTATCGGTCAGGGAGCGGACTCGTCCCGGCCATGGCCCCGTATCGCCTTGTACGGGTTCAAGGGCGGTGTGGGCCGCTCCACCGCGACCGCCGTTCTGGCCCGGCACCTGGCCGACCTGGGCAAGTGTGTGCTCGTGGTCGACCTCGACCTCGAATCCCCGGGTGTGTCGAACCTGCTCGCGGATCCGGGAGCGGCCTCCCGGCACGGCATCGTGGACCATCTCGTCGAGTCGGCCGTCGGCCATGCGGACGGCCTGGACCTTCTCGCCAAGTCCTCCCTCAGTCCGAAGGACGGCAACGGAGAGATCTGGCTGGCCTCGGCCTCGGGTACCCCTCGGGGCGGGGAGCCGTACGACTACCTCGCCAAGCTCAACCGCATCTACAGCGATCTCCCTCCCGAACAGCCCGGGGACCTGCCCCGTCCGTTCGCGCAGCGGCTGGAGGACGCGATCGCCGCATGTGAGGAACAGACCGAGAAGAAGAACGGCCGCCGTCCCGACGTCGTACTCCTCGACAGCCGGGCGGGCATCCACGACATCGCGGCGGTGACGCTGACCCGGCTCAGTGACCACGCCCTGCTCTTCGCCGTCGACAACCCTTCCACCTGGGAGGGCTACCGCATGCTGTTCGAGCAGTGGAAGAAGCAGCCCGATCAGGCGCGTGTCATGCGGGACCGCCTGCACATCGTGGCGGCGATGTTCCACTCGGCCGGAGACATAAACCGTCTGAACACGCTGCGCCGGCACGCCTACGACGAGTTCATGGCCACCCTGTACGACCTGCCCGACGACGACACCCCCGAGCCGTACCTCCCTGCCGAGGGCGACGTCGACGACAAGCCGTACGCCCCCGTCCCCATCCTGTTCGGCAACGACCTGGTGGGGCTCGATCCGCAACGCAGCCCCAACTGGACGAAGCTCCCGTTCGTCCGTGCCGCCTATCGGGACTTCCTCAGTGCGGTGGAAGAACTGGTCCACGACCCGTACGAGGATCTCGCATGACGGACCCGAAGACCCTGGCCAACCGCAACCTCATCATCGAGGCACTCCGAGGCGCACCGGACGCCAACACCACCACGCCCGACCTCCGCACCATGTTCACGCCCTCGTCCCACCGGGAGGCGCTGGCCCCGGACGCCACCGTGGTACGCGGGGCACGCGGTACGGGCAAGACGTACTGGGCGAAGGCTCTGACCGACCCCGTTCTTCGCGAGGTGGCCGCCCGTTCCTACTTCATGCCCAGGCTCAGCCACACCGAGGTCATCACGGCCTGGGGCCTCGAAGGCGGCGACGAACCGGTCTTCCCCGGGAGACGCGCCATCGCCTCCCTCGTCCAGGACTTCGACAAGGAGGACAACCTCCAGCCGAAGGATCTGTGGTCCGCAGTCGTCCTCATGGCGTTGAAGGTGCCCCAGGTCATCGCGCTCGACAGTTGGATCGACCGCATCCGGTGGACCGCCCGGAACGGAGACGCGTACGAGACCGCGCTGCGCAAGGCGGACCGGGAGACCCGTGAGCAGGGCAAGACCCTGATCTTTCTCTTCGACGCCCTGGACCACCTCCATTCGGAACGCGCTCACATCGACCTGCTGCTGTCCGGGCTGTTCGAGGTCGCACTGGAACTCCGCCTCACCACCAGCACGCTGCGCGCCAAGATCTTCGTGCGGCCCGACATGTACGACAGCGCTCCCCGGACCTTCGCGGACGCTTCCAAACTGGACGCGAACGCCGCCGACCTCCACTGGAGCCGGGAGAACCTCTACGGGCTGTTCTTCCACCAACTCGGCAACCACTCCTCCGAGCAGGCGAAGGCGTTCAGGGACTCCACCGAAGGGCGCTGGCGCTTGGAGGAGGGCCGCTACATCGCCCCCGTCGAGGTGCTCGCCGATCAGAAGGCGCAGGAACGCCTCTTCGTCACGCTGGCCGGTCCCTTCATGGGAACGGACCGCCGCAAGGGACACGCCTACACCTGGATCCCGAACCACCTTCAGGACGGTCTGGGCCGGATCAGTCCACGCACGCTGCTGTCCACGCTACGGAAAGCGGCGCAGCTCACCGCGGACGCGGATGCCACCCACCCGCTGCCGCTGTACTACGAAGCCATCCGCGAGAGCCTCAGCCACGCGGCCGGCGTCCGGGTCCGGGAACTCGAGGACGACCTCGGCTGGGCAGCGCTGGCGGTCAGGCTCCTCGCCGGCAGCCAGGTGCCGATGGAACCATCCGCCGTTCACTACGCATGGAGTTCACGAGGCTTCCCGGCCGAACTCCGCAAGGTGCTGGAACGTAAGAACGCGGGGAGTGGGCCCCAGCACCCTGACAACCCTGTCGCGCTGCTCGCCGAACTCGAAAAACTCGGCGTGACCACCTACCGCACCAACGGCGCCGTCGACCTCCCCGACATCTACCGGCTCGCCTTCGACATCGGCCGCAAGGGCGGCGTCAAGCGCAGCAAGGCCTGAGAGCCGGCGAGGCGCCCGGGAGCTCATTCGCCCCCGAGGGACTCCACGAACCCCGCCTCCAGGTGCTCCTTCTCCCCGTCGCCCCCGATCACCTCGACCGTCCGTCCGTCGAGGCGCGGCTGCTGTGACCGTGTCTCGACCGGGCACAGCAGCCACAGACCGTACGGGACGGTCTCCGGTCTGCGGGCCGCGCCCTGGAGGCGGGTCAGGAAGCCGTGGCCGCCCTCGTCCCAGTAGCGGGCGACCAGCCCGGCGTCGTGGAGGAAGAGGACCGTGCGGGGCGGGGCCACCCGCTCAAGCAGGGCGTCCTCCATCCGCTGCCAGACGACGCGGGCGAAGGAGGCGAGGCCGGGCTTGATGCGGCCGGGGGCCGAATTGCTGTCGGCGCGCAGGAACTTCTGCCAGTCCTGGCCCTTCTCGTCCGCCAGTTCCCGCAGCGTCCGCAGGAACATCCCCGCGACGTCGACCGGGACGACACCTTCGGGCTCAAAGGCTGCCGCCACTCGCTCCGCCGTCCCCGCGAGCACGGTGCGCTTCACCGTGAGAGCGAGGAAACCACCGCGCGCGACCCTGTCGGTGAGCCGGGCACGCATCAGCCCGTGCGGGTCTTCCCGGTCCGCCCGTGAGACCGGACGAGGAGGAAGGTAGCTGGTCAGGGCGCCGGTCGAGGTGCGGGCAGCGGACGGCGCGGCCCTGCGCGGGAAGAACGTCAGGGAATCATGGTCGAACCGCAGGTCGAAACGGGCTCCTTCGAGAGCGTCCTCGAGCTCGACATGGGTCGGCTCGCTGCCGCCCGCCAGAAGGTCGAGGTCGGGGAACCGCGCCCGCAGCCGCGCCACCAGGCCGGGGACCGTGATGCCCCGGTCGTGACGGACTCCTGCCCCCGCCTGGGAGATGCGCAGCGCCCTCTCCAGGCTCAGATCCTGCGGATACAGCTCCAGACGCGGGGTGACCGCGGTTCGGGCGGCGGCGGTGGCGGCCAGTGCCACCAGGCGGTTGTCCGCGAGCGGGGCGAAACCGTCGGGGGCCGGTACGGCTCGCAGTTCACGGAGGACCTCGGCACGGCCTGGCAACGGGTCCCGCCGGGCCAGCTGGTGGGCCGATGCCCCCAACAACCCCGCGTAATCGGCCAGTTCACCCGGACTGGGGTCCTCCGTACCGGGCAGCGACTCGGCAGCGATGAGGATCGCCTCGCCGCGCCGGTGCACCGCGAGCCGGGGTTCGTGCTGCTGCGTGCCCTCGCTTCCGGAACCGTCACCCGCTCCCGCCGTGTCCGCTGTCTCGGCCTCGACGGCGGCCCTGACCACCGCGAGCGACCTGGCCAGGATCCGTTCGCTGGTGTCGCTGCCCGCTCCGTGGCGGGCACGCAGTTCGGCGGCGGCCTCCGAGGCGGTGATGACCCTCCCGGCGGCGGTGACGATGTCGACCAGTTCGGTCCGTACCGGTACGAGCCAGGCCGCCTCGGCCCACTGCTTGATCTCGATGCGGTGATGACGGGAGACCGGCGGCTGCTTGATGCCCAGGTGATCGGCGATGCGCGCCTGGACCGGCCAGGCCCCCAGCGGGGACAGGCCGCCTTCTTCGGGCGGAAGCCCCAGCGTGAGCCGGACGACGCCCGCGCGGTGAGAACCCTTGCGCCCCGACGCGGGGGTGAGCAGGGCAGCCATCTCGTCTATCGACAGGATCCGCTCCGGAGCCGCACCGTCCGCCGTGGCGAACTCCTGGACCGCGGGAGCGGCGGGTGCGGTCTGGGAGGGCTTCCCGTCGGAGGCTGGCAGCAGTGCTGCTGCCCATTGTTTGCGACGCCGGTTCAGTTCCTTGCGGACCAGCGCACCTGCGCCGCGCGCCCGGGAGATGACGTACGGCTGGAGGTTCAGCAGATCGCCGACCCGGTAGGCGTGCAGGTCGTTGGCGACGGACACCGCCCGGGGGGACAGACCTGCCGCCTCCAGGAGTGTCGTGGTGTCGGCCGCCGCAGCCGCCCTGTCCCGGTCCTTGTCCGGGTCGTTGGAGGCGGTGCCGACCGCGGACGGGGTGGTGGGACCGGTCGAGTCCGCTGCGCGGAACACCTGCCGCCACTCGTCCCGCATCTGCGTCAGGGTGTCGAAGCGGTGTTCCGTGTCGCGGTGCAGTGCCCGGTGGAAGAAGCGTGCGAGACCCTCGCTCAAGGCCGGTTCGAACAGTTGGGCCGCGATATGGAGGGGCGCCGATTCATTGGTGAGCGGGTCGTTCTGCCCGTCACCCCACACCGGGCGCTCACCGCTGGCCATCTCGTGGAGGGTGACGGCCGCCGCGTACCGCTCGGCGTGATCGTCGTAGTGCGCGCGGCGCATCGACCCGAGGAACGGGTCGAGATAGTTGCGGGTGCCGGCCTTGACGTCCCGGTCGGAGGCGTCGGTCAGCGAGAAGTCGAACAGCTTCAGCTGCCAGGTACGGTCCTTGCGCCGCTGGATGCCGAAGTTGTCCGGCTTGATGTCACGGTGCCGCACCCCGTGTCCGGCGAGCTGGTCAAGGGCGTGGAACAGGTCGTCCGAGAAGCGTTCCAGCTCGTGGAAGGTGAGCCGGCCCTGGCCCCTCAGCCGCTCACCGAGAGACTGCTCGCCGGCGTACTCCAGCTCCAGGACCGTGCGGCCGCCGATCTCCCGCAGCCCTTCCCCGCGCAACTGGACGACCGCTCCGCCGCCGACCGTACCGAGCACCCGCTCCTCGGCCCGTAGCCTGCCCGCCCGCTCCTCGTCGAGCGCCACCTTGAAGACGTGCTCGTCGATCTGGATGTGCCCGTCCTCGTCCTCGGTCGCGCGCTCCACGAGCAGCGCACGGGCCGTGGCTCCGGTGCCGAGGACCCGCCGGACCGACCACTCGGCGTCGAGCGACTGACCGGGCAGTGCCTCCAGCGGGTCGACACCGGTCGAGGCCGGGGAGTCGGGCAGCACGCTGGCGCGCTCGGCCTCGTCGAGGAGGTCGAGGAACTCCTCCACCGAGCCGATGCGATCGTTGACATCGGTCCGGGTCGCCTGGAAGACGAGGTCGTCCAGGGCGTCGGGCAGCCCGTCCGCCACCGCGAAGAGGCGCAGACCCGAGTCTGTGCGCAGGCGATCGCTCAGCGCGCTGCGCTGGGTGGCCGGCGGCAGACCGGTCAGGATCAGATGGGCCACCGCTCCGAGCCCGAAGACGTCCAGATCACCGGGGTCGGCGTACGGCTGATCCGTCTCCGGAGCGAGGTAGACGCGCGCCGCGTCCTCGATGAGGGCCGCGTCGAGGGCGGAGCCGCCGATGGAGCGGAAGAAGGTGGCGTTGGAATCGAAGTCCCGGGCCGCGGTCTGCCAGTCAGTGATCCGCAGTTCGGGATGGGCCCCGCCCTCCTTGAAGGAGACGTACACCGACCGCGCCGCGAGTGCCCGGTGGTACAGCGAACGGTTGTGTGCGTAGCGGACGGCCTCAGCGAGCTGCCGGACCAGATCGAGACGTGTCTCGGGGGTCAGCTTCCCGCCGTAGATGTCCAGATACTGGTCGAGTCGCAGATCTGTGTGGCGGTGGCGGAAAAGGATCGCCGGCCCGCCCTGGTGCTCACGAAATTCGACGGCGTCGACGATGCCGCGGTGGTTGATGCCCTGGAGCACCTGGTACTCACGGCGCGCGGCACGCTCGGTGGCCTTCCGGGCGGCCTCGGTCGCCATCTGGCTGACCAGGTAGATCCGGACCCGGCCCTCCTCCTGGACCATCCCGTCGTCACGGGACGCGAGGCGGTCCTCCCAGGACGGGCCGGCGTCCAGCGGATGGGGCTCCATCTTCCAGGCTTCGCCGAACCGCAGATGAGTAGCGGACTGGCGGATACCGATGGCTTTCAGGAGCTGCGGGAGGGTGTGCCGGGAGAACTCCGGGGTGATGCGGCGCTCTGGACGGTCCGGCGGCAGTCCCAGGAAGTCCTGCCAGATCCGCTTCAGACCGCTCGCACCGTCGTCACGACCGAAGACCTTGATCTGCTGGACCTCGTCCAGGCGGCTTTCCAGATCCGGCGCGGAAAGGAACACGGCAGGCTCGATGCGCGGCACGACGCGATCACTGATGCCCAACTTGCGTGCTGCCCACTGGAGCTGACTCTTCAGCTCCTTGGACTTCATGTCGTTGAAGTGCAAGGGGTTGGTGATGGTTCGCGTACGGTCCTGGCCACGGAAGCTCCATGTGGAACCGGTGTTGTGGAGCTGACCTGGGTGGCTCTTGATCTCGACGAGGAAGAGCCCCGCCGGAACGGCGATCAGTAGATCGCATTCGTTGACGCGCCCGGACTGCGCGGTGAAAGAGAAGGCGGCCCAAGCCCGGTAGGGCTCGGCGTGCGGCATGAGCTGCCGTACGTGATCCAGGGCGTCCTGCTCCCAGGGGTACGGGGAGATCCGCTCCTGCGACCACTGCCGGGGCGGCCTCACCGGGCCAGGCTTCGGCACCCCGGACACCGGGGCCCCTCCCACTGCGGTCACTGTCCCGTCCTCCCGCGTCTCCCTCGCCGGCAGGGCCCGCATCCTGCCTGGTCGAGCCTACCGTGCCCGTTACAGGAGGGGAGTGACGTTCTCTGTCCCGAAACGAGAACGGCCTTGACTAAACGCCTCTAACCGAAGGGGCCGCAGAACAGGAGAACCGCAACCCAGAGCAGCTCGCGCCAGCCGCCCGGCAGGCACCGTGAGTCGTACGAGTGGGCCACAGACATCAGCAGCCGTGGACGCCAACCTCGTGGCTTGTGCCAGAACGACACAGAGAAGGCCGGTGAAGCGCCGACAGCCGATGTGAACCCGTACGCGCAGTCGGTCCGCGCCACGAATAACCGCGTCTGAAGCAGCTCGACCACGAGGTGACAATACGTCAGATTTCCCAGCACCATCCCAGCACGGGAAAGAGCGAGGGGCCCGACTGTGAAGAGCCGAACCCCTTCTGAACTGCACACTTACCAGAGACGACGTGGTGGAATTGCGCCTAAACGTTGAACCGGAACTCCACCACGTCGCCGTCCTGCATGACGTAGTCCTTGCCCTCCATGCGGGCCTTGCCCTTGGCGCGGGCCTCGGCGACCGAGCCGGTCTCCACGAGGTCGGCGAAGGAGATGACCTCGGCCTTGATGAAGCCCTTCTGGAAGTCGGTGTGGATGACACCGGCGGCCTCGGGGGCCGTGGCGCCCTTCTTGATGGTCCAGGCGCGGGATTCCTTCGGGCCGGCCGTCAGATAGGTCTGGAGGCCGAGGGTGTCGAAGCCGACGCGGGCCAGGGTCGCCATGCCGGGCTCCTCGACGCCGACCGACTCCAGGAGCTCCTTGGCGTCCTCCTCGTCGAGCTCGGCGAGGTCCGCCTCCAGCTTGGCGTTGAGGAAGATCGCCTCGGCGGGCGCCACCAGGGCGCTCTGCTCCGCCTTGAAGGCGTCGTCGACCAGCTCGTCCTCGTCGACGTTGAAGACGTAGAGGAACGGCTTGGTGGTGAGCAGGTGCAGGTCGTGCAGCAGCTCCTCTTTGCCGGAGCCCTGGACGATGCCCGCGGAGAAGAGGGTCTCGCCCCGCTCCAGGATCGCCTGGGCGGCCTCGACCGCGGCGACCTTCGGGCCGACGTCCTTCTTGATGCGCGACTCCCGCTGGAGACGCGGCAGGACCTTCTCGATCGTCTGGAGGTCCGCGAGGATCAGCTCGGTGTTGATCGTCTCGATGTCGTCCTTGGGCGAGACCTTGCCGTCGACGTGTACGACGTTCTCGTCCTGGAAGGCGCGGATGACCTGGCAGATCGCGTCGGACTCGCGGATGTTCGCGAGGAACTTGTTGCCCAGGCCCTCACCCTCGGAGGCGCCCTTCACGATGCCGGCGATGTCGACGAAGTCGACCGTGGCGGGCAGGATCTTCTGCGAACCGAAGATCTCGGCCAGCGTCGCCAGCCGCGCGTCGGGGACACCGACCACGCCGACGTTCGGCTCGATGGTGGCGAACGGGTAGTTGGCCGCGAGCACGTCGTTCTTGGTCAGGGCGTTGAACATGGTCGACTTGCCGACATTGGGCAGACCGACGATTCCGATCGTGAGCGACACGTTGCGACTTCCCGTACGTGAGGATGGGCGAGGGCCCCAGGAGAGCGCGGGCCGATCCACCAGTCTACGGCGTGCGGGATCCCGCACCGGCGACGTATCGAACGCTTGGCCAAGGTCGGCTCTCCGGCGTGTCCGAAGGCCTATTCCACACATAAACCGACCTAAGTTGGTCCAGTGGAGCAACACAGGACGCGTACCTCTCAGGCCGGACCGCAGTACAGACCGCGACGCGGCACGCCCTTCCCCTCGCAGGCCGGTCGGAGTGCGGCGGGCGCGGTCCGGCGTGGTTCGGCGGTTGCCCGGCGGCCCGCTCCGCCCGTCGTCCAGGCCGTACGGCGGATGCCGAACCCCCGGCTCACCGGGCTGGGCAGCGGGCTGTTCTGCGGTGCGCTGATGTTCGCGCTCGGCTGCCTCGACCAACTGCTGTTCGGGGCGTCGCCGCTGGTGTACGGGGTGCTGTTCCTGCCGGTCTGCGCGCTGACCGCGGTGTGGGTGCGGCGCGGTGACCTCGTCACCGCGCCGGTCGTCGTACCGATCGCCTTCGCCTTCGGGCTGCTGCCCATCGCCGACGACAGCGGGGGCGGGGTCGGGGGGCGGCTGATGGGGCTGATCACCGCGCTCGCCGTACAGGCGGGGTGGCTGTACGGCGGGACACTGGTCGCGGGGCTCATCGTGACCGTACGGAAGGTGCGGCTCATGAGCCAACGGGCCACCCAGCGCAGGGCTGCGACCGCCCAGGCGCCGGTTCGCCGTCGCCCGACCTGAGATCCGTCATGGTTTTCGCCGCTTCGCGGCGCCTTCCCCACCCCAGCCATCCGACTCGCCCCGCCACAGAGTCCGGCTCTGCTCTGAAAAGCCCCCCGACTGCTTACGACACCTACGACGCCTTCGCCGCCCGCATCGCCGCCCCCACGATGCCCGCGTTGTTCTGCAGCTGCGCCGGGACGATCTCGGCCTTGATGCCCTCGATCAGGGGGAGGAACCTGTCGGCCTTGCGGCTGACGCCTCCGCCGATGATGAAGAGCTCGGGCGAGAAGAGCATCTCCAGGTGGGCCAGGTACTTCGTGACCCGGCGCGCCCAGTGCTCCCAGGTGAGCTCGTTGTCGTCCTTGGCCTTGGTGGAGGCGCGCTTCTCCGCGTCGTGGCCGCCCAGCTCCAGATGGCCCAGCTCCGTGTTCGGCACGAGGACGCCGTCGATGAAGAGCGCGCTGCCGATGCCCGTGCCGAAGGTGAGCAGGATGACCGTGCCCTGACGGTCGCTGCCTGCACCGAACTGCATCTCGGCGACGCCCGCCGCGTCCGCGTCGTTCAACACCGTCACCGGAAGGCCGCCGAGCCGCTCGCTGAGCAGGGCGCGCGCGTCGGTGTCGATCCAGTTCTTGTCGACATTGGCGGCCGTACGGATCATGGCCTCGCCGGTGACCACGCCGGGGAACGTGATGCCGACCGGACCCGTCCAGCCGAAGTGACCGACGACCTCTTTCACGCCGTCGGCCACCGCGTCGGGCGTCGCGGGATGCGGGGTGAGCACCTTGAGGCGCTCTTCCGTCAACTCGCCGCGATCCAAGTCCACAGGAGCGCCCTTGATCCCGGAACCACCGATGTCCACACCAAAGATCTGCATGATCCCCAATTTACGTCCTGCGGCTGACAGTCAATTCCCTGACGGAGCACGGCCCCGGAACCTTCACGTCCGGAGGCTGTGCGACCGCTCACTCCGTCACTTCTCGGCGGTGCGCTCCGCCACCAGTGCCGCTGCCTCCGCGCGCAGATCGCGGCGGAGTTCCTTCGGCAGCGAGAAGGTGATGGACTCGTCGGCCGTCTTCACCGTCTCGACGTCGCCGTAGCCACGAGCGGCCAGCCACTCCAGCACCTCGTCCACCAGCACGTCCGGCACCGAGGCGCCGGAGGTCAGGCCGACCGTGCTGACGCCGTCCAGCCAGGTCTCGTCGATCTCGGAGGCGAAGTCCACCAGGTGCGCGGCGGGAGCACCCGCGTCCAGGGCGACCTCGACCATCCGGATCGAGTTCGAGGAGTTCTTGGAACCCACCACGATCACCAGTTGAGCGTCCTCTGCGAGCTTCTTCACCGCGATCTGACGGTTCTGCGTGGCGTAGCAGATGTCGTCGCTGGGCGGGGAGATGAGCTGCGGAAACTTCTCCTTGAGCGCGTCGACCGTCTCCATAGTCTCGTCGACGGACAGCGTGGTCTGGGAGAGCCAGACGACCTTGGACGGGTCGCGGACCTCGACCTTGGCGACGTCCGCGGGGCCGTCGACGAGCGTGATGTGCTCGGGCGCCTCACCGGACGTGCCGATGACCTCCTCGTGGCCCTCGTGCCCGATCAGGAGGATGTCGAAGTCGTCCTTCGCGAAGCGGACGGCTTCCTTGTGGACCTTGGTGACCAGCGGGCAGGTCGCGTCGATGGTCGCGAGCTTCCCGGCCGCGGCCTCTTCGTGGACGACCGGGGCGACGCCGTGCGCCGAGAACATGACGATGGCCCCCTCGGGGACCTCCGCCGTCCGCTCGACGAAAATCGCACCCTTCTTCTCCAGGGTCCGGACGACGTACTTGTTGTGAACGATCTCGTGGCGGACATAGATGGGGGCCCCGTACTGCTCGAGGGCTTTCTCGACGGCGATCACGGCGCGGTCCACACCCGCGCAGTAGCCCCGGGGGGCGGCAAGCAGGACACGGCGGCCAGGCGAAGCAGTCATGCACCCCATCGTAAGGCCGCGCTCGGCAGGTCAAAGATCGCCTCCGTGGGGAGACTGGTCGGGAGCTGGGAGGGGTGGGACCAGTCGCGACTCTCGGGAGGCACGGATGTCCGGCACACAGACCTCGACAGAAGCGGCCGGTGGTGCGGGTGAGGAGGACGGGCTGCGGCGCAGTCTCGGCTTCCGGGACCTGGTCGTCTACGGGCTGCTGTTCATCGCCCCCATGGCGCCCGTCGGCATCTTCGGCACCCTCGACGCCAAGTCGCACGGCGCGGTGGCCCTGGTCTACGTCGTCGCGACCGTCGCGATGGCGTTCACCGCCTTCAGCTACGCGCAGATGGTCCGCGTGGTCCCCCAGGCGGGTTCGGTGTTCGCCTACGCGCGCGTGGGGCTCGGAAAGGAGGCCGGGTTCGTCGCCGGCTGGATGGCGATGCTCGACTATCTGCTCATCCCGGCCGTGGCGTACCTCTTCTCCGGGATCGCGATGAACGCGCTGGTCCCGGAGGTGTCGCGGTGGGTGTGGACCGCGCTCGCCGTGGTCGTCACGACGCTGCTCAACCTGTGGGGCGTACGGGCCGCGGCCCGGGTCGGTTTCCTGGTCCTGGCGATGGAGATCGTGGTTCTGCTTGTCTTCGTCGTGTCGGCGATCGTCATGCTCGCGCGCGACGGTGCCCACCGGGGCTGGCTGTCGCCGCTGTCCGGTGACGGCACCCAGGGGGCGTTCGCGCTGTCGGCGGTCATCGGCGCGGTGTCGATCGCCGTCCTGTCGTATCTGGGCTTCGACGCGATCGCCTCCTTCGCGGAGGAGGTCACCGGAGGTTCGGAGAAGGTGGCCAGGGCGGTGCTGTTCTGCCTGGCGCTCGCGGGTGTGCTGTTCGTGGCGCAGACCTACCTGGTGGCGCTCCTTGAGCCCACGACGTCCGCGCAGCTCGCCGCCGACCCCGGGAAGCAGGGATCGGCCTTCTACGACGCCGTGGATGCCTCCGTGGGGACCTGGCTGCACGACCTGGTGGCCGTGAGCAAGGCGATCGGAGCGGCGTTCGCGGCGCTCGCCGGGCAGGCCGCGGCGGGCCGTCTCGTGTTCGCGATGGCCCGCGGCCGACGGCTGCCGCGGGTCCTGTCGATGACCGACTCGGGCGTGCCGAGGCCGGCGCTGCTGTGTGCGGCCGTCATCACGCTGGTCGCCGCCGTGTGGGCGGCGCGACGCGACGACGGACTCGACCAACTGGTGTCGGTGGTCAACGTCGGTGCACTGACCGCCTTCACGCTGCTGCACGCGAGCGTGGTGGGCTGGTTCGCCGTACGCCGTCGGGGTGGGCCCGTGGTGTGGTGGCGGCACATCCTCGTTCCCGTCGTCGGCGCCGCGATCACCATCGCGGTGATCGTCGAGGCCTCGGTGACGGCCCAGGTGGTGGGCGCGATCTGGCTGGCGGTGGGGCTGGCGGTGTTGGTGGGACAGAGAGGCCGGGGCGCCGAGGGGGCTGGTTAGTCAGCCGGCGTCGGGGCCCGCGGTATGGGTTTTCGCCCCCTCCGCCCCTACCCGTCCCTTGTTCCTGGGGGCTGCCGCCCCCAGACCCCCGCTGTCGGCCTGAACGGCCTCGTCCTCAAACGCCGGACGGGCTGAAAACGCCGCCCCCGCGGGCGAGTGGGAGATGGGGATGGCGCCGGACCGGCTGGATCGTGCAGCCGTGTTGTCCGAGCCTGCGGCTACTCTCGCGGCATGGCTCTCAACACGTCCGCAGAGGCTCCGCTGCCCGTCGGCGAGGTGTCGCGGCTCATCGGGGGATGGATCGACCGGCTCGGCGCAGTGTGGGTCGAGGGTCAGATCACCCAGTTGTCGCGGCGCCCGGGCGCGGGCGTCGTCTTCCTGACGCTGCGTGACCCGTCGTACGACATCTCCGTGAGCGTGACCTGCTATCGGCAGGTGTTCGACTCGGTAGCCGACGTGGTGACCGAGGGCGCCCGTGTCGTCGTACTCGCGAAGCCCGAGTGGTATGCGCCGCGGGGACAGTTGTCGCTGCGGGCCACGGAGATGAAGCCGGTGGGGGTGGGGGAACTGCTCGCGCGTCTGGAGCAGTTGAAGAAGGCGCTTGCCGCCGAGGGGCTGTTCGCGCCGGAGCGCAAGAAGGCGCTGCCCTTCCTGCCGCAGCTCATCGGGCTGGTCTGCGGGCGGGCGTCCGCGGCCGAGCGGGACGTGCTGGAGAACGCGCGGCACCGCTGGCCGGCCGTCCGCTTCGAGGTCCGCAACGTCGCCGTGCAGGGCGTGCACGCCGTGCCGCAGGTCGTGCAGGCCGTGAAGGACCTGGACGAACTCGACGGCGTCGACGTGATCGTCGTGGCGCGCGGCGGCGGCAGCGTGGAGGACCTGCTGCCGTTCTCGGACGAGCAGTTGGTACGGGCGGTCGCGGCCTGTCGTACGCCCGTCGTGTCGGCCATCGGGCACGAACCCGATACCCCGCTCCTGGACTACGTGGCCGACCTGCGCGCGTCCACGCCGACCGACGCCGCGAAGAAGGTCGTGCCGGACGTCGGTGAGGAGTACGAGCGGGTGCGGCTTCTGCGGGACAGGGCGCGGCGCAGCGTGCATTCCTTCATCGACCGCGAGGAGCGGGGCCTCGCACACGCGCTGGCCCGGCCCTCGATAGAGGATCCGCACCGGATGATCGACGAGCGGGCGGATCACGTCGCCTCGCTCCTGGACCGCGGCCGGCGCACCCTGGGCCACCTCCTGGACCGCGCCGACTCCGAGTTGACGCACACCCGCGCGCGCGTGGTGGCCCTCTCCCCGGCCGCGACGCTCCAGCGGGGTTACGCGGTGCTGCAGAAGGCCGACGGCCATGTGGTCCGGGACCCCGCCGAGGTGACGGCGGACGAGCCGCTGCGGGCGCGGGTCGCCGAGGGTGAGTTCTCCGTCCGAGTCGATGCTTAGGGTGGGCGCATGACCAGCAAGGTGGACGAGACGCTCGGGTACGAGCAGGCGCGGGACGAGCTGATCGAGGTCGTACGCCGGCTGGAGGCCGGCGGTACGACCTTGGAGGAGTCCCTCGCGCTCTGGGAGCGCGGCGAGGAGCTGGCGAAGGTGTGCCGCCGCTGGCTGGAGGGCGCGCGGGCGCGACTGGACGCGGCGCTGGCCGGAGAAGACGGAGCCGAGGACGGCGACAGGGAAGGCGACGGGGAAGGCGCGGACGAGACCCGGTCCGAGTAGTCCGGCCCCGGGCGGACGACACCCGGTTCGAGTAGCCCGGCCCCGGGCGGACGACACCCGGTCCGAGTAGTCCGGCCCCAGGCGAACGACATGGCGCCTGTGAAGCGGATCACTCGATCCCGCTTTTAATTGAACTTTAAAATTGATGGCGTACTCTCGACGTTGCCAGCTGATCCCTCCGGATCCGTCGCACGTACCGAGAAGGTTCAACCATGTCTCTCGTCCTTGACCCCACCGCACAGGACCTGCTGTTCCGCGAGGCCCGCACCGCGAACACCTTCACCGACGAGCCGGTGACCGATGAGCAGGTGCAGGCGATCTACGACCTGGTCAAGTACGGGCCGACCTCCATGAACCAGTCGCCGCTGCGGATCACCCTGGTCCGCTCCGCCGAAGCCCGTGAGCGCCTCGTCGCACTCATGGCCGAGGGCAACCGGCCGAAGACGGCCGGGGCCCCGCTGGTCGCGATCCTCTCCGCCGACAACGAGTTCCACGAGGAGCTGCCGAAGCTCTTCCCGCACTTCCCCGGCGCCAAGGACGTCTTCGGCGGCTCACGCGAGGCCCGCGAGCGGTCTGCCGCCCTGAACGCCTCCCTCCAGGCCGCGTACTTCATCATCGGCGTCCGCGCCGCCGGTCTGGCCGCCGGCCCGATGAGCGGCTTCGACGCCGCCGGCGTCCAGAAGGAGTTCCTTGACGACGACCACACTCCGCTGATGGTCGTCAACATCGGCCGGGCGGGCGAGGACGCCTGGTTCCCGCGTTCCCCGCGACTGGAGAGCGAGCAGGTCATCCACACCGTGTGATGCGTGTGTGGATGTGGGGAGGGGCCCGGCGATATCACCGGGCCCCTCACATCCGCACACTCGGCGGCTACGTCCCCACACGGGACGGTCACGTCGTCTTCAGGGCCTGCGCCATCTTCGTCAGCTGTCCGAAGGACGCCGTGCCGGTCACCACGGTCGTGGCGTCCTCGCCCTTGAGCACCAGGGCGTCGTACGTGGCGCCCTCGTACCGCTGCCACGTCTGGTCGCCTATGCGCTGGGTGGCCTGCGTCTCCTCGGCACCCTGGCTTGCCGTGGCGATGAACGCGGCGGCCTTCTCGGTGGACTGCTCGACCGCCACGTACTGGCCCTCGGGGTCGTGGAAGCCCAGGTGCCAGGCGTCGAACTCCGAGCCGTCGTAGCGCACCGACGTCGCCTTCCACGCCGTGGGCAGCCCTTCGGGCGCCGCCACGGGATAGGCCGCCGCGCGGCGCGCCGTGAGCAGCTCGACGCGGTAGTCGACGCGCTTGAGCTCGGGTTCGGAGTCGTCGTGCGGGATGAAGACGTAGATGACGCCCGCCACGAGCCCGACGAGGGCCAGGGAAAGAATCATGTCCCGGACCGACTGCTTGCCTTTCATACCTGCCACGTCTCTATCGTCGCAGGTGCCCTGGCCTGCTCATCCGTGGGGTCCCCTGCTCATTTTGTCAGCCTAACGATAGAGTCGGGGCACACCCTCATCCGGCCGTCGTCGTATCAGAAAGGTGCGTCTCGATGACCGAGCATCATCTGCCGTCCGAACTCGAGGTCCCCTCAGAGGCCCCCGACCGAAACCTCGCCCTGGAACTGGTCAGGGTCACCGAAGCAGCCGCCATGGCCGCGGGCCGCTGGGTCGGCCGCGGCGACAAGATCGGCGCCGACGGCGCCGCCGTGCGGGCCATGCGCACCCTCGTCTCCACCGTCTCGATGAACGGCGTCGTCGTCATCGGTGAGGGTGAGAAGGACGAGGCCCCGATGCTCTTCAACGGGGAGCACGTCGGTGACGGGACCGGCGCCGAGGTCGACATCGCCGTCGACCCGATCGACGGAACCACACTCACCGCCAAGGGCATGACGAACGCGATCGCCGTGCTCGCCGCCGCCGACCGCGGCACCATGTTCGACCCGTCCGCGGTCTTCTACATGGACAAGCTGGTCACCGGCCCCGAGGCCGCCGACTTCGTCGACATCAACGCGCCCGTGTCGGTGAACATCCGCCGGGTCGCCAAGGCCAAGAAGTCCTCCCCCGAGGACGTCACCGTCTGCATCCTCGACCGGCCCCGCCACGACGGGATCATCAAGGAGATCCGCGAGACCGGCGCCCGGATCAAGCTGATCACCGACGGCGATGTCGCCGGCTCGATCCTGGCCCTTCGCGAGGGCACCGGCATCGACCTGCTCCTCGGCATCGGCGGTACGCCCGAGGGCATCATCTCGGCCTGCGCCGTGAAGTGCCTGGGCGGCACCATCCAGGGCAAGTTGTGGCCCAAGGACGACGAGGAGAAGCGGCGCGCGCTGGACGCGGGCCACGACCTCGAACGCGTCCTGTACACGGCCGACCTGGTCTCCGGCGAGAACGTCTTCTTCGTCGCCACCGGCATCACGGACGGCGAACTGCTGCGGGGGGTCCGGTATCGCGCCGAGACCGCGACGACCGAGTCGATCGTCATGCGGTCGAAGTCCGGGACCGTCCGGCAGATCACCTCGGAGCACCGGCTGAGCAAGCTGCGGGCGTACAGCGCGATCGACTTCGACCGGGCGAAGTAGCCACGCCGGCTCCACGGAAACCGTTTCCACGAAAAGTCGTTTCCACAGAAACCAGTTCCACGAAAAAGGGGCGCCCCTTGTGCGGAGGGGCGCCCCTTTCCCGTGTTTCCCGTGTGCTCCGGTCTAGCCGGCCGCGGCTATCGTCCCCGTCGGGCGGGCGGCCTTCTTCAGTTCGAGGTCGCGGCGGCGGCGACGGGCGAGGACCACGCGGCGCTCGGCGGCGGTGAGGCCGCCCCACACGCCGTACGGCTCGGGTTGCAGGAGCGCGTGTTCCCGGCACTCGACCATTACCGGACAGCGGGCGCAGACGCGCTTCGCCGCCTCCTCACGGGAGAGGCGGGCCGCGGTGGGCTCCTTGGAGGGCGCGAAGAACAGGCCTGCCTCGTCCCGTCGGCACACGGCCTCCGTGTGCCACGGGGCTTCCTGATCCCTGTCCCGCACTGGCGCCCGCTGGGCCTGAACGGCGGCTACCTGCAGGGACTGATGCGGCGGTTGCAGCACGGTCTACTCCTGACGACGGCTTCGCGAGCGTGCCGGGCGCCGCGGGAGTCCACAGCGCCCTCCAGGGGACGATGCAGCAAGGCCTACCCGCTGTGCGCGCGCCTATGCACTGGGTCCCGAAGCCCGGGATTTCCGCACGGCGGCCGCGTGAGTGCCGAACCGACGCGGCTGGACCAATCCGCCCCCGGCCCCGACGAATTCACAGGCGTCAACGGTCCAGGTGCTTGCGCAAACTCTTGTCCAGCCGGTCCGACACCCGGCCCGCCACACGGTCGAGGATGTCCGCGATCAGCTTGCCCCGCTTGGGCTTCGCCTCGACGTTTCCCAGTACGGCGAGACCGTCCACGTAGATCACGGGCGCGTCGGGATCGCCCGAATCCAGCGTGTCCACCTCGAAGTTGCCCAGGACGCCGGCGCCGCTGCCCCGCAGCGACACGTTCTCCGGGACGCGGATCTCCACGTTGCCGAAGACCGAGATGGCCTTGATCACGACCTGTTGGTACTCGAAGATCGCCTCGGTGAGGTCTATCTCGACGCTGCCGAACACCGCGTACGCGTGGATACGGCGGCCCGCTCGCCAGCGGCCCTTGCGGACGGCGGCGCTGAACACCGCCACCACATTGTCGTCGGGCTCCAGCGGGATCGCGCCCACGGTGGGGCGGTTGGGAGCGATCGTGTACGCGGGCGTCGCGCGAGGGGCGTGGGCGGCGGGCAGGTCCCGGACGAACTGGTCCAGCTCACCCACCGTCTTGGTGGCCAGCACCCCTTCCACCCGCTCGGAGTGCTCCTCCGGAGTGAGGCGCCCTTCGGCGAGGGCATCGCGCAGGATGTCCGCGATCCGGTCGCGGTCGGCGTCCGAGGCGCGGAGCTCGGCCGGCTTCGCCACCGCCGGAGCAGGCGTCGGAGCAGACGCCGGAGCGGACGTGGTGACAGTCGGGTCAGGGCGCTTCTGAAGGTCCACGACATCAGCGTACCCAAACGCGATAGATCGCGACTAGGGGGTGTGGACGACGAACTGAGCCTTACCTCACAAGCTCGGTGTCCGAATCGGGTTCTACGCTGGTGGACGCTGCCAATGGAGGCATGCCGCCGTCCGCCAAGTGAGGAATGGGCTAGATGCCTGAGTTCGCGTACACCGATCTGCTCCCCCAGGGAGAGGACACCACTCCGTACCGGTTGGTGACCTCCGAGGGTGTCTCCACCTTCGAGGCCGACGGGCGGACGTTCCTCAAGGTCGAGCCGGAGGCACTGCGGCAGCTCGCCGCGGAGGCCATCCACGACATCCAGCACTATCTGCGGCCCGCCCACCTCGCGCAGCTGCGGCGGATCATCGACGACCCGGAGGCGTCGGGCAACGACAAGTTCGTCGCGCTCGACCTCCTGAAGAACGCGAACATCGCGGCCGCGGGCGTCCTCCCCATGTGCCAGGACACCGGCACGGCGATCGTCATGGGCAAGCGCGGGCAGAACGTCCTCACCCAGGGCTCCGACGAGGCGGCCCTCTCGCGCGGCATCTACGACGCCTACCTGAACCTGAACCTGCGCTACTCGCAGATGGCTCCGCTCACCATGTGGGAGGAGAAGAACACGGGCTCGAACCTCCCCGCGCAGATCGAGCTGTACGCGACGGACGGCGGCGCGTACAAGTTCCTGTTCATGGCCAAGGGCGGCGGTTCGGCCAACAAGTCGTTCCTCTACCAGGAGACGAAGGCCGTGCTGAACGAGGCCTCCATGATGAAGTTCCTGGAGGAGAAGATCCGTTCGCTGGGGACCGCCGCGTGCCCGCCGTACCACCTGGCGATCGTGGTCGGCGGTACGAGCGCCGAGTACGCCCTGAAAACCGCGAAATACGCGTCCGCGCACTACCTGGACGAGATCCCGGCCGAGGGTTCCGAGCTCGGGCACGGCTTCCGGGACAAGGATCTCGAGCAGAAGGTCTTCGAGCTGACCCAGCGGATCGGGATCGGGGCGCAGTTCGGGGGCAAGTACTTCTGCCACGACGTGCGGGTGGTGCGGCTTCCGCGGCATGGCGCGTCCTGCCCGGTCGCCATCGCGGTGTCCTGCTCGGCCGACCGGCAGGCGCTCGCGAAGATCACCGCCGAGGGTGTCTTCCTGGAGCAGCTGGAGACCGACCCGGCGCGCTTCCTTCCGGAGACGACGGACGAGCACCTGGAGTCGGACGGCGATGTCGTCCGCATCGACCTCAACCAGCCCATGGACGACATCCTCGCCGAGCTGACGAAGTACCCGGTGAAGACCAGGCTCGCGCTCTCCGGCCCGCTTGTCGTGGCGCGCGACATCGCGCACGCCAAGATCAAGGAGCGGCTCGACGCGGGTGAGGAGATGCCGCAGTACCTGAAGGACCACCCGGTGTACTACGCCGGGCCGGCGAAGACTCCCGAGGGGTACGCGTCCGGTTCCTTCGGGCCGACCACCGCCGGGCGCATGGACTCCTACGTCGAGCAGTTCCAGGCGGCGGGCGGCTCCAAGGTGATGCTGGCGAAGGGGAACCGGTCGGCGCAGGTCACCAACGCGTGCGGTGCGCACGGGGGCTTCTATCTCGGGTCGATCGGTGGGCCCGCGGCGCGGCTTGCCCAGGACTGCATCAAGAAGGTCGAGGTCGTCGAGTACGAGGAACTCGGCATGGAGGCCGTCTGGAAGATCGAGGTCGAGGACTTCCCGGCGTTCGTGGTAGTCGACGACAAGGGCAACGACTTCTTCCAGGACCCGGCGCCTGCGCCTACGTTCACCTCTATTCCGGTGCGGGGGCCTGGGTTGGCATAGTTTTTTCGCCCCCTCCGCCCCTTCCCATCCCGTTTCTGGGGGCTGCCGCCCCCAGGCCCCCGCATCGCGCTGAACGCGCTCGTCCTCAAACGCCGGACGGGCTGGAGACAGCCCCTCCGGCGTTTGAGGAGCGGGGTCTGGGGCGGAGCCCCAGGAACAAGGGACAGGAAGGGGCGGAGGGGGCGAGAAACCCCCAGGGAACACCACCGACCGCGAACACGCTTACCCCTGTATGACCGACTACCGCATCGAGCACGACTCCATGGGCGAAGTCCATGTCCCCGCCGACGCCAAGTGGCGCGCCCAGACGCAACGGGCCGTGGAGAACTTCCCGATCTCCGGCCGGCATCTGGAACGCGCCCACATCGAGGCCCTTGCCCGGATCAAGGCGGCGGCGGCGAAGGTGAACGGCGAGCTGGGCGTGGTGGGCAAGGACGTCGCGGAGGCGATCCGGGAGGCCGCGGCAGAGGTCGCCGAGGGGCGATGGGACGCGGAGTTCCCGGTGGACGTGTTCCAGACCGGGTCGGGGACCTCGTCCAACATGAACGCCAACGAGGTCATCGCCACGCTCGCGACCGAGCGGCTCGGCAGGGACGTACACCCCAATGATCACGTCAACGCGTCCCAGTCGTCGAACGACGTCTTCCCGTCCTCCATCCACATCGCGGCCACCGCCGCCGTGACCCGGGACCTCATCCCGGCCCTCGACCACCTCGCCGCCTCGCTCACGCGCAAGTCCGAGGAGTTCGCCGACGTCGTGAAGTCGGGGCGTACGCACCTGATGGACGCCACGCCGGTGACGCTGGGGCAGGAGTTCGGCGGGTATGCGGCCCAGGTGCGGTACGGGGTCGAGAGGCTCAACGCCTCGCTGCCGCGGCTGGCCGAACTGCCGCTGGGCGGGACGGCCGTGGGGACCGGGATCAACACGCCGCCCGGGTTCTCCGCCGCTGTCATCGCGGAGGTGGCCCGGGACACCGGGCTGCCGCTGACCGAGGCGCGCGACCACTTCGAGGCGCAGGGCGCGCGCGACGGGATCGTGGAGACCAGCGGGCAGCTCAGGACGATCGCGGTCGGGCTGACGAAGATCGCGAACGACCTGCGGTGGATGGCTTCCGGGCCGCGTACGGGACTCGCCGAGATCAGTCTGCCGGACCTGCAGCCGGGCTCCTCGATCATGCCGGGCAAGGTGAATCCCGTCATTCCCGAGGCGGTGCTGATGGTCGCCGCGCAGGTCATCGGCAATGACGCGACCGTCGCCACCGCCGGAGCGGCCGGGAACTTCGAGCTCAACGTCATGCTGCCGGTCATCGGCAAGAACGTGCTGGAGTCGATCCGGCTGCTGGCGAACGTCTCGCGGCTGCTCGCCGACCGGACCGTCGACGGGATCGTCGCGCACCGCGAACGGGCCCGGGAGTACGCCGAGTCGTCACCGTCGGTCGTGACGCCGCTGAACAAGTACATCGGGTACGAGGAGGCCGCCAAGGTCGCCAAGAAGGCGCTGGCGGAGCGGAAGACGATCCGCGAGGTCGTTCTGGAGTCGGGGTATGTGGAGCGGGGCGATCTGACGGCCGAGCAGTTGGACGAGGCCTTGGATGTCCTGCGGATGACGCATCCGTAACGGACTCCCCCCTCCGAAAAACACCTGATGACACCTCCGTAACGTCCTGCGGCCGGTGGCGAGAACCATGTCGCACTCCACAGCGTCGTATGCCCCGGGCACCTAATATCTGCTCATGACAGACGGTGGAGCGATGAGAGAAGTGGAAGCGGGAGGCTCGACGGCGCGCTGGGCCCCCGGGAGTCAGATCCTGTGGCGGTACCGGGAGAACGCCGGCGCGCGCTTCCACATCTGCCGCCCCGTGACCGTCGTACAGGACGACGCCGAACTTCTCGCGGTATGGATGGCGCCCGGCACCGAGTGTGTGCGGCCGGTGCTGGCCGACGGCACGCCCGTGCACGGGGAACCGCTCGAGTCCCGCTACACGAAGCCGCGTACCGTGCGCCTGGACCGCTGGTTCGGCACCGGGGTGCTCAAGCTGGCGCGGCCCGGCGAGCCCTGGTCGGTGTGGCTGTTCTGGGAGCCGGGATGGCGTTTCAAGAACTGGTACGTGAACCTCGAGGCGCCGCTGGCCCGTTGGGAGGGCGGCGTCGACTCGGAGGACCACTTCCTGGACATCGCCGTACATCCGGACGGGAATTGGCGCTGGCTGGACGAGGACGAGTTCGCGCAGGCCCAGCGGGCCGGTCTGATGGACGCCCAACTGGCCGGAAAGGTGAGGGAAGCGGGGTGGGCCGCGGTGGAGGTGATCCGCTCCTGGGGCGCGCCGTTCCGTGACGGCTGGCAGCACTGGCGGCCCGATCCGGCATGGCCGGTTCCCGCCCTGCCCGATGACTGGGACCGTACGCCCGCGCATGTGTCCTCATGAGACCCTTGATGCGCCCCCGTGGTACAACCGTAGGATCGTCTTCCGCAAGGGCGCACGGCAGGAACAACTCCCGCAGTATGGGGCGGGCTTGACCATACGTCACCGAGGGGCGGCAGGACGTGAGCGAGGGGTACGAGGGCCACGGCCGTACGGCGGTCGGGCGGTCGCACCGACCGGCCCGGGCCGCGAGGGCGTCCGGCGGAGCCGCAACCGCGCTCCGGCCGGTAACGGACCGACCCGGTCCTGACGACGCGCAGATTCCGTTCCCCGGGCATACATTCCGGGTATCGGGGCTGCGGGACGAACTGTGCGCACGACGCACAGCCCCGGACGGATGGATTCGACACGCGTGACGGAGCACCCCACCTCGCACGAGCGCCGCAAGCCCGGCGCCGGCCGGCCAGCCACCCCCGCGGACCCACGCGGGGCGCTTCTGCATACCCCGGAGCAGCCGTCGGGGACCTCAGGAAGCACGGGTTTACCGGTACAGGCACGGTCGGGCGACGCCCTGTCCGTACCCGGTACGGCGGTGCCCTGCCCGCCGGGCGGTCCGTCCGGCGCTCAGGCCTCGGCCGGCACCGGCACACCTCCGCCCGCGTCCCCCGGTCCCGAGCACGCCCAGTCCTCGGCCGCCGTGCCCGATCCGCACCGCCCGCGCCCCGCTCCCGACAGCATTCCGGCCCAGCAGGGCTCCGAGCAGGAGCGGCCGGGGAGTTCCGGCGGCAAGGAGCGGCGTACCGGCCAGGGTCTGCCGTCAGGTGGTCCGATGCCGATGCGGCGGGACGGGGACCGGCTGCGCTTCGTGGGCGCCGCGACCCGCAGGATCGCCCGGGGCATCGACCTCGACGAGATCGTGATGGGCCTGTGCCGGGCTACCGTGCCGACCTTCTCGGACGAGATCCTGGTCTATCTGCGTGACCCGCTGCCGGTCGGTGACGAGCGGCCCACCGGGCCCCTCGTGCTGCGGCTGCGGCGCACCGACCGGATCCCCGCGGAGCGGGAGGCGGCGAGCGCCCTGCCGCCCGCGTTCCAGCCGGAGCCCGTCGAGCTGCCGCCGGTCTCCGCCGAGCTCTGCGAGGTGCGTCCCGGCGGCGCCCTCGCCGAGGTGCTGCGCGGTGTACGGCCCGTGTTCGCCGACGCGCCCGCGGCCCGTGCCGCGCTGCCCGAGCTGCTCGGCGACGAGCTGCCCGTGCCGTGCGGACAGCGCGCGATCCTCGCTCCGCTGCGCGGCCGTCGCCGGGTGATCGGCGCCGCACTCTTCCTGCGCCGTCCGGAGCGGCTCGCCTTCGAGACCGACGATCTGCTGGTCGCCGCCCAGCTCGCCACGCACACCGCGCTCGGTATCGACAAGGCGGTGCTGTACGGGCGTGAGGCGTACATCGCCGACGAGCTGCAGCGCACGATGCTCCCCGAGACGCTGCCGAGGCCCACGGGTGTGCGGCTGGCGTCCCGCTATCTTCCGGCCGCCGAGACCGCGCGGGTCGGCGGCGACTGGTACGACGCGATCCCGCTGCCGGGCAGCCGTGTCGCCCTCGTCGTCGGTGACGTCATGGGCCACTCGATGACCTCGGCCGCCATCATGGGCCAGCTGCGGACGACCGCGCAGACCCTCGCCGGGCTCGATCTGCCGCCGCAGGAGGTGCTGCACCACCTCGACGAACAGGCGCAGCGGCTGGGCACCGACCGTATGGCGACCTGCCTGTACGCCGTCTACGACCCGGTCTCGCACCGGATCACGATCGCCAACGCGGGCCATCCTCCGCCGGTCCTGCTGCACCTGGGCGGCCGGGCCGAGGTGCTGCGGGTACCGCCGGGCGCCCCGATCGGTGTGGGCGGGGTGGACTTCGAGGCGGTCGAGCTGGACGCGCCCGCCGGAGCGACGCTGCTGCTGTACACCGACGGCCTGGTCGAGTCCCGCCTCAGGGATGTATGGACCGGGATAGAGCAGCTGCGCGAGCGGCTGGCCGCGACCGCGGCGCTGACCGGGCCCGACCATCCGCCGCCGCTGGAAGCGCTCTGCGACGACGTGCTCGACATGCTCGGCCCGGGTGACCGGGACGACGACATCGCGCTGCTCGCCGCCCGCTTCGACGGGATCGCGCCGAGCGATGTCGCGTACTGGTATCTGGAGCCGGAGGACGCGGCTCCGGGGCGCGCCCGCAAGCTCGCCCGGCGGGCGCTGTCCCGCTGGGGCATGGAGGAGATGAGCGACTCCGTGGAGCTGCTCGTCAGCGAGCTCGTGACCAACGCCGTGCGCTATGCGTCACGGCCGGTGACACTGCGGCTGCTGCGTACGGACGTACTGCGCTGCGAGGTCGGCGACGACGTGCCGCAGCTGCCGCGGCTGCGGCAGGCGCGCGCCACCGACGAGGGCGGCCGCGGACTGATCCTGGTCAACAAACTGGCCAGACGGTGGGGAGCCACCAGGCTGAGTACGGGAAAGGTCGTCTGGTTCGAGTTGAACCGGAGCTGAGGAGGGTACCCGCGCGGGATCCTCCTCAGCAGTCATTTCAGATTCGAACCGAGATTAGATCCCGTCCAGATGTTGCCGACATCCCGTCGGCGGAGTTGACTGCTGGGGTGGACGAAGCGACCTAACGACCCTCTTTCTTCGACGGGAGGACGCTCGTGACTCAGGCACCCCAGAAGGCTCCGTACACCACGAACAACGTCGGAATTCCGGTGGAGAGCGACGAACACTCGCTCACGGTGGGTTCCGACGGCCCGATCCTGCTCCAGGACCACTACCTCATCGAGAAGATGGCCCAGTTCAACCGGGAGCGGGTCCCCGAGCGTGTGGTGCACGCCAAGGGCAGTGGCGCCTACGGATTCTTCGAAGTCACCAACGATGTCAGCCAGTTCACCAAGGCCGACCTCTTCCAGCCGGGCAAGCGCACCGACATGCTGGCGCGGTTCTCCACCGTCGCCGGCGAGATGGGCTCGCCCGACACCTGGCGTGACCCTCGCGGTTTCGCGCTCAAGTTCTACACCGAGCACGGCAATTACGACCTGGTGGGCAACAACACGCCGGTCTTCTTCGTCCGTGACACGATCAAGTTCCAGGACTTCATCCGCTCGCAGAAGCGCCACCCGGCCACCGGGCTGCGCAGCAACGACATGCAGTGGGACTTCTGGACCCTCTCGCCCGAGTCGGCACACCAGGTGACCTGGCTGATGGGCGACCGCGGCATCCCCAAGACGTACCGCCACATGAACGGCTACAGCTCCCACACCTACATGTGGATCAACGGCGCCGGTGAGCGGTTCTGGGTGAAGTACCACTTCAAGACCGATCAGGGCATCGAGTTCCTCACCCAGGCCGAGGCGGACGAGCTGGCCGGGTCGGACGCGGACAAGCACCGCCGGGACCTGTACGAGTCGATCGAGTCCGGGAACGCGCCGACCTGGTCCCTGAAGGTCCAGATCATGCCGTTCGAGGACGCGGCGGACTACCGCTTCAACCCGTTCGACCTGACGAAGGTGTGGCCGCACGGGGACTACCCGCTGATCGACGTCGGCCGGATGACCCTCAACGAGAACCCGGACAACCACTTCATCCACATCGAGCAGGCCGCGTTCGAGCCGTCGAACCTGGTGCCGGGCATCGGCCCCTCGCCGGACAAGATGCTGCTCGGCCGGCTCTTCTCGTACCCGGACACCCACCGGTACCGGATCGGCCCGAACTACAACCAGCTGCCGCCCAACCGGCCGCGCTCCCCGGTGAACTCGTACGCCAAGGACGGCCCGATGCGCTACGAGGCGTCCAACGCGGCGATGCCGTACGCGCCCAACTCCTACGGCGGCCCGGCGGCCGACTACGGACGCTTCGGTGACCCCGCGAGCTGGCGGACCGCCGGCGAGCTGGTGCGCGAGGCGACCAAGCGGCACCGCGAGGACGACGACTGGGGTCAGGCGGGCACGATGGTCCGCCAGGTGCTGGACGACGCGGCCCGCGACCGGCTGGTGTCCAACATCAGCGGCCACCTGAAGGCCGATGTCTCCCGTCCCGTCCTCGACCGCGCCGTCCAGTACTGGCGCAACATCGACAAGGAGATCGGCGACCGGATCGCGAACAGCGTCGAGGGCGGCTGAACCCGCACCCGCAGGGCGTCGCGGCCGGCCCAGCGCAAAGGGCCGCCGCGATGGCCCACCGCCTCGCCGCCTTGCACCCTGCGCCCTGCGCCCTGCGCCCTGCGCCCTGCGCCCTGCGTCATGATGAGCCGGTCGGTTGGGCGAACGGGGGGCGCGGTGAGTCGGGAATCTCTGGAAAACGCGTGGTCAAGAGTGGAGCAGTGGCTCGATGTGATGGCACCGCACAGCCGTGCCGCGCTACGGCCGCCGGTCGAACCCTCGGCGATCGCCGTGGCGCAGGAGCGGACGGGGACGGCGTTTCCCGAAGAGTTGACGGGTCTGCTGGCCTTGCACGACGGCGCCGAGGACACCGACGCCGGTGCCTTTCTGCCGGGTGACGCACGGCTGCTCTCCGCCGAGGAGGCCGGCGTGCTGAGCAGGCGGCTGAGCGGTTCCATCGACAGCGACGAGGTCCTCGGCGTGTGGTGGCACCCGCAGTGGATTCCCTTCTCCGCCAATCATGACGGGGCCACCTGCTACTTCGTCGACGCCCGTCCCGGACCCGGCTGCGGGGAGGTCGGCTACTTCTTCATGGAGAGCGGCGGCGAGTGCGGGAGGTGGCCGTCACTCGCCGCGTTCGCCGAGAACCTGGCCGGTGCGGTGGAGGACATCACGAAGATGCGTGGCTGTCTGCCCTGCATCAAGGACGACGCGTTGACCTGGCGGTGAACACCCCGAAGTCAGCCTCCGAGGGCTTCGGGAGCCGACCCCGTGGTCATGGCTGGCTGTTCGGTTGCACCGGATCCGCCGGTATCCAGCCGTCGGTGGACGTCGGCGTGGGAGTGGTCGCCGGTGCGGTCGTCGGCGGCTTGGTCGTCGTGGGCTCCTCCGACGGGGTCACCGGAGCGCTGCTGGTGGGCGTCGGCGGCTTGGTGGTCGTCGGTTCCGCGGTGGTCGGCTCCGTCGAGGGCGTGCTGGACGGCGTCGGCGTGATGGTGGGCGTCGGGGTGGGCTTCACCGCCGCGCCCTGTGTGGTGTTCAGGTCGAACTTGCTGACCTTGCCCATCGCGCCGAAGGTGTAATCCGCCCAGATCTCGGCCGGGAAGCCACCGCCGTTGACACGGCCGCCGCCCGCGGCGCCGGTCAGGGAGACCTGCGCGCCCTCCTTGTCGGTGCCGGGCGCGCCCTCTCCGAAGAGGCCGACCGAGGTGACCAGGTTCGGCGTGTAGCCGGTGA
Source organism: Streptomyces sp. NPDC005808 (assembly GCF_042871385.1). Taxonomy (NCBI): domain Bacteria; kingdom Bacillati; phylum Actinomycetota; class Actinomycetes; order Kitasatosporales; family Streptomycetaceae; genus Streptomyces; species Streptomyces sp. NPDC005808. The sequence continues at coordinate 343,752 of NZ_JBIAIK010000001.1, read as the reverse complement.
ACCAGGCCGACTTGTTGTCGTCGGAGGTACCCGTCTTGCCCGCGACCTGCTGACCCTTGCGGTCGTCGGCCTGGGCCACCGACACCCGGGCCGTACCGTCGTCGACCACACCGGTCAGCACGGAGGTGACGGTGTCGGCGGCTTCCACGCTGATGACCTGCTCACCGATCGGGTCGGCGAACTTGACCGTACGGTCCTTGTGCTCCGCCGACGCCACGATGGCCGGGGTGACCTTCTTGCCGTGGTTGTCGAGGGTGGCGTAGATGCCGGCCATCTCCAGCGGGCTGGCGCCCATGGTGCCCAGCGTCTGCGCGGGCACCGCCTGTACTCCCTTGGTGTCCATGCCGAGGTCGGCCGCGACCTTCAGCACGTTGTCCATGCCGACGTCGACGCCCATCTGCGCGAAGACGGAGTTGATGGACTTGTTCATCGCGGTCTGGACGGTGACGTCGCCGTAGTCCTGGTCGTCCTCGTTCGGCGGCGAGAAGGGGATGTCGCTGCCCTTCACGGGGCGGCCGCTCGTACCGTCGTAGATCGTGTTGGCCGTGATCGGCTTGTCGTCCTGCGTCTTGGCGTTCTGCTCCAGCGCGGCCGCGAGGATCACCGGCTTGAAGGTGGACGCGGGCTGGTAGTCGGCGCGGGTCGCGTTGTTGATGTAGTGCTTGAAGTAGTCCGTGCCGCCGTACATCGCGAGGACCTTGCCGGTCTTCGGGTCGACGGACACGGCTCCCGCCTGGACGTCCGCGTCGACGTCCCGCTTCTTGGGGTCCAGGTTGCTGGTCAGCTTCGCCTTGACGGCGTCCTCCAGCTGGGCCTGCTTCTTCTTGTCGATGTTCAGCTTGATGGTCCAGCCGCCCGCGTCGACCAGCGCCTTCGCGTCGTCCAGATCGGCCGCCGTGCCGTCGGCGACGAGTTGCTGTGCCAGCGCGTTGTTGGCCGCGTCCCAGAGATAACCAATCTGGCCTTCCATACCTGGCGTGCCCTGGGGGTCCTTGGGCACCGGGAACTTCAAGGCCTTGCGCTCGGCCGAGTCCAGCCAGCCCTGTTCGACCATGTTGTTGAGGGTGTAGTTCCAGCGCTCCGTGACCAGTTCCTTGCCGGTGTCCGTGGCGACCGCCCAGTCGTACTGGCTCGGCGCCTGAAGGAGCGAGGCAAGATACGCGCCCTGCGCGACGGTGAGGTCACTCGCGTCGACACGGTAGTACGCCTGCGCCGCGGCCTGAATGCCGTACGAGTTACGGCCGTAGTAGCTGGTGTTGATATACCCGGCGAGGATGTCGTCCTTGGACTGCTGCTGGTCCACCTTCAGGGAGATGACCATTTCCTTCAGCTTGCGCGTGACGGTCTGGTCCTGGGTGAGGTAGTAGTTCTTGACGTACTGCTGGGTGATCGTCGAGCCACCCTGCAGGCCCTTGCCCGACAGGGTGTTGATCAGACCGCGGGCCGTGCCCTTCAGGTCGATGCCCGAATCGGTGTAGAAGGACTTGTTCTCGGCGGCGACGAAGGTCTCCTGAACGTCCTTGGGCACCTTGGCCAGATCCACGACCTCACGGTTGACCTTGCCGGTGCGGGTGAGGGTCGAGCCGTCGCTGTACTGGTAGATGTTGCTCTGCTGCTGCGCGGCCGCGTTGCCCTTGGGCACGTCGACGACCATGTAGAGCACGATGAAGGCGCCCATGCCGAGCAGGCAGAAGCCGAAGAACGTGCCGAGAATCGTCTTCCAGTTCAGGAACCGGCGTATGCCACTGCGGCGGCCGGCCTTGCCCCTGGCCGAGCGCTTGGGCGCCGCGCGGCGGTGGCCCTGTGCCTGCCGCGCTCGTCTCTCATCCGCTCGTCCCATGGGTCGATCCGCTCCGCATCACTCTCGTATGGCACACAGGTTCGTCACTCTGGTCAGCTCAGCAAACTAACACCACGCGATATGACAAAGGGCCGCCGATCCCGTCTTTTACGGACGTGAGAATCAGCACGCGACCCACTCCAGCCTCATGGGAACCGACCAGTGAGAGGGGTGGAAGGTTGCAGCACGGGACAACGTGCTGCCACTCAGCCCGTTCGAAGCGGGTACAACCAAATGCTGCCCAGGCGTGTCACACATGGCGCCAAGAGAACATACGTCCTCAAAAGGGAGGCTTCGCCATGTCCCCTCGCGCCCTTCGTGCCCCTCGTCTCGTCAATCGGCCGATGTTACGAGTCGCGTCGGCGCTGACGCTGGCTCTTGCCGGAGGGCTGGCCGCTCCACTGGCGCTCGCCGGTACCGCCGCTGCCGCGACACCGTCGGCCACCGCCGAGGTCATCGACGGGGCAGTCGTCTACACGGCCGCCGACGGCCAGGTGAACAAGGTGACCATCACCGCGGACCATCTCAACGGCTTCGGGAGCATCGTCTACGTCATCAAAGACGTCGTCCCGATCGACTACGGCGACAACTGCTCGTATCGCGGCCCCAGCATCACCGAATGCGAGGTCCCGACCTCGGACAGCCAGGACCCGTACGCCACCCTGAAAGTGGCTCTCGGCGACGGAGACGACACGCTCGCCTACACCAACAAGACCGAGCAGAACTACTATTTCGCGTCGATCGACCTCGGTACCGGAAATGACAAGTTGACCGAAGCCAGTGGCCTCAACGGCAACGAAGTCGAAGGCGGTGCAGGCAACGACACCCTCACCGTCGGGGAGGTCTCGCTCGCGAAGGGCGGTGACGGCAACGACACGATCCACGCCGCCGACGGGACCCTCGCGCTGGGCGACAAGGGCAACGACACCATCTACTCCACCGGTTTCGCCGACGGTGGCGTGGGCAACGACGTGATCAGCGGGGGTGCGGGAGGTCAGAGCCTGTACGGCGGCGACGGCGCCGACAAGATCTCCGGCGGCACCGGGAACGACCGCCTCTACGGCGGGAGGGGCAACGACATCCTGTACGGCAACAGCGGCAGGGACACCATCTACGGGAACAGTGGCAACGACAAGCTGTACGGCGGCCCCGGCACGGACACGCTGTCCGGCGGCCCGGGCACGGACACCCTCCGTCAGAACTGACATCGGTGTGACCGGGGAACCACCCGCCTCACCCGCGTGGTTCCCCAGATCCCGACCGCGGGCCGGCCGGGCTCCGTATCACCCCCGTGGTTCACCAGATCCCGGTCGCGGGCCGGCCGGGCTGGGCCTGCTGCCCCGGGCAGCAGGCCCACTCCGCGTTGGACACGTCTGCACCCGCACCACGCGCGACCACTCCGCGACAACCGGCCCGCTCCGTGCCCTGCTCCGTGCCCTACTCCGTACGCAACCCGTCCGCCCGCATCAGCCGCAGCAGCGGTGGCAGGCTGAGCAGCGTCACCAGGATCACGACTCCCGCACCGATGCCGGTCATCGCCAGGATGCTCGCCCAGTCCACCCGTACCGGAGTGGCCGACATCTTCAGCAGGACCGTTCCCAGGGTCAGGCCGACCGCCAAGGCCAGGGCCAGGCCCAGGGCGATCGGGATCGCGGTCTGCCAGAGCACCGACAGGCTCAGGGTGCGGCGCCGGGTGCCGAAGGCGACCAGGGCCGACAGGAGCTTCTTGCGTTCGCGCAGTTGCTCCAGCTGGGAGACCAGCAGGCTCGCGCCGATGAGGAAGAGGACGCAGGTGGCGCCGGCGAACAGGCCTGTGCGGATGGAGGTGTACTGCTCGGACTGACTGCTGGACGACCACAGGAAGGGGTTGGAGAACCGGCTGATGCCCGTCGCCGTGTTCCGTACGTACTCGTTCACGTCCGGCACGGACCCGTCGACGCTGAGATAGACCTGCCCCTCGACGACCGGCAGTGCCTTGGCGGGCAGAGCGCTCGGCGTGAGCAGGAACCCACCGCGGTACGAACCGTTCGGGTCCATGCGCGACTTGGCCTGCTTCAGGTCCTGCGGCACGGTCCAGGCGATCTCCTTGCCTCGCGGGTCGTCCGTGAACGACGGGTCGATGTAGAGCGTCCGGCCCGGCTTGGCCAGCTCTTCCGTGTTGGTGTCGTAGTCGCTGCCCGTGGCGGAGAAGACGTCGCCGTCACGGCACGAGGGCAGAATCGCCACCTCGCGCAGGTAAGCGCAGTCGGCGACCGTGATCCCGTTGGTGAACTCGGGGTCCTTCCTGCGGTCGCCGAGGTAACCCTCGGAGAAGGCCGAGACATCCGTGACGCCCTTGGTCCGTTCGAACTTCTCGGCGGCCGTGCCGACCGGGATCTCGCTGGGCACCCACACCTGTATCTGTGCCCGCGACAGGTCGTTCTGGGACGCCTGGGTGTAGTCGCTCTCGACGCCGGCGAACAGCATCTGCAGGGCGATCGCCCCGGCCACCGCCACCGCGATGCCGTTGACCATGCGGGCCGCCGTACCACTGCTCAACTGGAGCCTGCGAACGGCCAGTTGCCAGGCGACGCCACCCGAGCCGAGCCGGGCGACGACGGCCTCGACGATCCACGGCAGCAGCGCGGTGACGCCGACGAGCAGCAGGACGACGCCGCCGATCACGAGGTACTGGTTGAAGTCCCCGTTCTCCCGGCCCTGCCCGATCATCGGGTAGAGCATCGCGAGCCCGGCCAGCGGCAGCAGCAGCCGCCACCACAGCCGGCGCCGGGCCGGCCGTGCCGAGCGCACCACCCCGAGCGGCTCGATGACCACACCGCGCAGCGCCAGCAGGGTGACCAGTACCGCAGCCGCCGAGACCGCGAGGGCGACCAGCGCGGCCAGCGCGGGCGACGGGTTCAGGTAGCTGGGGAACACGCTGACGTCGAGGACCTCGACGGAGCCCGCGATCTCACGGCCGATCAGGAAGAAGACCGTGCCGAAGCCGAGCCCGACCAAGGCGCCCGCGAGCGCCTCACCGGCGGCGATCCGCCGGGTCATCCGGCTGTCGGAGCCGACCAGCCGCAGCGCGGCGAGCCTGCGGTCGCGCCGCTCGCCGCCGAACCGTACGGCCGCCGCGATGAAGACGCCGACCGGAGTCAGCAGCACCACGAACATGACGAGGACCATCAGGATCAGTACGGGATCCATCGGCTCCGACGACGGATTGGGAACCCCGAATCGGTCGATGCGGGTCACCCGGCCGCCGTCGATCTTCGGTGCCAGGCCTTCGCCGCCCATGTAGAAGGCGAGTTCGGCGGAGCCGACAAGACCGGGCTCGGCGATGATGCCGACGGTGCGCAGCGGCAGCCGCTCCCGCAGCAGCTTCCCGCTGTCCGACTTCAGCAGCTTGTCCAGCGCGGGCGAGATCACCATCTCGCCGGGCGCCGGGAACCTCTCCACCCCCGGTGGGAGCGGCGCGCCGGGGCCCTCGGGCTCCAACTCCCGCCCTCGGACGTTCTTCTCGCGATAGGTGGTGCCGACGTTCGCGACGACCAGAGTGTTGTCCGCCTTCGGCATCCGTACGTCACTGAACGTGATGTCCGTACGCGCGTACTCGCGGTCCTGCCGGGCGGTCAGCGCGCTCGGTATCGCGGCGGTGAGCAGCAGCAGCGCCACGCCCAGGCCGACGCCGACGGCCGTCAGCAGGACCCGGGCCCACCCCTCGCGTCCGCCGGTGAAGGCGAATCTGGCGCCCATGGCCAGATCTCTGGCCCACTGGCGGGCCCACCGTGCCTTCATACGGCGCGCTCCATGTCCCGGGACTTTCCGTCGCGTACGACGATTTCGCGGTCGGAGTACGCCGCCACCCGTGCCTCGTGCGTGACGAGCACGATGGCCGCGTTGGTGGACCGGGCGGCCTCCGTGAGCAGTTCCATCACGCGCTCGCCGTTGAGCGAGTCGAGCGCGCCGGTCGGCTCGTCGGCGAACAGCACACGGGGGTCGGTGACCAGTGAGCGGGCCACCGCCACGCGCTGTCCCTGGCCGCCGGAGACCTCGCCGGGCCGCTTGCCCTTGAGGTCGTCGACCTCCAGCTGCTCCATCCTCGCCAGGGCGATGCGTTCGGCCTCCTTGCGGCCGGTGCCGTTGAGCCGCAGAGGCAGCGCGACGTTCTCGACGCAGGTCAGCTCGGGCACAAGCTGTCCGAACTGGAAGACGAACCCGAACTCGGTGCGCCGCAGGGCACTGCGCTGCGTGTCGTTCATCGTCGCCATCTCGCGGCCGTTGTACCTGATCGAGCCCGAGTCGGGCGTCACGATTCCGGCGAGGCAGTGCAGCAGCGTGGACTTGCCGGAGCCGGAGGGGCCCATCACCGCGACCACCTCGCCGGGGTGGATGGAGAACTCGGCGCCGTCCAGCGCGGTCGTCGTTCCGTACGTCTTGCGAAGGTCCGCCGCGGTCAGCAGTGAACCGGGAGGTGCAGTCGGCTGGCTCATCTCGCTCATCGAAGTCGTAGGGGTGGTCGGGCTGATCGGGGTGATCGGGGTGTTCATCGGGGCGTCACCGCCTCGGCGAGTCTGCTGAGGCGCGCGGCGGTCAGTTCCAGCCACCGCAGGTCGGCCTCCAGATGGAAGAGGGCGTGGTCGCAGATCAGTTGGTCCGCGAGATCGCCCTTGCGCTTGCGGTCCGTGAGGATGCGCATCATGCGCAGGTGCTCCGAGCGCTGCGTGTCGAGGATCCCGCTCGCGTCGCGGTGGGTGAGGAGCGCGAGGACGACCTTCGTGTAGAGGGTCGACTGCAGATACGGCTCAGGCTTCTCGGGAGTCGCGAGCCACTGCTGTACGTCGGTGATCCCGGCCTCGGTGATCGCGTACCGCTTGCGCTCGGGACCGTCGCCCGCCTCTATGCCGTCGACCTCCACGAGACCGTTCTTCAGGAGGCGCGACATCGTCGAGTAGACCTGGCCGTAGTGCAGCGGCCGGTCGTGACCGAACTTCTCGTCAAAGGCCCGCTTCAGGTCGTAACCGTGACGGGGCCCGGACTCCAGGAGTCCCAGGAGGGTGTGACCGATGGACATGGAGAGGACTCTACACACGGCGTATACATGGTGTGTATACACGCTGCGTATAGAGGGAGGTGGAGAGGAAGTAAGCGCAGGCCAGGGCCCTTTGTCACGGTTCTGTCACCGGCTGAGCGGAGGGCGGGCTTCAGCCCGTCCGGCGTTTGAGGACGAGCGCGTTCAGCGCGAAACGGGGGTCTGGGGGCGGAGCCCCCGGGACAAGGGACGGGTAGGGGCGGAGGGGGCGAAAAACCCAGCCCCCGCGAGCGCACGCGCTACGGCACCGGCCGCCGCACCGGCGCCACTTCCACCGCCGTCGCGCCCCCGGGTTCCTCGGAGGTGTACGACCGCAGATAGCCCACCACCGTGTTGGTGACGGCCACCAGCGGAACCGCCACCACCGCCCCACCGATCCCGGCGACCATGCCACCCGCGGCGACCGACAGGACGACCGCCAGCGGATGAACCCGTACAGCGCGGCCGAGAATGAACGGCTGCAGGACGTGCCCCTCGATCTGCTGCACCGCAAGCACCACGGCCAGCACCATGACGGCCGTGAAGGGCCCCTGCGTCACCAGCGCGACCACCACCGCCAGCGCCCCCGAGATCACCGCACCCACGAGCGGGATGAACGCGCCCAGGAAGATGAAGACGGCGAGCGGTACGGCCATCGGGACGTCGAGGAAGTAGATGCCGAGCCCGATGAAGATCGCGTCGATCAACGCCACCACGACCGTGCCCCGGACGTACGCCGTCAGCGTGCGCCAGGCCCGCGGGCCCGCGCCCGCGACGCCCGGACGGGCCGCCGCCGGCACCAGCTTGAGCGTCCACTCCCAGATCTGCTTGCCGTCGTAGAGAAGGAACAGCGTCGAGAACATCGTCAGCAGGATGCCGGTCAGGGCCTCGACGATGACGGTCACGCCTTCGAGGCCGGCCGACGTGATCTGATCCGTGTTCGTGCCGATCGCGTCGCGCAGGTTCTTGGCGATCTCGTTGATCTGCTTGTCCGTCACATGGAACGGGCTGTTGAGGAGCCAGTTCCGCAGCTCGTCGACGCCGTCCTGGATCTGGTCGGAGAGGGTGTCGATGTTCTCCTGGACCTGCCAGACCACGAACCAGCCGATCAGGCCGATCACGACGAAGCCGAGGATCGCGGTGAGTGCGGTGGCCAGCCCGCGCGGCACCCCGTAGTCCTTCAGCCGGGCAACGGCGGGTTGCAGTATCGCGGTGATGAGGAGCGCGGCCACGAAGGCGAACACCACCAGCTGTACGGCGCCGATGACCCGCATCAACACCCAGAGAGCGCCCGCGAGTACGAGCAGCCGCCAGCCGGCCTCGGCAGCGACCCGCATCCCCCATGGCACGGCCACGGCGGGGTCGGGGCGGGCGGCCACGGCTGTCACGTAGGCGGGAGGGGCGGGCGCCGAGCCAGGAGCCGGAGCGGAGGCCGAGGCGGGTTCGACAGGGGCACCGGAGAGATCAGTGACGCCCGAGGCATCTGAGACACCCGCGGCACCGGCGGCCCCTGAAGCCGCGGCCGCGTCGTCGCGGGGGCCCCGCGCGTCCGGGCCACCCGACGAGGACCGGACATTCGACAAGGGCGGGACATCACCCGGGGACTTGTTGTCTCCCGAGGCCCCGACCGTCTGCGCAGACGACGAGTCCGCCGAGGATCTGCCGCGCGACCCGGCACCCCGTGCCGACTGTTCGTCCGGCCCGGACTGCGACTCCCGCTCCACCTCGGCCCGTCGCTCGTCCAGACGTCGGCCCAGTTCGGTCAGTCCGGCCCCGGCCCGGCCGAGCCATCCTGGTACGCGCGACATGATCCGTCCTTTTTCCCGGCCCCCGCTGCTCCCCACCACTCCCCCTGGAGTCGTCGGATCCGACCGTACATGGCCGAAGCCCCTCACCGTAGGACGGGGAGGGGCTCCGAGTGGTTGAGCGGCCGTTGTGCTGAGCGCGGGCTCAGTACCAGTTGTTGGCCTGCCAGAACGACCAGGCCTCACAGGGACTGCCGTAGCGGTCGTTCATGTAGCTGAGGCCCCACTTGATCTGGGTGGCCGGGTTGGTCTGCCAGTCGGAGCCGGCGGAGGACATCTTGGAGCCGGGCAGGGCCTGGAAGAGACCGTAGGCGCCGGAGGAGGCGTTGACGGCCGTGTAGTTCCAGCTGGACTCGTGGTCCACGATGTTGCTGAAACACTGGTACTGGCCGCTCGGCACCATCGACTGGGCCATCGCCTGGATCTGCGCGGTGGAATACGAGGACTGGACGGCGAAGCTGCTGGCGTCGGCCGTCGCGGCCTTGCTGGCCGCTTCCTCGGCTTCCTTCTTCTCCTTGGCCGCCTGCTCGGCTTCCTCAGCAGCCTTCTGCTTCGCGACAGCGTCGTCGGCGGCCTTCTTACGGGCGGCCTCTTCGGCGTCCTTCTTGGCGCTCGCGTCGGCCTGGATGGCCTGAGCGGTGGCCTGCTGCGTCAGGGATGCGGTCTGTACCTGTGCCTGCTGGCCGACAGGTATGTCCGCGAGGAGAGTCGCGTCGCTTGCCGTCGCCTCGGCGTCGTTCGAGGGGGCAGCGACGCTGCCCGAGGCAACTCCGACGACGCTTCCGACAGCGGTGACCGCGGTGGCCGAGGCCACTGCGAATCCCCGGACCGAAATCCGGCTCACACGGTTTCCTTCCAGCATCGACCGCTTAGGTGACCCTCGCGGACGCAATCGTGCCCCTCGGCGCTGGCCTCCCAACTGCGGGGTCACGGGAGGCGCGGGCCCGGTGGGCAACTCCCTTGCGGGGATCGCCACGTGGTGCGCGGGCGGCATACGACGGCTCTATGGAGTTCTGAGGTTCCTGTGGTGCCGTACCGCTGGGGGTACAGGTGTGTCGTATGCGGGGCCTGACAGGAGTGAGACTCTGCCGTACCTCGACGCCGCAGGGCAATTCCGAGTTGCGTGTGAAAGCTCACACCTCGTTTGCCCCGGGAGTTTCGCGGAAACAAGCGCGCACCAAGACGCCGCCCGGCTAGGCTCTTCGCCTTTGCCGGACGGCGCCAACTACCGTGCATCCGCCACCCATTGCCGGAACGGGGCCAGCTGGGTCAGACGGTTCAGATGTGCCCTTCCTCCAGCATTTCGGTCACTAGTGCCGCGATCTGGGACCTCTCGGACCGGTTCAGGGTCACATGCGCGAAAAGCGGATGGCCCTTCAACTTCTCGACGACGGCGACCACTCCGTCGTACCGGCCGACCCGCAGATTGTCCCTTTGTGCCACGTCATGGGTCAGAACGACCCGTGAATTGGCCCCGATCCGGGACAACACCGTCAGGAGCACGTTCCGCTCCAGCGACTGCGCCTCGTCCACGATCACGAACGCGTCGTGGAGGGAGCGGCCGCGGATGTGGGTGAGCGGCAGGACCTCCAGCATGCCGCGTGCGGTGACCTCTTCGATGACCTCGCGCGAGGTGACGGCCGACAGGGTGTCGAAGACCGCCTGCGCCCACGGACTCATCTTCTCCGACTCGGAGCCCGGCAGATAGCCGAGCTCCTGCCCGCCCACCGCGTAGAGCGGCCGGAAGACCATCACCTTCTGGTGCTGACGCCGCTCCAGGACGGCCTCCAGACCCGCGCAGAGCGCGAGTGCGGACTTGCCGGTGCCGGCCCGGCCGCCCATCGACACGATCCCGATGTCCGGGTCCAGGAGCAGATCGAGCGCGATGCGCTGCTCGGCACTGCGGCCCTTGATGCCGAAGGCCTCGCGATCACCGCGTACGAGCCGGACGTTGCCCTCGGACGTGACGCGCCCCAGTGCCTTGCCGCGCTCCGACTGGATCGTCAGGCCCGTGTGCACCGGCAGGTCGGCCGCCTCGGGGACGTAGGCGTGGCCTTCGTCGAAGAGGAGGTCCACCTGCTCGCCCGCGAGGGTCAGTTCGGACATTCCGGTCCAGCCGGAGTTGCCCGTGATGGCGAGCTCCGCGCGGTACTCCTCGGCGAGGAGTCCGACGGAGGAGGCCTTGATCCTGAGCGGCAGGTCCTTCGACACAACCGTGACGTCGTACCCCTCGGCCTGCAGATTGCGGGCGACCGCGAGGATGCGGGAGTCGTTGTCCCCCAGGCGGTAGCCACTTGGCAGCACGCTGGGGTCCGAGTGGTTGAGCTCGACTCGCAGGGTCCCTCCGAGATCCCCGATCGGGAGAGGAGCGTCGAGGCGGCCGAACCGCACCCGGAACTCGTCGAGCAGGCGCAGGGCCTGCCTGGCGAAGTAGCCGAGTTCGGGATGGTGCCTCTTGGCCTCCAGCTCCGTGACCACGACGATCGGAAGCACGACTTCGTGCTCGTCGAAGCGGTTCAGTGCGTTCGGGTCGGCCAGCAGGACGCTGGTGTCGATCACATAGGTGCGCCGGTCTGGCATACGGCGCTTTGTGCTGGTCACCACGGAAGGACGTACCCCCTCGGATGAGGTCGGGGAGCGACGGAGAAGATCTGGACCGGTCTGCGGCGCCGATGCGCGGGCCGAAAACCGGCCCTCCGCTTCGTCCGTACTGACCGCACGGTCGGGCTGGTGCAAAGGGCCTCCCGGGCGGACGGCCCCGTGCCGCCCGCTGAGATCCGATGCCCGTGGTTCGGGCATCGACCTGGAAGGCTTATGCCCTCGAACGCACGCTGCCATGCCATGACTCATCACGGCGCGTTCGTTAACTCCTGATGACGTACGTCCCTGACGGCGTCCTGAGTGGACCTGCGGGTCAGCCGCCGAAGCGGCGGTGTCGCGCCGCGTAGTCGCGAAGGGCGCGCAGGAAGTCGACCTTGCGGAAGGCCGGCCAGAAGACCTCACAGAAGTAGTACTCGGAGTGGGCCGTCTGCCAGAGCATGAATCCGGACAGCCGCTGCTCACCACTCGTACGGATCACGAGGTCGGGGTCGGGCTGGTCGCTGGTGTAGAGGTGCTTGCCGATGCGGTCGACGTCGACGGACTCGGCGATCTCCTCGATGGAGGAGCCCTTGTCGGCGGCGTCGAGGATCATCGAGCGCACGGCGTCGGCGATCTCCTGGCGACCGCCGTAGCCGATGGCGACGTTGACGACTATCCCGTCGACGTGCGCGGTGGACTCCTCGGCCTCTTTGAGGGCGTGCTGCAGATGGCCGGGCAGCAGGTCAGCCGTGCCCACGTGGTGGACGCGCCAGCGGCCGTCGGCGGCGAGGGTGCGGACGACGTTCTCGATGATGCCGAGGAGGGGGACGAGTTCCTCCTCGGGACGGTCGAAGTTGTCCGTCGACAGCAGCCACAGGGTGACGACCTCGACGTCGGTCTCGGAGCACCAGCCGAGGAACTCCTCGATCTTCTCGGCCCCGGCCCGGTGCCCGTGGGCGGCCGTGGAACCCGCCGCCTTCGCCCAGCGCCGGTTGCCGTCCATGATGACGCCGATGTGCTTGGGCACCTGGTCGTGGTCGAGGTGGCCTTCCACCCTGCGTGCATAGAACCTGACCAGCAGTCGGCGCAGGTTGTCGCGCAGCAGGTTCACGTGTTTGTCAGCCCCTCCGTGCAAATGGCGGTCCCCCAGGGGCGACACCCTACCCCCGTCGGAACGCAGTGTTCCCTTGGGGTACAGGGCTCTCCTGTGATGAAGGCAGGGCTCTCCTGAGAGTTGTCAGTGAGCTGGCGTAGCTTCGTATTCATGAACGACATTTCTGTATACGGCGCCACGGCGGAGCGGTACGACTCGATGGAATACCGGCGTACGGGGCGCAGCGGACTGCTGCTGCCCGCCGTCTCGCTCGGCCTGTGGCACAACTTCGGTGACGACCGGGGCCTGGAATCCCAGCGCGCGATCCTGCGCCGCGCCTTCGATCTGGGTGTCACCCACTTCGACCTGGCGAACAACTACGGGCCGCCGCCCGGCTCGGCCGAGCTCAACTTCGGCAAGTTGCTGAAGCAGGACTTCGCGCCGTACCGGGACGAGCTGGTCCTGTCGACCAAGGCGGGCTACCTCATGCACCCCGGCCCGTACGGCGAGTGGGGTTCCCGCAAGTACCTGCTGTCGTCACTGGACGCCTCACTGAAGCGGATGGGCGTCGAGTATGTGGACATCTTCTACTCGCACCGCTTCGATCCGGACACCCCGCTGGAGGAGACGATGGGCGCGCTCGCGTCCGCTGTCCAGCAGGGCAAGGCGCTGTACGTGGGGGTGTCCTCGTACACCGCCGAGCAGACGGCCGAGGCGGTCCGCATCCTGATGGAGCTGGGGGTGCGTCCGCTCATCCACCAGCCCTCGTACTCGATGATCAACCGCTGGACCGAGGACGACAGCCTGCTCGACACCCTGGAGGCGGCCGGCATGGGCTGTATCTCCTTCGCACCGCTCGCGCAGGGCCTGCTGACGGGCAAGTACCTCAAGGGCATCCCGGAGGGCTCACGCGCCACTCAGGGCAAGTCGCTCGACCCGGGCCTGGCGGGCGACGCGGATGTCGTACGCCGGTTGAACGGGCTGAACGACATCGCGGCCCGCCGCGGCCAGTCCCTCGCCCAGCTGGCGCTCACCTGGGTGCTGCGCGACGAGCGGATGACCTCCGCCCTCATCGGCGCGTCCAGTGTGCGACAGCTGGAGGAGAACCTGGCGGCGCTGTCCGCGCCGCGGCTGACGGACGAGGAGCTGAAGGAGATCGACGCGTTCGCGGTGTCGACGCCGGGGACGAACATCTGGGCCGGTCGGCGCTGAGTCACCGGAGCTTCGGTTCGCGGAACCGAGGGGCGCGCGGGGGCGCCCGTCGGGCGGGCCGGGTGCGGGGACAAAAAACGGGCCGGTCCGTGGGGGGGAGACGGACCGGCCCGAGGGGGGGTTTCCACCATAACCCTTCGTAAGTGATGCTGCGTGCATCGGCGTGCCACAACTACTCTCCGGAGTTGCCCGACGACGCCGGGGTGGGCGCGGAAGCCCGGATTCAGAGTGTGATCATGGCCGAATAACAGCGGATTCAAAGGGATTCTCCTGCGCTCGCGGAGGATTCGGAAAGATCCGGGGGATTTGCACACCGTTGTGCTCTTCACTGGCGGCCCACCGGACGTACTCCAAGAGAGTGACCCGCGTCAGGAACGTCCGCTTGACGCCCCCGCTAACTTCGCAGCCATGGCCACGTTCACCACCCCCGAGACGTCAGAGCCGGTGCCACTGGAGTTCGCCGAGTCGGCGCGGGCCCGGGCGCGCGGGCTGCTCGGGCGGGACGGGATCGACGGGGCCCTGCTGCTGAGTCCGGCGAACTCGGTGCACACGCTCGGGATGCGGTTCGCGATCGACGTCGCTCACCTGGACCGCGAATTCCGGGTTCTGGCGGTACGGACGATGCGTCCGGGCCGGGTGGGGCTGCCGCGCCCGCGGGCCAGGCATGTTTTGGAGGCGGAGGCGGGGGCGATGGAGCGGTGGGGGGTACGGCGCGGGGTGCGACTCGCGCTCCAGGCCGGGTGATTCGGGCCGAGGCCGGGCGGCGGTCCGTAAACCGAGGGCAGCGGCGCCACCGCGGGCCGGTGACATCGCATCAGGTCGGTCGGGCCACCTCAAGGGGCGGAAACGGCACCGCGCAGCCCCCTCCACTGCGCGGTGCCACACGCGCAGCTTTGCTCACGCGAATTACCTTGGTCTGAACTTACGTGAGGCAAACGGTCGAGGCGAGCCTGTCTCGATAACGATGCGGACAACCCGTGAGCCGTGCGCCACACCCCGGACATATGCGCGCCAGGCCCCAAACGCCGCCCGTCTCCCGCCCGTGCGGCGGCCATACGCCCGCGATACGCCCGGCATGCGCCCCCACGCCTCCGCCGTAGTCCGCCATTCGGACGGACATCTCACGCAGACCAGTCTGCATCGGCATGTTTTCGGTCAATCAGCCGGACGGTCGGCTCCGGCCCCCTCAGAGGACGGAAACGGCCGAGCTCCTCGGCACCGCTCAGGGGACCAGCGGCCGAGCTCCTCGGCACCGCTCAGGGGACCAGCGGCCGCACCTCGCCGGCCACGAACCGTACGAAACCCTCGGGGTCGGGTTCGTCGGCGGTCGGCTGGAGGATCACGGTGTCGGCTCCGGCGTCCGCGAGGCGGTGGACGGCCTTGGCGACCGCGCCCGCGTCACCGGCGACTCCGTGCTCGGGCAGCGGAGCCTCGCCGTTGGCCTCGATCTCGGCGCGCAGACGGGCCTCGGCATCGGGCCCGGTGGCCGCGTGCAGATAGACGACCACCCGGTGGTCATCGGTCCGCCCGGCTTGCGCCCGTCCCTCGTCGATGAGCCGACGCGCTTGCCGTACGCCCTCGGGTGCGGTGGCCGCGGTGAGGATGGTGCCGTCCGCCGCCGCGCCGGAAAGCCGGAGCGTACGGGGCCCGGTGGCGCCGGTGAGAACCTCCGGCACCTCGGTCGGCGGCCAGTCGAGGGCGACACCGTCGAGCTTCACGTACCGCCCGTCCGTGCTGACCCGCTCCCCGCGCAGCAGCGCGCGCAAGGCGTCGAGGTACTCGCGCAGCAGGGTCACGGGCGACTCGGCCCGCGCCCCGACCTGTCCCATCCAGTCCTGCACGCCGTGACCGACGCCCAGGATCGCGCGCCCCGGGAACAGCCGGTGCAGCGTGGCGGTCTCCATCGCGGTGACGGCGACATTGCGCAACGGAACGGGGAGCAGGCCCACGCCGACCCGCAACCGTTCGGTCCAGGCGAGTGCGGCCGTCGCGGCCGAGATCCCGCCCTCCAGGAAACAGTCCTCCCAGAACCAGAGCTCCTCAAGGCCCGCCTCGTCCGCCACGCGCGCGACGGCACGCAGACGCTCGGGGGGCAGTTGAGGCCGGAACACCGCGCCGAGTCCAGTCATAGGGCCTTCTTACCTGCGGTGGTCCCAGGGGACAACTGCTTTAACCCGCACCGCCGTTGTCGGAGAGTCAGTCCTCCCCCTCGCCCTACGGAGTGCGGGCGGTCTGTCGGACCGGCGAGGCCCCATTGCCGCCCTCTCCTCCCATTGCTAGCCTCGCGCGAGCCCGCAAGATCAACTCTCGTACCCCGCAGGGGAGATGGAGATGAGACGGATGGGAACAGCACAACGCCCGTGGGAAGCCGACTTCGACGCCGGGTTCGCCCGGCGGCTGGGGCGGTCGCCGCAGGAGCTGGGGCTGACCAGCGCCACCGAGAGCTGCCCTGACATATGGGAACTCGACAACGGCGACTTCGCGTTCATAGGACGCGAGGCGACGGACGCGTACGACGAGAGGCTGCCGGCCGGGGTGTCCGTGGCGCAGGACGAACGCATCGTGATCGTTCCGCGCAGTACCCTCCTCGCCGCGAAGCGGGACATCCCGGATGCCTGACACACCTGATCTCCACCCTGCCCATCACCGTCGCCGTCGCCGTCGCCAGGGCTCCGGCAAGTCCACCCTCGCCCGCATCGCGGAGCTGCGCGACGCCGGAACCCCACTGTCCCGCGCGGACTACCTGACGCGTTTTCGTGAGGAGTACCCGCGCTCCGCTCTCGTCGACAAACTGGAGGCCGGGCAGAGCTTCCGGGAGCCCGGATACGGTCCGTGGGAAGCCGCGCACCAGGGTGAATGGAGCCGTGCGCTGCGGCTCGCCGAAGCCGAACGTCCGGCGCTGGCACGCCAGTACGAGGGCGCCCGGAGTCGGGGCTCCCGTCTGCGTCGCGTTCGCATCGTCCAACTCCCGCCCTCCGACTACGTGCTGTGGGAAATGAGCATCCTGCGCCTGCGCGCCGAACTCGGCGAGGAGATCCGCGTGATCTGCGACGCCGAGCCCGACCCCGAACCGGTCCAGGACGGCATGCAACACCCCCCCCCAGCGCATATGCCGGAACTCGTCCTCCTCGGGACCATCGCTCTCTACGAGTTGCGGTACACCCATGACGGAGACCTTGCCGGCGCGGTGCGCCACACCGATCCGGAGCTGATCGGAGGCTGCCGCCGGGACATCGAGCAGCTCCTTGCCGAGGGTGAGGAGCTGCTCGCGTTCCACAACCGCGTGACCGGTCCGCTGCTGGCCGCCCGGGTGACAGCCGGTTCGGCGGAAGCGGGTCCGGCGACAGTGGGTTCGCTGGAAGCGGGTCCGGCGACAGAAGGTCCGACGGAAGAGGGTTCCGCCGATGAGCGGTGACTCCTCGGGGACCGGGCGCGACGGGCACACGGCCCGGCGTCGGTTCAGCAGGCCTTCTCCCCCGGTCAGGATCGCCCTGAGCGTCCTCGCCCTCGTCGCCTCCACGGCTCTCGTCCTGCTGTCCCCGCTCGCTCTGCGCGCCTTCGGCCCGAGTGACACCGGCTCCGACCGCGACTGGCAGCGCGTGGGCAACATCGCGCAGGCGTACGGTGCCGTTTCCGCCCTGATCGCGGGCCTCGCCCTCGCCGGTATCGGCGCGTCGCTCGTGTTCCAGGCCCGGGAGAGCAAGGCCAACCGCGAGCAGGGCATGCGTACCGCTCACACCGAGCTGATACGGATGGCCATGACCGACCCATCCCTCATGGCCTGCTGGGGCAGGCTCGACGCGAACACCTCGGAGGTGGCCCGGCGCCAGCATCTGTACCTGAATCTGGTGCTGTCCCACTGGGAGATGATGTACGAGCTGGGCGCCCTGACCGAGGGCCAGCTGCGGCAGGCAGCCGACAGCATCTTCAGGGCGACACCGGGCCGCACCTTCTGGGCAGCGTCCCGCGGCCCCCGCGGCGATGCCGCCGAAACCCGTCGCGCCCGGCGCTTTCATCAACTCGTGGACGAGAGCTATGAGAGGTCTGGGGCCGCTCCCCCCAGCCTGCCGGGTGGGTGATATCGGGTGAGTGGGCACCTCGGCGGACGGGGACTGCACGGACTGTCTTGGGAGCACCGAGTCCCCCCGATCTCGTTCCTCGGTCCAGTCCGTTCCCGTCCCATCGGCTAAGCCGCGCGTTCGCCGAACGCCACCGTGTTGTGCCCGTCGGACACCACATGAAGGTCCACGGTGACCTGGAGCGCCGCCGCCAGTCTGACCAGGAGGTCGGCGGTGACGGGCAGCATTCCTCCCAGCTCCAGTGTTTCCACCTCGTCGACAGTCATGCCGAGGCGCTCGGCCAGCACAGGCTCCGAGAGCCCAAGAGCCGTACGGCGGTCGTAGACCAGCTGCCCCAGGTCGTGCGCCAACCGAATCTGCTCACGCTCGGCGACGACCTCCGCGGGCTCGGTGTATCCATCGACAGCGGCCCGCTCGCGCGCCAGCTTCCAGCGGGTGTGGTTCACAGCGCCTCCCGGAAATCGCGGGTGAACTCCTTGTGTGCGGGACCGTGCTCGGCCTCGCACAGCGCCTTCGCCTGTTTGGCTCGCTTGACCTCTGCGTCCTCCCGCATCTTCGTCTTCCTGAAGACTGTCAGCAGGACGATGCGCCGATCTGGCGCCAGCCAATACGGCACCCGTATGGCATTGCCATCCAGGGCGAACCGCAGCTCACGTACGACGTCCCCCAGATTACGGGAGTGCGGCTCGCCGAGCGTGGTCGCAGACGACGCCAGGAGCTCGGCCTTCTCCTCGGCCTGTCGGTAGAGCCGAGGCAGCAGGGTCTCGAGCCAGAGTCTGACTTCCGGTTCCAGCTCGATCAGATAGGGCTTGATCACGCCGAGACCGTAGGTGTCAGCGTCGGTTCGTTGCGGCTGCTGAGGAGCATCTCGATCAGGCGGCGGTCGTCGGTCACGGCACCGTCGGCGTCGACCTTGTAGACGCGGAGGGTTAGGCGGGAGCGGCGAGGGACGGGGTTTCCAGGTGTTCGCGTACGTCCGATCCCCGTCCCGGTTGTGGGCAACCAGGCCGCCAGAGAACCACACGCCATGAAAGGCGCCGCCGGTCAACGCTCGCGGAAGGATGAACGGCATGGCGCACGGAGTCCCAGTTCGTGGCTCGATGTCTTGGCAAGGGGCATGGAGAACGGGAGAACGGGAGAACGGAGGTAACTAGGACGGCGCGTCCGGCGAGGCACCCTCCTCCGGTTCCAGATCCCAGACCGCCACGCTCACCTTGTGCGCCAGCTCTTCGATGTCCTGGGCGGCCCGGATGACCCGTGCGGTGTCTTCGGTGGCGGTCCACAGCACCACGTCGGCGCCGACCTCCTCGTCGCGCCAGGCGTAGCGGAGTGAGGCGATCACTTCGGGGGTGTCGTCCTGCCGGAGATAGCGGAATGTTCGCAGCCCCGCCCCGAGACGTTCCGTGTGGAATGACTCGACGACCGGGGGCTCGACAGCGTCCGGGTCCTCCGCTCCGACGAGGAAGCGCAGCGTCTCCTCTCGGTCACCCTGCGCGGGCTTGACCATGCTGAAGACCTGGAGGGGCATGCTCGTCGGTTCCCACATACGCAGCAGCACCCGAGTATCGAAGGGCTCCGGCGCAAAGGCTTCCGCGAGGCGCCGCAGCACACCCGCCAGGAAGGCGATGCCTGACTCGCCTGGATCCTGTCCGTACGACCGCCAGAACAGCTCGGCGCACGAGCGCGTCCAGACGTCGATGTCCCGCCACTCCTCGGTGTCCCAACGAGGGGGAAGCTCCAGCCATCGGCTCGGGTCGTACTCGATGTCGAGGCTGAACTCGTGCTCCAGTTCAACCAGGGGCTCAGTCATGTCCAGCTCCACCGGAAGGTCGTCATCAGGGCGTCGAACCACTCGACCATCGCATCAGCCAAATCGTCTCGGGGGTCCCCCGCGCCGATCGTCGAGAAAGCGACCACGAGCCACTGGCTGGGGTCACCGGGTACCGCCACGAGGTACTCCACCCTGCGGCTGCCAAGCTCCGCACCACGCTCCGGGGCCGCAGGCACAACGCGCTCCCGGCGAACCGCAAGGGCTCCATCGACCTCGCCGCTGCTCAGGTCCATCTCCGAAGCACTCGCCATACCGTCAACGGAGAGCAGCTGTACGGCGATCTCCGCGGGGTCGGACACCTCACCCGAGGCGGCAGGGTCAGGCTCGGAGCGCGCCGGAAGACGCGCGTTGGAGACGGTGAACGATGCCCCGAGGTTCACCTCCCCCGCCGGCTTCACCGGCAGATACATCTCCAGCGCCCTAGCCCTGCGAGCCTCGGCAACGGCTACCCGGAGTCTGCGCTCCAACTCCAGCCGAAGAGGCGTCAGTTTGTCGCGCGGCACGTCCGCCGGCACGCGTGCAAAGGCGGACGTGACGAGGGAACGTACGGCGTCCTCCGCGTCTCCTTGCCGTAGTGGGATCTGCACCCAGTCCTCGGGCAGGAGGAACCCGTAGTCGGTAGGCGGCGAGGCCGGTTCGGTCACGGGATCAGTCATGACTGCGGGCCCGCGTGTTCGAGTACCAGATGCCCGCGTGCACCGCAGCGCTGATCACTACCCCGGGCCACAGCTGCCAGTATCCGCCGAGTGCGGCTCCCAGGAGGGCCATGAGGAAGTAGAGACCGCTGATGACCCGCAGGTCGAATTCCAGGGTGTCGCTCTTCCTCCTGGTCTCCGGGTTCCAGAACCGCATCAGCACCAGCAGAGGACTGAGCGCGGCAATGTCCAGCGCCCACGTGGGCATGGGCAGTTCCAGTCCCCATGTCTTGTGGCTCTGCATCGCGACGATGAACCACAGCAGCATGACGAGGGCGAGGGCGAGCAGCACGTAACGCACTTGGGCTGCCCGCCTGAGGAACCTCTCGTCTCCTGGGTCGGACGCACGTGTTCCGGAGTCGGCGGTGTTGGTCCCGGGATGGTCTTCCGCTCCACGGGGAGTCCGCGCAGACCCATGAAGGTCCTGATCCGCTTCTACTCGGACGCGCTCTTGGGCCTGGCGCGCCTGTCGGGTACGAGCGCTCTCCGTGAGGCCGGTTCTCCGCTTCTCCGGTTTGGGCCTCACCATTGCGACCCGAGCCCTGCTGCTGGCGCTGTCATGTCTGCCTTTGCATTCACATAGGTAGGAGACCATGCGTCTCCGGCCCGTCCACCGAGGTCGAGTGCCGTACTCGTCCCCCAATAAGCTTGGGATACGCCCTTCTGGCGGGCTGCTTCCGAGGCGACCTCGCTCAGTCGCTGATTGTCCGGATACCTGCCGCTGATGCGCTCGACGTCCTTCACCTGCTCCGCCATGCGCTTGTCTCCGAGGGCCTTGTAGGTCTCTTTCCGCGTCACCTCCGGCATGGCCTCGTCCCGGGTCTTCACGCCCGCCGCCCGCCCCCGCTGGTTGTCCGCGGTTCTGCGGAGTTGGCCGAGCCGTCCACTACCACCCCGTCCGCCGACGGCACGGTTCATTCTGGCCGCTCGCTTGGCCTGCTGCTCCGCGACGTCCTTCGCGATGCCTCGCCCTTCCTTCTGCAGCGCCTTGACCGCCTTGGCCGCCTTGACGCCGTTCTTGGCCATCTTGAACGCTGCGATGTCGGTGATCACATCGAACCAGGAGCCGTTGCCGGTCAGGGCCATGAGGAGGTGGATGCCGAAGACGATTCCGGTGAGGATTCCCGCCAGCACGCCAAGGGCGGGGAAGAAGATCGCGGCGAAGGTGAGCAGGGTGGTGATGTTGCTCAGCACCTCGGCGAGCGTCCCCAGCCAGTCCGCGTCGCCCACCCACGCCTTCAAGTCGTTCCACCAGCTGTCCTCCATGTCGTCGTCGATCGACGACCGGATCTTGCCGGCGTAGTGGTCTGCACGCTCGTCGTAGAAGGAGACCGCGGTGTTCAGCTTGCCGCGGGCGGTCTCCAGGTCCTCCTTGGCCCGCTTGACGGCTGGGTCGTCTGCGGGGTCCGAACCGTCTTCCGCGGAACCCGTCTTCCCCTGGTTCTCCGGCTTGTGGCTGTCCAGGACCCGCTGGGCGTCCTTCGCGTCCTCCAACGCACGGTCGGCCTTCTTCTGCGCGGTCTCCATGTCGTCCGCCCAGCCCTTGAGGTGCCCCTTCACCTCCCGATAGCGGTCCTCGGCCAGGTCCAGCCTCTTGGACAGCCCGCCCGCCTTCTCACTCAGGGTGTCGGCGTACTTGCCCTTCAGGCCGTCACTGTCTCCGATCGCCTTCATCGCCGCGGCCTGCGTGCGGAGCTTCTCCGCCATCTTCTTCATGTGCTCGACCTCGTCGCGGATCCCCTCCGGGTCGCCCGGAACGGGATCCGCCTCGGCGAGTGGTGCCCAGTCAGCGGGCCGCGCCATGGATGTTCCCCCTGCGAAGAGTCATCGGTCCGTCCACGCCCGAGGCGCTACTTCTTCCCCTTGTTGACATTGGCCAGGTCGTCGTCGAGGCCCTTGAAAGCGTCACTGGTCGTCTTGACCATCGCCCCGACCTCTTCGATCTCCTTGACCAACCGCTTGCGGTTCTTGTCCCAGTTGTCCACGAAGTCGCCCATGGCCTTCTGGACACGGGAGTCACCGACGAGCGCCTTGACGTCCTTCTTCCACTCCTCCAGACCGTTGAACTCGTCGCGGATCTGCCGGAGTTGCCTGGCGCTCGTCGCCAGCAGGTCGTAGTCGACCTGAAGATCGGATCCCTTCGACATGCTCAGTCCTCGCCCCTCATGGTCCGCCCGTCAGCGGTTGACAGCCTGGATCTCCTGGACCTGCACGTCGGTGGTGGTGGCGAAGGTTCCGTTCGGAAGGTCGCCGGCCGTGCCGCCCGCGCCCGTCCAGGAGATCTCCCAGGTGAGAGTCGCCTTGAGCGCGTACGAGTCGTCTCCCGAGGACCTGAGATACGTCACGCCACACGGCGGCGTCTCGTCCGCCTTGCCAGTGGCGTACGGCTCACCGATCGACCCGTCGTCCTTGATGGTGCACTCACCGGACGAAGGCGAGGTCAGGGCGTCATCCGAACCGGGATCGATGTGCAGGCTCACCGGCTTCGCGGTCGTGGTCGCCCACAGGCCGGTGCCGGCCAGGCTCGCCGTGACGGAGACGGTCTTGAACGTGGCCTTGTCCAGCCAGGCCCAGGTAGGCAGATTTACCGTCGACTTGCCGGCCGGGGCCATGGAGATCTCGGTGTCCGGCACCTCGGTCCGCTGGTAGGCGAGACCGGCGAGGGTCTCGGTGTCGATGGCCTGCGGGACGTCCGGGTTCTCGCCGTTGACCACCCAGAAGGGATCACGCGTACAAGTTCCGGCTGCCGGGTCATCCTTCATGTCCGGGTTCTTGACGGCCACCCACCACATGCCCTCGTCGTTCTTGTCAGCGTTGAAGTCCTTGTAGCGCGCCTTGTCGTCCGCGATGTCCTCGGCCGCACCGCCGACGGACTCGTGGATCGACCACTGGGCTTCCATGAAGGTCTTGAAGTCCTTGGCTTTCCAGTACGGCTCGTACCAGCACGCCGGGGGCTCCCAGTCCACGGAGGTGGAGGTGAGAGGGCCGGAGCCTTCGGACTGGGCGCTGCCCTCGACTTTGAAGCTGACCCGGGACTCCAGGGCCGGACCCGAGGAGTCACCGCCTGTCTTGACCTCGCGGGAGCCGGCGCCACCTCGCCCGCCTGCCACCGCGGCGTGCGTACCGAGGAGACAGAGCAAGGCTGTGAGCATCGCGGCTGTCCTGTACCGCGTCATGGCTGGCACTTCTGCGACCCCCGGTCCTCGGTGAGGCTCCAGATCTGCCAGACGCCGTCCTTGTTCTTCTTGACCGCGGTGTTGTAGTAGACGTAGCTGTCGGCCGAGGTGTCCGTCTTCTGGACCTCGTTCGTCTTGCTGTTCTTCAAGTTCGACTGGCTCTCGTCCACGCAGTACGTCACCGCTGCCGACGCCGTGCTGAACACCGTCACTTCCCGATCGAAGTAGCGCACGGTGCCGGTCCAGCTGATGTTCTCGGCAATGGCGTTCTTGGCGTACTCGTAGACCCCCGTCAGCGCAGTGTCCGTGTAGTAGAAGGCCATCCCGGAGCTCTTCAGATCACCGGATGCCATCGCCTGGTCCACCGAACTGACGCTCCGCGCGTTGTCCGCCAAGATCACGTCCTTCACCGCGTCACCGGCGCTTTGCCCCTCAAAGACGTTCTTCATGTCATCAGGAAGCTTGATCTCCGGCCGGTCGATCCCGTCCGCCGGAGCGGACACCGACGGCGATGCCGACTTGGTCTCGCCCGTGCCAGCACCGGCGATCTTGTCGGAGCTCGAGCCGTCACCTCCTGCCGAGCCACAGGAGGTCAGCAGCAAGGCCGCAGATGCGGCGAGCGCGGCTGTCACGAGCCGGGCGGGGCGGTTCACTCTGGACTCCTGGCGAGGTGGGGGGTAACTCAAGCGAACTAACGCTATCCAAATGGCGCCTGAGGACACCAGGCGGGTATCCGTCTGGTTCGAGCCATTCAACGCCGGGCTCAACCCGATTAGCCCGCATTGCCCTTTACGCGATGCCCTCTGTCGTGCGCATCAAGTGACCAACGGCATTCCTGTCGATCACCGCAGGCAAGCTGCTGCGGCTACACCGTTTGCCAATGCGCCCTTCGCTCCTGTCTGCACCGCCGCTCCGCAATCCAGGTAGGGCGGCGAGGTCGCGGATCTGGGGCGGCGGGCAGCTTCAGGGAGGCGGCGAAGTCGAACTCCTCCAGGGCGACCTGCCACTCGAACTTCGCCCGGTCCAGGCGGCGCTGGAAGGCGACGGTGTCGCGGCGGGCGATCTCGTCCTGGCAGAGCGTCTGCAGGAATTCGAGGTGTCCGAGTTCGCCGCCGTGGGCCTGGGCGAGGCAGGCGTTCCGCCCCTACCTCCGCGCGTACGAGCGCGACGAGAAGGCCCGGCTCCAGCAGCTGCGCCGCGACACCCTCTGGTACGCCACCTACGGCATCGACCTCGACACCCGTGACATCCGCGGTTGGTTGGAGGCGGCCTGATGGAAGGCGCCAGGGATGACGACAACCACCGGCACGTACGCCTGCTGCCCTGGACCGGCACCGACGGCAAGCGCTGCTATCTGCTCGGCGACGGCACCGGGACCGGAGTGCTGTCACGGCACGCGGACCACATCGAGGCCGTACAGCTCGGACTCGCGGGCAAGTTGCTCGACCGCGCCCGGCAGCTGACCGACGTACTCGACACGAACGCCCAGACGGATCAACTAGGGCTGTTGGCATCCCAGTTGACTCTCGCCCTGCATGACGCGCTGCTCATCGCCGAAAGCCGCGGCGCCCGCCTTGCTCACGGGCTTCCGTCGACCGCGGTCGACGCGGTGGGGCGCGGGACGCAGCACGCGGACGACCCTGCGGCGACGAACCCTGCGAGACGCGTGAAGTGTGGCGGAGCAAGGAAGACCGTCGACGGCGGTCAGGCAGATCCCGGCGTAGTCGGCTCCGACCGCCAGCAGGTCGTCGATACCGAGGGCGCACATGACTGCGAACCTCGTCCTGTCCTCCTCCGGCGCGCCAGGGAGTGCCTTGTCCGCGAGTTCCCCCAGCAGCCGTACTGCCTCGTCGTCGTCCGTTTCGTGGATGGGGAGATCATGGAAGATCTCCGGCATCACCCAACGGACATGAATGTCATCGACGCGCAGGACAGTTGGTGCGGGCTGAGTCGGTATGAACGCGGACGGCTCGAGTTCGGTCGTCACCTAGCCTGGTCCCTCTCTGGAACGGGGCGGTCCGGAGCCTCAGGAAAGAACTTCTGGGACGTGGCGTACATCCCGTAGTAGGGGTAGAGGCGTGGGATGTCAGCACCACCCCGGCGAGCAATACCGGTGATCTTGCGATAGAGGCGGGCTCGACAACGCGTGTTCCGCAGGGTCTTGTCGCGTAGATCGCGCAACCTCCGGAGGAAGAGCAGCGCCGAAATGGTAAGCAGCAAGATCGCGTCCACGACGATGAAGGCGATCTGGAACCGCTGGGACTTCTGGGACGCGACCAGATCCCAGAACGGCCAGGCACCGAAGCCGAAAATGAAGATCGGAATGACAAGCAGACAGCCCTGGAGGCTGGCCTTCTCGGTCTCTTCTCGCCGTTGGAACAACATCCAGTGCACGGCCCGGTCGTCCAGGAAGTCGAAGCGGACCTCGCCACCAAAACGTTCGGCCGCTGCTTTAGCCGCAGGAACAGCTGCGATCACCGACGAGGAGACCATTTCGTGGACTGTTCCTTGGTCATCGACGAACTTTCCGAACTCGAGGGCTTGGTAATCACCCATGAACTGAGTCTCCTTATCCGGCGGGCGCCAAAGCTGCGTGGAACGACGTCGACGACGGGCTGGGCTGCGGCGTCGGCGACGGGAACTTCGAACCGCCGGAAGGACTGGGAGTCCTGTCCGGCACGGGAGTAGGCCTGACATCACCGGGTGGCGGGCTCACCTGATGCGGTGTGTCGTCGGCGGAAACGTAATGCCGCAGCTTCACCACGCCATGCACGAACGCGTTGCCCAGCGCGGCACCTTTTATGTACCGCGTGAGGACCTCCGGATCGAATCCTCCCCCGGGAAGCTTCACCCTGGTGATGCCCTTCTCGGAAAGGATCAGCTGCGGAGAGCGCGACTGTCACGAGCCGGGCGGGGCCGTTCACTTGGGACTCCTGGCGAGGTAGTGGTAACTCAAGCGAACCAAGTTATCCAGGAGACCTGGGTGACACCAGGGCGGGTTCCGTCAAGGGGTTCCCACCGGCCAGGCGAAGTAAGGCGATTTACGCAGATTCGCCGACACGGCATGCACTGCCGCCCCGTCGAGAGCCAGAGGCAAATATCGAATGACGCACATGGATTTCACTTGGCGCACATAAGGCCTGCATGTCGCACGTCGCTGTATTCTGTTCGACATGACCGAAGACGAGCGGGATACGACCATCACGGTCCGTGACCTTCAGCGCAACGCCGCCGCCGTACTCAAGCGGCTGGAGCATGGCGTGACCATCACCGTGACTCGCCACGGCCGTACGGTTGCCCGGATACTGCCCCCGGATCCCGTTGAAGAGGCGATCAACCAGGCCGTGGAGGACGGTGTCATCGACCGCGCCGACCTGACCCGCGCCCGCACGGCGGCGCAGACCGCCAAGATCCGGCGAGCCCCGGCCTCACCGGATGGCGACGTGGCCAGCCAGTCGCTCCAGGAACTCCGGGACATGGAGGGGGATCGCTGATGTCGGTGATCTACCTGGACACATCGGCAGCGATCAAGATCTTCAAAACCGAGACGGAAAGCGCCGCTCTCGAACGATGGCTCACCCAGCAGGGCTCCCTGACGGTTCTCACCAGCGATCTGACGCGCACAGAACTACGACGGGCCCTGACAGCCTGCGGATCGGCGGAGGAAACACTCCGCGAGGCGGACGAATGGCTGGAGGACTGTGCGCTCGTACGTCTGCGCCCCGCAGTGTTCGACAGGGCCGGCCGCCCGCCGCACACCGGACGTCTCCGTTCACTCGACGCACTGCACTGCGCCGCGGCACTCAGTCTGGGCAGCGCTGTCAGCGCGTTCGTGGCGTACGACAAACGGCTCATCGAGTGCGCACACGCGCTGAGTCTCCCGGTCCAGAGTCCCTCGGACCTGTGAACCGGCGTCCGACCGGCGCTTCCCGGCCCCCGCTTCAGGGTCGTCTCAACTCCACGTGACATGCAGGAGCCGGCAGCGACTGTGCGTGTGCGGAGCATCTCGTCGTGATCCGCGTCTGGTCCTCGACGGACGCCCAGGTAGTAGGGCCTACGCAGGTGCCTGGAAGCCGCCGATTTTCTGCTCGAGCAGGTCGGCCAGCCGTAGCGGGGTGCGGTCCTCGAACATCGGGCCGATGAGCTGTACTCCCACCGGCAGGCCCTCGGGGGACCGGCCCGCTGGTATGGCGGTGGCGGGGAGACCGGGCATGGTGGCCAGGCCGGCCCAGACGAGCTGGTCGAAGTACGGGTACTCGACGCCGTCGATGTCGATCCGGCGATTCATCAGGTCGGGGTCGTGGTCGTGCGGGAACGCGGGGGTGGGGGTGATGGGACACACCACGGCGTCGAACTCGGCGAAGAACTGCCGCCAGCCGTGGCGGTGGAACTCGCGACGGCTGTTCGCCTCCATCCAGTCGCAGTGCCTGAACAGCATGCCGCGCAGCCGCGCCGCGTCGAGACTCTGGTCGTCTGCACTCAGTCCGGCGGCGAGGGTCTGCAGCTGCTCGTACGACTCGACGGGGAAGCGTGCGACGGAGCTCGAGAACAGCAAGTGCGTGTAGAGGATGGCGGATTCGGTCAGATCGGGCAGCAGTGCACTGTGCCGCTCGACGCGGGCACCGCTGTCGACAAGCGCGTCGGCGACCCGGTTCACGCCCGCCCGCACAGCGGACCCGGTCGCGATGAGCGGATGCTCGTCGAGGATCAGGACCCGGAAGTCGCCGAGCCGCTCGTGGCGCGCGGGCGGCAGCCTCAAGTCGTACGCCATACCGAGGGTCAGCGGGTCCGGGCCGGCCATGACGTCCAGCAGGAGTGCGAGGTCACGGGCAGTTCGCGCCATCGGACCGACGACGGCAAGGTCACCCTCGGCAGGCAGTGCCGGCCCGGGCGGCGGGACCATACCGCGGATCGCTGCCAGCCCGAGCGTCGGCTTGTGTGCGTAGACACCGCAGAAATGTGCGGGGGTGCGCAGTGAACCACCGAGGTCGGAGCCGATGGACAGCGCGCCGAACCCGGACGCCAGGGCCGCCGCCGATCCACCGGAGGATCCGCCCGAGGTGCGAGCGTGATCCCACGGGTTGTTGGTGGTGCCGTAGATCTCGTTGAAGCTCTGTATGTCCTGCAGTCCCAACGGCACATTGGTCTTACCGAGCACCACCGCGCCTGCGGCCTTGAGCCGCGACACCTGCACCGCATCCTCGGCCGGCATGTAGTTCCGGTGTGGCGGCATGCCCCAGGTCGTGGGCAGCCCGGCGATGTCGTAGCACTCTTTGACCGTCACCGGAATGCCGAGCAGTGGCCGGTCCTCACCGCGGGCACGCGCCTGGTCGGCACCGCGCGCGGCGGCCCGTGCACGGTCGAAGTCCGGCACACAGATCGCGTTGATCGCCTTGTCGTCCCGCTCAATACAGGCGATCGCCTCATCAGTCAGTTCCGTCGAGGTCACTTCACCGGCACGCAATGCAGCCGCGATTTCTTCGGCCGTCTGAAAATTCCACTCCATGAATCCGACCGTATCGGCCGCTGGAAGAGGCCATAAAATGCCGCTTCGCACAACGGGGTTGATGTCGACATACTCATGATGTTTTCTCCGGCGTTCTCCAGCAACAGACAGTTCGCCCGCCCGTCGGCGATGGCAACGCTCCGGGCTTCGCCTCAGGGTCGTGCGGGGGTGCTGAAAACCCGAGAATTAGCCGTACAGAACGATGAGGGCGGCCAGGAGGAGCGTGGCTGCTATGGAGAGGCACACCATCCGGTGGCGACTCACTGCGGCCAGTGCGAGGGAGCAGGACCATGCTGCGCCCACGACGGCAGCAGTCCACCAACCGCCGGTCGACTGCGCGGCGACGACTGGGATGGGCGCAAGTAGAAGGGTCGGCGGTATGACTGCGATCCTTGGTCGGATGTCCAGTGCCTTGTAGGCGATGATCAGGACAGCCAGGGCCGTCCCAAAGGTGACGGGGATCTCGGCCCAGTCCCACCACGTCCAGCACAAGCCGTCAGTTGCCGCGCAGGTTTGCTCGTGTTGTTGTTCCGTTGAGGCGAATACGTAGCAGGCGCCATAGGCCAGCCCGGCACCGGTGACGGCGGCACCCGCTGCTTGCAGCTTCACCGGCCGTGGTTCTGTGTGAGCGGTGTTCATGCCGGTACCCTCCCAGGCGCTGATCCCAGGGGCCTGAGTCAACGTACTCAGACCCCTGGATCAGTTGCCGGTCACACCCCCTGAAGCGTGTGCTCCAGAGCATTCGCGTAGAGGGTGGCTCCTGCGGGCTTGGGATGGAACGACTGCATGGACGGCGCGGAACCGCAGCGTCAGCTCTGTCCTGGGCCGGTTTCGGTCTCCGCGACCCGCGGGAACGTCACCTCGACGCGGCGGTTCTTCCTGCGGCCCTCTTCCGAGGTGTTGTCCGCGATCGGGTAGTCCTCGCTGTAGCCGCGTACCTCGAAGGTCACGTCCATCGAGCCGAGGTAGGAGGCCAGTTGGTCGTGGACCACTTCGGCGCGGTTCTTGGAGAGGGTGAGGCCGTGGGCGTACGAGCCGAGGTTGTCGGTGAAACCGAAGACCCGGACGGTCGTCGCGTTCTGGGCCTTGATTTCGTCCGCGATCGCCTGGATACGGGAACGGGCCTCGGGGTTCAGTTTCGAGCTGTCCTTGGGGAACAGCACTTCGGCCTGCAGCGCGAAGGTCACGTCCGAGTTCGTGTCCTCGCGGCGCTCCTCGCCGCCCAGGTCTTCTACTACTGACTTGATGTCGAGGACTTTGGCGGGGGCGAGGGTTGCACCGTCGGAGAGCTTCAGGCCTGGGCTGTTGGCGTCCACCTCGGGGGGTGAGGGGGTGGTGACGCTGCCCGGGGGGGCGCTCGGGTCATCGGCGGCAAGCGCCGGGGCGGCTGGGAGGCTGAGCGTGATCAGAACGGCCAGGGCGGTGAGGGTGATGGCGGTGCGCTGAGGGCGGGCCATGGGTTACTCGCCCTCGGTGAGTTCGATGGAGGCGGGGGGCATGGCGCCGACCAGGAAGTCGACCGCAGTGGTGTCGGCGGGTGGGGCGGGGAACTGAGCGAACCATTGAGTGGTCGCTCCCTGGGTGAGGCCGCCACTGAACTGCGTGCACAGGCATCGTCCCGAGGTGTCCCGGAGGACGAGGTACTTCTTCTTGCCCTTCTGGTCGATCAGGCTGGCGCCCGCCATGGAGGCGCCGTTCTTCGCCAACTCGCTCTCGTCACCACGCCAGGTCCCTGCAATCCAGCCGTCGCCCGTGTTGTTCGTGACCGTCCCCTCGACAGTCACGAACCCGCCCTCGTCGCGCTGGGCGGACGTGATCGCCAATACCAGACCGTTCTCACCCTTGACTTCTGCAAGCACCGTCTCGGGCTCCGGCGTCTTCGATTCCGCGTTGCCGCCGTCGCTGCTGCCGCTCGTCGCGGAAGTCGAGGGGGTCGGGGCTCCCTTGTCGGAGTCCCCGTCGTCTCCCCCACCGCAGCCGGCCACCGTGAGGAGCAGCCCAGCCGTGATCGCCACCGCGCTCAGCGCCCTGCGGCCCTTCATGGTCTGCCGAATGCCCATCGGTACGACTTCCTCTCACTCGGCCAGATACACAGAGAACAGCACGGACGCGTCCGGAAGGTCGATCGGATCGAAATCTCCTGGATCGATGTCCACGATCTCTCCGTCGCAGTCCAGTTCGACGGGATTCTCGGGATCCGCGTCCAGATCGAAATCGCACCGCGGCTGGATGACGGCAACAGCGTGGGCGCCGGCCTGCATGCCCTCCGTACCGGGAATGATCGAATCACCGACCGTGTAGTTGGTCTGGATGTCGGCCTCGAACCTGGGAAGGCCGTTCGTCGTGACGAACTGGATCCCCTGAAGGGTCGAGTCGTTCTCGGCGGCCAACTGCTGGGCCGCGGCGGCCGCTCCCGCACCCGTGGGGTCGATGTCGCCGTCCAACCAGTCCAGCCAGTTGTCCTCCTGGCCGATGGCGCCGCCCAGTTCGTCGAGTATCTCGTCCCGTGCGGCCTGCGCGGCCGCCAACGCCGCAGCGTCCGCCGCGGATTGAGCTCCATTGCGGGCGGACGCTGCTTGGGCAAACGCGAAGAAGGCGAACGCAGCGAACAGCAGGATCGTGGTCAGCCAGATGTAGATCGGGAGAGTCTGCCCTCTGTCGCTGCTCAGGTTTACGGAGGTCAGCCGCCGACGACGTCCGAGACCGCATTGAAGATCGCGGTCGATATCATGTTGTCCAGCCCCAAGCTGTCGATGAGCGTGAAAATCCCCGCAATAATGATCATCAGCCCCGCATACTCCACGAACCCCGCCCCCGCGTCCCGCGCCTCGCCCCGCATCCGGGAGGCAACGGTCCGCGTCCACGCCTCGAACCTGCTCATCGTCTCTGCCTTCCCAGCCGACGCCATCAATACCAACCCGAGCACCGTACGTGAGAACGGGTCTACGGCGAGTGGGTCCATGGGCCCAACTTCCGTGTATCGGCGTCCGTGATGGGGTCACCGGGTCCACCCCTCGCGTGCGGTGCCCAGCCAGTGGGCGATCGCTTCGCTGCGCGAAGAACTGTGCAGCTTTGCGAAGATGCGGTTGATGTGGTTCTTGACGGTCTTCTCACTGATGAAGCAGGTGGCGGCGATCTGGCGGTTGCTCATGCCGGATGCGATGAGATCCATTACCTCCACCTCCCGGGAACTCAGGCCGAAGTCGGATTGGTTGGGGGTGCGACGGTGAAGGGCCGCCGCATATGTGAGCCGAACCTTTGACGACTGTGACACAGTTGGTTGCATATGCGAAGAGTTTTTGTTCGGTTCGTAGGAAACACCGAGTGATTTCGTGAACGTCGGTGTGGCGTGCCGCAAGTTCCGTACGGCTGTGGTCAGTTCGGCGGCCGTGAACTCGCCGTGGACGAGGTAGCCGGTCGCGCCGCGGCGCAGGGCCTCGGCCACGACCTCGGGTTCGCGGCTGTACGTCAGCATCATCACCGGGGCGAGGCGGGCCAGACCGGGCAGGGCGGTCAGACCGTCGGTGCCGGGCATGCGGACGTCGAGGAGTACGACGTCCGGGGTGAGGCGGGCGGCAAGCGCGAGGGCCTCTTCGCCGTCGGCCGCCGCCGCCACGACCTCGATGTCCGGGTGGCCGCCGAGCAGCGCGGTGAGGCCGGCCCGGACGACCGGGTTGTCGTCGGCCACGAGTACGCGCAGGGGCGGCGGGCCGGGAAGTGCCTGGTCAGGCATGTTCGGCCTCCTGTTGGGTGGGGCGAGGTGCGCCGGGCGGAGCGGGGTGGGTGACTGGGAGCGTTACGGCTACCTCCGTGCCGCCCTGTGGGGATGGGCCCAGGTGAATGCGGGCGTTGAGGGTGGCGGCCCGTTCCGTCATACCCAGTAGGCCGAAGTGGCCGGTTTTCGTTGCGTCTTGGAGCGTGGTGGCGGCGGGCAGGCCCCGTCCGTCGTCCTGTATTCGGACCGTGAGGGCGGTGTCGGAGGCTTCCAGTTCGATCGTGACCTGCTTCGCGTCCGCGTGACGGTGGGCGTTCTCCAGTGCCTCGGAGACGATCGCCAGGACGTGGTGGGCCGTGGTGTCGGGGAGGGACGGGCATCGGCCGCCCTTGTGGTTCAGGAACGTTCTGATCTGTGTGTGCGACTCGAAGTCCGCCGTGCGGAGAGTGAGTTCGGAGACGAGGTCCGTGTGGTGGCGCAGGTCCGAGAGGAGCGCGCGTGACTCCGCCGCGGCTCTTCGCGCCGCGCCCGCCACCGTCGCCGCCTGGTCCTTGAGCGCGTGGAGTGCGTCGAGTGCGCTGAGCGTCTTCGGATCCGAAGGGCCCGAGGTGCGAGACGTGCCAGAGGTGCCAGAGGTGCCCGAAGCGCCGGCCGACGCCGCCAGCGCCTCCGCCGCCAACGCCAGACCGTGGAGGGTCTTCGCGACCGAGTCGTGCATCTCCCGGGCCAGCCGGGCTCGTTCGGACTCCACGGCTTCCGCCACGGCCAGCCGGGAGGTCACCTCGGACAGTGCCTCGCTGGCCGCGCCGAAGCGGAACATCAGGTTGCGCAGGGTGACGCCGATGATCCCGGCGCCGACGCAGAAGCCCGCGATGAGGAGGGTGTTGGCGCCTGTTCCCGGGTGGTGTGCCCAGGCTCGGTACACGGTGAGCAGGACGATCAGCTGCAGGCCGGTGAAGACGCCCGAGCCGCGCCAGCCGTACAGGAGGCCTGCCAGGAGCGGAGTGCAGACCGTCGCGTAGGCGAGGGGGGAGGCCGGGGACGCGGTCAGAAGCAGGATCGCGCCGAAGCTGAGGTCCACGGCCATGAGGGTGGGGTGGGCCAGGAGACGGGGGCCGAAGCGGTCCCAGTCGCGGAGCATGGCGTACGACCCCATGACGCCGAGGACGGCAGCGGCGAGAACGGCGTAGCGGGGTGGGCCGTCCGTCGCGTTGGCCATCGCGACGGGGGCGCCGATCGCGATCGCTGCGAGGCGTACGGCGAAGGCCTGGCGGCATAGGGCCTGTAGGGCGTTGAGCTGGAGGCGGATGCTTCCCGGGGGCGGGGCGTCGTCTGCCAGGTAACCGGCGTCGCCGTTGGGCCAGGCTGCGCCGACTGCCGGGTGCTCGGCGTCGGGGGGCCGACCTGTGCTGGTGCTCGCCTCCTCCACGTCGTGCCCGGCGTTCGGGGTGCCGTAGGGGTGGGTGCGCTGCTCGGCGCTTGCGAGGTGCCGCCCGCTTTGGGACGGGCGCCGCCCCAGCGGCACGATTGCCCACAGCGAAGTTGGTCGGCGGGTGGTCATCAGCGGCCCAGGATCGAGCCGAAGTCGGTGCCCGAGCCGAGGAACATGCCGGTGGCGATCAGGATCATGGTCGCCGGGAGCATGAAGACGAGGGTGACCATCGTCGCCTTGGGGATGGTTTTCGCGGCGCGGCGGCGGGCGTTCTGGGCGTCGGTGCGGCGCATGTCGTTGGCGAGCTGGATGAGGGTGTCGGCGATCGGGGAGCCGAGTTCCTCACCCTGCTGCAGCGCCGAGACGAACTGGGCGACCTGCTCCGAGGAGTTGCGTTTGCGGAGTTCGTCGAAGGCCTGGCGGCGGCTGACGCCCACGTCCATCTGGCGGAGCGTGATGCGCAGCTCGTCCGCCCAGGGGCCCTCGTACTTCTCGGCGACCCGGTCCAGGGCCTGGCGGAAGCCGAGGCCCGCCGAGACGACGACCGCGAGGACGTCGAGGAAGTCGGGGAGGGTGCGGTCGATGACCTCCTTGCGTTCGCGGACGGCCTGCCAGATCAGGGCGTCGGCGGCGACCAGGCCGAAGGCCAGGGTCAGGGCGGCGAAGAGGAGTTGCCCGTTGGAGAGGAAGACGAGGCCGAGTACGACGCCGAAGACGCCGTACACCGCCCGGCGGGCCGCGTAGCGGTTGAGGGTCAGGCCGCCGGGGTTGCCCGCCATGTCGATGCGGCGGCGTTTGGCGTCGACGCGGCGGTGGCCCATCAGACGAAGGACCGTGGGCGCGAAGCGCATGCCGAGACGGTCGACGGCCGAGTCGGCCTTGGAGACGCGGGTTCCGCCGACCTCCAGGGCGAGTTGGAGGTCGGAGGGCAGTTTGGCGTCGGCCCGGATCATGCGGATGCCCAGCAGTACGCCCGCGATCGAGGCGGCCATGAGGAGCGCAAGCAGCAGGGGCAGCAAGGTCATCCCTCCCTCATACGTCGATCTTGCCGAGGCGGCGGATGACGAAGAAGCCGACGGTGTAGAGGCCCAGGGAGAGGAGGACCAGGCCCTGGCCGAGCGGGGAGCCGGTGACCCGGGCCAGCGCTCCTTCGTTCGAGGAGTTGATCAGCACGAGTGAGCCGATGCCCAGGAACGGGACCGTGAACGCGGTGGCGTTGACCTCGGAGAGCATCGTGCGGACCTCGCGGCGGGTCTCCTTGCGGTCCTCCAAAGTCTGGGTGAGGTTGCGCAGCGAGCTGACGACCGATCCGCCTGCCTTGTTGGCGAGCACCAGAGTCGTGACCAGGACGATCAGTTCGCGGGACGGGAGGCGTTCGGAGAGTTCCGCGAGGGCGTCCTCGACCGTCCGGCCCATCGTCAACTGGTCGGCCACATGCGCGAGTTCCTCGCCCGCCGGGGCCTCCAGCTCCTCCGCCGCCATCGCGAGAGCGGTCCGCAGCGCGAGTCCCGCCGCCGTCGCGTTGGCCAGCAGGCGTGCCACGTCGGGGAGTTGACTGATGAAGGCCTCGATGCGTTTCTGCCGCTGCCAGTTGAGGAAGACAGCCGCGCCCCAGGCGCCCATGAGGGCGGCGATCGGACCGAAGAAGGGGGCCAGCGCCGCCGCCGCGATCAGCCAGAGCGCCACGACCACGGCGGTGACGTAGGTGAAGAACTCCCCCGCCGTCACGTCGAGTCCTGTCGCCGACAGCCGTAGGTGGATGGTGCGGCCGACGCGGGTGCGGCGCAGCCGCCGGTCGATGCCGGCGAAGCGGCGTACGCGGCCGGCCGCGGTGCGCAGGGCGCCGGTGCCGGTGCCGGAGAGGCGGTCGACCAGTGCCTGGCGCTGGGCCCGTCCGGAGGCGTACGCGTGGACGCCCGCGACGGCGAGTGTGCCGCACAGGACCGTCGCGCCGAGGGCGAGCAGGGCGGGGTTGTTCATGGCTCACACCTCCCAGGCGTAAGGGTCGTCTGGCTTTCCGGCCCGGGGGTCATCCGGATCTCCGGCCCGGCGGTCATCCGGATCTCCAACCCGGGGATCGTCCGGCTTTCCGGCCCGGGGGTCATCCGGCTCTCCGGCCCGGCGGTCATCCGGATCTCCGGCCCGGCGGTCATCCGATGGCCTGCCTTGTGTTCAGTACGTCGACGGGGGCCTCGGTCACGCCGAAGGCAGGCGGGAGCGGTTCGCCCGCGACGTACAGCTTCTCCGCGACCGCGCGCGGGAGCGGGAGGTGCTCGAAGTAGCCGCGCACGACCCGGTCGGGGCCCACGGGGCGGGGTACGAAACGGGTGACGGGCGCGATACGGAACTGTTCGCGGCCGTGCGAGACGAGCAGCGCGATCTCCGTGACCTTGCGGGAGCCGTCGGCGTGCCGGGAGAGCTGGACGACGACCTCCACGGCCGAGTTGATCTGGTCCTTCAGCGCCTCGAAGGGGATCTGGACCTCGGACATCGAACCGAGGGTCTGCAGGCGCATCAGCGCGTCCTCGGCGGAGTTGGCGTGGACCGTGGCGAGGGAGCCGTCGTGGCCCGTCGACATCGCCTGGAGCATGTCGAGTGTCTCGCCGCCGCGGACCTCACCGACGATGATGCGGTCGGGGCGCATCCGGAGCGAGTTGCGGACCAGGTCCCGGATGGTGATCTGGCCCTTGCCCTCGACGTTCGGGGGACGGGATTCGAGGCGGATCACGTGCTCCTGCTGGAGCTGGAGTTCCGCCGAGTCCTCGATGGTGATGATGCGTTCGTGGGACGGGATGAGCCCCGAGAGGGCGTTCAGCAGGGTCGTCTTCCCGCTGCCCGTGCCGCCGCTGACGATGACGTTGAAGCGGGCCCGGACGAACGCCGCGAGGAGCATCAGCATCTGCTCGTCGAGGGTGCCGAGGCCGATCAGCTCCGGGAGGGTGTACGCGCGGGGGAAGCGGCGGATCGTGAGGGTCGGGCCGGTGAGCGCGAGCGGCGGGATGATGACGTTGACGCGCTCACCGGTGGGGAGGCGGGCGTCGACCATGGGGTTCGACTCGTCGACCCGCCTGTTGACGGTGGAGACGATGCGTTCGATCGTCTGCATCAACTGCTCGTTCGAGGCGAAGCGGAGGGGAAGCTGCTCCACTCGTCCCGCGCGCTCCACGAAGATCGAGTCCGGGCCGTTGACCATGATCTCGGTGATCGACGCGTCGGCGAGCAGTGGCTCCAGGACGCCGAGTCCGAGGGCCTCGTCGACGACTCGGCGGATCAGCTGGGAGCGTTCCGCGGAGGAGAGGACCGGGCCCTCTCGGCTGATGATGTGGCCGAGTACGCGTTCCAGGCGCAGCCGGCGTTCGGCCGCCGTCAGGCTCGACATCTCGGCGAGGTCGATCTCTTCGAGCAGTTTGGTGCGGTACAGGGCGACGAGGTGTCCGTCCTCACGGGCGGGTCCCCCCTCGTCGGGGGCGGCGATGCGGGAACGCAGGCTCATGGATTCGGCTCCTCTCGTACGGGCGGTCAGTCGTCGGTGGGCATGGTGGCGTGGCGTACCACGGTCACGTCGTCGAAGAGCGGGATGACTGCGGGGACTTGGACGGTGACGGTGGCGGTGGTGAGGTCGGGGCCCTCGGGGGCCGAGACCGCCGGGTCCAGCCACCCGCTCACAGCGGCCTGTCCGGCCGCGTTGCCATCCCCTCCCTGCGAGGCGACCCGTGCCGCGGCTCGCGCCCCGGTGCCGGCCTGGTTGATGCCGTATCCGATCAGGCCCAGCTGGATGGCGGCCATCCCGACGACGAGCAGGATGGGCAGGAAGCCGGCGAACTCCAGGATGGAGACACCTCGGTCTTCGCGGAGTCGATGCCTCAGGCCCCTGAGCCTCGTAGGAAGCCTCATCCGCCATCGCCCTCCAAGGCCGCGCCCGCTTCACCGTTCACGGTCCACCCGGCGTCGAACCCGGGGAAGAACAGCGGCACTTCGACGCTGACGCTGGCCGTCATCAGCGAGCCGGCCGGGGTGCAGCCGATCTCGGCGCCGCTCCAGGCCCCCGGCAGATGCTCGCTCCCCGCCGCCTGGCACGCGCCGCCCACATCGCCGTTCACCGCGTACGCCGCCGTCGCCGCGCGAGCCGCCTCGTCCGCCGCGTTCCCGGCGAGCGAGTACGAGTAGCCGTACAGCACGCACTGCCAGAGGATGGTCATCACGACGAGCAGCAGTGGGAACATCCCGGCGAATTCGAGGGTCACGGCACCTCGGTCGCCGCCTTTTCGCCTCAGTGCCAGCACGCCCCGGTCCGAGGTCGGGGCCTTGCGTCGCCTGCCGCCGCCTCCGCCCTCCTGCGCGATCACCAGTCCCAGTTCACCCGCGAGCGCCCACAGCGCCTGCTTCACCGTGGAGCGGGCGTCCAGGTCCTGGAGCCGGCCCGCGTCGACGACGGACTGGAGTTCCTTGAAGGCGGCGGGTATCGCGGAGCGGGCGACCTTCGTGCCGGTGACTTTCTCGACCAGGGACGGCTGGATCTCCGTACCGCGGGCGAAACGGTTGACGACCGTCGTCGTCTCCTCGGCCTTGCGGATCTGGAGGCGGTCCCACATGCGGATCACGCGTTTGGCGGCGCGTACGGCGATGACGTCGGGGGTGACCAGGAGCAGGGCGTGGTCCGCCATCTCGATGGCGGCGGCGGTCGCGGAGTTCAGCTGGGAACCGCAGTCGACGATCACGACGTCGTTGCGGGAGCGCAGGGTGCCGAGGACCTGGCGGGTCACCCGGTCGGTGACCTCTTCGCCGCGTTCGCCCTCGGAGGGGGCGAGGAGCAGGCCGAGGCCGCTGTCGTGGGTGTAGACGGCGTCCTGGAGTACGCGGGGGTTGATGTCGCTGATCCCGGCGAGGTCGGCGACCGACCTGCGGAACTGGACGTCCAGGTAGGAGGCCACGTCGCCGGACTGGAGGTCCAGGTCGACCAGGGCCACGTCACGGCCCGAGGCCCGCGCGGCGAGGGCGAGCTGTACGGCCGTCACCGTCGCGCCGACGCCGCCCTTGGCGCCGGTCACCGTGACGAGGGTGCCGCCGGGTCCCGCGTACAACTCCGGCGTACCGCTGACCAGATGGCGGCGCATGCCGCGCGACCAGGCTGCGGCGGCCTGGACGCGTTCCGCGAGGGAGTCGTAGCCCAGCGGCAGGCCGACGATGCCGCGGGCGCCGGAGTCCATGGCCGCGGTGAGTACGCCGTTGCCGGTGTCGGCGGTGATGAGGACCACGCCGACCGCCGGGAAGCGCATCACGAGGTCCCGGATCAGGTCCAACGCCGGGACGGGGCCTATCCGCTCGTGGACGAGGACGACCTCGGGCAGCTCGTCCAGCGACTCACCGGCGAGCCGCGCGAGGGTGTCGAGCAGCGCCGTCGAGTCGGGGACCGGCGGGGCCGGTTCGGCGTCCGCGAGCTGGCTGAGCAGTGTGGTGAGCGCGCGGGCCGAGTCGATGTCGCCGACGGCCGGGAGGATACGGATGGTCATCGGACCCGCCTGTGGGTCGTCACGCCGGACCGTGCGCTCGTCATGCCGGGCCGCGCCCCCGTCATTCCCGGCCGCGAACTCATCACGCCAAGCCGCGAACTCATCACGCTCATCGCGCCGGGCCTCCTGGTCGTCATGCCCGGCCTCCTACTTGTCCTCGTCGAGGGTGTACGTGCGGTCGCCGGGAGCGACGGGGGTGTTCGAGCCGCCTGCCACCAGGGCCAGCCGGACGTGTTCGGCGAACGACTCGGCGAACGCGACGCGTTGGGCGTCCGCGGTGTCGAGCGCGAAGGTGATGGGGACGGCCTGGGTGGCGGTCTGGCTGCGCTCGGCGGTGGACTGGCCGGGGTCGAGTGCGGTGAGCTTGCCGACGTCGATGACACGGGCGTTCTCGACGATGACCTTGGACTGGTTGACGCTGGTGTCACCCTCGGCCTTGAAGGTGGCGTAGATGTTGACCCGGGAACCCGGGTTGATCTTGCCCGCGACCCCCGTCGACGCGTCGATCATGATCGCGATCTCCTGCTGGCCCGCCTCCAGCGCGGGCCGGTCCACGATCATGTCGGTCTGGAGCAGGGAGCCCTTCTCCAGTTGGGTGACCGCGATCTTGCCGCGGATCTGGGAGAGGTCGGTGACGGCCGTGGACGACAGCCACCGCTCGGGCATCTCGACCTTCTCGAACTGGTCGGCCGACAGTTCCTTGTAGGGCGCGATGTCATCCTTCAGGCGGTACGCCGCCACCTCCGGGCCGACCTTGGAGTTCACGTCGCGGATCACCGAGAGCACTCCGGCGAAGGCGCCCATGGCGCACAGGGCCGAGAGGACCAGCAGGATGACGCCGCGGCGCTGGCGTGAGTTCACTGATTCCCACCTCGTAGGGTCGTGCCGGGGACCGTGCCGAGCTGCTGTTCCTGCCGGGGGTCCGGGGGTGGTCCCCCAGGGTGATGCAGCATGATCCGGACAACCTCGATCGTGGAGCGGGGACGGCGGGGTCGAGCGGTCGTACCTGTTGTTGCTCGGCTGTGCTTATGTGGCGCCCGGGGGCAGGGCGCGTACAGAGGCTGCCCGTACGGCGGCAGCCGGAAGCTCCGTCGACGATGACGGTGCGGACAGTGACCGCGCCGGCGACGACTGTGACGAAGGCTGGGGCCCGGACGGCGACAGTTGTGACGACGACTGGGGCCGGGACGGCGACGGCTGTGACGCCGATGCCGGTGGCAGTGGTGCCGACGCCGGTGACAGTGGCGCCGCACAGAACCCGCAGCGGTCACCGATGAGTTCGAGCCCGCACCAGTGGCACTGCTCCCGCCGGACGGACGACACGAGCTGGTAGAGCACGGACACGTCGTACAGCCCGGCGGCGAACTCGACGAGCTTTCCGGTTCCCCACCAGCGGGCGGACGCCTCCGGCAGCGGTACGGTCGCGACGCCCTGCACGCGCCAGGCGGGAGCGAGCGTCGCGGTGACCCAGTCGGAGGGTGCCTGACCTGCGGCGGCGAGCAGCCGGGTGCCGAACTCCGGCCCGGCGAGCTCCTCCTGGCCGACGCGCACGAGCTGTGGCCGCGGATTGGCCAGTACGGCGAACTGGGCGCCCGGCACCCACGACTTGGCGTGGGACTTCAGGGACACCGGGACCTGGTCGAGCTTGGCGACCGAGCCGAGCAAGGCGCCCGCGTAGATGTAGTGGGCGAGCAGACGGGCGGCGGAGGCGAGCACGCCCGGACTGAAGTCGCAGACCGATAGCTGCCTCAACTGCTGGGCCAGCAGCGCCACTCCGAGCGGCGGGAGGTCGATGCCGAGCAGGGCGATGCGGTCGCTCTCCAGGACGGAGCGGACGGTGCGCAGCCGTTGCGTCACGGCGTCGGAGGCCGAGGCGGGGTAGAGCGAGATGACGTACCCGTGCTGCTCGATGAGCGCGTGCATTCCCAGGAGGGAGTTTTCGAGGGTGTCGAGGGGCTGGACGACGGCGGGTGGGGTCTGCCGGTCGTGCGGTGGGAGCACCAGATCGGGACTGGTGACGGCTATCGCGGTCGGCATGCTGCACACACCCCGTTCGCTGGGGGCTGCCGGTCGTGCGGTGGGAGCACCAGATCGGGACTGGTGACGGCTATCGCGGTCGGCACGCTGCACACACCCCGTTCGCTGCGGCGGGCCCTTCACTGCGGCGGAGTGGTCAACCACCGCCCCAGATCGCCCCTTTTTCGCCATGGACCGTCACATATGGCCATAGATCGCCACCGTGACGCCCTTCTGCATCAGCACCATATCCACGCCATGCCCCCCTCAACACCGACTTCGCGAGATCAACTCACCGAAGGTGCGGGCATGATCAACGGAGAGTGAGCCGCATATGCCACAACTCCTCGCACCAGCAAGGGCGTTGAGCGGTCCGAGAGCCGCCAGAGGTCTTGACAACCCAATTGGTCTGGACCACCTTGTACCCAGCAACGGTCGCCACCGTTCCACACCCGCTCCCCAGCACTGCTCCCATCCCGTCCCCCTCACCGGAGGTCCCAGTGGACCGCGTACCAGGCATGCCCGGACGCAGACGCACCTGGGCGGGGCTCCTCGCCGCCGCCGTCACCGCTTCCTTCCTCACCGTCGCCGGCCTCGCCACCGACGCCTCGGCCGCGGACATCAACAACGCCAAGAACGCCGGCTACGAGTCCGGCCTGGCCAACTGGACGTGTTCGGCGGGCAGCGGTTCGACCGTCACCTCGCCGGTGCACGGTGGCGCGGCCGCGCTGAAGGGCACGCCGGCCGGGCAGGACAACGCCAGGTGCACGCAGGCCGTCGCGGTCAAGCCCAGCTCGACGTACACACTGAGCGCATGGGTGCAGGGCGGGTACTCCTACCTCGGCGTGACCGGCACCGGTACGACGGACGTGTCGGCCTGGACACCCGACTCCGCCGCCTGGAAGCAGCTGACGACCACCTTCACCACGGGCGCCTCGACGACCTCGGTGACGGTCTACACGCACGGCTGGTACGGGCAGGCCGCCTACTACGCCGACGACCTCTCGGTGTTCGGCCCCGACGGCGGCGGTGGCAGCGACCCGGTCCCGGCCATCCCGGCGGCCCCTGCCGGTCTGGCCGTCTCCTCCACGTCCTCGTCCTCCGTGTCCCTCGCCTGGAACACGGTGTCGGGCGCGACCGGCTACAACGTCTACCAGGGCGCCACGAAGGTCCAGTCGGTGACGGGGACCTCGGCGACCGTCTCCTCGCTGGCCGCCTCGACCTCGTACACCTTCCAGGTCAGTGCGACGAACTCGGCCGGTGAGTCCACGAAGTCGGCGACGGTCACCGGCACGACGACCGCGTCCGGCGGGGGCGGCGGCGGCACGCTGCCGAAGCACGCCGTGACGGGCTACTGGCAGAACTTCAACAACGGCGCCACGGTTCAGAAGATCTCCGCCGTCCAGTCCCAGTACGACATCATCGCGGTCGCCTTCGCCGACGCCACGGCGACGCCGGGCGCGGTGACCTTCAACCTCGACTCGGCCGGGCTCGGCGGCTACACCGTCGACCAGTTCAAGGCGGACATCGCGGCGAAGAAGGCCGCGGGCAAGAAGGTCATCATCTCCATCG
Organism: Streptomyces sp. NPDC005808; assembly: GCF_042871385.1. NCBI lineage: Bacteria > Bacillati > Actinomycetota > Actinomycetes > Kitasatosporales > Streptomycetaceae > Streptomyces > Streptomyces sp. NPDC005808. The sequence continues at coordinate 300,637 of NZ_JBIAIK010000001.1, read as the reverse complement.
GCGGCGAGACCGGCACGGTGGCGGTGAACAGCTCGACGTCCGCGACGAACTTCGCCGACTCCGTCTACACCCTGATGACGACGTACGGCTTCGACGGCGTCGACATCGACCTGGAGAACGGTCTCAACGCGACATACATGACGCAGGCACTGCGCTCCCTCTCCACCAAGGCGGGCCCGTCGCTGATCATCACGATGGCGCCGCAGACGATCGACATGCAGTCCACGTCCAACGCCTACTTCCAGACGGCGCTGAACATCAAGGACATCCTCACCGTCGTCAACATGCAGTACTACAACAGCGGTTCGATGCTCGGCTGCGACGGCCAGGTGTACTCGCAGGGCTCGGTGAACTTCCTGACCGCGCTCGCCTGCATCCAGCTGGAGGGCGGCCTCGCCCCGTCCCAGGTCGGCCTCGGCCTCCCCGCCTCCACCAGCGGCGCGGGCAGCGGCTATGTCTCCCCCACCATCGTCAACAACGCACTCGACTGCCTCACCAAGGGCACGAACTGCGGCACCTTCAAGCCGTCCAGGACCTACCCGGACCTGCGCGGCGCGATGACCTGGTCGACGAACTGGGACGCCACGGCGGGCAACGCCTGGTCCAACTCGGTGGGCCCGCACGTGCACGCGCTGCCGTAGGACCTCCGTTTCGTCCAGTGGGCCGCACTTCCTACGGGGGTGCGGCCCTCGGCGTTGTTGCGGCCGCCTGGCCGTTGCCGTCGGGGGGTCGGTGGGCCGGGGGTCGGGGGGTCGGGGGTCGGGGTCGGGGGTCGGGGTCGGGGACGCTCGAAGTGGCTGACGGTCGGCTGACCACCCACAAACGGGGCCTGGCCTTGGCGATGGCCAAGGCCCCGTACCGCCCCGAGTACACCTGTCCGGCTGATTTTCGGCCGATTCCCGGCACCAACCCTTGGGGGATACTTGACCTGACCATGCCAGACCTCCACGATGAGCGCCACACCCGCACCAGCACGTCGCACTGATCCACCCCCCACCGCTCCACTCCTCTCGTTCCGGAGATCCCGGAGCGCCCGGAGAAACAAGGAGATTTCATGCGACTTCGCATTCGCGGCAGCGGCGCCGGAAGCACCGGAAGCAGACGCCGTCGCCGCACCGCCGCCTTCGCCGCCCTGCTGGCGCTCGCGCTCGCGGCCCCCCTCACGGCAACGGCCACCAACGCCACGGCCGACGGGGCGAAGGCTCCCGCGGCCGAGTCGGACCCCGTCCGCCAGTACGAGGTGCACATGCACTCGGACTCCAAGTCCCGTACGGCGCTCCAGCAGGCCGGCGTGACCGTGGACGAGGCCGACTCGGAGACAGTCGTCGTCTCGGGCCGCGCGGACCAGATCAAGAAGCTGCGCTCGCAGGGCTACGAGGTCTCACTGCTCGGCTCGGCACCGGACCGTTCGAGCGCGGCCGACGTCGGGATCCTCGACTTCCCCACGGCCGACTCGACGTACCACAACTACGCGGAGATGACGAGCGACATCAGCACCGTCATCTCGCAGTACCCGAGCCTGGTGAGCCAGCGGGTCATCGGAACCTCCTACCAGGGCCGGAACATCGTCGCCCTCAAGATCAGCGACAACGTCGGTACGGACGAGGCCGAGCCCGAGGTGCTGTTCACCCACCACCAGCACGCCCGCGAGCACCTCACGGTCGAGATGGCGCTCTATCTGCTGAAGGAGCTGACCTCCAAGTACGCCACGGACTCCCGTGTCGCGAGCATGGTCAACTCCCGTGAGATCTGGATCATTCCGGACCTCAACCCGGACGGCGGCGAGTACGACATCGCGACCGGCGCGTACCGCTCGTGGCGCAAGAACCGCCAGCCCAACACCGGTTCGTCGTACATCGGTACGGACCTGAACCGCAACTGGAACTACCAGTGGGCCTGCTGTGGCGGCTCGTCCGGGACGACGTCCTCGGACACCTACCGCGGTACGGCGCCCGAGTCCGCCCCCGAGGTCAAGGTGGTCGCCAACTTCGTCCGCAGCCGCGTCGTCGGCGGCGCCCAGCAGATCAAGGCGGCCATCGACTTCCACACGTACAGCGAACTGGTGCTGTGGCCCTACGGCTACACGACCGCCAACACCGCGACCGGCATGACGCTGGACGACCGCAACGCCTTCGCCGCGGTCGGCGGGAAGATGGCCGCCAGCAACGGCTACACGGCCGAGCAGGCCAGTGACCTCTACATCACCGACGGCTCGATCGACGACTGGCTGTGGGGCAACCAGAAGATCTTCTCGTACACCTTCGAGATGTACCCGACATCCAGCTCCGGCGGCGGCTTCTACCCGCCCGACGAGGTCATCGTCCGGGAGACGTCCCGCAACCGGGACGCGGTGCTGCAGCTCCTGGAGAACGCCGACTGCATGTACCGCTCGATCGGCAAGGAAGCGCAGTACTGCGCGTGAGCGCTCCGCTCGGTGAGGTGCACGACCACAGGTCGTGGGGGAACTGCGGGCCTGCCGTGGCCGGTCGCGCAGTTCCCCGCGCCTCTTACGGGGCGCTCTCCTCGACGTCCACGCTCTCCTCGACGTCCTCGCTGTCGTCGCCGTCGTCGCCGTCCTCGAAGTAGGCGTCGAGGACGGCGTCGAGCTGGTCCTCCCAGTCCTTGAAGCGTGCCCGGGCCGGCGCCTCGATCTCGATCGGGTACCAGCGGCGGTCCGGGGTGTGCACCGTGATGGTGAACCGCTTCCCGAAGCGGGGCGACTCCGTCTCGACGGCGCCGATCTCCTCCCAGCGGAACTCCGCCTGCTGGTCGTCCAGGCGCAGCTGTACGCCGCTGTGGTCGGCCTTGATCGAGGCGCGCCGGTCGGAGGCCTCGAAGACGGGACCGTCGACGTCCGCCCCGGCTTCCTCGGACGCCTCGGTCTCGTCCTCGTCGTCCCCGTCGTCCTGGTCGCCGACCTCGTCGTCGGAGTCCTCGACTTCCTCGGCTTCCTCGGAAACCGCCTCCTCGGAGGTGACCTCCTCAGCCTCGGCTGTCTCGGCCGCGTCGGCGTCCTCGACCGCCGAATCCTCGACCTCCGCGTCCTTGTCGGCCGCGTCCGCGGCCGACTGCGCGGGCACGGGTGACGTGAGCCCGGGGATGTACGCCGGGTCGACCGCGGCGGCATCCAGGGGCTGGCTCTTCGAACCTATGCGCTGCTCCACAGCGGGCAGTATGGTCGACGATCCTGTGTCAGGAACAGCCAGCCCCTACATAGCTGCACGGCCGTTATGACAAACCGGCCGTTATACGAAAACGCTCACCACCGCCGCCACCGCGAACCCGGCGACCGACAGCACCGACTCCAGAACCGTCCAGGACTTCAGAGTGTCCCGCTCGCTGATGCCGAAGTACTTCGCCACCATCCAGAAGCCGCCGTCGTTGACGTGCGAGGCGAAGATCGAGCCGGCCGAGATCGCCATGATGACGAGGGCGACGAAGGCCTGGGAGTGGTCGCCCTCGGCGAGCAGGGGCGCGACGATGCCGGCCGTCGTGACGATGGCCACCGTGGCCGAGCCCTGGGCGACGCGAAGGACCAGCGAGATCAGGTAGGCGAGGACGAGCACCGGCAGGCCGACGTCGTTGAAGGTGTCCGAGAGTGCCTGGGCGACCCCGCTGGCCTTCAGCACGGCGCCGAAGATCCCGCCCGCGCCGACCACCAGCAGGATGTTGCCGACCGGCTTGAGCGACGAGGTCGACACCCTCTCGAGGGACTTGCGGGACCAGCCGCGCCGGATGCCGAGCAGGTAGTACGCGAGCAGCAGGGCGATGGTGAGGGCGACGAAGGGGCTGCCGAAGAACTCGATCACGGAACGGAGGGTGGAGGGGTCGAGCGCGATCGAGGAGAACGTCGCCGCAAGGATCAGCACCAGCGGCGTACCGATGATGCCGAGGACGGTGCCCAGCGGTACCGGGCTCTCGCGTGGCTCGACGCCCGACGCCCGCTGCTCCTCCCGCACGGCCAGCTTCGCCTCCGCGGCGGCCTCGACCATGTCCTGCGGTACGGCGACGAAGATCCGCTTGCCGATCCAGGCGGAGTAGACCCAGGCGGCGGCCACGGCGGGGAGTCCGCAGACCACGCCCATCAGGATGACCCAGCCGAGATCCACGTGCAGGAGTCCGGCGGCGGCCACCGGACCGGGGTGCGGCGGCAGGAACGCGTGCGTCACGGACAGGCCGGCGAGCAGCGGCAGGCAGTACAGCAGGATCGATTTGCCGCTCCGCTTCGCCGCCGCGTACACGATCGGCGCGAGGACGAAGATGCCGACGTCGAAGAAGACCGGGATGCCGAAGATCAGGCCGGTGAGCCCCATCGCGAGCGGGGCCCGCTTCTCACCGAACAACCCGAGCAGCCGGGACGCCAACACCTCCGCCCCACCGCTGACTTCGAGGATCGCGCCGAGCATCGTGCCCAGGCCGATGATGATCGCGACATGGCCGAGGATGCCGCCCATGCCGGACTCGATGACCGAGACGGCCGTGGACCGCTGAACCGTGCCGAAGAGTTCCGTCACCGAAAGGCCGGCCGCCAGGCCGACGGCTATGGAGACGGCGAGCAGCGCCACGAAGGGCTGGAGCCTGAGCTTGATGATCAGGACGAGCAGGAGGGCGATGCCGAGGGCGGCGACGGTGAGGAGACCGGTGGTGCCGTCGACGAGGAGGAGCAGCCCGCCGGTGTGGGGTGGGGTCTCGGGGGCGGGGGGTGTCGCAGCGAGCGGAGACGAGAGCAAGGGGGGACCTCTTCTTAAGTGCATAGGGCTTTCGGGCGTGGGGGATCGCGGCACGGCGCCCAGGGGATGACGGGCGCCGCACCGTGATGACGTACGGGATGCGGGAGTTGTGCGGAGAGAGACGTCAGGCAAGTACGGGCAGCGCGTCGGCCTCGATGAGGAGGCCGGCCGGCAGACCGACGTCAGCCGAGTACGGCCAGCGCGTCGATCTCGATGAGGAGGCCGGCCGGCAGACCGACGTAGACCGTCGTGCGGGCGGCGGGAGGCGCGGTGAGGCTCTGCTCCTCGAAGTAGGCGTTGTAGATGCCGTTGAACTCACCGAAGTGGTCGACGTCCGTGAGGTAGACGCGGATCATCATCACGTCGTCCCAGGTCGCGCCCCCCTCTTCGAGGATCGCCTTGACGTTGGCGAGGGTCTGGAGGGTCTGCTCGCGCAGGCCGGGTCCCGCGGGCGTGGGTGACTGGCCCTCGACGGCCGGGAGGAAGCCGACCTGTCCGGCGACCTGGAGGATGTTCCCCTTCTTCACGCCGTGCGAGAACTTGGCCGGCGGAGTGGTGTGGGTCTTGGGGGTGAGGGCGGTCTTCTCAGTCATGCCGTGCTCATTCCTTCGGGGCTTCCTTGGCGGGGGACTTACCGGAGTACTCGCGGCTGATGGCGTCCGTCGTACGGCGTACCAGCGGGAGCAGGGTGAGGAGTTCGTCGGCGGTGACGACGACGTTCGGGGCGGAGACGGACATCGCGGCGACGACCCGTCCGTCGGCGCCGCGGATGGGTGCGGCCACGCAGTTGATGGACTCCTCGTGGCCGCCGAGGTCGGTGGCCCAGCCCTGTTCGCGTACCGCCGCCAGCTCCTTGAGGAAGGCGGCGGCGTTCGGGATCGAACGGGCCGTGTACATGGGGTAGTCGAGCTTGTCGGCGAGTGCGCGCCGCTCGGCCTCGGGCAGGTCGGCGAGGAGCAGCTTGGCGACGGCGGCGACGGTGATGGCGACGGGCTTGCCGATCCGCGAGTACATCCGGACCGGGTAGCGGCTCTCCACCTTGTCGATGTAGAGGACCTCGTTCTCCTCGTGGACGGCGAGGTGGACGGTGTGCCCGCACTGCTCGTTGAGGCGTACGAGGTGGGGGTGAGCGATCTCCCGGATGTCCAGGTTCTCCACCGCCTGCTGGGCGAGGGCGAAGAGGCGGGCGCCGAGGCGGTAGCGCTGGTCGGACTGGCGGTAGACGAGCCCGTGCTCGTGGAGCGTGCGCAGCAGGCGGAGCGCGGTGGACTTGTGCACGCCGAGCCGGTCGGCGACCTGGCCGAGGTCGGCGGGGCCCTCGGCGAGCAGCGGCAGGATGCTCAGCGCTCGGTCGACGGTCTGGCTCATGGGGTGGGTACCTCCTCGTCGGCCCGCGTGACGGCTTCGGTCCAGCCGGGGCCGAGTCGAAGTGTCTCCCACGCCCGGTCGTCCAGAGCGGCCAGCCGGTCGGCGTGGTCGCGGGAGGGAGGCGCGGCGAGGTCCCCCGGCACGGTGAGGGCGGCGGCGGCCATGAGGTGGCCGTGCCGGAGCCGGTCCTTGGCGGGGAGCCCGCGCAGGGTCGCGGAGAGGAAACCGGCGGCGAAGGCGTCGCCCGCGCCGACGGCCGCGACGACGTCCACGCGCGGGGCGCGGACGAGCGTGGCGGTGCCGTCCGCGTCCTCGGTCCCCTCGATGTCCCTGTCGAACATGACGGCTCCGCCTTTGCCGTACTTGACGACCAGGACGTCCGGCTCCGGCAGCGCGTCACGGATCGCCGGTGCGCCGCGCAGCCCCCAGGCGTCCCGCGCCTCGTCCTCGCCGACGAACACGATGTCGGCGTCGCGCGCGAGGTCGAGCAGCACGCGCGGTCCGGCTGTGTCGTGCCACAGCCCGGGGCGGTGGTTGACGTCGAAGGAGACCAGCGGGCGGCCGGGCCGGCGCGCGGTGAGCTCGCGCATCAGGCCGAGGCAGTCGTCGGAGAGCGCGGCCGTGATGCCGGAGAGGTGGAGGACGCGGGCGGACCGGACGGCGTCCAGGTCCAGGTTGTCCACGGTCATCGCGGAGGCGGCCGAGCCGGCCCGGTAGTACGCCACCTCGTGCGCGTCGGTCGCCCGGTCGCCCGCTGTGCGGAAGTAGATGCCCGTCGGACGCGTCGGATCCCTTTGTACGCCGGAGATGTCCACGCCGTACGAGGCGATCGCCTCCACCAGGTGATCGCCGAAACCGTCCGCGCCGACCCTGCTGACCCACTGCACGGAGTGCCCGGCGGCGGCGAGCACGCAGGCGACGTTCGACTCCGCGCCGCCGATCCCCCGGGTGAAGGAGGGGACATCGGCGAGACGTCCGGGCCGGGAGGGTAGGAACGTGACCATGGACTCGCCGAGCGCTACGACGTCGAAGGCGGTCACGATGGCTGGGGCCCCTTGCTCTCTCGGGCGACGGCATCGGCACCGTTGACCCTGCGTTGGCTGGGATGTTAGACAGCAGTAAGCGTCATACGCAATGGCCGTTGCAGAGAATGCAACACAGCAGAACGACAACCGCACCTCGTCCAGGAACACGCTCGTCAGAACACCAGGGAGTCCCCATGGGCGCCGACACCGCCGCAGCACAGCTCACCGCTCTCACGGCGGACCGCGTCGACCTCCGCTTCAAGGGCCTTCCGCCGGACGCCGGGGGCCTGACGGTCGGCGAACTCGCCGCCCAGCGCCGCAACCTCTTCACGGACGGCTTCACCACCCCCGTCCTCGCTCTCTCCGCCGAGCGCCTGAACCACAACCTCGCCCTGATGGAGACGTACGCGACCCGCCACGGCCTCGCCTTCGCCCCGCACGGCAAGACCTCGATGGCCCCGCAGCTCTTCTGGCGGCAGATCGAGCACGGCGCCTGGGGCATCACCCTCGCCGTCCCCCACCAGGTGCGGGTGGCAAGGGAGTTCGGCATCGACCGGATCTTCCTCGCGAACGAACTCGTCGACGCCTCCGCCCTGCGCTGGATCGCGTCCGAACTCGCGGCGGATCCGGACTTCCGCTTCATCTGTTACGTCGACTCCGTGCGCGGCGTGGAACTGATGGACGCCGCGCTCTTCGGAGCCCCCCGCCCCGTGGACGTGGTCGTCGAACTCGCCGCCGGCGAAGGCGCCCGTACCGGCGTCCGTACGGAGGCGGAGTGCGCGGCGGTCGCGGACGCGGTGGCCGGGGCGGCGACGCTGCGGCTGGTGGGCGTGGCGGGTTACGAGGGCGAGGTGCCGGGGGCGGACCCCGACCGGGTGCACGCGTGGCTGCGCCGGCTCGCCGCCCTGGCGGCGGACTTCGACAAGGCGGGCCGGTTCACGGGCCTTGCGGAGATCGTCGTCAGCGCGGGCGGCAGCGCCTGGTTCGACGCGGTGGCCGACGTGTTCGCTGAGATCCCCGAACTCTCCCTGCCCGTACTGAAGTTGCTCCGCTCCGGGGCGTACGTCTCGCACGACGACGGCCACTACCGCAAGCTCACCCCCTTCACCCGGGTCCCCGAGGAGGGCGCCCTGCACCCCGCCTTCCGGCTGTGGGCGCAGGTCGTCTCCCGCCCCTCCCCCGACCAGGCCTTCGTCAACGCGGGCAAGCGGGACGCGGCGTACGACCTGGATCTGCCGGAGGCCCAGGTGATCCGCCGTGACGGGACCGACCGCCCGGCCATCGGCGTCACGGTCACCGGCCTCTCCGACCAGCACGGCTGGCTCCGTACGACGCCGGAGGCGGACGTCCAGGTCGGCGACTGGCTCGGCATGGGCCTCTCCCACCCCTGTACGTCCTTCGACAAGTGGCAGCTGATCCCGCTGGTGGAGGCGGACGGGACGGTTGTGGACTACGTGCGGACGTTCTTCTGAGACGGGCGTATGTGTTTTCCGGCGAAGCCGGGTGAGCCGGCCGAGACGAGTGGCCGTGGGTGGGCGACACCGCGCGGAGCGCGGGAAACGAGCAGCGCGGGCGAAGCCCGGAAAGGCGGCAGCAAGTGGAGCTGGCGATCAGGGACGTAAACGTCGTCGACGGCACCGGCCAGGCCCCGTACCAGGCCGACGTGGGCATCACGGCCGGCCGGGTAACCGAGATCCGCCGCGCGGGCCCACCCCTCGGTGGACGCCGGACCCTGGACGCCCAAGGCCTCGCGCTGGCCCCCGGGTTCATCGACATGCACGCGCACAGCGATCTCGCGCTGCTCCGCGACCCCGACCACAGCGCGAAGGCCGCGCAGGGGGTGACCCTCGAAGTCATCGGCCAGGACGGCCTGTCGTACGCCCCGGTCGACGACCGTACGCTCGCCGAGGTCCGCCGGTCGATCACCGGCTGGAACGGCAACGGCGACGACATCGACTTCAGCTGGCGCTCCGTGGGCGAGTACCTGGACCGGCTCGACCACGGCTTCGGCGGCGAGGGCATCGCGGTGAACGCCGCCTACCTCATCCCGCAGGGCACCTTGCGCATGCTCGCCGTCGGCTGGGAGGACCGCGAGGCGACTCCCCAAGAGCTGGACCGTATGCGGGAGTTGGTGGCCACCGGAATGCGCGAGGGCGCCATCGGCATGTCCTCCGGGCTGACGTACACGCCCGGCATGTATGCCAAGGACGCCGAACTCACCGAACTGTGCCGGGTGGTGGCCGAGCACGGCGGCTACTACTGCCCGCACCACCGCTCGTACGGCGCGGGCGCCCTGGCGGCCTACGAGGAGATGGTCACCCTCACCCGCGAGGCCGGCTGCCCGCTCCATCTCGCCCACGCCACCATGAACTTCGGCGTGAACGAGGGGAAGGCCCCCGACCTGCTGGCCCTCCTGGACAAGGCGCTGGCGGAGGGCGCCGACATCTCCCTCGACACGTACCCGTACACCCCCGGCTGTACAACCCTGGTGGCGATGCTGCCGAGTTGGGCGAGCGAGGGCGGCCCGGAGGCGACCCTCGCCCGTCTCGAGGACGACGGGACGGCCGAGCGCATCCGGCACCACATGGAGGTCGTGGGCGCCGACGGCTGCCACGGCGTCCCCATCGAGTGGGACACGATCGAGATCTCGGGAGTGGCCGACCCGGCGCTCGCGCCGTACGTGGGCCGGACCGTGCGGGCGTCCGCGGATCTGCACGGCGAGGCTCCCTGGGTCACCGCCCGCCGGCTGCTGATCGCCGACAGCCTCGGCTCGACGATCCTCCAGCACGTCGGGCACGAGGAGAACGTCCGCGCGATCATGCGGCACCGGGTGCACACCGGCGGCTCCGACGGCATCCTGCGGGGCGACAAGCCGCATCCGCGCGCGTACGGCACCTTCCCGCACTATCTCGGCTACTACGTAAGGGAGTTGGGCGTCCTCTCCCTGGAGGAGTGCGTCGCCCACCTCACGGCCCGCCCCGCGGCCCGGCTACGGCTGCCCGACCGCGGGCTCGTCCGCGAGGGCTACCGCGCCGACCTGGTCCTCTTCGACCCGGCCACGGTGGCGGCGGGCTCCACCTTCGACTCCCCCCGCACCCTCCCCACCGGCATCCCGCACGTCCTGATCGACGGCCGCTTCGTGATCGAGGACGGGCGCCGGACGGACGTACTGGCCGGGCGGGCGGTCCGCGGGACACCCGCGTGACCGCCCGCTCTTTCCGCCGCTACGGCTGGGGCAGGGTGCACCCGGGGCGGCTCAGGTCGAGCTTGTTGTCGAGCCCGAAGCACGGGACGATCTGGTAGGTCTCCTGGGCGTAGTTGATGCCCTGGCGGACGGTGACGGTGCCGTTCGCGTCGACCTCACAGGGGTTGTTGACCGTGCAGCTGGCGCCGTCCTCGTTGCCGGTGTTGTTGACGGCGACGACCTTGCCGGTGGTGTTGTCGATGACGGGCGAACCCGACGTACCACCGATGGTGTTGCAGGCGGAGGTGTAGCGGAGCGAGTCCGTCCAGGTCCAGGAACCCTCCTGCAGGCGGTTGACGAAGCCGTCGACGTTGCAGGTGTAGATCCGCTTCCAGTACCCGGAGACGACCTTGATGGCCGTGCCCGCCGTCGGGTGCGCGTCGTCAAGCGTCAGCGCGCTGATGCCGTACGTGCTCTGGATCTGCGCGTACGTGCTGGTGAGCTGGTAGATCGAGACGTCCGTGTCGGTCATCGTGCCGTACGCGATCTTGCTGGCGCGCAGGGTCGCGACCTTCGTACCGGCGGAGTTGAGCAGGCTGAAGGTGCGGGTGGACGCGCGGTCGACGATGACCTGGCCGGCCGCCGGCATGCCGGTCTCCAGGCAGTGGCCGTTGGACAGCACGAGGGCCGGGTCGTCTGCCTCGGAGGCGGGCATGCGGATGACGGAGCCGGAACAGTTGCTGAGCGCGACGGTGCCGGCGAAATCGACGGCCTGGATCGCGGGAGCGGCGGCGCTTTCCGCTTCCGCCGACGCGGACGCCGACACGGACGCGGACGCGGACGCGGACTTCGGCTCGGGTGCCGGTGCCGGTGCCGCGACCGCGGGTGCCGCGCCCGCCCCGGCGATCACCAGGGCGAAGAGCGCGGCGACGAGAGGCTTTCTCATGTGGGGTCCCCTCTTGCGACGTGAGTGACCGAAGGTTTTCCGGTCACCTTCTGTTTTGTCATGCGCATTGTGAGGGGATCTGCGAGGAGGCGACAAGGAGCGGTTTCCGGCCTGCGGGCCCGCCGGCTCTCACCACGGCAGGGGAGATAAGGGACAGAACATCCCGTCTCACGTGGTGGAAAACACGCGCCGCCGAGCGTTACCCGGCCGTAAGCTCACGGACATGCAGGTGATCCAGTCGACCAAGCTCGCCAATGTCTGTTACGAGATCCGGGGACCGGTGCTCGAGGAGGCGATGCGGCTGGAAGCGGCCGGGCATCGGATTCTCAAGCTGAACACGGGGAATCCGGCCGCCTTCGGGTTCGAGTGCCCTCCCGAGATCCTTGAGGACGTCCTGCGCAACGTCTCCTCGGCGCACGGTTACGGCGACGCCAAGGGACTGCTCGCGGCGCGCCGGGCGGTCGTGATGCACAACCAGACCCTGGGCATCGAGACGGACGTCGAGCACGTCTTCATCGGCAACGGCGTGTCCGAGCTGATCGTGATGGCGATGCAGGGCCTGCTCGACGACGGCGACGAGGTGCTCGTACCGGCGCCGGACTATCCGCTGTGGACGGCTGCCGTGTCACTGTCCGGCGGTACGGCGGTGCACTACCGCTGCGACGAGCAGTCGGACTGGATGCCCGACCTCGCGGACGTGGAGCGGAAGGTCACCGACCGCACCAAGGCCATCGTGATCATCAACCCGAACAACCCGACGGGCGCGGTGTACGACGACGCGATGCTGCGCGGGCTCACCGACATCGCCCGCCGCCACAACCTGCTGGTCTGCTCCGACGAGATCTACGACAAGATCCTGTACGACGGCGCCACGCACACGGCGACCGCCAAGATCGCCCCGGATCTGCTGACGCTCACCTTCAACGGGATGTCGAAGGCGTACCGCGTGGCCGGATACCGGGTCGGCTGGATGGCGATCTCGGGCCCGCGCGCACACGCCGACTCCTACATCGAGGGCCTGACGATCCTCGCGAACATGCGACTCTGCGCGAACATGCCGGGCCAGCACGGTGTGGTCGCCGCGCTGAGCGGGCGGCAGACCATCAACGACCTGGTGCTGCCCGGCGGGCGGCTCCGGGAGCAGCGGGATGTGGCGTACGAGCTGCTGACCCAGATCCCGGGCGTGACCTGCGTGAAGCCGAAGGGGGCGCTGTATCTCTTCCCGCGCCTGGACCCGCAGGTCTTCAAGGTCAAGGACGACCGGCAGCTGGTGCTGGACCTGCTGCGCCAGGAGAAGATCATGGTCGTCCAGGGGACGGGCTTCAACTGGCCCGAGCCGGACCACTTCCGCGTGGTCACCCTGCCGACGGTCGGGGACCTGACCGACGCGGTGACGAGGATCGGGACCTTCCTGGACGGCTACAGCCAGCCGTGACACTCACGCGGTGTGTGTGATGAAGGTGGCGCTGCGTACAGGCCGCGACCGGTCACGCGATCCGGCTCAACTTTAGACGAAATCCAAGCTAGGATGGGATCCTGTCAGAGCACAGGAGGCTGTCCCATGTACGAACCGATCCGCACCAAGTCGGTCCACAGGATGGCCGGCACCACCCCCGACTTTCCCCATCGGTCGCGCGAGGAGGAGCTGGACATCCAGTTGGCCGGCCATCTCGCGGCGCTGCTCGCGGTGACCGACGAGATCCGTGCGATCGCGCCGTCCGGCGAACTGGACGCGGCGGCCGAGCGGCTCGCCGAGCAGGTGGCCCGGCTGCGGGACGGGGCGGCGCCGGTTCGGTCGTCGGTGGCCGACGCCCTCCACGAGCCGCATCTTCTCTCCCTGCACCAGCGTGCGCACGCCCTCGCCGGCCGCGCCCTCGTCGTCGCGGCCTCCCGCGCCGACACCGCCGCCGCGATCCTCGCCGCCGAGCGCATGGACGCCCACGCCTCCGCCACCGCCCCGCAGTCCCTCGCGGCCCACTGAGCCTCCGGGCTCCCCTCGTACGGCCCCGGTCCGCGTGTCCGCAGCGACGTGCGGACCGGGTGCCACAGCACCGCGTTCGACCGCGAGGACCGCCGTGCTGCCCGACACCTTCAAGGGATCACTGACGGGCGTGCGCACCCCGCTCACCTCGCTCCAGGGTTCGTTGCAGGATGTCCCAAGTGTCCCGCGAAATCCCGGTCGGGGCGGAGCCGTTGCGAAAAATATCGGCGGAGCCGATGCCGGGGCACACGAGAGGGGGGGGGGGGGCCCCCCCCCCGGGGGGGGGGGGGCGGGGGGGGCGGGGGGGGGGGGGGGGGGGGGGGGGGGGGGGGGGGGGGGGGGGGGGGGGGGGGCCGCCCCGGGGGGGGGGGGCGGGGGGGGGGGCCCCCCCCCCCCCCCCCACGCCTGTTTGACTCGACGCATGGGGTTCACCAGGGGGCGGCGGAGTCAGGCCGAGCGTGACGCGATCACCGTCGAGATCGGATACGCGCTGTTGAGCGCGGCGTTCGCGGGAGCCCTCGTGTTCGGGGTCGTGGCCGGTCCGGCGCTGCTCTTCGACCTCCCCGGGCCGGTCCGCAAGGGGCTGCTCGGGGCGGGAATCGTGCTCGCCGCCATCCTCTTCGCGCTGCGCACGGTCAGCGTGCTGCTCCGCTTCGGCCAAGAGGGCGGGCGTCAGCCGAGCCAGCCCGGCCGCACCAGCCCCGACTCGTAGGCCAGCACGACCAGTTGGGCCCGGTCGCGGGCACCCAGCTTGACCATCGTTCGGCTGACGTGGGTCTTGGCCGTGAGCGGACTGACGACAAGGCGCCGCGCGATCTCGTCGTTGGACAGTCCGATGCCGACCAGAGCCATCACCTCCCGTTCCCGCTCGGTGAGTTCGGCGAGGGACTGGACCGCGGCGGGCTCCTTCGACCGGGCCGCGAACTCGGCGATCAGCCGACGGGTCACGCCGGGCGAGAGCAGCGCGTCGCCCTGGACCACGGCCCTTACCGCGCGCAGGAGTTCCTCCGGCTCGGTGTCCTTGACCAGGAAACCGGAGGCGCCGGAGCGGATCGCCTCGAAGACGTACTCGTCCAGCTCGAAGGTGGTGAGCATGACCACCTTGACGTCCTTGAGGTCGGCGTCGTCCGTCACACGGCGGGTGGCGGCGAGGCCGTCGAGCCGGGGCATCCGGATGTCCATCAGGACGACGTCGGGGCGCAGTTGGCGCACCTGACGCAGCGCCTCCTCGCCGTCGGCGGCCTCGCCGGCCACCTCGATGTCCGGCTGCGCGTCGAGCAGTGCCTTGAAGCCCGCCCTGACCAGCAGCTGGTCGTCGGCGAGCAGGACCCGGATCACCGTTCCTCCTTGGCCTTCAGCGGCAGTACGGCCATGACACTGAACCCTCCGTCGTCACGCGGACCGGCCTCGATCGTGCCACCCAGGGCCGCGGCCCGCTCCCGCATTCCGGCCAGCCCGTTGCCGCTGCCGCCCGCGGCCACGCCGGTCGCGGGTCCGTCGTCGTCGATACGCAGCCGCAGCACGCCCTGCGTCGACTCGACCAGCACGCGCGCGTGCCGCGAGCCCGAATGCCGTACGACATTGGTGAGCGCCTCCTGGACGATGCGGAAGGCGGCCAGGTCCGTACCCGGCGGGAGTTTCGGGGCCGCGCCCTGGAGCTCGACCGTCAGACCCGCGCCCGCCGCCTGTTCGACGAGTTCGGGGAGCCGGTCGAGTCCGGGCGCCGGGGCGCGCGGCGCCTCCCCCGGCGCACGCAGCGTGTCGAGCACCTGCCGGACCTCACCGAGCGCCTCCTTGCTCGCCGCCTTGATCGTGGTGAGCGCCGTGCGCGCCTGTTCCGGGTCGGAGTCCAGGAGAGCGAGACCCACGCCCGCCTGGACATTGATCACCGAGATGCTGTGTGCCAGGACGTCGTGCAGCTCGCGCGCCATCCGCAGCCGCTCCTCGTCGGCGCGCCGTTCGGCGGCCTGCGCCCGCTCGGCCCGGTCGCGGGCCCACTGCTCGCGGCGTACCCGGACCAGCTCCGACAGGGCCACGATCGCAACGATCCAGGCGGCAACGCCCATCTCCTGCCCCCAGGCGGCGGGCGCGTCCCCCGACGGCGGCAGCCATCGGTACAGCCAGTGCGCCACCAGCACGTGCCCGGCCCAGAGCATCCCGACAGCCGCCCAGGCGGCTCTGCGGTGCCCGGCGACGATCGCGCTGAAGCAGCCCAGGGCAACGGTGAAGAAGACGGGCCCGTACGCATATCCGGCGCCCAGGTAGAGCATGGCCGCCGCCGCGGTGCCGAAGGCGACGAACACCGGGTACCGCTGACGCCACAGCAGCAGACCGCACCCCACGAGCAGCAGCGCCCGTGCGAAGAGGTCCAGGGATGCGCGTTCGCCCTCCTGGGCCTGGCCGGCGAAATTGGAGCCGACGAACACGAAGACGGTCAACGCCAGCGTGGAGCGCCACGGCCAACGGGCGCGCCGCTCCGGCTCATCCCCTCCGTGCCACCCCGGCGGTCCGTGCCGCCACCACGCGGGTGGGCCGCCCCATGCCGGGGGCCTCGGAGTGCGCTGCTCATCCATGAGGGTCACGCTAGACGCGCCGGGCCGCCCAGGGCGTCAGCCGGGCGAGGTGATCACACGTACTCCCCGCGTAGTACCTCCTGCGGCTCTTCCTTCATGCCGATACGCCGGTGAAGTCGCCGCAGCGGCTTCGGCGCCCACCAGTTGGCACGGCCCGCCAGCCGCATCGTCACGGGCAGCAGCACCACCCGGATGAGGGTCGCGTCCACGAGGATCGTCAGGGCGGTGCCGAGGCCCAGCTCCTTGAGGAAGACGACGCCTCCGGTGACGTACGACAGGAAGGAGAGCGCGAGGATCCCGGCCGCGGCGGTGATCAGCGGTGCACTGCGCCGGATGCCCTCGCCGACCGCGCGCTCCGTGTCGCCCGTCCTGTCGTGTTCCTCCTTGATACGGGCGAGCAGGAACACCTCATAGTCCATCGACAGTCCGTACGCCACACAGAACATCAGCACCGGGACGCTCGGCTCGATCGAGCCGGTCGGGGTGAAGCCCAGGACCCCGGCCAGATGCCCGTCCTGGAACACCCACACCAGGCAGCCGAACATCACGCCCAGACTGAGCAGGTTCAGCACCGTCGCCTTGAGGGGCAGCAGCACGCTGCCCGTCATCAGGAAGAGGATCAGGTACGTCGCCCCCAGGACCAGCCCGATCGCGAGGGGCAGCCGGTCCAGGAGCGTCGAGCGGAAGTCGGTGGTCTCGCCGGGGTAGCCGCCGACGAGTGCACGGGCAGGTGCCGGGGTGTCCCTGACGCGTTCGACGAGCGCGGGTACGTCGCCGTGCATCGCCCCCTGGGTGGGGATGAGCGCGAGGCGTACGCGGCCGTCGGGTGCCGTGAGCCCGTCCTGGCCCGGCGGGCCGGTGCGCCGCCCGTCGCGGTAGGCGCCCTGCGGGGCGTCGACCTGGAAGATCCCCGGGATCCGGGAGAGCTCGGCGGCGTACTCGCGGGTGTCGGCCGGCTTGTCGAGGACGACCTGCACGGTGTCGGTGGGTTCGGCGGGGAACTCCTCGTGGACGATCTCGGACGTGGTGCGTGAGGAGGTGCCGGCGGGCAGGGTCCGTTCGTCGGGGAGCCCGAAGCGCAGGCCCAGCACGGGGGACGCGGCGAGGAGGAGAGCGGTGAGGACTCCGGCGCCGGTGACGAGCGGGCGGCGCATGGCACGGAGCGCGGTGCGGTGCCAGAAGCCGGCGGCGGGTGCGGCTGGGCGTTCCACACGGTGGCCCCAGCGGGCCAGGGCAGCGGGCAGGAAGAGCACCGCTCCGGCCACCGCCGTGAGAACGACGAGGACGCCCGCATACGCGAACGACCGCAGGAAGAAGAACGGGAACACGAGCAGCGCACACAGCGACACCGCCACCGTGACTCCGCTGAAGACGACCGTGCGTCCGGCGGTGGCGGTCGCCCGCACGACGGCGGCCTGCTGCGGGTGCCCGGCCACGCGTTCCTCGCGATACCGGTTGATCACGAACAGGCTGTAGTCGACGCCGAGTCCGAGACCCAGCACGAGCGCGAGATTCGCCGCGAACGTCGACACCTCGGTGAACTGTGCGAGCAGTCGCAGCCCGGCAAGCGTGCCGAACACCGACAACAAGCCCACGGCAACGGTCAGAAGGGCGGCGACCGTACGCCGGTAGACGAGGATCAGCAGGAGTACGACGGCCGGGATCGCCAGCGCTTCCGCGCGCAGGAAGTCGGCTCGGGCCTGCTCGCCGACCTGCCGGGAGATCTCCTCCTGTCCCCCTACTCGCACGGTGAGTTCGGGTGTGCTCCGGGTCAACCGGGGCGAGAGAGCGGCGAGTTCCTGGCGGGTCTCGGTCGCGCTGCCTTCAAGGCGCACGAGTACGAGGGCACGCGTGCCGTCGGCGCTGCGCAGGGCGGAGCTGCCGGCATCCCAGTACGAGGTGACGTCGGTGACCAGGGGCAGGCTCTCGACCTCGGCGGCCAGGGCGCGGGCCGCACCGGCCGTGCCGGAGCTGTCCACGTCGCCGTCGCGTGCCGTGACGAGCAGCGCGAGATTGGGATTGCCGGTGCCGAACTCCTCGCGCAGGACCTCACCCGCCCGCACCGATTCCGTACCGGGCGCACTCCAGCGCGAGAGGTCCAGGTCGTCCTGGGCTCCCGCGCCGTACGCGCCGAGACCGAGGAGGACGAGGAGCGCGCCGAGCAGAACGGCGCGACTGCGCCGCACCGCCTGCCGGCCGAGGCGGGTCAACATCGTGGTGGCCTTTCTCCGGAGGTCCTTGCCAGGCCACGGTCACCGGCACCACTGACCATCCGCTGGAAGATCCACTGGAATACCGGAGCCGCGCTTCGCAGGGTCCGGGCTAACCTCGAACCCATGGGTGACGGGACACCGCACAGCTCGCAAGACGGTCTGCGCTTCGAACTGCTGGGCCCGCTCCGCGCATTGCGCGACGGGTCAGAGATTCTCCTCGGCCCGCCCAAGCAACGCGCGGTCCTCGCGGTGCTGTTGCTGCAGGACGGGCGCCCGATCTCCTACGACGGTCTGGTCGAGGCCGTGTGGGGCGGCGCCCGGCCCGCGCATGTCCGCAATCTCGTGCAGAAGTACGTCTCCGGGCTGCGCCGCGCCCTCGGCGACGGGGTGGAACTGGCGTGGACGGGCAGCGGATACCGGCTGACCGGCGCGGAGGCCGACGACCTGCGGGAGCGGCGGAAATTGGTGAGCGCGGCGCTGGCGGCACGGGACGCCGGGGAGCTGCGGCGCGCGGGCGAACTGGTCGCAGATGCCGAGGAGTTGTGGCGCGGCGAGTTCGTGGAGGGGCTGCAGGCGCCCTACTTGGCGGCCGAGCGGCTCCGGTGGGCGGAGAAGCGGCTCACGGTACTCGAAGCACGGCTGGCCGGCGAGATCGAACTCGGCAGGTCCTTCGAGTACGTCCATGAGCTCGTCCGGCTGGTCGCCGCGCACCCTTTGCGCGAGCGGCTCGCGGAACTGCTGATGCTCGCGCTGTACCGGACCGGCCGGCCCACGGACGCGCTGGTCGCCTACGAAGGCGTACGGCAACGTCTTGCCGAGGCTGTGGGCGCGGACCCCGGGCCGGCGCTGCGCTCGCTGCACGCGCGGATTCTGCGTCAGGACCCGGAGCCGCTGGGTCCCTTGGCCACCGCTTCGGCGGGCTGAGGGAACACCAGGCCGACACCGTGGGCGAGTTGATCCGCCGCGTGCCTGAAAAACGTTTCGCGGTCCTCGACGACTCGGTGGAACTGGCCGAACAGTTCGAAACTGATCAGCCCGTAGAGCTGCGCCCAGGCTGCCACGAGCGCCGTGACGACCTCGGGCGGGAGGTCGGGCGCGAGGTCGGCGGCCATCCGCTGCGCCTCGGTCTTGAGGTCGGCGGGCAGACGGGGGCGGGCGACCCCCTTGCTTTGGTACGCGTCGCGGACGATGCCGATCAGGAGCAGGCCTACACGGGACGCGGCCGGGACGGTCGTATCCGGTGCGGTGTACCCGGGCACGGGCGACCCGTAGATGAGCGCGTACTCGTGCGGATGCTCCAGTGCCCAGCGGCGCGCCGCCACGCAGGCCACTGTCCAGCGCTCGCGGGGTGCGGTGCCGGCGACTCGGGCGTGCGCCGACTCCGCGGCCTCGCCAAGGGAGTCGTACGCGTCGATGATGAGTGCGGTCAACAGGTCGTCACGGCTGGGGAAGTAGCGGTAGAGCGCGGAGGAGACCATGCCGAGCTCGCGGGCCACGGCCCGCAGCGAGAGCTTGGCGGCGCCCTCCGCCGCCAGCTGACGGCGCGCTTCTTCCTTGATGGCCGCCGCGACCTCGATCCTGGCTCGGGCGCGTGCCCCTCGTGCGGTACTCATGCGGGGCAGTGTGCCATGTTTCCGGATCAGTGCACACAAAGGAGAGCGGTGATCTGAAAGCGGAGCGGTGCTTCCGTGGCACCTGGCGCGGGGCGCGAGGCCGGACATCGCGAGCAGCGCACAAAAAAGAGAGCACCGCACAAAAAAGAGAGCACCGCACGAAATAGAGAGCAGTGCTCTTGATTTGGATCACCGATCTCGTACAGACTGCTCTCAAACGAGAGCAGTGCTCTCCAAACCCCAGGAGGAACCATGTCGTCGTCGGCCCACTACCTCAAGCCCAAGCCCTTCGACAGGGCCATGAACGGCTTCGTCGGCTGGCTCGCGCGCCACGGCGTCAGCCTCCTCGGCAGCGCCGAGCTCTCCGTCAAGGGCCGCAAGAGCGGCGAGTGGCGGAAGGTTCCCGTCAACCCGCTCCCGTACGAAGGCGGCCCCTACCTCATCTCCGCCCGCGGCCACTCCGAATGGGTGCGCAATCTGCGGGCGGCCGGCGGCGGGCGGCTCCAGGTCGGTCGCCGGACCCAGGAGTTCACGGCGGTCGAGCTGGCCGACGCCGAGAAGCCGGTGGTCCTGCGCACCTACCTCAAGAAGTGGGGCTGGGAGGTAGGCCGGTTCTTCGGCGACGTCGATGTGAACTCCAGCGACGAGGAACTCCTCGCCGCCGCGCCCAGGCACCCGGTGTTCCGGATCACGGTCAAGCCGTGACCGCCTACCGGGCCCCGGGCCCGGAATCTACCGGTCGAGCGCGTTCAGCGCGCGCCCGATGATCGGGCGGGAGCGGACGACCTCGCCGAGCGAGGTCGAGCCACGCGTGATGCCGGCGAAGGCACTCCAGGCAGGCCTGAAGCCCGTGATCACCGCGTGGAGCACACCCGGTCGGCGTTCGAAGGCCGAGAGCATCCGCTTGCCGACGCTCATCTCGACGCCGAGTCCCGCCTTGATCGCGAAGGCGTAGTTCAATGCCTGGCGCCGCGTGTCGACCGCGTCGTGCGCCTCGGCGATCCGCACCGCCCACTCCCCCGCGAGCCGCCCGGAGCGCAGTGCGAAGGAGATGCCCTCGCGGGTCCAGGGTTCGAGGAGGCCCGCCGCGTCCCCGCACACCAGCACCCGGCCGCGCGCCAGCGGCGAGTCGTCGGCGCGGCAGCGAGTCAAGTGACCGGAGGAGATGCTCGGTTCGAAACCGGCGAGCCCGAGCCGGGCGATGAAGTCCTCCAAGTACCGCTTGGTGGCCGCGCCTTCACCGCGCGCGGAGATCACACCGACGGTGAGCGTGTCACCCTTGGGGAACACCCAGCCGTAACTGCCGGGCATGGGCCCCCAGTCGATGAGCACGCGTCCGGCCCAGTCCTCGGCGACGGTCTCCGGGACGGGAATCTCCGCCTCCAGGCCGAGGTCCACCTGGTCGAGCTTGACACCGACGTGCGCTCCTATGCGACTGGCGCTGCCGTCCGCGCCGACGACCGCCCGTCCCAGCACCGTCTCACCGCCCTGCAGGACGACGGCTACGGTACGCCGGTCCGGTACGGCGGAACCGTGCTGTTCGACGCGCGAGACCGTGACGCCCGTACGCAGGTCGGCGCCCGCCTTCTGTGCGAACTCGACCAGCTGCTGGTCGAACTCGGGGCGGTTGATCAGCCCGAAGAGCATCTGGCGGGAGCGCCTGGTGCGCGTGAACTTCCCGTCCAGCGAGAACGTGACCGCGTGCACGCGGTCACGGAACGGCAGTTCGAAGCCGGGCGGCAGCGAGTCGCGTGAGGGGCCGATGATTCCGCCGCCGCACGTTTTGTAGCGCGGCAGCTCCGCCTTCTCCAGCAGCAGGACGCTGCGTCCCGCGACCGCTGCCGCATAGGCGGCAGAGGCGCCTGCGGGCCCCGCGCCGACCACGACGACGTCCCACACCCGCTGCCCGTCGTCCGCCGAAGAGTTCTCGCTGCTCACGATGGTCTTTTGCTCCCAGTCCAGCCGTCTGCCGCACGTGTCTCCCGCATCCTACGGCGGGCATCGCCGCAGGCCACTGTGGGAGGATCGGCAGCGTAGGTGCCCTGCACACCGGGAGACGCTTACACACCGCACGATCACCTGTACAGAAGTACAACGTCGCACCCACAAGGAGCGTGCCCATGTCGTCGAATCCGGTCGCCGAGACCGTCGCCTCCCTGATGCCCCGGGCGAAGGCGGAGCTCACCGAACTGGTGGCTTTCAAGTCGGTGGCGGACTTCGATCAGTACCCCAGGAGCGAGAGCGAGGGCGCCGCGAACTGGATAGCCGGCGCCTTGCGCGCCGAGGGTTTCCAGGACGTGGCGCTGCTCGACACCCCTGACGGCACGCAGTCGGTGTACGGGTTCCTGCCCGGTCCCGAGGGCGCGAAGACCGTCCTGCTGTACGCGCACTACGACGTGCAGCCGCCGCTGGACGAAGCGGCCTGGGTGTCGCCGCCGTTCGAGCTGACGGAGCGCGACGGCCGCTGGTACGGGCGGGGCAGCGCCGACTGCAAGGGCGGTGTCGTGATGCATCTCCTCGCGCTGCGTGCGCTGAAGGAGAACGGCGGCGTGCCCGTGCACGTCAAGGTGATCGTCGAGGGTTCGGAGGAGCAGGGCACGGGCGGCCTTCAGGCATACGCCGAGGAGCACCCCGAGTTGCTGACCGCCGACACCATCGTCATCGGCGACGCCGGCAACTTCCGGGCCGGTCTGCCGACGGTCACCTCGACACTACGCGGTATGACCCTCGTACGCGTCTCGGTGGACACCCTCGAAGGGAACCTGCACTCGGGCCAGTTCGGCGGCGCGGCGCCCGACGCTCTCGCCGCGCTGATCCGCGTACTGGACTCGCTGCGCGCCGAGGACGGTTCGACGACGGTCGACGGGCTGGCCGACGACACGGAGTGGGACGGCCTGCAGTACGAGGAAGAGGTGTTCCGTGAAGACGCCAAGGTGCTCGACGGGGTGCAGCTCATCGGCACCGGCACGGTCGCCGACCGCATCTGGGCACGTACGGCCGTCACCGTCCTCGGCATCGACTGCCCGCCGGTCGTCGGCGCGACCCCGTCCGTGCAGGCGGGCGCCCGCGCGCTGATCAGCCTGCGGGTGCCGCCGGGCGTGGACGCGGCCGAGGCGACCAAGCTCCTCGAGGCCCACCTGGTGGCCCACACGCCGTGGGGCGCACGGGTGAGTACCGAGCAGATCGGCGAGGGCCAGCCGTTCCGCGCCGACACCTCAAGCCCGGCGTACGCGTCGATGGCCGAGGCGATGTCGATCGCGTACGAGGGCCAGGAAATGCAGTACGCGGGCATGGGCGGCTCCATCCCCCTCTGCAACACCCTCGCCTCGCTGTACCCGCGGACCGAGATCCTCCTCATCGGCCTCAGCGAGCCGGAGGCACAGATCCACGCGGCCAACGAGGGCGTATTCCCCGACGAGTTGGAGCGCCTCTCCGTCGCCGAGGCACTCTTCCTCCGGAACTACGCGGCCAGTTGAGCACACGGGCGGGCGGCTGAGCCGGTCGCCCCGGCGCAGGGCCCTCGCCCCTGGTGAGGGCCCTGCGCCACGCGGGGAGAGTCGGCCGGGCGGCAACCCCCCGCGGAGACTCACAACCCAAGCAGAGGTGGCAATCTTGGCGCGGTGGACACCTCCGACCTGACACACGCAGTGCGCCTCGGCATCCACAGTGAGATGTCCACCTCCCTGGCCCAGTACGGCGATCGCGAACTCGGCGACCTGGTGGCGACCGCCAAGCCCCTCGGCACCGGCTCCGGCAGGAGACCCCGCGGACGCCGTATCCGGCGGAGGAACTGCTCCGGCTCGGCAGTTCCCGACGCCCCTGACGTCACCTCGTGCCGACCGTGTCAACCGACCGGAACCCCCGCCTCCAGGTACAGCGCCGCCCCCCGCTCCCGCGCCCGCAGTGCCCACCGCAGCCGCTCGTAGCGCACCGGGGGCAGCAGATTCGCCGCTTCCTGCTCGCTCACGAAGCGCCAGTCGCGCAGTTCGGGTCCGGGGAGGAGCAGGCGCCCGGCGGCGGCGGCGTCGAGTCGGCCGCCGTCGAAGAGCAGGCGCAGGCCGCCGAAGCCGGGCGGCGCGGGCGGCTCCCAGTCGACGACGAGCAGAGCGGGTACGTCCTCGAGCTGCAGGCCGGTCTCCTCGGCGACCTCGCGTACGCCCGCGCGCGCGGGAGCCTCGCCGGGCTCGACGACACCGCCGGGGAATTCCCAGCCCGCCTTGTACGTCGGGTCGACGAGCAAGACACGGTCCTGCTCGTCGAAGAGGAGCACCCCGGCGGCGACGGTCTCCGCGGTGGGTTCGGGGGTCTGCACGATCTCGCACACGGGCACGTCACCGGCGTGTACGGCCTCGGCGATGCGCAGAGCGGCCTCGTACGGGGTGAGCGCGCCGGTGTCCACGGGGTGGGCGTCGGCGAGGAGCCAGGAGCTGAGGGCTGAGCGGTAGGGCTCGATGTGGTCGTAGGACCACTGGCGCACCCGTATCTCACCGTCGGGCAGCTCCAGGGGAACCTCACGTCCCGCTATTCGCTTGCGCAGGATCGTTTCCGCCGGGGCGAGGAGCACATGCCTCACGGGGATCCGGCGCGCGGCGAGACCGCCGAAGATCTCGTCGCGGTACTCCTGACGCAGCAGGGTCATCGGGACCACAAGGACACCTCCGAGTTCGGCGAGCAGCGCGGCCGCGGTGTCGACCACGAGGCGTCGCCAGATCGGCAGGTCCTGGAAGTCGCCGACCTCGGCGAGGCGCTTGGGCGGCAACAGCTGCGGAAGCGTGCCACCGATGACCTCGGGGTCGAAGAGCGTGCTGTTCGGGATCAGCTCGATCAGTTCCCGTGCGGTGGTGGTCTTCCCCGCACCGAACGCACCGTTGATCCAGACGATCACGGTTCCCCCTCTTCTGTTGGCCCCCTGAGGCTTGCCCGCTTCACCCTGCCACGGAAACCAGCCCCTGATGAGGGAGCCGCAAGCAAGACGCCGGCGCCCCCGCCCAGGGGACACCGGCGCCGCGGATCGAACCTCTCAGCTGCTCCCGCCCAGTGCACCCTCGTCCAACGCCAGGCTGTCGCTGCTGACGGTGTGATCGAGGGTGCTGAGCGTGTCGTTGACGTCCAGGTTGTCGAGTACGTCCGTGTCGGCGTGGGAGGGCGTGACCGCCGCGACGACGAATCCGGCGGCCAGGGAGGCAATGGCAAGCATGCTTCGCTTCTTCATGCCCGGTTCAACTGCGAAGCCGGACATCAGTAACGGGTGAGTCACGCAACCCAATTTCACACCATCGGGCACATCCGCAGCACTACCGTCATCCCCCTCGAAACAGCCCTGGGGGGACAAGATGACCAACCCGTACACACCACCGTCGCCCGCACCTGCCCGCCGCGGCCTCAGCTCGGCACGCGAACGATTCCTCCTGCCTGCGCTCGCCGTGGCGTTCCTCATAGGCATCGGCATAGGCATAAGCGCCAACGGAGACGACAAGGAGCCCGCAGCGGCCGCTCCCCAGCCGCCGGTCACGGTCACCGCCACCACGACTGCCACCGCAACCGCGACGACGACGGCGACGGCGACCCCGAAGCCCGCAGCCACCGTGACGGTCCGGGCGACGACGACAGTGAGAACGACTGTCACCGCGCAACCCGCCGCCGGCGACACCGACGACAGCGGCGGAGGCGGAGACGACGTGTACTACGGCAACTGCGCCGCCGCCCGCGCCGCGGGAGCCGCTCCCGTGCACGTGGGCGAACCCGGCTACGGCCGCCACCTCGACCGCGACGGGGACGGCGTCGGCTGCGAGTAGAACGGCGTCAGCCCTACGACGAGCCCAGAGCGTTGGGGACCACGTCCGAGGTGCGTTGATCCCCCCGCAGGCTTCGTTCCCGTTTCCGGCAGGTCCATCGCAGGTCACCAAAGGCAGGGCGCCGAGCGCGTGACCGTGACGACTCCAACACCCGCGCCACCCAAGTGACTTAGCCAGGACATCGGATGTTCGAGCACGCCTGCAACAGGATCAGCCTCTTCACCTCAAGCTGCACCCCTGTCCACCTCCCCGGCCGTCTAGCAACACAACCGAACAAGAGGCTTGGATCTCACTCTCATTCGAGGGCACCGTCAAGGGTTCTGACCATATTTCGCACAGCCTGTTATCGCGTGACGTCCGTCCTGACGCAACCCTTCCAACAAGGTCCGACACGTCCTACCGTAAACGCACAGAGATGACACAGACATGACGTCATCCCACCTTTCGCGTGCTCGGAGGAACGTAACGATGCGTCGCCTTCACACCCGCACAGCCCGCCGAAGAGTGGTCGGAGCTCTCACCGCAGGATTATTGTGTACGTTCGGCCCCGCCGCGCCGGCCCTGGCCGCCCCCGCTCCCACCGTCGCCGCTCCCGCCGCCGCCGATGTCGCCCCGACCGTGGACGACGGGCTGGCCCTCACGCCGCCCATGGGCTTCAACAACTGGAACTCCACGCACTGCCGCGCCGAGTTCAACGAGGACATGGTCAAGGGGATCGCCGACATCTTCGTCGAGAAGGGGCTCAAGGACGCCGGATACCAGTACGTCAATCTGGACGACTGCTGGGCTCTGCAGTCCCGCGACGCGAACGGCAAGCTGGTGCCCGATCCCGTTCGATTCCCCAACGGAATCAAGGCAGTTGCCGACTACGTCCACTCCAGGGGGCTGAAGCTCGGCATCTACACCAGCGCCGGCACCAAGACGTGCAACGAGGCGGGCTTCCCGGGTGCGCTCGGCCACGAGTACAGCGACGCCCAGCAGTTCGCGGACTGGGGTGTCGACTACCTCAAGTACGACAACTGCAACAACCAGGGCGTGGACGCCCGCTTGCGTTATACGACCATGCGCGACGCCCTACTGGCGGCCACCGGGACAACGGGCCGCCCGATCGTCTACAGCCTCTGCGAGTGGGGCCAGAACAAGCCCTGGGAATGGGCGTCCGACGTCGGACATCTGTGGCGTACGACCGGTGACATCAGTGACAACTGGGGCTCGATGCTGTCGATCCTCAAGCAGAACCTGCCCCTTGCCCAGTACGCCGGTCCCGGACACTGGAACGACCCCGACATGCTGGAGGTCGGCAACGGCGGCATGACCGACACCGAGTACCGCTCGCACTTCTCCATGTGGTCGATCATGGCCGCGCCTCTCCTCATCGGCTCCGACCTGCGCGACGCGTCCGACGCGACCTTCGACATCCTCGGCAACAAGGAGGTCATCGCCGTCGACCAGGACCCGCTCGGCAAGCAGGGCACGGTGCTCTCCTCCGAAGGCGGGCGCTGGGTCGTCGCCAAGGAGATGAAGGACGGCAGCCGGACAGTGGCGCTGTTCAACGAGACCGGCAGCGCGCAGCGCGTCGCCACCACCGCGCGGGCCGCCGGACTGCCCGCCGCGGGCGCCTACACCGTGCGCGATCTGTGGCAGCACAAGAGCTACAACACCGCGGGCACCATCTCGGCGACCGTTCCCGCGCACGGCACGGTGCTCGTACGCGTCTCCACCGACGCCAAGTGGGCCAAGAACCCGCCCGCCGTCGAACTCGGCCTGGACGGCGGCCTGTTGGTCGAGGCGGGCAAGCCCGTGAAGCTGACGTCGACCGTCACCGACCTCGGCCGTACGGCCGCCGCGCAGGTCTCCGTGAAACTGAGCGGACCCGCCGGCTGGGCGGTCAAGGCGACCTCACCGGCCGGCACGCACACGCTGCCGACGGGCCGATCGCTGCGTACGACATGGCAGGTCACCGCTCCCAAGGGCACGCCCGCGGACTCGTACGACCTGACGCTCAAGGCGAGCTATCGCTCGCCCACCGGAGTGCGTGCCGAAAACGTGCTGCCTCTGACGGCGTCCGTCGTCGTGGCGCCGCCCGCGGGAGTCTCCTCTCTCGGGGACCTGCCGTGGCTGTCGACGACCAACGGCTGGGGCCCTGTTGAGCGCAACACCAGCAACGGTGAGAACGAAGCGGGCGACGGGAATCCGATGACTGTCAACGGTGTCGTGTACGCCAAGGGGCTCGGCGTGCACGCCGACAGCAGCGTCGAGTACTACACCGGCAAGGCGTGCGAGACCGTCACCGCTCAGGTCGGTGTCGACGACGAGGAAGGCGACGACGGTTCCGTCGCCTTCGAGATCTGGGCGGACGGCACGAAGATGGCCGCCTCGGGTGTACTCAGCAACGCCCAGGCTGCGCAGGCGATTTCGGCCGACGTGAGGGGCGCCCAGACGGTGCGTCTCGTCGTCACCGACGGCGGTGACGGGAGCACCTCGGACCACGGCGACTGGGCGGACGCGCAGCTCACCTGCTGAAGCGCCGCCCGGCCGCCACCGGGTCAGCCGCTCACACCTGCGGCGGTCGTGTCCGCCCCCCGGGTGAGCGCGGCCGCCGCCGCACCGACCAGACCGGCGTCCGTGCCCATCAGTGCGGGCGCCACGGTCAGGCGCTGCACGAAGGACAGCGTCGCGTAGTCGGCCAGTGCCTTGCGCAGTGGCGTGAAGAGGACGTCCCCGGCCTTGCCGACGCCTCCGCCGATGACGGCGATGTCGATCTCGACGAGGGTCGCGGTCGCCGCGATGCCCGCCGCGAGGGCCTGCGCCGCACGCTCGAAGGAGACGGTGGCGACCGGATCACCCGCGCGGGCGGCGGCGGCCACCGCGGCCGCCGAGGTGTCGCCGTCCGGACCTGGCTGCCAACCGCCTTCCAGCGCGCGGCGCGCGATGTTCGGGCCACTCGCGATGCGCTCGACGCAACCGCGGGATCCGCACGGGCAGAGGTCGCCGTCGAGGTCCACACTGATGTGGCCGATGTGGCCCGCGTTTCCGGTGGGTCCCGAGTGCAGTTTGCCGCCGAGGACCAGCCCGCCGCCGACACCCGTCGACACGACCATGCAGAGCGCGTTGGCGTGGCCGCGTGCCGCGCCCTGCCAGTGCTCGGCCGCCGTGATGGCCACGCCGTCGCCGATCAGCTCGACGGGCCGGCCGGCCGTGGCCCTGCGAACCCGCTCGACCAGGGGATAGCCACGCCAGCCCGGTACGTTCACCGGGCTCACCGTGCCCTCCGAGGCGTCCACGGGTCCCGCGCTGCCGATACCGACGGCGCCCGCCCTGCTCCACAGCGGGGAGAGGGTCAGCTCGCTTATCACTTCCTCCACGGCCCCCATCACGGTGTCGCCGTCCTCCTGCGCGGGCGTCGCACGCTGCGCGCGGAGGAGAATCCGGCCGTGGCCGTCCACCAGCGCTCCGGCGATCTTGGTGCCGCCGATGTCGAGCGCGGCCACGAGGTCGGTGTGCATCAGTGTCAGATCTCCCAAGGCGGTGTCGAATCGGGCCCGCCGCGCTGCGGGCCCGTGTCCCCGGCCGGAAACAGGATCGAACGACGCGCCTCTGGGGGAAGACGCAGGCCGGAGAATGCGGTGGACAGTGTCTCCCGCATCTGACAACGTTGTCCAGGCTCTATGCTCGACGCCACATCCTCATACAACCCCATGGACCGACGCATCCCCCTAGTCCATTCTCATGGATCATTCTTTATGGAGCGACGCATCCCCGTGGACGACAGGACAGGACAGCGCATCGTGGCAGAGACCGCCCGCCGATCCGAGAACCGCTACGGCAACCGTCCCACCATGAAGGATGTCGCCGCGCGCGCGGGGGTCGGTCTCAAGACGGTCTCACGTGTGGTCAACGGCGAACCGGGGGTCACCCCGGACACCGAGCGCCGCGTCCAGGAGGCCATCGACGCCCTGGGCTTCCGCCGCAATGACAGCGCGCGGGTGCTGCGCAAGGGCAGCACAGCGAGCATCGGTCTCGTCCTGGAGGATCTCGCGGACCCGTTCTACGGGCCGCTGAGCCGAGCGGTCGAAGAGGTCGCCCGTGCCCACGGCGCGCTGCTGATCAACGGTTCCAGCGCCGAGGACCCGGACCGCGAGCAGGAGTTGGTCCTCGCACTCTGCGCGCGCCGGGTGGACGGGCTCGTGGTGATTCCCGCCGGTGACGACCACCGTTATCTGGAACCCGAGATAAAGGCGGGCGTCGCCACGGTGTTCGTGGACCGCCCGGCGGGCAGGATCGATGCCGATGTCGTGCTGTCCGACAGCTTCGGCGGGGCCCGTGGCGGCGTCGCCCATCTCATCGCCCATGGCCACCGCCGGATCGGTTTCATCGGTGACATGCCCCGTATCCACACGGCCGCCGAGCGACTGCGCGGCTACCGCGCCGCGATGGATGACGCGGGCATAGAGGTCGAGGACGCGTGGATGTCCCTGGGCGTCACCGACCCGCAGCGGGTGCGCAAGGCGGCCGAGGACATGCTCTCCGGCGAGTCCCCCGTCACGGCGGTCTTCGCCGGCAACAACCGCGTGACCGTCACGGTGGTCCGCGTCATCGCCGAGCGCGGGCGCCCGGTCGCTCTCGTCGGCTTCGACGACATCGAACTCGCCGACCTCCTCCAGCCCGGCGTCACCGTGGTCGCCCAGGACGCCGCCGCCCTCGGCCGCACCGCGGCCGAACGCCTCTTCCGCCAGCTCGACGGCAGTCTCATCACCCCGGAACGCATCCAGCTCCCGACCCGGCTGATCACCCGCGGCTCGGGGGAACTGCCGCCCGCGGTCTGAGCCATGGGTCGCCCGGGCCCCGTATGCGCGAAGCGCTGGACCTGCGATGCCGTCCGGCCCGGAGAAGTAGGTGCGGTCTCAGCAGACCGGAAGTCCCGGCACCGGTGCGTCGTTGTCGCCGCCCTGGATGTAGACGTCACTGACGAAGACGTTGGTGTTGCCGCTGTCGTCGTCGGTCCGGGCCCACCAGACGTTGGTCCACTCGCCGTAGGTTTCCCGGCGGCCCAGGTTCTGCTGGCAGTAGAAGTAGTTGGTGCCCTCGTTGAGGGTGCCGACCTGGGTGCCGGAGGCGGTGTAGGACGTGGCGGTGCGCCAGACCTGGCAGTTGTACCTGCCGCCGCCGATGGGGTCGCAGACGGGTTCGGGAGGGGGATCAGGGGTGGGAGAGCTGCTCGAACCGCCCCCCGTTGTACCGCCGTCGGTGGAGCCGCCCGAGGCTCCACCCGATGTACCGCCTGTGCTACCGCCGTTGACGGGCGCCTGTGATGACGGCTTCGGAGCACTCTCGGCTGTGTGACTGGGCTTCTCCTCCGGGGGCCCGGACTTCTTGTCGCCCTGTTGGGTCGGTTTGGCGTCGTCCGACAGGTCCACCTCCCCGCGGCCGGCTGCGTCGGAGGGCGCCGCGCCGTCGGCCCGGGGCGGCGCCGGTCTGGCCGCGTTGCCGGTGTCGTCCGGGCTGTTCAGCAGCACGACGGTGACGCCGGCCGCCGCGAGGACGACGGTGACGGCCGCCGCTGCGAGGAGGGCGCGGCCTCGGCGGCGGGGCGCGGGAGAAGGGCGGACGGCGACCGGCTGCGCGGGAACGGCGGCAACAGGCGCCGCCGCGGGAACGACGGGCTCCGGCGGTCCGAAACCCGGCGGTATGGAGGGCACGCTCAGCTCCGTGGTCGCACGCGGCTGTGGCTCCGGCCGTCTCAGGCCCCTCGTCTCGGAGTCCGTCTCAGGAGCTCCCGCGACCGCTTCCAACAGCTCGCGCGCCCGGTCGGCGTCCGGACGCTGCGCCGGCTGCTTGTGCATGAGCTGCTGCAGAACGGGGCCCAGCGGCCCGGCCCGCCGGGGTTCCGGCAGCGGCTCGGCCACTATCGCGGTGAGCGTGGACCACGTCGACGTACGGCGGAAGGGGGACAGCCCCTCCACGGCCGCGTACAGCGTGGCGCCCAGGGCCCACACGTCCGACGCAGGGCCCGGGTCGTTGCCCTGGGCTCGCTCGGGCGCCAAGTAGTCCAGCGAGCCGACCAGTTCACCGCTGCGGGTCAGGTGGGTGGCCGAGCCGTCACCTGGGTCTTCCATCGTGGCGATGCCGAAGTCGGTGAGGACGACCCGGCCGGAGCGGTCCAGAAGGATGTTGCCCGGCTTCACGTCGCGGTGCAGGACGCCTGCGCGGTGGGCCGCGGCGAGCGCGTCCATGACCTTGGCGCCGATGGCGGCCGCTTCGCGGGGGTCCAGGGTGCCGCGCCGGCCCAGGACGTCGTCCAGGGAGGGGCCGTCCACCAGTTCCATGACGATGAGCGGTCGTCCGTCGACCTCCGCCACGTCGTGCACGGCTACGACTCCGGGGTGGCGCACCCGAGCCGCCGCGCGCGCCTCGCGCTGCATCCGGCGGCCCAGGTCGGCCAGTTCGGGGGCGGCGGCGTCCGTGAAGGTGCGCAGTTCCTTGACGGCTACCTCGCGGCCCAGCACCTCGTCCCGGGCTCGCCAGACGACGCCCATGCCGCCGCGGCCGAGTTGGGCCAGCACGCGATAGCGCCCGGCCAGCAACCGGCCGGTTCCGTCCGCCTGTTGGTTCTCCGCCGAAGACACCGCTGCCCCGTTCCTTGGTCACGCCAGTGGATGGCGTCCACCCTACGGGGCAGCAGTGACGGCCGGTGTCGGGAGTCGACCTCTGTGACGTGGTCGCTACGCGACCGGGTTCAACGTCCGTGCTGAAGCCGCAGAGCGTGCGGGGCTGCTCGCGCCCACGCGGCGGAGCCGCACAATGTCACAGCCCCGCGTCCCCGAAGGCCCTACTGGGCCGAGATCGTCAGATCTCCCCGCCTCGGCACCGCGAAACCCTCCAGCTCCGCCCGCGTCAGTCCTGTGACCCGCGCCACCTCGGCGATGTCCAGGGCCCCGCAGTCAAGCCCGCGCAGCAGATAGCCGCTGAGGGCCTTGGCGGTGGCGGGTTCGTCCATGACATCGCCGCCGGACTGGTTGGCGTACCGGGAGAGACGGGCGGCGGCCTGCTCGAAACCCTCGCGGTAGAAGGCGAAGACGGCCGCGTAGCGGGTCGGGATGTGGCCGGGGTGCATGTCCCAGCCCTGGTAGTAGGCGAGGGCGAGGGCACGGCGGGTGAGGCCGTAGTGCAGCCGCCAGGCGTCGTGGACCTTCTCCGTCGGGCCGACCGGCAGGACGTTGGTGGATCCGTCGCAGACGCGTACGCCGGTGCCCGCGGCGGCGACCTGCATGATCGCCTTGGCGTGGTCGGCGGCGGGGTGGTCGCTCGCCTGGTAGGCGGCGCTGACGCCGAGGCAGGCGCTGTAGTCGAAGGTGCCGTAGTGCAGGCCGGTGGCGCGTCCTTCGGCGGCCCGGATCATGCGGGCGACGGTCGCGGTGCCGTCGGCGGCGAGGATCGACTGGCTGGTCTCGATCTGGATCTCGAAGCCGATCCGCCCGGCCTCCAGACCGCGCGCCTTCTCGAACTCCTCCAGGAGCCGGACCATCGCGGTGACCTGCTCGGCGTACGTCACCTTCGGCAGGGTCAGGACGAGCCCCTCGGGCAGACCGCCGGCCTCCATCAGGCCGGTGAGGAAGATGTCGAGGGTGCGGATGCCGCGGGCGCGGACCGGGGCTTCCAGGCACTTCATGCGGATGCCCATGTACGGGGCCGCCGTGCCGTTCGCGTACGCCTCCGCGATCAGCCGGGCCGCGCGGGCCGCCGCTTCGTCCTCCTCGGCGTCCGGCCGCGGGCCGTAGCCGTCCTCGAAGTCGATGCGCAGGTCCTCGATCGGTTCGCGCTCCAGTTTGGCCCGCACGCGGTCGTACACGGGCTTGGCGAGGTCGTCGGTGAGGCCGAGGACGGCGGCGAAGGAGGCGGCGTCCGGGGCGTGTTCGTCGAGGGCCGCGAGGGCCCGGTCGCCCCAGGTGCGGACGGTATCGGCGGCGAACGCGTCACCGGGTACGTACACGGTGTGGACGGGCTGCCGGGTACCGGGGTCGCCGGGGTAGTGGCGCTCCAGCTCGGCGTCGACCGGGGCAAGGGAGGCGCTGATCTCCTCGCTGACGGCGCCCGCGAGGCTGGTCGCCACCTTCTCCTGCTGACCCTGACCCATTCCACGCCCTCCTGTTTTCCGCAGTACGGAATCAACAATCCGTAGAACGAAGTTATCCGGGGACCTTCCCGCCGGTCAACACCCCTCTTGGGCAACACCGGCCCCGAAATGAGCAGGGGCCCCTGCGACCGCGTCAACAGCGGTCGCAGGGGCCCAGATGCCTCGTACGGCGGAAACTCAGCCCTTGCGGGACTTGATCTCCTCGGTGAGCTGCGGGACGACCTCGAAGAGGTCGCCGACGACGCCGTAGTCGACGAGGTCGAAGATCGGGGCCTCGGCGTCCTTGTTGATGGCGACGATGGTCTTCGAGGTCTGCATGCCCGCGCGGTGCTGGATCGCGCCCGAGATGCCGGAGGCGATGTACAGCTGCGGGGAGACCGACTTGCCGGTCTGGCCGACCTGGTTGGAGTGCGGGTACCAGCCGGCGTCGACCGCCGCGCGCGAGGCACCCACGGCCGCACCGAGGGAGTCGGCGAGCCCCTCGATGATCGCGAAGTTCTCGGCACCGTTGACGCCACGGCCGCCGGAGACCACGAGCGCGGCCTCGGTCAGCTCCGGGCGGCCGCTGGCTGCGCGGGGCGTGCGCGCGGTGACCTTCGTGCCGGTGGCCTTCTCGGAGAAGGACACGGCGAGGGCCTCGACGGTGCCCGCGGCCGGGGCGGCCTCCACCGCGGCGGAGTTCGGCTTGACCGTGATGACCGGGGTGCCCTTGGACACACGGGACTTGGTGGAGAAGGAGGCGGCGAACGCGGACTGCGTGGCCACCGGGCCCTCGTCGCCGGCCTCCAGGTCGACGGCGTCGGTGATGATGCCGCCGCCGATACGGAGCGCGAGGCGGGCCGCGATCTCCTTGCCCTCCGCGGAGGACGGCACGAGCACGGCGGCCGGGGACACGGCCTCGTACGCGGCCTGGAGGGCGTCCACCTTCGGTACGACCAGGTAGTCGGTGAACTCGGGGGCGTCGGCGGTGAGGACCTTGACCGCGCCGTGCTCGGCGAGGGCGGGGGCGGTGGCCTCCGCGCCGGCGCCGAGAGCGACGGCGACGGGCTCGCCGATGCGGCGGGCCAGGGTCAGCAGCTCAAGGGTGGGCTTGCGGACGGCGCCGTCCACGTGGTCGACGTAGACGAGAACTTCAGCCATGGGACTTCTTCTCTCCTGCTTGCGAAAGATGAGGGGCGGTCAGGGAGCCTGCGGCAGGCCGGTGTTCTCAGATGAACTTCTGGCCCGCGAGGAACTCGGCGAGCTGCTTGCCGCCCTCGCCCTCGTCCTTGACGATCGTGCCGGCGGTGCGCGCGGGGCGCTCGGTCGCGGAGTCGACCTTGGTCCAGGCGCCTTCGAGGCCGACCTCGTCCGCCTCGATCTCCAGGTCCTCCAGGTCCCAGGCCTCCACCGGCTTCTTCTTGGCGGCCATGATGCCCTTGAAGGACGGGTAACGCGCCTCGCCCGACTGGTCGGTGACCGACACGACCGCCGGGAGGGAGGCCTCCAGTTGCTCGGAGGCGGAGTCGCCGTCGCGACGGCCCTTGACCACGCCGTCCTCGACGGTGACCTCGGAGAGGAGGGTGACCTGCGGAACGCCCAGACGCTCGGCCAGCAGGGCCGGGATGACACCGGCGGTGCCGTCGGTGGACGCCATGCCGGAGATGACCAGGTCGAAGCCGGCCTTCTCGATGGCCTTCGCCAGCACCAGCGACGTACCGATCACGTCGGTGCCGTGCAGACCGTCGTCCTCGACGTGGATGGCCTTGTCCGCGCCCATCGACAGCGCCTTGCGCAGCGCGTCCTTGGCGTCCTCGGGGCCGACGGTCAGCACGGTGATCTCGGCGTCATCGGCTTCGTCGGCGATCTGCAGCGCCTGCTCCACCGCGTATTCGTCGAGCTCCGAGAGCAGGCCGTCCACGTCGTCACGGTCGACGGTCAGGTCATCGGCGAAGTGCCGGTCGCCGGTGGCGTCGGGCACGTACTTCACAGTGACAACGATCCTCAAGCTCACGCCGGCTCTCCTACTGCATCGTCAATTTTTGGCTGCCTTCTTATCGGCAGCATAGGCGCCTGAAGCGGCCGATCCCGGTCGGGGCGGCCCGCGCTCCGACCGAAATATTACTCACCAGTACATCCAGTGGATGCCCACTAAGCAAGCGCTTTGAACTGTGACGTTCGCAACGCTGCGTAACCGACGGACAGAACCGAGGCACGGACGCCCACGAACAGGACCGAGGTGCGGACTCGGTTCAGTCGCGCAGGCCGTTGAAGCGCCCCTGGTGGTAGAGCAGCGGGCGGCCGGCGCCCGACGGGTCACCGAGGACGACCTCGGCCAGGACGATGCGGTGGTCCCCCGCGGGCACCCGCGCGACGACACGGCACACCAGCCACGCGAGGACGTCGTCGAGCACCGGAACACCTTCGGGGCCGTTACGCCAACGGGTGGAAGCACCGAAGCGGTCGGCGCCGCTCCTGGCGAAGGTGCCTGCGAGTTCCTGCTGGTGCTCCCCGAGTATGTGCACGCCTATGTGGTCGGACTCGGAGACCGCGGGCCAGCTGGACGCACCGACACCGATCCCGAAGGAGACGATCGGGGGCTGGGCGGAGACCGAGGTGAGCGAGGTGGCGGTGAAGCCGACGGGGCCGTCGCCGCCGGGAGCCGTGATCACGGCGACACCGGCCGCGTGCCGCCTGAAGACGGAGCGCAGCAGTTCGGGGGAGGCGAGCTGGGGTGTGCCGAGGTCGGGCGTGGCCGTCATGGACTTGTCCTTCTACGAGAGGTGACGGGCTGATCCGTGGCTGCTCAGCAGCCCGGACAGCGCGCGCTCGCGGTTCGGGCCAGGTCCACGTGGACGCGCTCGAACAGAAGGAGTTCCGGGGGCATACGGTCAGGCTGACGATAGATGGTGGGTGCAGTCAAGTGCGTTCCGGTATCTGGGAGGTGCCTCACCTTGGTCGCCACGTCAGACAGCCTCCCCCAGTGCGGCGATCACATCCGCCTTGCGCGGCTGCCCCGTCGCCCGCCGCACGATCCGCCCGTCGGCGTCGAGCACGAGCACGGTCGGCGTCTTGAGAATGTCGAGTTCGCGTACGAGGTCCAGATGACCCTCCGCGTCGATCTCCACGTGGGACACCCCGGGGACCAGCTCCGCCACCTCGGTGAGGATCCGCCGGGTCGCCCGGCAGGGGGCACAGAAGGCGCTGGAGAACTGAACGAGCGTGGCCCGCTCACCGAGCCCCTCCCCCAACTCCGCCGCGCCGAGCAGCTTTCCGCCGTCGCGCCCGCGCACCCTCACCCTCCCGCTCCGCCGCCGATGCAGCACTCCGTAGGCGCTCGCCATCGCGAGCACCGCCACACACACCACGAGTCCGGTCATCTTCTCCACAAGCATTCACGAGACCGCAAAGATTCCCGGCTACGGGAACGGCGCCCGGTACGGAATGCTTGGTTCATGGAAATCGATGTGAGAGGGCCGCGGTTCGGTGCGGCCGTGACGACCTTCGTGCTGGCGGTCGTACTGATCACCGGCAGCGCCTGGCTGCTCGCCTGGCAGACGCTGGCGTTCGCGCTGGGCGCGGCGGGCGGTGTGGGGCGCTCTCCGTACGGCTGGCTGTTCCGCAAGGCCGTACGCCCGCGGATCGGGCCGCCCACGGAGTTCGAGGCGCCGGAGCCGCCGCGTTTCGCGCAGGCGGTCGGGCTCGCGTTCGCGGTCGTGGGGCTCGTCGGCTATGCGGTGGGGCCGCAGTGGCTGGGGCTCGCGGCCACCGCGTGTGCGCTGGCGGCCGCGTTCCTCAATGCCGCGTTCGGCTACTGCCTCGGGTGCGAGATGTACCTGCTCGTGCGCCGAGTCACAGTACGCGCGGAGTAAAGGGGGCTTAAAACTACGAGGTGGATCTAGGGGTGACGTGACGAGGATCTCGTCCGGTCCGGGCACTGGGACTGGCCACTCGTCCGTTCTTCGGGCACGATCTGCGCAATGCCGTAAACCTACGGCTGCGTAACTTTTCCGCCGGGGGACTTCTTCCCCAGGCAGAGAGAAGGGTCCACCCCGTCCATGGCAGAGCTTGTCTACCGTCCCGTCGTCGGTCTCGCCCAAGTGTTGTTCAAGGCCTGGGACCTCAAGATCGACTGCAAGGGATCGGAGAACATTCCGCGCTCGGGCGGCGCTGTGCTGGTCAGCAACCACATCAGCTATCTGGACTTCATCTTCGACGGCATGGCCGCCCTGCCGCAGAAGCGTCTGGTGCGCTTCATGGCGAAGGAGTCGGTGTTCCGGCACAAGATCTCCGGACCTCTGATGCGGGGCATGAAGCACATCCCGGTGGACCGCAAGCAGGGCGAGACGGCGTACCAGCACGCGCTGGACTCGCTGCGCTCCGGCGAGATCATCGGCGTCTTCCCCGAGGCCACCATCTCGCCGTCGTTCACCCTTAAGAGCTTCAAGTCGGGTGCCGCGCGTATGGCCCAGGAGGCCGGCGTCCCGCTGATCCCGATGGCGGTGTGGGGCACCCAGCGCCTGTGGACGAAGGGCCACCCGCGCAACTTCAAGCGCAGCCACACCCCGATCACCATCCGGGTCGGCGAGCCCGTCGAGGCCCCGAAGGACCAGTACGCGGGGGCGATCACCCGGCGGCTGCGTGACCGCGTACAGGAGCTCCTCGAAGCCGCGCAGCGCGCCTACCCCGTGCGGCCCAAGGGGCCGGACGACACCTGGTGGATGCCCGCGCACCTCGGCGGCACCGCGCCCACCCCCGAAGAGGTGAAGGCGGCCGAGGCGCGCTGAATCGTCACTCCGGGGCGTGGACGGTGATCCGCGCCCCGGGGCTGAACTTCTCCAGGAGTTCGGCGAGTTCGGCCCCCGCCCGCGCGACGTCGGCCACCGGCATCGGCGCCAGGCTCTCCAGCAGGAAGACCGCGGAGACGGACTCCTCCGTGAGCCGCGTCCGTGGCCCCTGCCGCCAGTTCCAGCGGCGGCAGGTCACCCCCGCGTCGTCGCACCACACCACCTCGCCCGCGTCGGGGTGTTCGATGGCCTCCTCGCCGCCCGCGACGGTCACGAAGTCCTCGTCGCCCGTGGCCCGCACGAGCCGCATTCCGCCCTGGATGCGGTCGATGTCCTCCCCGCCGACGGGGATCAGGTGGGCGACGCTGATGGCGTTGTAGACGTCGACGAGCACGTTGATCCGGGGCAGTCCGGCGTCCGAGAGCGCTCGTTTGGCCAGCGCCTCCGCCGAGTTGCGGGTCCGCGAGGGCTTGGAGCCGAACGCCGTGTAGGTCTCCCGCCAGGCCGCCATGTGCGGGTCCTCGTGCGGAGGGCGCCCGTCCAGTCGTACGGCCAGACGGCGGGCCGCGTCGTCGAGCAGCGCCGAAGTCCCTTCGGTACTGGGCCCGTTGACGAGCCCGTACGCCTCGATGGCGACGTGGGTGAAGCCGGGCGCGAGGGCG
This sequence comes from Streptomyces sp. NPDC005808, assembly GCF_042871385.1. Lineage (NCBI taxonomy): Bacteria > Bacillati > Actinomycetota > Actinomycetes > Kitasatosporales > Streptomycetaceae > Streptomyces > Streptomyces sp. NPDC005808. The sequence goes on along the minus strand of NZ_JBIAIK010000001.1, from coordinate 261,647 downwards.
CGCACCTCGTCGGACACGGTGAGTGTGAGGGTCATGGTTGCCTCAGAGTGCGGTAGGGAGCGTCTGCCAGAGCTGCGGCCGGTCGGGGGCGGCCTTGAGGGCGCTCAGCACAACCGGGTGAGGTTCAGCGTACAGTACTGGATAGTCCATCTCATTGAACTCCCGGTCGGGGGTGAAGGCCAGCCGTTCGCCGTCCAGGGAGAACTGCGCGTCCACTCCCGGTTTGTTGCCGCGAGGGTCCTGCCGGTGCCAGGCACCGTTGAACCGCACCGCGACGAGCCCGTGCACCTCGCCGAACTTCTGGTAGCACAGCGCCGTCGGGATGTCCTCAGCGCGCAGCAGCGCGGCCAGGGCGTGGGCCTTGGCGTAGCAGATCCCGGTGCGCTGCTCCAGCACGTCGGACGCACGCCAGGTGACACGCGGGTCGCCGGAGTCCTGCGAGTGCGGGATCTCATCGCGGACGAATTCGAACGCGGATCGTGCATAGGCATACGAGTCAATGGATCGCTTGGCGAGCCGTGCGGCCACCTCGCGCACCAGCGGATGGTGATGGTCGATGACCTCGTCGGCGGCCAAGTAAGCGGACAGGTCTGTGGTGTTCTGGATCAGCTCCATGCCCGCAGAGCATAGGAACGCGATCACCCCGGAGTCAATTACTTTCCAGAACACCGCATACCTATGCATCCATTCCTTGGGTTACGGGTGGGCCATCTCCTCCTTGAGCGCCGCCACGAACCCGTCGACATCGTCCTCGGTGGTGTCGAAGGCGCACATCCAGCGGACGTCGCCCGCGGCCTCGTCCCAGAAGTAGAAGCGGTAGCGCTGCTGCAGGCGCTCGCTCACGTCGTGCGGAAGGCGCGCGAAGACCGCGTTGGCCTGCACCGGGTGGAGGATCTCCACGCCGTGCACCGCGCGCACACCCTCGGCGAGCCGCTGGGCCATCTCGTTGGCGTGGCGTGCGTTGCGCAGCCAGAGGTCCTTGGCGAGCAGCGCCTCCAACTGCACGGAGACGAACCGCATCTTGGAGGCGAGCTGCATCGACAGCTTCCGCAGGTGCTTCATGTGGCTGACGCCGTCCGGGTCGAGGACGACGACGGCCTCACCGAACAGCGCGCCGTTCTTCGTGCCGCCCAGCGAGAGGATGTCGACGCCGACCGCGTTGGTGAACGTCCGCATGGGGACGTCCAGGGAGGCGGCCGCGTTGGATATCCGGGACCCGTCCAGGTGCACCTTCATGCCGTGCGCGTGGGCGTGGTCGCAGATCGCGCGGATCTCCTCGGGCGTGTAGAGGGTGCCCAATTCGGTGCTCTGGGTGATCGAGACGACCTGCGGCATCGCGCGGTGTTCGTCGTCCCAGCCGAACGCCTGCCGGTCGATCAGCTCGGGTGTGAGCTTGCCGTCGGGGGTGGGCACGGTGAGCAGTTTGAGGCCGCCCATGCGCTCGGGGGCGCCGCCCTCGTCGACGTTGATGTGCGCGCTCTCGGCACAGATCACCGCGCCCCACCGGTCGGTGACGGCCTGCAGCGCGACCACGTTCGCACCCGTTCCGTTGAAGACCGGGAAGGCCTCTGCGGTGGCTCCGAAGTGGCTGCGGACGATGCGCTGGAGGTTGGCGGTGTAGTCGTCCTCGCCGTACGCGACCTGGTGTCCGCCGTTGGCGAGGGCCAGGGCGGCGAGCACCTCGGGGTGGGCCCCCGCGTAGTTGTCGCTGGCGAAGCCCCGGACGGCCGGGTCGTGGTGACGCCGGGCATCGGTCCTGGGCGGGTTCACGGCTTCTCGGTCAGCCACAGACGTTTTCCGTTCACTTCACCGGCGGGCTTGTCCCAGACGCCGGCGATGGCGTCGGCCAGCTCCTTGACGTCGGTGAAGCCCGCGAACTTCGCGTTCGGGCGCTCGGCGCGCATCGCGTCGTGCACCAGTGCCTTGACGACCAGGATGGCAGCCGCGGATGTCGGCCCGTGCTCGCCCCCGGCCTTGCGGAAGTAGTCGGCCATGGCGAGCGTCCAGGCCTCGGCGGCGGCCTTGGCGGCGGCATAGGCCGCGTTGCCCGCGGTGGGCTTGCTCGCACCGGCGGCGCTCGTCAGGACGTACCGGCCGCGTTCGCTGCGCTGCAGCGCCTCGTGGAAGGCGAGAGAGGTGTGCTGCACGGTACGGATGAGCAGCAGTTCGAGCAGGTCCCAGTCGTCGAGGACGGTCTTGGTGAAGGTCTCGCTGCCCCGCCAGCCGCCGACGAGGTGGACCAGGCCGTCGACGCGGCCGAAGTCGTTCTCGACGCGGTTGGCCCAGTCGCGCGTCGACGGCAGGTCGAGCAGATCGACCGTTTCTCCGACGACCTTGGCGCCGCCGTACGCGTAGCGGGCCGCGTCCACGGCCTCCGCCAGACGCTCGGGGTCGTTGTCCGAGCCGACGACGGTCGCGCCCGCCTCGGCGAGCCGCAGCAGCGTCGCGCGGCCCGCGGGGCCGCCGGCGCCCGCCACCGCGATCACCGCTCCGTTGAGTGCTCCGTTGCCGTTTCCGTGGGACATGGTCTTCGCCTCCGGTACGTCCTCGGCACGGGCACTCACGCGGCGGCCTGCCCGGCCTTCGCCGCGGTGATGCCCTTGGTGGAGGCGATCACGTGCTTCAGCTTCTTGGCGAGCGCCTCATAGAACATGCTCAGGGGAAACTCGTCCGGAAGCACGTCGTCGACGAGCTTGCGCGGGGGCTGGGTCACATCGAGGGCGTCCGGGCCCTTGGCCCAGCGGGAGCCCGGGTGCGGGGCGAGATAGGTGGCGACCAGCTCGTAGGCCTTGAACCAGTGGACGAGCTTGGGGCGGTCGATGCCGGCCCGGTAGAGGTCCTCGATCTCCGCGCACAGCTGGTTGGTGACCTTCGGGGCGCGCTGCCAGTCGATGTGCAGCTTGTTGTCGGTCCAGCGGACGACGTCGTGCTTGTGGAGGTAGGCGAAGAGCAGCTGGCCGCCGAGGCCGTCGTAGTTGCGGACGCGCTCGCCGGTGACGGGGAAGCGGAACATCCGGTCGAAGAGCACCGCGTACTGCACGTCACGGCCCTGCGGGAAACCGTCGGCCTCCAGCTTCACGGCCTCCTTGAAGGCGGTGAGGTCGCAGCGCAGCTCCTCCAGGCCGTACATCCAGAACGGCTGGCGCTGTTTGATCATGAACGGGTCGAAGGGCAGGTCGCCATGGCTGTGGGTGCGGTCGTGGACCATGTCCCAGAGCACGAAGGCCTGCTCGCAGCGCTCCTGGTCCTGAACCATCGCGGCGATGTCCACGGGCAGCTCCAGACCGAGGATGCCCACGGCGGCATCGGTCACGGCACGGAAGCGGGCGGCCTCGCGGTCGCAGAAGATGCCGCCCCAGGAGAAGCGCTCGGGTGCCTCGCGCACGGCGATGGTCTCCGGGAAGAGAACGGCCGAGTTGGTGTCGTATCCGGCGGTGAAGTCCTCGAAGGTGATGCCGCAGAACAACGGGTTGTCGTAGCGGGTGCGCTCCAGCTCGGCCAGCCAGTCCGGCCACACCATGCGCAGCACGACCGCTTCGAAGTTGCGGTCGGGGTTGCCGTTCTGCGTGTACATCGGGAACACGACCAGGTGCTGGAGGCCGTCCTCACGGTGCGCGGCGGGCCGGAAGGCCAGCAGCGAGTCGAGGAAGTCGGGCACCTGGAAGCCCTCGTCGGCCCAGCGGCGCAGATCCTTCACGAGCGCCTCGTGGTAGGCGGCGTCGTGCGGCAGCAGCGGGGCGAGCCGCTCGATCGCGTCGACGGCACGGCGTACGGCCCGATCGGCGGAGGGCGCGCCCGGCGCGCCCTCCGCGTCGAAGTCGATCGAGCCGTCCTTGGCCTGCCACGGCCGGATCTCTTCCACGGCATTCTTGAGGACAGGCCATGCGGGGTGGTCCACCACCCTGACCACGGACGGAACCTGTCCCTCCGCACCTACCCGCACAAGAATTTCCGTCATGTCCCACCCTCCACAGGAGAACCTCGCGTCAGAACACCGTATGCGAGCGGACTTCCTTCCCACAAGCACGAACTCGGGGCATTATCCTGCACGCCCGCTTCTTCACCGCTATTTTTCCTGCCGGAAACCGTTCTGGCGGCTACCACTGCCGGATGCGGCGAGGGCGTCGCCCTGAGTCAACCGGTGCCGGGACTCGCCCACCGCGGAGTGACCTGGCACGGCAACGCCGGGCGGGTCTTCCCTGACCGGCCGGGCCATTGGCCCGCGTACGAGCGGGTACATCGCACAGCAGGGCCATTAGGCTGCGGCCTTGCCGCGTGGGCGCCGCCGTCGGAACCACGCGCGAGCCGAGCCGCCGTCGACGGAAGCGAGCCGCATCTTGAACTTCCTCACCATCGGTCACCGCGGAGTGATGGGTGTCGAACCCGAGAACACCCTCCGTTCCTTCATCGCCGCCCAGCACGCGGGCCTCGACCTGATCGAACTCGATCTGCATGTGAGCAAGGACGGCGCCCTCGTCGTCATGCACGACGCCGAAGTGGACCGTACGACCGACGGGTCAGGGCCGATCGCCGAGAAGACCCTCGCCGAACTGCGCACGCTCGACGCGGGGCGCGGTGAGCGCGTTCCCGTCTTCGAGGAGGTGCTCGACGCCATCACGACGCCGATCCAGGCCGAGATCAAGGACGTGGCGGCGGCGCGGGCACTGGCCGAGGTCATGCACCGGCGGGACCTGGTCGGACAGGTCGAGGTGTCCTCGTTCCACGACGAGGCGATCGACGAGGTCGCCCGGCTCGTGCCGGGCGCCCGCACCGCGCTGATCGCGAGCCGGTACGGCACCGACGTGGTGGACCGCGCCGTGGACGTCGGCGCCGCGACCGTCTGTCTCAACATCCGACGGCTGACTCTGGAGGTCGTCGAGCACGCCCGCAAGGCCGACCTGCGGATCATCGGCTGGGTGGTGAACACCCAGGACCAGCTGCGGCTGGTGCGCGCCCTGGGACTGGACGGCGCGACCACCGACTATCCCGAGATCAAGCGCACCGGCCGTTTCACCGCGTGAACGTCACGCCAGCGGCTTGACCAGCAGCTCGAACTGCAGGTCGTCGCGCTGCGGGATGCCGAACTGTTCATCGCCGTACGGGAAGGGGGTCATCTTTCCCGTACGGCGGTAGCCGCGCCGTTCGTACCAGGCGATGAGGTCATCGCGTACGGAGATCACCGTCATGTGCATCTCCTCCGCGCCCCAGACCTCGCGCGCGTGGCGCTCCGCCTCGGCGATGATCACCTTGCCCAGGCCCGCGCCCTGGAGTGCGGGGCTGACGGCGAACATACCGAAGTAGGCGTGGTCGCCGCGGTGTTCGAGCTGGCAGCAGGCCACGATCGCGCCGTCCCGCTCGACGGTCACCAGCCTGCTGTCGGTGGACTTGATGACTGCGAGCACGCCCTGGGGGTCGGTCCGCTGCCCTTCGAGGATGTCCGCTTCCGTCGTCCAGCCCGCCCTGCTGGAGTCCCCGCGGTACGCCGACTCGATCAGCGCCACCAGCGCGTCCACATCGCTGTCGGTGGCATCGCGGAAGGAAAGTCCACTGGAGGCGGTGGTGTCCATGGAGCGGTTCTCCGTTCGGTGGCGCGGCTCGGGCACCGACGAGCGTAACCCTCCTCTAGGCTTCGGCTGCATGGTGCATGTACTGAGCAGCCGAACCCTCCTGCGCCCTACCGATCCGGACCGCTCCCGTGCCTTCTACGGCGAGAAACTCGGACTCGCCGTCTACCGCGAGTTCGGTACCGGCCCCGAACGGGGCACCGTCTACTTCCTCGGCGGCGGCTTCCTGGAGGTCGCGGGACGCTCCGAGACCCCGCCGTCTCCCGCGCTCAAGCTGTGGCTCCAGGTCGCGGACGCGAACGCGGCACACGAGGAACTGGCGGCCGCCGGTGTCGAGATCCTACGGCCGCCGGTGAAGGAGCCATGGGGACTGATCGAGATGTGGGTCACGGATCCGGACGGCACCGAGATCGTGCTCGTGGAGATCCCGGCGGACCATCCGCTGCGCTCTCGGCCCTGAGGCTCCCGATGGCCACCGCGGCGGCCCGGGGCTAGCGTTTTCAGGGGGCTCGCCTCGGAAGGAACCCTCATGAAGCTCGACAGGCCGGTGACCGGCGGTCCCTGCTGGACGGAGTTGGGGACCAGCGACCTGGAGGCGGCCAAGCGCTTCTACGCCGACCTGTTCGGCTGGCGTCCGGAGACGGACGCACGCCAGGAGGCGGGCGGCTACACCATGGCCCACCTCGGCGACGCCGCGGTCGCCGGGCTCGCGCCGCTGTACCAGGAGTCGCAGCCCGTCGCCTGGAACGTCTCGTTCGCCGTGGCCGACGCGGACGCCGCCGTGGCCGCGGTGGAGGCGGCCGGCGGCACAGTGGTCCTCGCCCCCGCGGACGTGTTCGACCAGGGCCGTTTCGCGGTCGCGTTCGACCCGGGCGGCGCCGCCTTCCAGTTGTGGCAGGCGCGGGCCTTCCCCGGTGCGGGGCTGTTCAACGCACCGGGCGCCCTCGGCTGGGTGGAGCTGCTCACCCGAGCCCCCGACCGGGTCACCGACTTCTACACGACGGTGTTCGGCTGGACGGTGAACGCCTCGGAGCACTACCCGCAATGGGGTGTCGACGGCGCCGACTTCGGCGGGATGGTGACCATGGACGACAAGTTCCCGCACGAGGTCCCCTCGCACTGGCTGCCCTACTTCACCGTCGAGAACGTGGACGCCACCGCGGACGCCGCCCTTCTGGCGGGGGGCCACCTGCTCATGGAGCCCATGTCCGTGCCGCACGGCCCCCGGATCGCCGTCGTACGGGACGTCCAGGGGGCGGCCTTCGGCATCCGTGTGGAGGGCGAGGAGGGCGAGGAGGGCTAGGCGTGTCTGATCGTTTCCGGAGCCTCAGGCGCGCGGCACGCTGAGCCGGCCCTCCAGTTGGCCGAGCAACTCGGTCGGCAGGTCGGCCAGTTCGCACTGCCGACCCAGGCCGGTGCCCGACAGGACCGTCGTCTCGTAGGAGAGCTCATCGGGGAGGACGCCGTCCAGCAGGTCGCGTCCCTCGTCGAGCGAGGGCGCCCGCGCGGCGTGCGTTGCCCCGCGGCGTGCTTTGCCTCCGCGGAAAGCGCAAGTCTCGCCGCCTCCACCTGCGGTGCGCTCAGTACGCTCCCCCGCGTACACCCTTGCGCTCGCTTGCGCCCCGCCCGGGCCGGGCATGCCCTGACCGACTGTCCGACGCAGGCGACCGGGGAGGTGCCCGATGCACGGACCGGCTTCGCCCGGCTGGCTGCTCGTCACGCTGTGCGCGGCGACCGGGGCCTACTGCCTCCTGCGGATGCGCAGCTCTGTCGAAGAGCAGCGCCGCGCGGCTGGTGGTGAGGCGCTCATGGGCTTCGGCATGGCCGCGATGGCCGTGCCCGCGACAGTGGCCGCGCCGCCGCGCTGGGCCTGGCTCGCCTACGCCGCCGTGTTCGGCGCGGCCGCGGTACGAGCCCTGTGGGTGGCCCGTACAGGCCCGCACCACCTGCACCACCTGGTGGGCGCCTGCGCGATGGTCTACATGGCGGGGGTGATGGCCACCGCTCCGGGCCGGCACACCCACGGCGGTTCTGGGGTGCCGCTGCTGACCGGGGTGCTCCTGCTCTACTTCACCGGGTACGTGCTGCGCTCGGGTCTGCGGCTGCTGCCGACGGGCAGCGTGGTCGGCGGCCCCGGGACCGTCGGCTGGGCCGACCGCCCCGAGCTGTCACAGGCGTGCCGGCTGTCCATGGGGATAGCGATGCTGGCCATGCTGGTCACGCTCTGAGACCGACGACCCCACGACCGCAGGAAGCTGCCTCGACCAGGAAGGATCGCGGACAGCTGCAGCGACAGGACCGTGGCGTACGTCACTTTGCCGTCGTGGCCCGTATCCTCCGGCGACATCCCGCTCATAGGCTTCGGCCATGATGGTCCCCGCGGCACTGTTGCTGCTCGGCGCGCTGGCTGCCGTGGTCGCTCCGCGACTGCTCGCCAGGGCGGACTGGGTGGACCGCGAACCGGTGGTGGCCCTGTGGGCGTGGCAGTGCGTGGTCGCGGCCGTTCTGCTGTGCTGTGCGCTGTCGATGACCCTGAGTGCGGCCGCCGCGTGGATGGTGGTTCGGGGGCAGGTCTTCGGTCCGGCACCGCACGCGGTCGTGGACGCCTATGCGTTGAGCACCGGAAGTCCGTGGGCCGCGGCGACCGCCGTCGCGCTCGCGTGCGGTGGCGTGTGGACCGCGGCGATGCTGGTCCGCGAGATCGCGGGTGCCCGGACTCGCCGTCGGCAGAGCCGGAGCGAACTCCTTCTGCGCGCCCCGCTGTTGCCCGGCGAGGAGCCCGCCGCCGACCGTCTGGTGGTCCTGGAGGGGGTGCGCCCGGACGCCTGGTGGCTGCCCGGCGCGGCACCACGGCTGGTCGTCACCACGGGCGCTCTGCGCCGCCTCAAGGGGCCTCAGCTGGATGCCGTACTCGCCCATGAGCAGGGGCACGCGCGGGCCCGGCACGACTGGCTGCTGCACTGCTCCGGGGCGCTGGCCAACGGATTCCCGCAGGTTCCGGTGTTCGCCGCGTTCCGCGACGAGATGCACCGGCTGGTCGAACTCTCCGCCGACGACATGGCGTCGCGCCGTTTCGGCCGCCTCACGATCGCCCTCGCCCTGGTGGAACTCAACGAGGACCGGGGCGTGTTCGGCCCCTGCCCCACCCCGCAGGCCCACGTCCCGCACCGTGTCCACCGCCTCCTCACTCCCCCGGACCGGCTCACGGCGGCACGGCGCCTGCGGCTCACCGCGGCGGCCGCGCTGGTGCCGGTGATCCCGCTCCTGGTGACGTTCGTCCCGGGGCTGCGAGCCCTGGGCTGACCGGGCGCGGGCCCGTTCGTCCCGGGGCTGCGGGCCCGGGGCTGACCGGCGCGGGCGCGGGGCACGAGTTCACCGGCCGCCCTGCGGTTGGCTTCCGGCCCCGCCCGTCAGCGAGGATCACTCCATGCACTCCCCGCCTGTCGACGCACCTCCCCACCCGCCGGGCCCGCGGACCGCGGCGCTCACGGCTGCGGCACTCGCCCTGCCCACCCTGCTGCTTGTCCTGCTGATCGCGTTCTCCTGGCAGCCGCTGCTCACCCTCGACGGGGACATCGCCCGCACCACGCACCCCTGGGCGGTCGACGAACCCGGCCTCACCCAGGCGTTCCGCATCCTGACGGACTGGGTGTGGGACCCCTGGACCATGCGCGCGCTGTGTGCCGCCGCCGTGGTCTGGCTGGTGTGGAGACATCGAGCATGGCGGCAGGCCCTGTGGGTGACGGCCACATGTGTGCTGGGCACAGTGGTGCAGCAGGGGCTGAAGGCGGCGGTGGGCCGCGAACGCCCCGTCTGGTCCGATCCCGTCGACTCCGCCCACTACGCGGCCTTCCCCTCCGGCCACGCCATGACAGCGGCGGTGGTGTGCGGGCTGCTGCTGTGGCTGCTGCACCTCTACGACGCCGGAGACACCCTTCGGCGTACGGCGCTCGCCCTGGCCGTCGTCTCGGTCGTGGGCGTCGGTCTGACCCGAGTCTGGCTCGGCGTCCACTGGCCGTCGGACGTGGTGGGCGGCTGGCTTCTCGGCGCGCTGACGGTGGCGCTGGCGGTGGCCTCCTACGCACGGTGGCCCGCCTCAAAGCGGCCTTGACCGGTGGGGGCCGCACCGCGAAGGATCTCCCTCATGACGATCAAAGGCGTGCTCTTCGACTTCTCCGGAACACTCTTCCGCGTCGAGTCCAGCGAGTCCTGGCTACGGGCGGTGCTGGCGGAGGCCGACATTCCGCTGTCCGAGGCCGAGTTGATCCGCGCCGCCCAGGACCTGGAGTCGGCGGGCGCGCTTCCCGGCGGCGCCTCCCCGGCAGAGCCGCTGCCGGCCGGCCTCAGCGAGATGTGGGCGCTCCGGGACGAAAGCGCAGAGTCGCATCGGACCACCTACACCGCGCTCTCCCGTCGGGTGGCGCTGCCCGATCCCCGGCTGCACGACGCGCTGTACGAGCGCCATATGGTCCCGGACGCCTGGCGGCCCTACCCGGACGCGGAGGCGGTGCTGGGCGCGTTGCGCGAGCGCGGGATCGCCATCGGTGTGGTCAGCAACATCGGCTGGGATCTGCGGCCCGTCTTCCGCGCGCACGGCCTCGACCCGTACATCGGTGTGTACGTCCTGTCGTACGAACACGGTATCCAGAAGCCGGATCCGCGGCTGTTCGCGATCGCCTGTCAGGCTCTCGGGGTCGCGCCCGAGGACACGTTGATGGTGGGGGACAGCCGTCCTGCGGACGGGGGTGCGGCGACCCTGGGCTGCGCCGTGCACTTCGTGGACCATCTGCCGGTGGCCGAACGTCCGGACGGGCTGCGGCCTGTCCTCGACCTGACGAGCTGACGTCCCGGTGCGGCCCGCGCCTTGCTGAGGAGGCCGCCCCAGCCCCGCACGTCCGCCTCGGATGATCCCCCGCGTCACCCGAGGCGGACGGCAGCCCGGAACGGCCCCATTGAGGGGCTCGGTCCGGACAAGCTGAGTATAGTTGGCTGACAGCCAGTCAACGCAGGAGTTTCAGAATGTCCCCGCGCAGCCGATCCGTCAACGAAGAGTTGCGGCGGCGTTCCCGGGAACGGCTCCTGCAGGCCGCGGTGGAACTGGTGAGCGAGCAGGGGTACGAGGCGACGACGCTCGGCGACATCGCGGATCGCGCGGGATCTGCGCGCGGACTGGTGTCGTACTACTTCCCCGGCAAGCGCCAGCTCGTGCAGTCCGCGGTGCACCGGCTGATGCACCGCACGCTGGAAGAGGCACTGGAGCGCGAGCCGCGCACCGAGGACGGCCGGGAGCGGATGGCGCGGGCCATCGACGCGATTCTGGGGCTCGCCCGGGATCAGCCGGTGCTGATGCGCCAGCACATGGCCGGGATCCTGCAGCCCGAGGGATTCATGCAGTGCCCGGATCAGCAGCGCCTCGCGCAGCTGCTCAGCGAAACCGTCGCTCGCTTCGGCTCACCCGACGCCACTGCCGAGTACCCGATGCTGCGCGCACTGCTCATGGGAGCGGTGTACGCGGCCGTGGTGCCCGGCGCCCCGATGCCGATCCCTACGCTCCGGGCCGAGCTCTTCAAACGGTACGGCCTGGAAAGGGAGTTGGGCGTCCCGCCGGACACCGAAGTGCCCGGCCGGACGTGCGACACGGACCTGTCACGGTTCTTCGCGACCGACCGACAGCCGGCCGATCAGCCCGGTGTTCACTACGACGACCGGTCCGATCGGCCGGACGATCAGTCGAAGTAGTCCGGCTGCGTCTGGACGTTGAGCTCGGGGAGCTTGACCCGCTTCGCCGGGTCGGTGCGCCGGTCACTGAGCTTCAGCACATCGAAGCCCTTGATGATGTCGTTCGAGTAGATGTAGCCGTTGTAGTAGTACGCCGACCACGAGCCGCCACCCGAGAACGTGCTGGTGCTCAGCGGGCCACGCTCGAAGTAGGCGATCTCCTTGGGCTGGGCCGAGTTGGTGAAGTCCCAGACGGACACGCCACCCTGGTACCAGGCCTGGACCATGATGTCCTTGCCCTCGACGGGGATGATCGAGCCGTTGTGGGCGACACAGTTCTCGGTGTCGGCCTGGTAGCGGGGGATCTTGTAGTAGCTCTTGAAGACGAGCTTGCGCTCGTCGCCCTTGCCAACGATGTCGTAGATTCCGTCGGCGCCGCGGTCCGGACCGATGGCCGCGTTGCAGGTGGCCGCGCCACCGCCGCCCAGCTCATCGGTGAACACCACCTTGTCGGCGTCCAGGTTGAAGGTCGCCGAGTGCCAGAACGCGAAGTTCACGTTGTCCTGGACCCTGTCGATGACCTTGGGGTTCTCCGGATCCTTGATGGAGAAGAGGATGCCGTCGCCCATGCAGGCGCCCGCGGCCAGGTCCTTGGACGGCAGGACCGTGATGTCGTGGCAGCCGGTGGTCTTGGAGACGCCGGGGTTGGTGGGCGAGCCCGGGTTGCCGCCGCCGTCCGGTCCCTCACCGGGGAAGAGGACGGGGAAGCCCACCACTGCCGCCTTCTCAGGGGCGTTGCGCGGCACCTTGATGACCGAGATGCCGTCGTGCGGCGGCTGGCAGTCGGGGTAGGTGGCGTTCGGCGAGTACGAGGAGACGTAGATGTAGACGTTCTTCTTCTCCGGCACCAGCGTGTGGGTGTGCGAGCCGCAGGCGGTCTCGACAGCGGCCACGTACTTCGGGTTCGCCTTGTCGGTGATGTCGAAGACCTTCATGCCCTCCCACGACGACTTCTCCGTCACGGGCTGACTCGTGCTGGCGCACGAGTTGTCGCTGCGTGAGGAGTCGGTGGACAGGAAGAGCAGGTTGCCGGAGACGGAGATGTCGTTCTGCGAGCCCGGGCAGAGCACCTGCGCGACCGTCTTGGGCGCCTTCGGGTTGCTGATGTCGAAGATACGGAAGCCGTCGTAGTTGCCGGCGAACGCGTACTTCCCCTGGAAGGCGAGGTCCGAGTTGGTTCCGGGCAGCGCCTCCTTGGGGATGTTCACGAGGGGTTCGATGTTGGCCGAGTGGACGATCTCGTCCTGTCCGGGTATCTCGCCGGCGGTTATGGCCGCCGCCGCGGCCTCGGCGTCACTCTGGGAGACCTTCTCCTGCACGGCGGGACCGTCCCCGGGGTCGGGGGTCGCGGCTGCCGGGCCGGCGGTGAGCAGCGCGGCCAGGAGTCCGGCCGCGGTAAGGACAACTCCCAGACGTCTGTGTCGCGTTCGGGGGTCTTTCAACAGGGTCACTGCATCCTCCCTTGTAGCCGTTCGCAGTCGAACGGTTCACACACCCCGCAGTATCGTCTTCGCCATGCACAGATCAACAGGCGGCAACGCAGTCGTAATGAAAGTTTCTGATCATCCTGGTTCGCAGGCATGCTAGGAAAGTCCTCAACGCCCTTGAGGTGTCCGCCCCTTCGTGCGCCCCTGGAGGCCGCTGTGCTCTTCCGCCGTCCGTCCCACGCGTCTCTGGTCACAGCGTCGCTGGCGGTCGTCGTACTCGCTCTGGGAGGCTGCGACTCCGACACCGGGGCCAAGTCCCCCACGACGAGCGGGCCTTCGGTGATCGTGCCCGGCAAGCCCGGTGAGGCGGCTCAGACCCTCTCCGCCGAGGACGCCGAGAAGCAGCGGACGGACGACGACACCCCCAACTCGGCGGACATCGCGTATGCGCGGATGATGATCGAGCATCACACGCAGGCGCTGGAGATGACCGAACTCGCCGCGAAACAGGCCGAGTCGAGCTCGGTGAAAGCGCTCGCCGAACGGATCGCGGCCGCGCAGGGGCCGGAGATCACCACCATGGAGAGCTGGCTCAAGGCGCACGACGCGGAGAGCACCGCCACGGAGCACACGCACGAGGCGATGCCCGGCATGGCGACGGAGGCGCAGCTCAAGAAGTTGCGCGCGGCCAAGGACAAGGCATTCGACCAGCTCTTCCTGACGCTGATGATCACGCACCACGAGGGCGCGATCACGATGGCGACGGATGTGAAGGCCCAGGGCAACAACATCCAAATCGAGGAGATGGCCGACGATGTGATCGCACAGCAGGCGAGTGAGATCAGCAGGATGACGGACATGTCGTAGCCGCATGGCACAGCAGGAACTGCCCGCAAACTTCGGACGCAGGGCACTACCGGCGCACATGACGCGGCGTCAGGAATCCGGCGTCGCGCGCCCCGGCGATCAGTTTGAGGGACCTGCGGCGGCTGTGTCCGGTCGCGTCCATCACCGCGAGCACCGGGTCGCGACCTTCGCCCTGAGCCGCGAGGTACTCCTCGGCGACGAGCCGGCGGCCCTCGACACCGCGCGGAAACGGGGGCCGGGCGCGACGCGAGGCCCCTTCCTCGCACGACGCTTCGTGCGAGAGCCCTTCCCCGCGGGACCCTTCGCGTGCGAGCCCTCCCCCGCACGACCCTTCGCACGCCGGCGCGGTCCGCACGCCGCACGCCGCGGCGAGCGGTTCCTCGATCCAGTCGGCGAGCAGGTCGAGGTCACCGAGGGAGAGCGGGGGCTGGGCCCGTACGTCCTCGATCGACACAGCGCCCTCGCGCACCACCGCGAGCAGATCGACCCGGGCACCGTCGGCGAAGGCCAGCCGGACGTCGAACCAGGAGGTCACCCCTTCACGCTCGCGCACTTGCCACGCGGGCGACACCGACACAGCACCGTCGGGACCGCGATGGTCGGAGTCACCCAGGCGATCGGACAGATTAAGAGAGGATGCTTCTAGCACATACGGAACGTAACCGCATGATCACATTCCATACGAACGGACACGCTCGCACGAGCCGCGCGCCTGACCCTGTCAGCGGAGCACCGGTGGTGCGATCCTGGAGGAGTCATCAGCGATCTCCTCGGACTGTTCAGGTTTCGGACAAGGAGTTCCGCGTGCTGCGTGTCGCCGTCGTCGGCTCGGGTCCCAGCGGGGTCTACACCGCCCAGGGGCTCGTCCAGCAGAGCCTGGTACCCGGAGTGCGGGTGGACGTACTGGACCGGCTGCCCTGCCCGTACGGCCTGGTCCGCTACGGCGTGGCACCCGACCACGAGAAGATCAAGTCCCTCCAGAACAATCTGCGGACGGTCCTGGAGGACGAGCGGGTGCGATTCCTGGGCGGCATCCGGATCGGCCCGGACGCGCTGCCGGCGGCCCGGCTGCGCGAGCTGTACCACGCGGTCGTCTACTGCGTGGGCGCCGCCACCGACCGGCATCTCGGAGTGCCCGGCGAGGAGCTGCCCGGCAGTTGGTCGGCGACCGAGTTCGTGTCCTGGTACAGCGCGCATCCCGACTCCGGGGCCGAGGGATTCGTGCTCGGCGCTCGGTCCGCCGTGGTCATCGGCGTGGGGAACGTGGCCGTCGACGTCACCCGCATCCTGGCTCGCGGCGCGGCCGAGCTGAGCCCCACCGACATGCCGCAGTCGGCGCTCACCGCGCTGGCCGCGAGCCAGGTGACGGAGATCAGCATGGTGGGTCGTCGCGGCCCTTCTCAGGCCCGCTTCACCACGAAGGAGCTGCGCGAGCTGGGCGCCCTGCCGGACACCGAAATCGTCGTGGATCCGGGAGAGTTGGAGCTCGATCCGGCCTACAACGATCCCTCCGGTCTGCCGGCCGCCAACCGCCGGAACGTGGAGGTGCTGCGGGGCTGGGCCTCCGCGCCGCCGCGGAATCCCGCTTCGCGCAGCATCCGGCTGCGCTTCTTCCTGCGCCCGGTGGAGCTGCTCGCCGGGAAAGAAGGCGACGGCGGCGGCCGCGTGGACTCGGTCCGCTTCGAGCGGACGGTGCCGGACGGGCATGGCGGCGTCACGGGCACGGGCCGGTACGAGGACATCGACGCGCAGCTGGTGCTGCGCTCGGTGGGCTATCGCGGCGTGCCACTGGACGGGCTGCCGTTCGACGCGCAGCACGGCACGGTGCCGCATCTCGCCGGGCGGGTCGTACGGGACGGCGCGATCGCACCCGGCGAGTACGTGGCGGGCTGGATCAAGCGGGGTCCGACCGGCGTCATCGGCACCAACCGGCCGTGCGCCAAGGAGACGGTGACCTCGCTGCTCCAGGACGCCGAGACGCTCCTGCGACGGGAAGTGCCCGAGGATCCGCTCGTGGCGCTGCGGGCGGAGGGGCTGACCCCGGTCGAGTGGGCGGGATGGCAGGCGATCGAACGGGCCGAGGCGGAACTGGGTGCCTCGCTCGGACGGGGCGTCGTCAAGCTTCCGGACTGGGCTTCGCTGCTGGCCGCGGCGGCGCGGACAGCAGGGGCGTAGCGGGGACACCGCAGACTGCAGTGGGTGCGTCGCGGGTCTACGGCGGGGCGGCGGGAACTCCGTGGACAGGACACACATCGGCAACAAGTCAGAAATCAACAAACTGTTCAATTCGCCTACGGTCTGATGCTGCCCCCCCCGAAGTTCAGCGTCCACGCGCCCTCGCGTCCCCGCCACCCCGCTGCTCCTGGAGTGCCCATGGCAACCACCACACCCGTGCATCCCGTCGACGAGGTCCCACCCGTACGCCAGTTGGCAGCCTTCGGGCTCCAGCACGTGCTCGCGATGTATGCGGGGGCAGTCGCGGTTCCGCTGATCGTGGGCGGGGCGATGAAGCTGTCGCCCGCGGACCTGGCATATCTGATCACCGCGGATCTGCTCGTGTGCGGGATCGCCACACTGATCCAGTGCGTGGGTTTCTGGCGCTTCGGAGTGCGGCTGCCGATCATGCAGGGCTGCACCTTCGCGGCGGTCTCGCCGATGGTCCTCATCGGGACGACGGGGGGCGGACTGCCCGCGATCTACGGTTCGGTGATCGTCGCGGGGCTCGCGATCGTGCTGCTGGCGCCCGTCTTCGGGAGGCTGCTCCGCTTCTTCCCGCCGCTCGTCACCGGCACGGTGATCCTGATCATCGGGGTCTCGCTGCTGCCGGTTGCGGGCAACTGGGCGGCGGGCGGCGCGGGCGCGGCGGACTTCGGTGAGCCGAAGAACCTGGCGCTCGCGGGCTTCGTACTGGCCGTGGTGCTGGGTGTGCAGCGGTTCGCGCCGGCCTTCCTGAGCCGGATCGCGGTGCTGATCGGCATCGCGGTGGGCCTCGCGGTCGCGGTGCCGTTCGGGTTCACGGACTTCGGCGGGGTCGGCGGCTCCGACTGGGTCGGGATCAGCACGCCGTTCCACTTCGGGGCACCCACCTTCCACGCCTCGGCGATCATCTCGATGCTGGTCGTGGCGCTGGTGACGATGACCGAGACGACCGGTGACCTCATCGCGGTCGGCGAGATGACCGACCGGAAGATCGAGCCGCGGTCGCTCGCCGACGGGCTGCGGGCCGACGGCCTCTCGACCGTCCTCGGCGGGGTGTTCAACACCTTCCCCTACACGGCGTACGCGCAGAACGTGGGCCTCGTCGGGATGACCCGTGTCCGCAGCCGCTGGGTGGTCGCCGCCGCGGGCGGCATCCTCGTCCTGCTCGGCCTGCTGCCCAAGCTGGGCGCTGTCGTCGCGGCGATACCGGCTCCGGTGCTCGGCGGCGCGGGTCTGGTGATGTTCGGGACGGTCGCCGCGAGCGGGCTGCGGACGCTGGCCCAGGTGGATTTCAAGGACAACCACAACCTGACCGTCGTGGCCGTCTCGGTGGCCATCGGCGTGCTGCCGGTCGGGGTGCCGACGGTGTACGAGAAGTTCCCGGACTGGTTCCAGACAGTGATGAACAGCGGGATCAGTGCCGGGTGCCTGACGGCGATCGTACTCAACCTGCTCTTCAACCACCTTCCCACCAAGGGCGGTTCAGCCGCTGCCGAGCCGGCGGGCCCGGCCGCCGGCGGCAGCGAGGAGACTCTCGAAAAGCTCCGGGAAGAGGTCGTCTAGGGCATCCCGGCGCGGGCCGTTCATCTTGGCCGCGCCCCGGTCGACCCGCCGAATGTCGGGGCGGGCATCACGTCGATTCCCGCACGGAACGGCCGAACAGGTGCCGGTGTGCTGCCTGTTCGGCAGCCACCGGCACCCGTTGCGTCAGGCGGTCGCCGTCAGGCCGCCAGGGCGGTCGGTTCCACGTGCGCCGAGGTGACCGGCGCCCTCATCGGCTCGCCGGCCTCGGCCAGCAACGCGACCATGGTGGCGCGGGCACGTGCCACCCGGGAACGGACCGTGCCGATCGGGCAGTCGCTGAGCGCGGCCGCCTCCGCGTAGGGCAGCCCCATCAACTGGGTGAGGACGAAGGCCTCGCGGCGCTCGTCGGGCAGAGCGGCCAGCAGGTCGAGGAGCGCGATGCCCTCGTCGAAGCCGGGCAGGTCGCACGGCTGGGCGAGCTCCGTCGCCAACTGCCAGTCGCGGGTGTCGCTCAGCCGGGGCCGGGCGGCGGCGTGCCGGAAGCTGTCGATCACCGCACGGCGTGCGATGGACAGCAGCCACGCACGCGCCGAGGAACGTCCCTCGAACCGGTGCAGGCTGCCGAGCGCCCGCAGGAACGTGTCCTGGGCCAGGTCGTCGGCGGCCTGGGGGTCCGAGCTGAGATGGGCGACATACCGCACGACATCGCGGTGCAGGGCCCGTACGAAGCGCTCGACGGCGTCCGGGTCGCCGCCACGCGCGGCCAGCGCCCAGGCGGTTATCGACTCGTCGGCCGACGACGTGTCGTCGAGTGGAATGAGCAGGGCAGAAGTGATCACGAGGTGTCCTTCTCGGGTCATCCGCGATCCGGACCGGCGCGCGCCAGGCGCGACGGACCCGGTATGGGGTGAGGCCGTACGACCACAGGAAGTACGACCGAGACCCGAGGCACGCGACAGCGCCGCCTCGGGGAACCGGCTGCCTCAGACGACAGCGGTGCCCGTCGGCGGGCCCCGAGAAGTGATCGCGTGAACGAGAAGGAGACGGGCGGGCGCCCGGTCCGAGGAAGCCCGGACCGCGCCCACGCGCGGCCGGTGCGGCGGCGTGGGCAGGGCGTGCAGCAGCCGCAGCGGTGCGGCCAGCCGGCCGGCCAGGGCTCGCAGGATGCGGAAGGCGGCGCGTTCGCCGTACCCGAGCCACAGGCCGCACAGCAGCGCGGCCACCAGGTGAGCGGCGAGCATGGCGAACCCGGACGTGCCGCCCATGCCATGGCCCATGTGCGCCATGGGGTCCGCGGGCATGTTCCCCATGTCCATGGGGTTCATGGAGTCAATGGGCATGGAACCCATGGACCCCATGTCGTGCCCCATGGCGGCCGAACCTGAAGCGGTGCCCAAAAAAGTAACCGGCGTCACCGACTCCCCGGCCGACTGTACGAGCGAGAAGGCCGAGTGGAGTGCGCCCTGGGTGACCACCACCACGGTCATGACGAGTGGAAGCCCGCGTTCACGGCGGGCCAGGCACCAGCCCAGGCCGCCCGTCAACACGGCCGCCGCAGCCACCGCCCACCAGGGCACCGCGGAACCGGACATCAACACGTGCCCCAGTGCGGCGAGCAGCACACAGACGGCCGCGAACATCGCGGCCCGCACCGTGCGAGAACACCACCCAGCAATCATGACGGGCTCATCCTTGCATCCGGAGCTCGTGCCTCATGGTGCAGTACGGGAATCACCCCCGATCCATCTCACCACGGTCCGGGTGATCCGGAACACACCACCGGCCTGGAACCCGACGGGCGTTGGGCCCGACGTCTCGTTGGGACCGACGTCTGGTGGAGAGACGCCCCGCGACGGCCCCACCCCCTCCGGTGAACCCGCCGCCTCGTCGGTCAACCCGTCTTCCGCCCCCAGATCGGCCCGAACCGCTGCCACTCCTCGTCCCACTGGTCCATGCGCCGCCTTTCCAGGCGGCCGCGGACGAGCCGCCCGCAGACCCAGGGCACGGCCGCGACGCCCAGGCCTGTCAGGACCCCCACCATGGAGGCCCGCAGCTGGGCCTGGGACGCGGTGGCGGGCCTGGTGACGAGGCGGCCCTCGGGGTCTGTCCAGACGGTGACCGGGGTGCCCTCGGTGGTACCTGCCCGCACCCGCGCCTGACCGGTACGGGCGGAGCCGTCCGGCGCGGTCCAGCGGACCTTCACCCAGACCCGGTCGGCGCCGCTTTCCATGAGGACCGACTCGGTCGCGTCCGCGATGAGCAGTGCCGGAACCGAGTGCCACTCGGCGCGCTGCCGGGCCAGGCTGTGTTCCACGGACTGTGCCGCCGCCAGGCCGGTGAACAGCCCGCCGAACACGGTGAGCGCCCAGGCGACGAGTACGACCCAGGCCTCCAGAGCGTCACTGCGCCGCCGCAGCGGATTGCGCCGCCATCGCCACAGCCACACCTTCGGAACACGGAATGCCGCCATGACCGGCCATCCTCCTCACGACCGCACGGACACGCCACACCCCCCTCCCCTACGCGACCGGTCCGCGCGTTGCTCACGCCCACTGAGTCGACTCGTCCGTCTCCGGACCTCGCCCCTTCCGTCCATCCCCGGCGGGGATTGTCGCAGATCCGCAGTGACCTGCGGAAACACCAAGTCCAGAGGTGACTGTCAGTGCTGGGGTGCAGACTGGCCCGTACCTGAGACAACGACGTCACGGAGGTGGTCGGCATGACCGACGTACTGCTCACCGTGGGCACCCGCAAGGGGCTCTTCATCGGCCGACGGCGCGCCGGCGCCTGGGAGTTCGACGAGAGCCCGTACTTCAACGCGCAGGCCGTGTACTCGGTCTCGATCGACACCCGGGGCGAGACACCCCGGCTGCTGGCCGGAGGGGACAGTGCGCACTGGGGCCCGTCCGTCTTCCACTCCGACGACCTGGGCCGCACCTGGGCGGAGCCGGCGCAGCCCGCCGTCAAGTTCCCCAAAGACACCGGGGCTTCACTCGAGCGGGTGTGGCAGCTGCACCCGGCCGCGGCGGAGCGGGACGTGGTGTACGCGGGCACGGAGCCGGCCGCGCTGTACCGCTCGGAGGACCGCGGTGAGTCCTTCGAGCTCGTGCGTCCGCTGTGGGAGCACCCCACGCGCTCGCAGTGGGTGCCGGGAGGTGGTGGGGAGGGGCTGCACACCATCCTCACCGACAAGCGCGACCCGCTCGCCGTGACGGTCGCCGTCTCCACGGCCGGGGTCTTCCGCACGGACGACGGCGGCGCGAGCTGGACGCCGTCCAACTCCGGGGTCTCCGCGGTGTTCCTGCCCGATCCGAACCCGGAGTTCGGCCAGTGCGTGCACAAGATCGCACAGGACTCGGTGACCCCGGACCGCCTGTATCTGCAGAACCACTGGGGTGTGTACCGCAGCGACGACGCGGGCGGACGGTGGACCGACATCGGCGAGGGCCTGCCCTCCACCTTCGGGTTCGCCGCGGCCACGCATCCGCACCGCGGTGACACGGCGTACGTCTTCCCGATCACCGCGGACGCGGACCGCGTCCCGGCGGAGCACCGATGTCGGGTCTTCCGCACGGCCGACGCGGGCAAGAGCTGGGAGCCGCTGGCGGCCGGCCTCCCGGCGGAGGACCACTACGGGACGGTGCTGCGCGACGCCCTGTGCACGGACACCGCGGACCCGGCGGGCGTGTACTTCGGCAATCGCAACGGCGAGGTGTACGCGTCCGCCGACGACGGGGACAGCTGGCAGCAGTTGGCCTCGCATCTGCCGGATGTCCTCTGTGTACGTGCCGCGGTCCTCGACTGAGACTCCGAAGGCCCCGCACCCGCATGAAGGCACGCACCACGGCCAGGGCGCTCAGTCCCGTCCCGCTCACAACCCCGCCCGGGAGGCGCCTTGTTCGACAGCTGACCGGTCATCCTCGGTCGCGCTCCGGCCATCGGTTGATCTCCGCCGCATGTACGGCAGTAGGGTGACGCCCGTGGCACCACGACCGTTGCATGAAATCGTCGAACCGGGCTGGGCGAAGGCCCTGGAACCGGTGGCCGGACAGATCGCCGGGATGGGGAACTTCCTGCGTGCGGAGATCGCCGCGGGACGCACCTATCTCCCGGCGGGGGCCAATGTCCTACGGGCCTTCCAGCAGCCCTTCGACGAGGTGCGCGTCCTCATCGTCGGACAGGATCCCTACCCGACGCCGGGGCACGCGGTGGGTCTCTCCTTCTCGGTCGCACCCGAGGTGCGTCCGCTGCCGGGCAGCCTGATCAACATCTTCCGGGAGCTCAACACCGACCTGGGCCTGCCCCAGCCGTCCAACGGCGACCTCACGCCCTGGACGCGGCAGGGCGTGCTGTTGCTCAACAGGGCGCTCACGACTGCCCCGCGCAGTCCCGCGGCGCACCGCGGCAAGGGCTGGGAGGAGGTCACCGAGCAGGCGATACGCGCGCTGGCCGGGCGAGGTCGGCCGCTGGTGTCGATCCTGTGGGGCCGCGACGCCCGCAATCTGCGCCCGCTCCTCGGTGAACTCCCCTCGGTGGAATCCGCCCACCCCTCCCCCATGTCCGCGGACCGCGGCTTCTTCGGCTCCCGGCCCTTCAGCCGGGCGAACGACCTGCTGGCCGGGCAGGGCGCCGACCCGGTGGACTGGCGCCTGCCGTGACCCGCGCGGGCCCGCGGTCCGGTGTGCTGGCGGTGGACTCGGGAGGTTCGGGAGTGCGCGCGGCACTCGCCGTGGGCGGGCAGGTGCACGGGGTTCCGCTGACGTCGAATGAACCGGTGCGCACCGGTCCGCGCGGTATCGATGCCGGTCATCTGCTGGAGCAGCTGGTGCCGATGGCCCGGCAGTTGATGGCCGCCGCCGCGGTCGAGGAACTCGGCGCGGTCGCCGTCGGTGCCGCGGGCCTGGCCACACTGGGAGACGAGCTGCGCGCCGAACTGCCGGCGGCCCTGGAGCGTGAACTCGGCGTGCCGCGGCTCGCGCTGGCCGCCGACGCGGTGGCCGCGTACGTGGGCGCGCTCGGCCGGCGGACGGGTGCGGTCGTCGCCGCCGGCACGGGCATGATCGCGGTCGGCACTGACCTGAAGAGCTGGCGCAGGGCCGACGGCTGGGGCCATCTGCTCGGCGACTGCGGCGGCGGGGCCTGGATCGGCCGCGCCGGTCTCGACGCGGCCATGCGGTCCTTCGACGGGCGTCGTGGCGGATCGGCGGTGCTGCGGGCGCGCGCCGAGGAGATGTTCGGTCCGCTACCGGGCCTGCCGGGCGCGCTGTATCCGCGGACCGACCGGCCCGCCGTGCTCGCCGCCTTCGCACCCGAAGTAGCGGCCTGTGCCGAGAGCGACCAGGTAGCGGCGGACATTCTGCGCGCGGCGGCGCGGAGCATCGCCGAGTCTGCGGCCGCCGTGTGCCCGCGCGCGGGAGAGCCCCGGGTCGCCCTCACCGGTGGCCTGTTCAAGATGGGCGCCCCCCTCCTCCTACCCCTGGGAGAGGAGCTCGCGGAGCACCTGCCGCACGCCCGGCAGGTACCGGCCGCGGGTGACCCGCTGCACGGGGCCGTCCTCATCGCCGTCGACCTGGCGAACGACGAACTCGTCCTCCCCCGGGACCGCCGGATGTTGTACGTGGTGGCCGAAGAGGCGGAGAGGGCGGAGAGGGCGGAGAGACCCTCTCGCCATAGTGATCACTTCTGATCCGTACGTAACTCATCAGACAAAAGCGGACGGATACCGCTCACCTGCACCCTCCCCGAACAAGGGAACCCAGGAAACCAGTAACATTCGGCGCCATGAGCTCCCCCACTGGGCCCGCGTCCGGCCTGCCAGTACGAATGCCGCGACCCCGCCAGCCCGGGCGGCACCGCCGTCCGGAAACCCTGGTGGCTCCCGAGGGCGCGCCCGCGCTCGTCCTCGCGGTACCGGGCACCCCCAGCGCGGCCATACGCAGCCTCACCGAGGAGGTCGTGAGCATCGCGCGCTCCGAGCTCCCCGGTCTCGACGCCCGGATCGGGTACCTCGACGGCGACGACGCCGAGTTCCCCACCCTGCAGTCCGTGCTGGTCCGCGCCTCCGAGGAACGCACCGCCCGCGTCGAGCAGTCCCGTGCCGCCGGTAATGACGTGACCGAGCCCGACGGGCCCGTGGCCGTCGTGGTGCCCCTGCTCGCCGGGCCGGACAACGCACTGCTGCGCCGGATCCGCCAGGCCGTCATGGACAGCCGCGTCGCGGCGGATCTGGCCGACGTGCTCGGCCCGCACCCGCTGCTCGCCGAGGGGCTGCACGTGCGCCTGTCCGAGGCGGGTCTGGCCCGCGCCGACCGTGCCCGGCTGTTCACCGTGGCGACGGCCGCGGACGGCATCATCCTGGCCTCCGTGGGCGGCGAGGAGGCCGTGCAGGCGGCCGGGATCACCGGCATGCTGCTGGCCGCGCGGCTCGCGGTGCCGGTGATGGCGGCGGCGCTCGACGAGGAGGGCTCCATCGCGGCCATCGCCGAGCAGCTGCGCGACGCCGGCGCCCAGCAGTTGGCCCTCGCGCCGTATCTGATCGGTCCCGAGCTCGACGCGGGTCTGCTCGACGCGGCTGCCAAGGAGGCGGGCTGCGCCGCCGCCGAGGCGCTCGGCCCGTACCCGGCCATCGGCAAGCTGGCGCTGGCCAAGTACACGACGGCGCTGGGCATCGCCCCGCAGCAGCCGCAGGGGGCGCCGGTGCGCTGAGGCCGGCACCGCGGAGTACAGCGAAAGGGCCCGCTCTCATGGCAGGAGCGGGCCCTTCGCGTGCGTACGGCGACGACGTCAGCCGAAGATCACGCAGGATGCCGCGGGAGCGTCGACCTTGCCGCCCCGCCTCGGTACGCCGGTGTCGGCATCGAGAGCGAACCAGGTCACGTCGCCGGAGCGCTCGTTGGCGGCGTACAGAAAGCGCCCTGCGGGATCGAGGGCCAGCGCGCGGGGCCATGTGCCGCCGCAGGGCACCGTGGCGACCAGCCGCAGCCCCTCGCCCACCGCGTCGGGCGCGAGTACGGAGACCACGTCCTGGCCGCGCGTGGCGGTCCAGACGAAGCGGCCGTCGGGCGACACGACGATGCCCGACGGGTACGCGTCGCCGTCCGGTACGCCGGGCAGCACCGGCGTCTCGCCGACGGGCCGCAGCGCACCTGCGACGGCGTCCCAGCGGCAGACGGTGACGGTGGGGGCGAGTTCGTTGAGGACGTACGCGTGCTCGCCGCGCGGGTGGAAGGCCAGGTGACGGGGTCCGGATCCGGGGCGCAGCGCTGTCTCGCGGTGCAGCGTGAGCTTCCCGTCGTCCAGCGTGCACACCCGCACGGAGTCCGTGCCGAGGTCGATGCTCACCGCCCAGCGGCCGCTCGGGTCGGGCTGCACCTGGTGGGCGTGCGGGCCGTGCTGGCGCGGGGTGTGCGGGCCGGAGCCGGTGTGCTGGAGCACGCTGGAGGCGGCGCCCGCGAGTCCTCCGTCGGCGCGGACGGGCACGGCGGAGACGCTGCCTGAGCCGTAGTTGGCGGTCAGGACGTGTCCGGCGAAGACGCTGAGATGCGTCGGGCCGCTGCCGCCGACGCTCACGAACTCCCCCGTGAGCTCCGGCTTGTCGCCGGTCACCCGATAGGCGGCCACCGCGCCCTCGGCCGTCTCGCTGACCGCGTACAGCATGTCCCGGGCGGGTGACAGGGCGAGGTACGACGGGTCGGGGACTCCGTCCACCGCGCTCAGGACGGTCAGCGCGCCGCTGACCGGGTCCACGGTCGCGGTGAGGACGCCGAGACCTCCCGCCGCCGTGAACGAGCCGATGAACGCCCGTTGTTGCCGCCTGACGCCGTCTACCACTGGGGTCCCCTCTCGCTCCCGCGCTGTCGGAGGCGACGGTAGCAGTCCATGATCCGAGGTCTAGACCAGGATCGCGCCGCGGGCGCGTTCATGTGCCTCCGGGTGGTGGACGTAGGCGGGGCGCCGCTCGACCACCTCGTAGGTCCGGTGGAAGACGGGGGTGGCGCTGCCCGAGATGGGTGGCACGATCCAGGACCAGTCCGCGCCGACCCGGCGGCCCTTGCGTTCCTCGCGGCCGAGGTGGGTGAGGAAGCGCCGGGATTCGGTGTGGTGGTCGGTGACCGTCACGCCCGCGCGGTCGAAGGAGTGCAGGACGGAGCGGTTGAGTTCGACGAGCGCGCGGTCCTTCCACAGGGAGCGGTCGGTGCGGGTGTCGAGGCCGAGGCGCTCGGCGATGTGCGGCAGGAGGTCGTAGCGATCGGTGTCGGCGAGGTTGCGGGCGCCGATCTCGGTGCCCATGTACCAGCCGTTGAAGGGTGCGGCCGGGTAGCAGATGCCGCCGATCTCCAGGCACATGTTGGCGAGCGCGGGCACCGCGTGCCAGCGCAGTCCGAGCGCGTGCCACCAGGGGTACTCGGGGTGTGCGAGTTCCACTTCGAGCACCGCGTCCTCGGGCAGTGCGAACCAGCGGGGCTTGTCCTCGGCACCCTGGACCACCAGCGGCAGTACGTCGAAGGGGGTGCCCGGGCCGCCGGGCCAGCCGAGCCGCCGGGCGAGGGCCGTGAGCCCCGCGTTGCGCGGATCGCCGGTCACGGCGCCGTCCGGGCCGGCGTAACCCGCGTACCGGATGAGCTGTTCGTTCCAGATCCGCGGACCCGGGCGGCCGGGTTCGTCGGGGGCGAAGACCGTGATGAGCGCGCGGATCCGGCCGTCGCGGGTCGCCTCCCGGAGGTGGTCCGCAGCTGCCTCGGCAACGTCTTGGGTGTCCCGCACGTCCCGGCGGTCGTGTACGCGCAGGCAGTGCCAGTAGAGCCGTCCGATGCACCGGTTGGCATTGCGCCAGGCGACGCGCGCGCCGAAGACGAGTTCCTCGGTGGTGTGACGGTACGTCCCCCTCTCCGCGATCTCCGTGTGCGCGGCGGCGATCCGCCGGGCCGGGTCCCCGAGGCCTTCCTCGGCGTGGTGGAGGGTGAGGAACTCGGCGGCGGCGCGCTGGAGTTCGTACGGGGCGAGCGGGTGGCCGGCGGGGAGGCGCGTGGCCGGGCCGGCGACGTGGTCGGGGGCCGGGGTGTCCTCGACGGGACCACCGGTCGCCGGCGGCTCCCGCAGGGCTGTCACCGGGGCGGATCGGCCCGTCGGCCAGGGGCAGGTACCGGCGTCGGCCTGGACGTACTGTGCGCCCGGATCGGCGTCTTTGTCCTGACGGGGGCCCGGTGCCGAGTCCTCGGCTCCACTTCGGTCCGCTCCCTGTCCCTCTCGGCCGCCCGCGGTTCGTTCCAGCCACCCGCCCTGTTCCGCGGCCCACGTCACCGGGAGCCCCGAGGTCCCTTCGTCGGTGAAACGCTCCCCATGTCCGGATCCGTGCAGGAAATTGCGCATGGTGCCACCGCCAAGGGCTTCGGCCCGCGGACCGCTCCCGCACGGTCCGCGGGCTCCGTGCGTCTGATAGCCGCGGAATTACCCGGCCAGGGGGCTGATCCACCCTCTACCTGTCCGAAAAGTGCCCCATTCCGGGGTTCGGTGTCCATGCCCCGACGTCAGGCGCTGATGAGTCGGGAGACGGACGGGCGGTCCCACGGTCGACCGTGGGGGTGGCAGTCGCCGTGAGCGGTTCTTCAGGCGCCGGCCAACGGGGAGTACCGGGAACTACGCAGCGGCACCGCGAGTTCGGCGAGCGCGCGCTCCAGGCCCTGCAGGTGGGCGAGTGCGGGCTCGGTGGCAGCGAGGTGCGGCAGGGTTTCGGTGGCTACGGTCGCACCGCGACGCCCGCTCTCGCTCACCGTCAGGGCCTCCACGACCGTCTTGACGCGACTGCAGGCCTCGGCGAGGCGGGCGTCGTGACCCGCGTCCGGGTCGGCGGCGACGGCCACCAGGCCGCGCACTTCGCGCGCACAGCCGTCCAGCAGCGTGATGACCTGGCCGGCCCGTGCCTTACGGGCGCGGAACGGATTGAGCGGATGCACCAGGGGAGCGAGCGCCATCCGAACACGGGCGAGCAGTACTTCGAGTTCTGCCGCGTGCGGTGCGGGGTCTGCTGTCCGCGAGCCCGCGAGGCGGGCGGCGGCTTCGGCGGTCGCCGCGTGAACACAGTGCAGCGCGCGCTGGATCCACGCGTCGTTCGTGGCGTGGGTGGTGACCGGCAACACCAGAATCACGGCGACCGCCGCTCCCACCGCGCCGATGGCCGTCTCCTCCAGACGCAGGACGAGAAGGCTCAGGTCCAGGACTCCCAGCAGGCCGTAGAGCAAGCCCGCCATCACCGTCACCGCCAGCACCATCAAGCTGTACGAGACGGCGGCCGTGTAGAAGATCGCGAAGACGCAGACCGCGACCAGGACGGCGGTGGGTACCGGCGCCCCGTGCAGCGGGACGGCGATCAGAACGCCGACGACAATACCCACGACCGTGCCCAGGACCCGGCGGAATCCGCGGACCAGGGTCTCGCCGCGCGAAACCGTGTTGACGAAGATCCACCAGACGGTGCCGACCGCCCAGTACCAGCGCTCCTCGGACAGGGCCTGCCCGAGTACCAGGGCGAAGGCGCAGGCCGCCGTGGCCTGGAAGGCCTGCCGGGTGGAGGGGCGAGCCAGTCCGGTGCCGGGCAGCGGCCGGGGCGCGGGCACAGGAGGAGCCGCACCGCGCTCCAGGGGCCAGAGAACGAAGCGTACGAGACCTGCGGCGCCCAGGGCCAGGCCCACAGCGGCGTAGAGCTCGGGCAGTTGCTCCGGGACGGCGTGCAGGAACTGCGTGATGAAGAAGTTCATGAACGCGAAGATCCCGAGGGCATGTCCCCGGGGACCCCAGCGACGGACGTACACCCCGCCGAAGACCACCAGCAGGAAGGCCCCGTCCCGCGCCGGGGGCACACCGTGCAGCAGGGTCGCCAGCGCCAGTACGGGGAATCCGGCGACCGGAAGCAGAGCAGTGGTCACCCGCTGAGCGCGCACTGTCGCGTCGGCGACTGTGAAGAGGGCGAGCAGGGCAGCAAGTCCGCCGGTGATGGAAGCCGTCAGGGACAGCCCGGCGAATTCCGCAAGGGCGACGGCGAAGCCGATGCCGATGACGGCACGGCAGGAGTTCCGCAGCCGGACCTGTCCCGGATCCGGAGCCACGAGCATTGTCTTCACGGCGTTCCGCCCGCCCCCTTCGACTGCCTCTCGCCGGAGCGCGGGCGCCCCGGGTGGCGGGGAACTCCCGAACACGACGAAGCGCCGCGGTCCGGTACGGCCTCGTCGCCGTCCGGCGCTGCGCGGCGCCGATTGTGCATGGATACCGCACAGATAAGCATCCGGAGGCACAACGGCTCAAGTCGTGCTCGAATGACTGGACCATTGGCTCACCCCAGGAGAGCGACGGCGGTCAAACAGCCGACCAACGGACCATCGCGGTGGCCGATGACCGCAGACACTCTTCGGTGTGTAACTCGGAAGGACCGGGGCACTTGAGGTCTCGGAGACTGATACCGATGCTTCCCGCACTTCCGGTTCCTCCGGCTTTCCGCGGGCGGTACGGCAGTCGGTTCGAGAATTCCTGCCGGGAAGGACAAGAATTGATGTCGAAGTCCGCATCCCCCAAATACACGGTCCCCGGGCTCAGTACGCACGAGGGCGGAGTGATCATTGATCTGCTCCGTATGCGCCTGCACGCGCTCAACGACCTTTCTCTCACTCTGAAGCACGTTCACTGGAATGTCGTGGGCCCGCATTTCATCGCCGTGCACGAAATGCTCGATCCTCAGGTGGACCGGGTGCGCGAAATGGCCGACGCCACCGCCGAACGCATCTCCGCCCTCGGCGGGGTACCGGAAGGCACACCGGGCGTTCTCGTCACCGAGCGGACGTGGGACGACTACGGCGTGGGGCGGGCCGACGCCATCGCCCACCTGGGCGCCCTCGACCTCGTCTACACCGGCATCATCGAGGGCCACCGCGCGGCGATGACCGAGATCGGCAAGAGCGACGCGGTGACGGAGGATCTCATCATCGAACAGCTCCGCTCTCTGGAGCAGTTCCAGTGGTTCGTGCGCGCTCACCTCGAGAGCTCTGGCGGAACCCTGGCCACGGCGCGCACTCACACCGAGCGCCAGGCTGCCAAGGCCGGCAAAAAGGCCGCCAAGCCGACCAGCACGCGCTAGCGGCGGCGCACCGCCCACGCGTTGGCATCCAGACGGTGGTGGCAGACATCGGCGAAGCAGACGGTGGTGGGTCAGTAATCCGCGAAGGCCCGGTCCCCTTTCGGCGATTTTCAGGGGTCCGGGCCTTCGCGTGCGCACCGTACGCACCGCGTCCGCCCGCCAGCCAGCCAATCAGTCAGGCGGCACGGATCACTTGCAGGGGATGTAGCTGCGGACTGTCGTGCCGCTCTCGCCGGTGTGTACCCGGACGAGGTCGGAGAGGAAGTGGACGAGGAACAGGCCGCGGCCGCCGAGTTGTTCGGGGCGCACCGGGTAGCGGCCGGCGAGCGGGTCGGCCAGGTGTCCGTCGTCCTGCACCTCGCAGACTATCTGGTCGCTCTCCGCCCAGATCCGCAGTGTTCCCGAACCGCCCCCGTGCACGACGCTGTTGGTCGTCAGCTCCGCGACGACCAGCGCCAGATCCTGTAGACGGGCGCGGCTCATTCCCCGCTCCCGTGCCTCGTGCAGCGCGAAGTCGCGGGAGGTCGGCAGGTCGTCCGTGTCGAAGTGGACGGTCGCCGCTCCCGGCGGGTGGCGCAAGGTCTCGTTGCAGCGGTCGAGCACCGGGTCCGGCGCGTAGGCGGTGCTGGCCCGCTCCCGGCCCCCGTCGATGACCACGGGATGCGTGGCGTGCGCGTCGGCGATCACGTCGGCGGAGAGAGCCCGCGCGTCGTAGGGACACAGGATCGTCACGTCGCGCCCTTGGAAGGCCAGGTTGATCAGCGCCTCGTGCTGGACGCAGGCGGGGTACTCCACCTCGGTGCGGCCTGGCCAGATCGGCTCCCCGATGATGCGGACGCGGCTGTCGGTCCGGGCGTCGGCGAACGACCGCAGGACCGACGGGATGATGCGGCCGGGGTTCCGCCCGGCCTGGGTCATGTCGACGAAGTGCACGGCGGTGGCCGCCGCACCGAGTTCGGCTCGGATCAACTCCAGCCGCGGGACGGGCGCGGCCACGGCGACCGGCTCGGCGGCGGCCATGCCCTCCAGGAGGAACGACACCGTCCCGTCCACGTACTCCTGGTCACTGCGGTAGAACAGCGCGGGGTGGACGAAAGGCTCTGTCCGGGTGGCCGAATTCGTCATGCCGCCACCTCGATCATCCGGAGTTCCGGCCAGAACAGCTCGAGGATTCGCGGGAGTTCGGGCGGTGGCCGTTCCAGGACCAGACGCCGTCTCTCGTTCAGGCCCCGCGCGGTGCGGGCGAGTTCGGAGGCACCGGCGACATCGACGAACGTGATCGCGGACAACTCCAGAAAGCAGACGTGCTCACACTGGCCGGACACCTGCTCCAGGGCCTGCCGCCAGACGGGGCGTGTGGATGGGCTGATCTCGCCCACGAGCCGGATTCCGGGGCGTTCCGCGAGTTCGTACAGCCGGAGCACAGCTCCGCCGCACTCGGACGGGGAAGCGCTCGCCGGGTCCCCTTCATCGCCGTACGTCATGTCCACCCCGCGTCCCGGAACCCCGCCGTACGCCATGGCGGCCCCGGCTCTCAGGGCCCAGGATACCGGGCCGCTCCGGACCCCCGACGGGTTCGCCGAAGGGCCGGACCGCGCCGCGACGGGCAATCCGAAGATTGTCGGCGGTCCGGTGGTGTGGTCTCTGCCAACCGGGGCATGCGAGCTGTGTCAACGATGCCTTCGAGGATTTGGGGTGGGCGACATGGCAGCCGTGACGGTGCTGGAGACGACGGCCACGGCACACCGGACGGTCGAAATGGGCGAGGTGGGCGGCGAGTTGACGCTTCCGTTCATCGAGGACCCGTCGAAGGTCAAGCCGAAGGACGCGCGTGAACTCTCCCGCCAGTTCTTCGACCGGCTCGCCGCACTCGAAGAGGGCACGCACGAGTACCAGTACGCGCGCAACACCCTGATCGAGATGAATCTCTCCCTGGTCCGCTACGCCGCCTCCCGCTTCCGCAGCCGCGGCGACTCCATGGAGGACATCGTCCAGGTGGGCACGATCGGTCTGATCAAGGCCATCGACCGCTTCGAACTCACCCGGGAGGTCGAGTTCACGTCCTTCGCCGTCCCCTACATCGTCGGCGAGATCAAGCGCTTCTTCCGCGACACCAGCTGGGCGGTGCACGTACCCCGCCGTCTGCAGGAGGCCCGCGTCGAGCTCGCCAAGGCCACGGAAGAGCTGCAGACGCGGCTGGACCGGATGCCCACCACCCGCGAGCTGGCCGATCTGATGTCCCTGCCCGAGGAAGATGTCATCGAGGCCCGCAAGGCGGCGAACGCCTACACCTCCACTTCCCTCGACGCCGCCCTCACCAGTAACGGCGTGGGAGAGGGCGAAAGCGCTCTGGCCGACTTCATCGGCGAGGAGGACCCCTTCCTCCAGCTGGTCGAGGACTTCAACTCACTGGCTCCGCTGGTAGCCGAACTCGACGACCGCGAGCGACTGATCGTTCACCTGCGCTTCGTCGAAGAGCGCACCCAGGCACAGATCGGCGAAGAGCTCGGCATTTCCCAGATGCACGTGTCCCGGCTGATCACCCGCATCATCAAGCGTCTTCGCACAGGGCTGCTGGACCCGGCCGTCGCCTGAGTCCGCGCCTTCGCACAGGGCTCCTGGATCCGGCGGTCGCGTGAGTCCGCGCCTTCGCGCAGGGCTCCTGGATCCGGCGGTCGCGTGAGTCCGCGCCTTCGCGCAGGGCTCCTGGACCCGGCCGTCGCCCGGCTCCACGCCTTCCAAGGCTCCGATCCCGCCACCCGGCGGTCACCCCTGCGCACAGTGACCCCGGGACGGCGGGATCTTTGCGTGCAGCCCCGTCGGCAGCGGAGCACCTCAGGGCCCCCGACAGCACGGGAGCACCTCGCGCCCGGGCAGACCGAGAGGGTCCTGTGTATCCCCATCTCGCGTTGTTATGCCTCGTTTCCCGAAACTTTTTTGGCCACGCGGGAGTTCCGGCCACCACTTTGTTCATCGCATGATTTCTGGGTTAGCCTGCGGCGTATTTTCTCAGCGGGCGCATCCGTGATTCTGCGGGAATGCTGCGGACTACACATAGACCGTGCGTGAGTCCGGCGTGGTTCCGAGTCCCACCCCGGGGCTCCTGGGGAGCGGAACGAGGGTAAGCATGACCGTGACAGCGACCGGGCCTTCGAGTCGAACACCTGGCGAGCAAGAACTCCGTCAGTTGCTGGCGGGCCTGACCGCCGTGCGCGACGGGGACTTCGGCACACGTCTGCCGGACGATGCCGGTGGTCTCCTCGGCGACATCGCCACCGTGTTCAACGGGATGGTCGACCAGTTGTCCGTGTTCACCTCCGAAGTGACCCGCGTGGCACGTGAGGTCGGCACCGAGGGCACCTTGGGCGGGCAGGCGGAGGTCCCCGGTGTCTCCGGGACCTGGGCAGATCTGACCGACTCCGTCAACGCCATGGCCGGCAACCTCACCACTCAGGTCCGTGACATCGCGCAGGTGGCCACCGCCGTCGCCAAGGGGGACCTCTCCCAGAAGATCGACGTTCCCGCCCGTGGCGAGATCCTGCAGCTCAAAGAGACCGTCAACACGATGGTCGACCAGCTCTCCGCCTTCGCCGACGAAGTCACCCGCGTCGCCCGCGAGGTCGGCAGCGAAGGGCGCCTCGGCGGACAGGCCCAGGTGCCCGGCGTCGGCGGTGTCTGGCGTGACCTCACCGACTCCGTGAACCTCATGGCGGGCAATCTCACCGCCCAGGTCCGCAACGTGGCACAGGTGACCACCGCCGTCGCCAAGGGGGACCTCTCCCAGAAAATCACCGTCGACGCCCGCGGCGAAATCCTCGAACTCAAGAACACCATCAACACGATGGTCGACCAACTCTCCGCCTTCGCCGACGAAGTCACCCGCGTCGCCCGCGAAGTCGGAACCGACGGACGCCTCGGCGGACAGGCCGACGTGAAGGGCGTCAAGGGCACCTGGCGCGACCTCACCGACTCGGTGAACTTCATGGCGGGCAACCTCACCGCCCAGGTGCGCTCCATCGCCCAGGTGGCCACCGCCGTCGCCAAGGGGGACCTCTCCCAGAAGATCACCGTCGACGCCCGCGGCGAAATCCTCGAACTCAAGGACACCATCAACACGATGGTCGACCAGCTCTCCGCCTTCGCCGACGAAGTCACCCGCGTCGCCCGCGAAGTCGGCACCGCGGGAAATCTGGGCGGGCAGGCCACCGTACGAGGTGTCTCGGGCACCTGGAAGGACCTCACCGACAACGTCAACGTGATGGCGTCGAACCTGACCGGGCAGGTCCGCTCCATCGCCCAGGTGGCGACGGCCGTCGCCAAGGGAGACCTCTCCCAGAAGATCACGGTCGAGGCGAAGGGCGAGGTCGCGGCGCTCGCGGACGTCATCAACACGATGGTCGACACGCTGTCCGCCTTCGCCGACGAGGTGACCCGCGTGGCCCGCGAGGTCGGCACCGAGGGCCGGCTCGGCGGACAGGCGCACGTGCCCAACGTGGCCGGCACCTGGAAGGACCTCACCGACAACGTCAACTCGATGGCCAACAACCTCACCGGCCAGGTCCGCAACATCGCCCTGGTGACCACGGCGGTGGCCAAGGGAGACCTCTCCAAGAAGATCGACGTGGACGCCCGCGGCGAGATCCTGGAGCTCAAGACGACCATCAACACGATGGTCGACCAGCTCTCCGCCTTCGCCGCCGAGGTCACCCGGGTGGCACGGGAGGTCGGCAGCGAGGGCCGGCTCGGCGGACAGGCCGAGGTGGAGGGCGTTTCCGGTACGTGGAAGCGCCTCACGGAGAACGTGAACGAACTGGCGGGCAACCTGACCCGCCAGGTGCGGGCGATCGCCGAGGTGGCCAGCGCAGTGGCCGAGGGAGACCTGACCCGCTCGATCACCGTCGAGGCGTCGGGCGAGGTCTCCGAGCTCAAGGACAACATCAACTCCATGGTCGAGTCCCTGCGCGAGACCACGCGGGCCAACCATGAGCAGGACTGGCTCAAGACCAATCTGGCCCGTGTCTCCGGGCTGATGCAGGGCTACCGCGACCTCGACATCGTGGCCGACCTGATCATGGACGAGCTCACCCCGCTGGTCGCCGCGCAGTACGGCGCCTTCTACCTCGCGGAGGAGACCGCGCACCGGACGGAACTCCGGCTCGTCGGGTCCTACGGCTATCCGGACGACACCGGCCGGCCCGCCCGCATCCCGATGGGCCGCTCGCTCGTCGGCCAGGCCGCCCGCAACCGCCGCGCCATCACGGTGGACGAGCTGCCGCCGGGATACGTGACGATCTCCTCGGGACTCGGGCAGACCGCGCCGACGGCTCTGGTGGTACTGCCCATCGTGGTCGAGGAACAGGTGCTCGGCGTGATCGAACTCGCCTCGGTCACGCGCTTCACCCCGGTCCACCAGACCTTCCTGGAACAGCTGATGGAGACCATCGGTGTCAACGTCAGCACCATCGTGGCCAATGCCCGCACCGACGAACTCCTTGGCGAGTCCCAGCGGCTGACGGCCGAACTGCAGGCCCGCTCCGAGGAGTTGCAGGTCCAGCAGGACGAACTGCAGCGTTCCAACGCCGAGCTGGAGGACAAGGCCTCGCTCCTGGTCACCCAGAACCGGGACATCGAGGCCAAGAACCTGCAGATCGAACAGGCCCGGCAGGAACTCGAAGCACGCGCCCAGCAGCTCTCGCTGGCCTCGAAGTACAAGTCCGAGTTCCTGGCGAACATGAGCCATGAGCTGCGGACCCCGCTCAACAGCCTGCTCATCCTGGCCCAGTTGCTGGCCCAGAACCCCTCGCGCAATCTCACGCCGAAGCAGGTCGAGTACGCGGGGATCATCCACTCCGCGGGCTCGGACCTGCTCCAGCTGATCAACGACATCCTCGATCTGTCGAAGGTCGAGGCCGGCAAGATGGACCTCTCCCCCGAACAGGTCTCGCTGCGCCGCCTGTTGGAGTACGTCGAGGCCACCTTCCGTCCCATGACCTCGCAGAAGAGCCTGGACTTCACGATCACCACCGCGCCGGGCGCACCCGACAACCTGCTCACCGACGACTCCAGGCTGCGTCAGGTGCTGCGCAACCTGCTGTCGAACGCGGTCAAGTTCACCGAGCAGGGGCGCGTGGAGCTGCGTATCGAGCCGGCGACCGGAGCCGAGATCCCGCAGGGGGTGCTGCACGCCGGCACCGTCATCGCCTTCCGGGTGAAGGACACCGGTATCGGCATTCCGGAACAGCAACTCGAGACGATCTTCGGGGCGTTCCAGCAGGCCGACGGCACCACGAGCCGCAAGTACGGCGGCACCGGTCTCGGTCTGTCCATCACCCGGGAGATCGCCCATCTGCTCGGTGGCCAGGTCACCGTGGACAGCACCCCCGGCCAGGGCAGCACCTTCACCCTCTTCCTGCCTGTGGCCCGTCCCGACTTCGAGGAGCTGCTGAGCGGCGGCCGGCAACCGGACTCCGCGCCGCGCGAGGACGCCGCCGACGTGGTGAAGGCGGGCAATCCGGCACAGGGCACGGCCGGACCGCCCCGGCAGAACCGGCGTCGGCTACTGGTCGTCGAGGAGCGGCCACGCGGTCTGCTCACCCTCGTCGCCGAGAGCGCGGTCGGGGATCTCACCCGCAGTCGTGACGACAGCGACGCCCGGGAGACGATCGACGTCGTCACGGTGGTGGGCGCGCAGGAGGCGGCGAGCGCGCTGGCCGCCGGCGCGTGCCACTGCGTGGTCCTCGAACTCGGCATGGCGGACGGGGAGGCGGCCGGTTTCCTGGAGGCCGTCGAGGGCGACCCGGCCCTGGCGAACGTCCCCGTGCTCGTCCACAACGGCAGCCGCGTGGACCTCGCCCAGGAGCAGGACCTGCAGTCCCGGTCCGGTCCCCGGACCCTGGAGTTCCTCTCCAGCCTGGACGAGTTGCGCGAGCGCATCGCCCTGCATCTCTCCGCCGAGGAACCGGGGGACGTGCTCCCGCTGGTCCGCGCCGAGAAGCCGCAGCCCCAGGACCCGACGGTCGTCGGCGACGCCTTCCACGGCACCACCGTGCTCGTGGTCGACGACGACGCCCGCAACCTCTTCGCTCTCAGCGGCATCCTGGAGCTGCACGGATTCCAGGTGCTGCACGCGGAGAACGGCAGGAAGGGCATCGAGACCCTGCTCAGCCGTCCCGAGATCGCGGTGGTCCTGATGGACGTGATGATGCCGGAGATGGACGGGTACACGGCCACGGCGGAGATCCGCAAGATGCCTCAGTACGCCGACCTGCCGATCATCGCGGTCACCGCGAAGGCGATGCCCGGCGACCGGGAGAAGAGTCTTCTGTCGGGCGCGAGCGACTATGTGACCAAGCCGGTCGACACCGACGACCTCATCGCCTGCGTCCGGCGCTGGCTGAGCATGTGACACCGCTCGGCGCCCGCCGGCCCGAGCAGCCGGCCGGGCGCCTTCCCCACACCCCTCTTCTCCCCCGCCCACGCGGACGTCCCAGCCGAGGAGCAACCGCACCGTGAGCACTCCCGAACAGCCCCCGGGCACCCGGACGGCCGAACCGACGGACGGCCTGACCGACGTCGCGTCGACGTCCATGGTGGGCAGACTGGCCGCCACGGTGGACCGGTTGCGTCGCGAGGTGCAGGCCGCTCAGGCCGAGGCCGACGGCCGCGCTCTCATCGAGCTCGCCAAGGGCATCCTGATCGAGCGTCTGGGCTGCGGACCCGCGCAGGCCGCCCGACAGCTCACCGAGCTGACCGAGCAGGGCAACGTGGGCATGCTCGAACTCGCCGTCGACGTCATCAACCAGGCGGCGCGCGACCGGCTGTCCGAGGTGACCAGAACGTTCCTCGCCGCCACGACCGGCTCCGACGACGCCCAGGGCACCTCCTCCTCGGCGGTACGGCTGCGGGAGGCGGAGAGCGGTGTGCTGGCCGCCGACGACACCCAGTCGGTGGCCGACTCCCTGCTCCAGCACGCCCTGGCCCCCCTCGGCGCGGTGGCCGTGGCCATCTGGGCGGTCGGCGCCGACGGCTGTCTCACCCTGGCGGGCAGCGCGGGGTTCTCCGTGGCGGAGGCGGAGCGCTGGCGCTCTGTGCCGCCCGGCGTGGCGACAGTGGCGCGCCGGGCCCTGTCCGGTCGTACGACACAGTGGACCGCGTCACTCGCCGAGGCCGGCCAGCCGACCATCGGGCGCACCCACTTCCCGTACGGCGGGAGGGTGGCAGCCCCGGCCGGTGTCGGCGGCCGCATCCACGGCGTCCTCGAAATCGCCTGGCCGTCCCCTCTGGAGAGGCAGTCACCCCAGGTCGTCCGCCAGGTCGAGGCGCTGGCCGAGTTGTGCGCCCACACGTTGGAGAGCGGCCCTCTCCTGAGCGAGCGTCAAAGCGCCAACGGCCCGTACGTCACGCCCGGTGTCGCGGAACTGATCGATCTGATCGACGGACTGCACGATCCCGCGCTGCTCCTCGAACCCCACCTCGACGACGGCGGGCAGCTGGTGGACTTCCGGATCCGCCATGTGAACAGCCGTTTCCTCGACCCGGCCGGCCGGCCCCGCGGTGTCGTCAACGGTGCGCTGCTGCTGGAGGCCTATCCGTTGGCCGCCGGGGAGAGCGAGCTCTTCCAGCACATCGAGCGGGTCTACGCCACGGGTGAGCCGTTCCGGGCCCACCGGATGGACCTCACGGCACTGGTCGACCAGGTACCGCTGCCGAGCGTGGCGGACATCAGCCTCAGTCGGCACGGCGACAGCGTGCTGCTCCTGTGGCGTATCGAGGACGAGGCCGCGCGGCTCGCGAGTCTGCTTCAGCACGCCCAGCGGCTCGGCAGGATCGGCGGCTTCGAGGAGAACCTGCTCACCGGCGAAATCACCTGGAACGGCACGCTGTTCAGTCTGTACGGGCGCTCCGCCTCCGACACGCCCGTGCCGCTCGAGGACCTGCCCGCGCACGCACACCCCGACGACGCCGTGGCGATCGGCCGTTTTCTGCGTACCCTTCTGCACCACCGGCGGCCGGCCACGGCGGCGTTCCGGCTCCAGCGCCCGGGCGGGGTGACCCGGCATCTGCGGGTGGTGGCCGAGCCCGTGCTCGACGCCGAGAACCGGCTGCTCGTCGTACGAGGGGCCTGTCAGGACATCTCGGCCCAGCACTGGACGGAGGTCGCGCTCGCGGCGACGCGTGACCAACTCGCCCACAGCGAGCAGCAGGCGCACGAACGCAACCGGCTGACCCTGCAGCTGCAACACGCGATCATGCCTCCGGCCCAGGCCCCGCTGCAGGCACCGGGGCTCCAGGTGGCCGTCCGCTACCGTCCGGCGGAGACCGAACAACTGGTGGGCGGCGACTGGTACGACGCCGTTGTCCTGCCCTCCCGGCGGGTGCTCCTGTGTGTCGGCGACGTGGCCGGTCACGGGATCGAGGCGGCGACCAGCATGGTGGTCCTGCGGAACGCGCTGCGCGGACTCGCCGTGACGGGTGCGGGGCCCGGCCAGTTGCTGTCGTGGCTCAACATCGTGGCGCACCATCTGACGGGTTCCATCACGGCCACTGCGGTCTGCGGCCTCTACGACCCGGCCCGGCGCACCCTGCGGTGGGCCAGGGCCGGTCACCTGCCGCCTGTCCTGGTCCGTGACACGGAAGCGAACCCGCTGCCCCTCCTCAAGGGGATTCTGCTCGGTGCCGTGCCCGAGGCCACGTACGAGGAGGGCGAGATTCAACTGGCGGTCGAGGACACCCTGTTGATGTACACGGACGGGCTGGTCGAGCGGCGTGACCGGTCGGTCGAGGAGTCGATGGCCCAGCTGCTGACCAGCGCGCGCACGGTGCGCAGCACGCTGGACCACCAACTGGACCGGCTCCTCACCTACAGCAGGTCGGACACCGACGACGACACATGCATCGTCGGGATCCGGGTGTCGTAGCACCGTGCGCCGAGGGCACGCTCAGTCGGGTCTCTCGCCGGTCCGGCAGATCTGACGCGCTATGTCGCGGAGTTTGATGTTGCGGTCCTGGGAGGCCTTCTTGAGTGCCTTGAAGGCCGTGTCCTCGCTCAGTCCGTGGCGTTCCATGAGGATGCCCATGGCCTCACCGATCTCGTGACGTGTCTCCAGGGCGTGGCTGAGCTGTTGCTGCGTGCGGGCGGCGGAGAACGCCACGGCCGCGTGAGAGGCGAGCACCCAGCCCGCGCGCTGCGCCATGTCGTCGAAGGCGTGCGGCACCCGGGAGTAGAGGTTGAGCGCGCCGAGCGCGTCGTCCTCGGTGAACAGCAGAAACCCCAGGGAGCTCCCCATGCCGAGCTTCCTCAGCTCGGGGGCGAAGCGGGTCCAGCGCTCATGCGGCTCACGCAGATCCTCGATGGTGTAGACCTGCCGGCGGTCGACGACGGCGTCGAAGCAGGGCCCCTCCCGCAGATCCTGCTGAATCCGGTCCGCGGTACGCACGAGGTCACTCGTCGCGGACAGAGCGTGAATCTCTCCGTGACGGACGGTGAGGATGCCGGCCTCGTCGACTCCCTTGATCAGAACCGAGGCGTGCGCCACAATCCGGTCCAGGGTGGCCTGCACCGAGTCCTGGGCCAGCAGATCCCGCGCCATGTCCGCCAAGCCGATGGCGAACGGCTCCCAGACGTCGTCGGGTTCCTGCGCCATGTCCCACCTCCCTACTCGTTGGCAGGTGCTGTACGGGACGGCAGGGGACTGCCGTTCGCCCCGGCGCCGGCACCTTGCCTGCCGCGGGATCCGCTTTCCCTGGTTGGTCAAGGTTCAAGCAGACGGTTTTCGGCAGGACATCCGGGCCGGGCGCCAGAGGGCTTTCGGCGCATGCGGCAGCAGGACACCCGGCACACGCGTCGGCAGGACATTCGGGTCATCGGCGCATTTCTGTTTCACCTGTGCCATCACGGGTGACCCGAACACCGAAGGAAACCGCACCGATCCACACGACTGCGAGCGCAGGAGGCCCTCATGGACAACTGGCGCGAATCCGCGGCATGCCGCACCGTCGATCCCGATCTTTTCTTCCCCGTCGGAACCACAGGTCCCGCGATTCTGCAGATCAACGAGGCGAAGGCGGTCTGCCAGGGCTGCCCGGTACGCGACGAGTGCCTGGAATGGGCCCTCGAAACGGGCCAGAGCATCGGGGTCTGGGGTGGTACAAGTGAGGCTGAGCGGCGTTCACTGTGGCGGCGGGCGGCTCGGCGGTCCCGGGACACCGCGGCGTAGGCAGTCCCGGCGAGGGGGACGCGGCCCACGCCGGGGGAGAGCGTGGAGGAGCCCACACGGGAAGGCGAGATGGCAAGCGATCCGAGTGGGAAAAGGGAACCGTCGCAACAGGGGACCGAGACGCTCTCCAAGGTCTTCGCCGGCCAGTTGCGCAACGTGACCGATGCGCG
Organism: Streptomyces sp. NPDC005808; assembly: GCF_042871385.1. Lineage (NCBI taxonomy): Bacteria > Bacillati > Actinomycetota > Actinomycetes > Kitasatosporales > Streptomycetaceae > Streptomyces > Streptomyces sp. NPDC005808. The sequence goes on along the minus strand of NZ_JBIAIK010000001.1, from coordinate 220,778 downwards.
CCTGACAGCGGAGAGCTATCTGACCTCGCTCGCCCAGGCGTCGCCGCCGAGCGCGGTCGAGCACTGGGACGACATCCTGCTGGTGGTCACCGAACTCGTCGCCAACTCGGTCCAGTACGCCCCAGGTCCTTTTGAACTCCATATGCGCCGCACCTTCGACGGCGTCCATGTGACCGTGCGGGACAGCAGCACCACCCGGCCCGCGCCCCGCCCGTTCCATCCGCGGCAGGGCGGTGGCGGAATCGGCTGGCACCTCATTCACACGCTGTGCGACCAGGTCAGCGTGGTGCTGCGGCCCGACGGCAAGGACGTGCACACCTTCTTGCCCTGGTGAGCGGCCGTTGCCAGGGGCGGACCGGGGGCGCCTCAGTGACCGGATCCGTAGTGGCCGCCCAGCTGGTCCCGGTAGGCGGGGTCGCCCAGGTGTTTGTCCTCGTCGAACTCGGGTGACGCCTTGATCTCGGCCTTGCTGAGGGACACATGGACCTGCCGGGCCTCGTGGTCGATGCCCACGATCGTGCCGGCGGGCAGCATGACCTTCCTGCCGAAGATCCACACACCGGTGTCGACCACGACGTACTGGGCGACGACTTCACCCGAGTGTTTGTCGACGGTTCCGATCTGGCCGTCCGTGGCCTCGACCGAGTAACCGGTCAGGTCGTCGTCGGGTGTGTGACCGCTGGTGGGCGCGTAGTTCCACAGGGACTCGTGCACGGGTACTCCAGGTGTCGGGGGTGGTGCCGGTGGCGCAGTGGTTCGGCCGGTCCGTGGTTCAGCCGGTCCGTGGTTCAGCCGCTGGTGTATCGGACGCCGGTGTATCGAACGTCGGCGGATCAGTCGCTGGTGTAGCGGTAGCGCACCCACATGGGCAGGACGAACCAGCAGAACAGGTACCAGGCGACGACCCCGGCGACGAGCCACGGCACATACGCGTCGTGCGTGGCCACCCGGAGGATCAGCAGCAACGACGCGGTCATGGTCGCGAGGAGCAGAACGAGCCCTACGAAGGTCAGCCGCGAAGCCCACCTCACCGCCTGCGGTTTGACGCGCCGCCCGGAGACGATCCGGTGAAGGGCCACGGGACCTATCAGCGCACCAGTGGCAGACGCGCCGAGGACGACCGTGACGATGTAGATGCCCTTGTCCAGCTGCGCCAGCTGCCCGTATCGCGGAGTGAAGACGACGGTGAGCAAGAAGCCGAACAGGATCTGCACGCCCGTCTGAGCCACCCGGATCTCCTGGACGAGCTCGTTCCATCTGCGGTCGGCTCCCTCTTCCTGGGTCTCATCGCGCCCACTCTTCCCGGTGGCTGCTTCGTTTTCCGAGACCGTCAACTTTCCTCCCTGTTCAGGTGTTTCGGTGTGTCGGTTCCAGTGGCTCGGTTCAGTCGCCGACGCGCTCCCGGCCGCTGTCAGTCGCTCATCGGGGACACCAGCGCGGTCTCGGTGACTGGTCAGGTGGTCTGCGTCGGTCCCTCAGGGGCTTGGCGGCGCGCCTCGTCGTCCAGCGCCTCGGCGCGTACGCGGGCACAGCTGTTGGTGATGAGCCGGGAAACGTGCATCTGGGAGATGCCCAGCTGGTCGGCGATGCGGTTCTGGGTCATGCCCTCGAAGAACCGCATGTACAGGATGGCGCGTTCACGCTCGGGCAGGCGGCTCAGCCCCCGCTTCGCGGCCTCGCGGTCCACTACGGTGTCGAAGGTGGAGTCGGCCGCGCCGAGCGTGTCGGCGAGGCTGTATCCGTCCTCGCCGGAGGACAGTTCGGCGTCCAGGGAGAGGGTGCTGAAGCTCTCCATCGCTTCCATCCCGTCACCGACCTCATCCTCCGAGAGACCGGCGTGAGCGGCGATCTCGGCGGTCGTGGGCTCGGGCGACCCGGGGAGCTGACTGAGTTCACGCCGAGCGACCCGCACCTTGTTCCTGAGTTCCTGCACACGCCGCGGAACCCGCAACGCCCACATGCGATCGCGGAAGTGGCGCTTGATCTCGCCGGTGATGGTGGGCACCGCGTAGCTCTCGAAGGCCCCGCGCACCGGGTCGAAACGGTCGACGGCCTTCACCAGACCCAGCGCCGCGACCTGCCGAAGGTCCTCGACCGACTCGCCCCGGTCACGGAAGCGGCCCGCGATGCGATAGGCCATCGGCAGCCACGACTGGACCAGTTCGTCGCGGATGAGGTCGCGTTCGGGCCCCTCACTCAGCTCCGCCAGCCGGGCGAAAGCCGAGGCGCAGTCCGGTGCGTCGTCGTACGGTCGTTTGGCGGCGGACCCGCTCGGAGCGGGGCCGGGGGAAAGGCGTGCGGATACGTCAGTGAGCATGCGAAATCGCTCCTCCACGGTGCTTTCTGGGTCTGACCGCGAGACGCGGTGCCGTCGGGCCCGACGAGGCGCCCGCACGGCATACCACTCCCGCCGGCGCGCCTCCGGTCCGAAGCACGAAATCCAGTTGCCCGGCATTCCTCCGGCCAAACGGGGGGGGGTCGCTTCTTTCGGCGATTCATGTCCATCGCTCGGCTCTTGTCCGAAAAGAACACGTGAGTGCGCGGGAAGAGCACGTGACAGCGCGGGCTCAATTCTCCTCGGTTTCGGACGCCAGGCATATGCACTGCGAGCCGGGGCATGCGGACCGGTCGCGAATATCCCCGGTGGAAGGACGGAAACGCGGCCGATACTCTCCGGAGAGCCTCAGGACGACGCGAGGGGCACCACAGCCGTGATGCGCTTTCCTCCGGTACCCAGATCCGAGACGACGACATCGCGCGCGAGACGGCAGACGATCGGCCAGCCATGGCCTCCCACCCGCAGGTCCACCGCCTCGTCGCCACCACGCACGACCAGCGGCAGTTGCTCGCTTCGATCACTTACCGACAGGAACACTTCGCGGCCGGCCAGCGTGACCTGGAAGTCCGTGACACCGCCCCCGTGCCGAATCGCGTTGGTCGTGAGCTCGGAGGCCACGAGCAAGGCGTCACTGACGGCGTCCTCGTCATCAGCGGTACCGCTGCGGAACCGCCCCTCGAGTGCGCGCCTGACCGCCTGGCGCGCCTCGGCGGGACTGCGCGGCCCGGAGCGCCGCTGCTCCGGGACAGTCACCGTGTCGGTGGAGAGCGTCCGGTTCGTCCGGTGTTCCGCGCACATCCTTCGCTCCTAAGTGTCGTGCTGTGACCTTTTCTTGTGATCCGTTCTCGTGATCCGTTCTCATGACGTGTTCTCAGGACGTGTGATGGCCCGTTGTCATGACGTGTTCTCATGACATGTACTCATGACGTGTTCTCATGACTTTTCTGGGGACCATGTACGTGTTTTTCTCATGGCCTGCTCGCATGAGACGGAATTCCGGTCGTACTTGAACTGATCTGTCGTGTCCTCGGCGGAGGATCCACCTCTACGGCTGACCCCGGAATGCCGCTCCAAACCCCGTCGACAGCGAGGACATGGGGGCATCCGGTACTGGCTCATCAGATTCGTCTCGAGCTGTGCCATTGGTACAGTCAGAAGCGATCACCCGAGGCGGCAGGAGGGCGAAGGACCATGGCTGTGGACGAGCTGGACACCCGTATTCTGCGGCTGCTGCTGGAGCAGCCACGCACCAGCGTGCGTGAGTACGCCCGTACCCTCGGCATCGCCCGCGGCACTTTGCAGGCCCGCCTCGACCGGCTGGAGCGGGACGGAGTGATCACCGGCACGAGCCCGACCCTGTCTCCCGCGGCGCTCGGTCACCCCGTGCTCGCCTTCGTGCACATCGAGGTCACGCAGGGCCATCTCGACGATGTGGGCGACGCGTTGGCCGCCGTACCGGAGATCATCGAGGCGTTCTCGATCACCGGCGGCGGTGATTTGCTGACTCGGGTCGTGGCGCGCGACAACGCGCACCTGGAGGATGTCATCCAGGCGCTGATCAGCCTGCCGGGCGTCGTGCGCACCCGCACGGAAGTGGCACTGCGCGAGCGCGTCCCGCAGCGGTTGCTGCCGCTGGTGGAGTCGATCGGCCGCGCCGCGAAGAGCTGACCCACCCAACACCGGCCGTCCACCGTACTGACGGCATCCTGGACCCCATGAGCACTCTCGGCAGCACCTCAGTCATCTTCGATCTCGACGGGACGCTCGTGGACAGCGAGCCGAACTACTTCGAGGCGGGTCGGCAGTCGCTCGCCGAGCTCGGCGTGACCGACTTCACCTGGTCCGACCACGAGAGTTACGTCGGTATCAGCGCCCGGGAGACACTCGCCCTCCTGAAGGAACGCTACGGCCTGGCGGTGCCGCTCGACACCCTGTTCGCCGAGACGAACCGTCGCTATCTGGAGCTGGCCCGCGCCTCCACCCGCGTGTACCCGGAGATGCGGAAGTTCGTGGAACTGCTGGCCGGGGACCGCGTTCCGATGGCCGTGGCCTCGGGTTCGTCACCGGAGGCGATCGACGCGATCCTGACCGGCACGGGCCTGTCCTCCTACCTGCCGACCGTCGTGTCGTCCGACGAGGTGGCGCACGGCAAGCCCGCACCCGACGTCTTCCTGGAGGCGGCGCGGCGCCTGGGAGCGTCCACGTCCGACTGCGTGGTCCTGGAGGACGCCGCTCCGGGCGCCGCAGCCGCGGACGCGGCCGGGATGCGCTGTATCGCCATCCCCTACGTCGCCGCTCAAGCCGACGACCCGCGGTTCGCCACGGCGGGGCTGCTGCTGCGCGGCGGCCAAGCCGAATTCACGGCACGGGCCGCGTACGACTGGCTCGCGAACTCGGCTCCGGCTTCCTGAACTTCCCGCGCCGACCGACACCGGGTCACGCCGCTTCCTCGGTGCGCGTCGGCGCACCGGCGTCCCTCCCGTCCACGTCGCGATGGATCGGCGTCCCCGATCCGGTCAGCGGTACGCCGGTCCCTCCCCGGCGAGCCGCGACGATCTCCGCAGCGATGGACAGGGCGGTCTCCTCGGGCGTAAGGGCGCCGAGATCTAGCCCGATCGGGGACCGAAGGCGGCCCAACTCAGCCTCGGTTAGCCCGGCTTCACGCAGTCGGCGGTCACGGTCCTGATGGGTGCGGCGCGAGCCCATCGCGCCGACGAACGCGACCGGCAGCCGCAGGGCCGTCTCCAGCAGCGGGATGTCGAACTTGGCGTCATGCGTGAGCACACACAGCACCGTGCGTCCGTCGGTCCCCGTGCTCCGGAGGTAGCGGTGGGGCCAGTCGACCACGATCTCGTCGGCCTCGGGGAAGCGGAGGCGGGTGGCGAAGACGGCACGGGCGTCACAAACCGTCACGTGGTAGCCGAGGAACTTGCCCGCCCGCACCAGCGCCGCGGCGAAGTCCACGGCACCGAACACGATCATGCGGGGCGGCGGCACCCTCGTCTCCACGAAAAGGGTCACTCCGCCCGGGCAGCGTGATCCGTCCTCCGAGATCTCGACCGTGCCCGTCCGACCGGCGTCCAGCATCGCTCGGATCTCCGCCAGCGCAGTCCGGTCCACAGCCGGGAGGTCGTCGGCACCTGCACGAGGGCCTTCGGGACGGCGGTCGTACGAGCCGTCCGGGCCACCTCCGTACGAGGCGCGCACGCCGCCCTCGCGCAGCCCGGCCGAGCCCAACTTCTCCAGGCCCCTCTCGTCCAAGCCCCCGAGCCCCCCGTCGTGCGACCCGTCGGCGTGGACCAACAGCGCGCCGCCGAGCAGCTCGGCCGGACCGCGGACCACCCGGGCCACGGCGACCGCCTCCTGGCGTGCCGCAGCCGACAGGGCCGCCGCGAACACCTTCCTGTCGGGCGCGTCCGCTCGCACCGGCGTGACCAGTACGTCGATGATCCCGCCGCAGGTGAGGCCCACCGCGAAGGCGTCCTCGTCGCTGTAGCCGAACCGTTCGAGCACCGGGTGGCCGTCCTGGAGGGCCTGGACGCACAGCTCGTACACCGCCCCTTCGACGCAGCCACCGGAGACCGAGCCGATGACCGTGCCGTGGCCGTCGACGGCGAGGGCGGCGCCGGGACCGCGTGGCGCGCTACCGCCGACGGACACCACGGTGGCGACAGCGAAGTCCCGGCCCTCCTCGGCCCACCGGTTCAACTCGTCGGCGAGGTCAAGCATGTCCGCCCGCAGTCGCCATCAGCACGCGGTCGGGCCTGATCGGCAGGTTCCGGTGGCGTACGCCGGTCGCGTGCCAGACCGCGTTGGCGATCGCCGCGGCGGCGCCCACGACCCCGATCTCACCGATGCCCTTGATTCCGACGGGGTCCTCGGGGTCCGGGTCGTCCACCCAGTCCGCCTCGATGGGCGGAATGTCGGCGTGCGCGGCGAAGTGGTAGCCCGCGAGGTCGGCGCCGACATGGCCGCCGGACGCCTGGTCCCTGACCGCTTCCTCGTGCAAGGCCATGGACAGCCCCCAGACCATTCCGCCGATGAACTGGCCGCGTGCGGTCAGCGGGTTGATGATCCGGCCCGCGGCGAAGATGCCGAGCATCCGCCGTACGCGCACTTCACCGCTGGTGACATCCACGGCGACTTCGGCGAACTGCGCCCCGAACGCGTTCCTTTCCTTCTTCGACAGGGCGCGGACCGCCTCGGAGGTGTCCGACCGTGCGGTGATCCCCTCGGGTGGAATGCCACCGCCCAGGGCCAGTTGGGCACGCAGCTCGCGGGACGCGACGGCGATCGCCCAGGACCAGGAGCGGGTTCCCATCGAGCCGCCGGCGATGATCGCGGGACCGAAATCGCTGTCGGCTATCCGTACCCGCACCCGTGCCGGTTCCACCTCCAGGGCGTCCGCGGCGATCTGCGTCAGCGCGGTGCGCGCCCCCGTCCCGATGTCCACCGCGGTGATCCGCACGGTGAAGGTGCCGTCCGCCTCCGCCGTCACGGCCGCCGTCGACGGTGCGGAGAGCGTCGGAAACGCGGCCGCCGCCATCCCGGTACCGAGCAGCCAGCGCCCTTCGCGGCGGATGCCGGGGCGTGGGTCGCGGTCCGCCCAGCCGAACCGCCGAGCGCCCTCCCGGTAGCAGGCGAGGACGTTGCGGCTGCTGAACGGCAGCCCGGAGACGGGCCCCACGTCGGGTTCGTTGCGTACGCGCAGCTCGATCGGGTCGATGCCGCACTTCTCGGCGAGTTCGTCGAGCGCGGATTCCACCGCGAACGAGCCCGGTGCCTCGCCCGGCGCGCGCATCCAGCTCGGCGTCGGCACGTCGAGCCGTACGACACGGTTCACTGTGTGATGGGCGTCGGCGTCATACATCGCATGCCCGAAGTTGGCGCTGTTCTCGACGAATTCACGGACGGTCGAGGTCAGACACTCCGCCTGGTGGTCGAACGCGCGGAGCCGCCCGTCGGCGTCGGCCCCCAGCCTGACGCGCTGCGCGGTGGGGCTGCGGTAGCCGACCAGCGAGAACATCTGAGGGCGGGTCAGCACGACCCGGACCGGGCGGTGCAGGACGGTTGCCGCCATCACGGCGAGGACCGAGTGCGGACGGGTCCCCTTGGCTCCGAAGGCGCCGCCGACGTGTTCGGACCGCACCCGCACCGAGTCCCGGTCGAGCGAGAACAGCTTTGCGAGCTCGTCCGCCACGAACGCGCTGCCCTGGTTGGAGTCGACAACTTCGAGCCGGCCGTTGTCCCAGCGCGCCGTCGCCGCGTGCGGCTCCATGGGGCTGTGGTGTTCCTCCGGCGTCGTGTACTCGGCGTCCAGGACGACGGCGGACGCGGCGAGTTCGGACTCCAGATCCCCTTTCGCCGTCTCCGAGTCGTCCGGTGTGTACGTCCCCGGTCGCCCGGCGAAGAACGCGACGTCGTGCGGCTCCTGGTCGTAGCGGACCACCAGCGCCTCGGCGGCCTCCCTCGCCTGCTCGGGCGTCTCGGCGACGACCAGGGCGACCGGCCAGCCGACGAAGGGAACGTGGTCGTGCTGGAAGAGCTGCAGAACAGGGTCGGGCTGCCCGAACCCGTTCACGTAGTTCGCGTCGAGGCGCGGGGCGTTTCCGTGGTGCAGGACTGTGAGGACTCCGGGCATCCCGAGGACGGAAGCGTCCTCCACGGAGCGGATCCGGCCGCGAGCCACGGTCGACAACACCAGCCAGCCGTGGGCGAGTTCGGCGTAGGGGATCTCTCCGGCGTAGCGGGCCGCTCCGGTGACCTTGGCCCTGCCCTCCACGCGGATGTGAGAGGTGCCGACGGCTCGGGGCGTCGTGCTCGTTTCCGTCGTCATCGGGTCGCCTCCTCGGTGAGTTCGGCCAGCACGGCCACCACGAGATTGCGGATCAACGTCACCTTGTATCCGTTGTGGGGCAGCGCTTCGGCGGCCGCCAGTTCGGCGTCGGCCGCGGCGGCGAACGCCTCGGCGCTCACCGGTCCCCCGGTCAGCACCCGTTCGGCCGCCGAGGCCCGCCACGGCCGGGACGCCACCGCCCCGAAGGCCAGCCGCACTTCACGTACGACATCACCCTGCACGTCGAGCGCGGCGGCGACCGAACCGATGGAGAAGGCGTACGAGGCGCGGTCGCGCACCTTGCGGTAGCGGGAGTTGGCGGCGACCCGCGCGGGCGGCAGGGTGACGCCGGTGATCAGCGCGCCGGGTGGCAGTGCCGTCTCCAGATGAGGGGTCTCACCCACGGGGAGGTAGAACTCCGCGAACGGCAACTCGCCCGGCCCGTACGCCGTTTCGTACGACACGACGGCGTCGAAGGCGGCGAGTGCGACCGCCATGTCCGAGGCATGGGTGGCCACGCAGTGTTCGGAGGCACCGAGAATGGCGTGGTTGCGGTGCTCGCCCTCGACGGCGGGGCAACCGCTGCCGGGGGCACGCTTGTTGCAGGGTTTCGACAGGTCGGTGAAGTAGCCGCAGCGGGTGCGCTGAAGCAGGTTCCCGCCGACCGTGGCCATATTGCGCAGCTGGCCGGAGGCGCCGGCCAGCACGGCCTGTGTCAACGCCGGGTAGTGGCGGCGTACTTCGGGGTGGGCGGCGAGGTCGCTGTTGGTGACCGTCGCGCCGATGCGCAGTCCGTCGTCCGGCGTGAACTCGATGCGGTCCAGGGGCAGTTCGCGTACGTCGACGAGCCGTCTGGGCCTCTCCACGCCGGCCTTCATCAGGTCGACCAGGTTGGTACCGCCGCCGAGGAAACGTGCCCCGGGATCGGCGTCGAGCAGGGCGACCGCGCCGGCGACGTCGAACGCGCGCTGATAGTCGAACTCCCTCATGCCGCTGCCCCTTCGGTCTGGCTGTCGCTCTCGGCCGCCTGGGCCTGCGCGGCCCGCTCGACCGCCCGTACGATCGACACATACGCGCCGCAGCGGCACAGGTTGCCGCTCATCCGCTCACGTATCTCCTCGGCGGTGAGCGGCGGAACCTCCGCGTCGGGCCGGACATCGGCGGTGACGGCGCTCGGCCAGCCCGCCGCGTGTTCCTCGATCACCGCAATGGCCGAACAGATCTGCCCCGGCGTGCAGTAGCCGCACTGGTAGCCGTCGAGATCGAGGAAGGCCTGCTGGACGGGGTGCAGCTGCTCACCGTCCGCCACTCCTTCGATGGTGGTGACCGCCCGCCCCTCGGCGGCGACCGCGAGCTGCAGGCAGGAGAGGACCCGGCGCCCGTCGAGCAGCACTGTGCAGGCGCCACACTGGCCCTGGTCGCAGCCCTTCTTGGTGCCGGTCAGGTCAAGGCGCTCGCGGAGCGCGTCGAGCAGGGTGGTGCGGTGGTCGACGGGCAGCGTGTGTTTCTCCCCGTTGATGTTCAGGGTGATGGCGCTCGACGTCGAGGGAGCCATGATCGGCCTTCTTTCGCATAGCACTGGAGGTGGGGGAGTCGGTGGCGGTGGAAATCAGTCGGCCATACTGGCCTGATCCGCCACTACAGTGGACTCTAAGCGGACAGCTGTCCGGTACTCCAGAACCTAACGGACAGCTGTCCGCTTAGCAAGACCCGGCCGGAAGGAGGACGCGTGCGGCCCGAGGAGAACACGAGCGACAAAGACACTCCCCTGCGTTCGGACGCGCAACGCAATCGCGAGCGCATCCTCGCGGTGGCGCTGACGGAGTTGACATGCGCGGCGGACGCCCCGCTGAGCGTGATCGCGAAGAAGGCCGGCGTCGGGCAGGGCACGTTCTACCGGAACTTCCCGAACCGCGAGGCACTCGTCCTCGAGGTCTACCGCTACGAGGTGCAGCAGGTCGCCGACACCGCGGCTCAGCTGCTGGAGACCCGCGCCCCCGACCAGGCCCTGCGGGAGTGGATGGACCGCCTCGCCCAGTACGCCATGGCCAAGGCCGGTCTGGCCGACGCGCTGCGCAAGACCGCAGGCCCGCCGCACGGCACCCTTTCCAAGGTGGGGTACGGCCCGGTGACCTCGGCCGTCACCCTGCTGCTGAAGGCGAACGAGGAGGCCGGCACCATCCGCCCGGGAGTGACCCCCGACGACTTCATTCTCGCCATCGCCGGACTCTGGCAGATCGATCCGCACGGAGAGTGGCAGCCGCGCGCCCGACGGCTGCTGGACCTGGTCATGGACGGCTTGCGGGCGGGCGCACCCGGGTCTCGACACGGCGGCGCATGAGCCTCGTCCGTCGGGGCGAACGAGCCGGTCAGGTGCGGCTGGTCAGCGACGGAGCAGCCTGGCGTGCGTGACGGCCGCCGAGCTGACCAGCTCCGCGACCCGGTAGCCGTCGACTCCGTCCCCCAGGTTGTCGAACAGGCGCTCACCCCTCCCGAGGAGATTCGGGAAGATGGCGAAGTGCATCTCGTCGATCAGGCCGGCGCGCAGATACTGCTGAACGGTGGCCGCCCCTCCGCCGATCCGCACGTCCTTGCCCGCCGCCGCCTCGAACGCCCGCTCCAAAACCCTCTCGACGGGCTCGTCGGTGAAGTGGAACGTGGTCCCGCCCTCCATCACCAGCGCGGGACGCAGGTGGTGCGTGTGCACGAACACGTCGTTGTGGTAGGGCGGGTTGTCGCCCCACCAGCCGCGCCAGGTCTCGTCCGGCCACGGTCCTCGCTGGGGCCCGAACATGTTGCGCCCCATGATGGTGGCCCCGATGTTCTCCTCACTGCGGGCGACGTGCTCGACATCGATCCCCGTCCTGCCCTCGGCCAGGTCGCCCAACGCGGCGAACATCCATGCGTGCATGTCCTCCCCGAAGCCCTCGCCGAGCGGATACTCCAGTCGCTGGTCGGGCCCGGCGGCGAAGCCGTCCAGCGAGATCGTGATGTTGTGTACGCGCAGCTTCGGCATGGCCGTACTCCTTGGGTTCGCCGTTTCCCGTTCTCACTCCTACGTCGAACAAGAAACACCCGGATCGACAGCCCCCGACGACGACTTGCGGATCAGGAGGATAAGTCGCGCTGGCACCGGCGCCCGGCAGGCACGGCGAGCCGGAGTCCTACGCGCCGCTGGCGTCCAGCATCTCCTCGCGCTCGACGATCTTCACGCGCTCGCGGCCCTGCGGTTCACCGAGCGACTTCTCCGCGGCGTCGAGGCGGTACCAGCCCTCCCATGTGGTGTAGCGGACGTTCCGCTCGGCCAGGAACGCGTCCACGGCCTCCGGGGCGGGTGCGACAGGGGTGTGCAGGCGGCCGTTGCCGTGGTCGTCGAGCAGGCTGGCCACCGTCTCGTTGGCGTCGCCCTTGGTGTGACCGATCAGACCGACCGGGCCGCGCCGGATCCAGCCGGTGACGTACGTCGACTGCATGTGCTCACCGGTCTCCTCGATCACCCGGCCGCCCTTGTCCGGAACCGTGCCGGAGTCGACGTCCCAGGGCAGCTTGGGCAGCTTGTCGGAGAGGTAACCGACGGCACGGTAGACGGCGCCGAGGTCCCAGTCCTTGAACTCGCCGGTGCCCTTGACGTTGCCGGTGCCGTCCAGCGCGGTGCGCTCGGTGCGCAGGCCGACCACCTTGCCGTCCTCGCCGAGGATCTCGGTGGGCGACTCGAAGAAGTGCAGGAAGAGCTTGTGCTGCCGGTTGCCGACGTCGCGGATGGCCCAGTTCTCCAGGGTCTTGGCGACCATGTCGGTCTGCTTCTCGCCGCGCCGGGCGGCGATCGAGCCCTCGTCGTAGTCGATGTCCTCGGGGTCGACGATGACCTCGATGTTCGGGGAGTGGTCCAGCTCCCGCAGCTCCATCGGGCTGAACTTCGCCTGCGCCGGGCCGCGACGGCCGAAGACGTGGACCTCAAGCGCCTTGTTGGCCTTGAGGCCGTCGTGGACGTTCGGCGGGATCTCGGTCGGCAGCAGCTCGTCCGCCGTCTTGGCCAGGATGCGGGCCACGTCGAGGGCGACATTGCCGACGCCGAGGACGGCGACCTTCTCGGCGTCGAGCGGCCAGGTCCGCGGCACGTCCGGGTGCCCGTCGTACCAGGAGACGAAGTCCGCCGCGCCGTACGAGCCGTCGAGGTCGATGCCGGGTATGGCGAGCGCCCGGTCCGCCGTCGCGCCCGTGGAGAAGATCACCGCGTCGTAGAAGGCACGCAGGTCGTCGAGGTTGATGTCGCCCGGGTAGTCGACGTTGCCGAAGAGGCGGACCTGGGGCTTGTCGAGGACCTGGTTCAGGGCCTTGACGATGCCCTTGATTCGCGGGTGGTCGGGGGCGACGCCGTAGCGGATCAGTCCGAAGGGGGCCGGCATCCGCTCGAAGAGGTCGATGGAGACACCGGGCTCGGTCGCCGCCACTGCGGACTTCAGCAGCGCGTCGGCAGCGTAGATCCCGGCGGGGCCGGCTCCGACAATGGCTACCCGCAGAGGGCGAGGCATGTTGAGGTTCCCTTCGAGCGACAAATGACGTACTCGCGGGAAGCCTAAACTAAGGCAAGCCTAAGTCAGTAGCCGGGTTCGATCTATGACCTCATAAGTCCGGCTTATGAGGCGACGGTCCTGAAAATCGCCCCGCCAGACCCCCAGAAACCCGAGGGACGCGGCCATCACCGACCCGGCTGGGTGATCGCGGCCCGACCCCTGCGGCAATGCGGAATCACCTACCGGGCTCCGCAGTTGCATTCAACAGATGAGTGCGGCGGACGGGCGGTGCGCCTGTCCGCCTCGGGCACCATACGAGGGAGCGGGAATGACGGTCCAAGATGTCGACCTGGTGAGCTTCGTACGGGAGTGGGAGCAGTGGCACCTCGCGAAGGAAGAAGTGCTCGCGGGTCCGCACGGGTTTCTCGCGATCACGAGTCTGCGCTGGCTGAGCGCGGAGCCGGCTCGGTTCGAGGACGCCCCGGGAGCCTGGTCGAGCACCGCCGACGGGGTGGTGGTCGAGCTGGACGAGGGTGAGGAACTGACCGTCGACGGCACGACGGTGCGCGGCCGGTACAGCTTCGGGGTCATCGCCGAACGGGCCGGCGTCCAGGCCGGCTGGGGTGACGCGGTGATCGAGGTCGCCAAACGCGGAGGCCACGACATCGTGCGGCCCCGCCACCCCGACAACACGCTGCGCACCGCCTTCACCCGGACCCCGGCGTACGCCCCCGACCCCCGCTGGGTCCGCACCGGGCGGTTCCTGCCCTTCTCCGAACCGCGCCCGGTGACCGTCGGCGCCGCCGTCGAGGGCCTGGAGCACGTCTACGACTCGCCCGGCCGGATCGAGTTCGAACTGGACGGCACGCCGTACCGGCTGACCGCGTTCAACGGCACGGTCCCGGGCAGCCTGATGGTGCTGTTCACGGACAAGACCTCAGGTGTGACCACGTACGCCGCGAACCGCTCCCTCCAGATCGCTCCCCCGGACGGCGAGGGCAGGGTGACCGTCGACTTCAACCGCGCCGGCAACCTCCCCTGCGCCTACACGGACCTGGCGACCTGCCCGCTCCCGCCTACGGAGAACCGGTTGCCGGTCGCTGTCGAGGCGGGCGAGAAGATCCCGCTGGAGCGCGGCGGACAGCTCTGACCTTGCTTCGGGCCGGGTCTTGCGGAGGGGGCGGCGACGGAACCGTTCGCCGCCCCCGGCCAAGCGCGGACACCCCGGTCCCGCCGGTTCAGCTGCCTTCGCGGAAGCAGATCAACTGGCGCTCGAGACTGCGCTCCAAGTGCTCCCGCATGGATTGCGCGGCTCGGTCGGCGTTGCGTCTCAGTACGGCACGCAGGATCCGGTCGTGTTCGGCGACCGTCGCCGGGCCCGCACCCGCGATGGCGCTGAGACGGAAGATGTGGAGGTGGGCGTGGAGGCGCTCGACGGCGTCCGCGAGCAGACCGCGCCCCGTGGCCCTGGCGAGCGCGTCGTGGAACTGCTGGTCGAGGGCGGCAAACCGGCCGTACACGGCGTAGCTCCCGCCCTCCTCCGGCTCGCCCCGCATCTCCTCCATGAGCGCTTCTATCCGGTCCAGTTGGGCTTCGGTGGCCCTCTCGGCCGCCAGCGCCGCGGCGTGCGGTTCCAGCAGCAGCCGCATTTCGAAGAGCTCCTGGATGCCCTCGACAGTGAGGAGTTCGGTGGCGCGATAGCCGGCGAGGGACCGCTTGGTGACCAGGCCGTCCGCCTCCAACCGGGCAAGGGCCTCGCGCACCGGCGTGGGTGACACCTCCAGGGTGCGGGCGAGCGCCTCGATGCCCACCCGGGCTCCCGGCTTGATCTGGTGGTCCATCACCATGGCCTTGATGGCTTCGTACACACTGTCCGCGAGAACCTGCCGCTGAGGCATGACCCGGGGCGGCGGGACGGCGCCGGCCGGAGCACTGTCCGGCACATGGGCGTCAGGCTCTTCCGACAGCATGTCCTGCCTCCCCCCTTGAACCTTTCCGACTGAACCTTTCCGACCAGGTAACGCCTGTGAATCATATAGGGATTCGCGTGTCACGGCCCGAGTCCCGCGTCGGGTTCACCTGTCCGCGGATGCTGCCTTGTCGGTGGACGCCTTGTCGGTGGACGCCTTGTCGCTGGGCTCCTTGTCCCTGGACTCCCCGTCCCTGGGCGCCTGTCCGTGGATGAGGCGGATGACCTGGCCGCTCATCCGCTCGTAGTCGTGTTCGTTGCTGATCTCTCCCCGGATCCGGTAGTCCGCCATGACGAGGATGCGGTCGGCCAGCGTCACCATCTCGCCGAGGTCACTGCTGATCAACAGGATGGGCAGACCGTCCCGGGCGAGTTCCCAGATGAGTTCGTGGAAGGCGTGCTTGGTGCGGACGTCGACGCCGACGGTCGGCTCGTCGACGACGAGCAACCGGGTGTCCGCCGCAAGCCACTTGGCGAGGCTCACCTTCTGCTGGTTGCCGCCGGACAGTTCACCGGCGTTCTGCTCCAGTGAGGCGATGCGGATGCCGAGGCGTTCCACGAGGTCTTCGGCGACGCTCCTTTCGCGCTTGTCGGAGACGTAGCCCAGGGCCTGCGCCAGCTTCTTCCACACGGTGACGGTGATGTTCCGCAGAATCGGCTGTTCGAGGAAGACGCCTTCCTCTTTGCGGTTCTCGGTGAGATAGCCGATTCCGTACTCGTGCAGTGCCTGCCGCGGGGAGGAGATCCTCGCCGGCTCGCCGTACACCCGGACCTCTCCGGCCGTGACGCGTTCGAGGCCGAGGACGGCCCGGACCAGTTCGCTGCGGCCGGCGCCGACGAGGCCGTACAGCCCGACGATCTCCCCGGGGCGCACCTGCAGAGCGATGTCGTTGTGGCCCGCGGCGGTGGCCACACCCGTGAGGGACAGGGCCGGATCCGCCTTCTGGTCCACCGTCCGCGGGGAGAGTGTGGAGGCCTCGTGGGTGCGGCCCACCATCAGGCTCACGATCTCGTCGTGAGTGTGCTCGGCGAGGGGAGCCGACCGCAGTACGGAGTGCCCGTCGCGCAGCACGGTGACGGTGTCGCAGACCGCGAACACCTCCTCCAGTTTGTGGCTGACGAAGACGACGCAGGTGCCCCGTACCGTCAGCCGCCGGATCACCTCGAAGAGCCTCTCCGCCTCCTGCGGCGAGAGGGACGCCGTCGGTTCGTCGAGCAGGAGTACCCGGCTGTCGGTGTGGAGCGCCTTGGCGATCTCGACCAACTGCTGCTGGGCGACCGAGAGTTCGCTGACGGGTGTGTGCGGGTCCAGGTCGAGCCCGACGTCCCGGAGACAGCGCTCCACCGGGTCGGTCATGGCCGCGCGGTCGATGAGGCCGCGGCGTGCCGGGGGCTTCAGGAGCGTGATGTTCTCCGCCACGGAGAAGGCGGGGATCAGATTGCGTTCCTGGTGCACCACACCGATTCCGGCGCGGGTGGCGTCCAGCGGGTTCCTCAGCTGAACCTCGCTGCCGCTCACCAGCAGACGGCCGCCGTCCGGAGGGTGCACCCCGGTCAGCACCTTGATCAAGGTCGACTTGCCGGCGCCGTTCTCGCCCAGCAGGGCGTGCACGGAACCGGCCGTGAGGCGCAGGGCCACCCGGTCCAGGGCGCGCACTCCGGGAAAGACCTTGACGATGTCCTCGCACTCCAGCAGTACGTCGTTCACTGGGCACCCCCGGTGCTCGGCAGGGTGGTGGCGGGCGCCGCCCGGTTGTCGGGGGGCCGTTGCCCGTTCTTGTGCGGACGTGCGGTGCTGACGTGTGCCTGGTGGAGGCGGCCGCCGACGACCGTGGCGAGCACGACGACGCCGATGAGGAAGTTGACCCAGCTCGGATCGAGCGAGAACTCGGCGCGTGCGGAGTCGATGAGCCGCATGACGAAGGCGGCCAGTACGGTACCGAGAATCGCCACCGACCCGCCGGTCAGGGCCACACCGCCGATGATCGGGGCCGCGAAGCTGGGGAGGAGCCAGTCGCCGCCGACGCTGCGATTGACCCCGGGCAGTGACGCGGTCGCGATCAGCGCGGCCACGCCGATCAGCAGGCCGGACAGAGTGTGCGCCAGGACGATCTGGCGGTCGGTGGAGATGCCGGAGAGCCGTGCGGCCAGCGGATTGCCGCCCGCCGCGAGGAGCCGCCGGCCCGCGATGCCCCGGTGCATGAACACGGCGAGGAGAGCGGCCACGACAAGCGCCGTCACGAGGACGAGCGGAATGTTCGCGGGGGCGGCCCTGCCCAGGTCGCGCAGGGTCGCGGAGTAGCCGTCGACGGTACGAGTGCCCGCCAGCCGGTACTGCGCCCCCAGCAGGATGGTCATGGTGCCGAGCGTGACGATGAATCCGTTGATCTGGGTGACCACGATGAACACACCGGTGACAGCTCCGATCGCGGTGGCCGTCAGCACACCGATCCCGACGGCGAGTCCGGCCGGCATACCGGCATCGGCCATGAGAACGCCCATGGCGCAGGCGGTGAATCCGCCCAGTGCGCCGACCGCGAGATTGAGCTGTCCGACGCACAGACAGACCATCTGCGCGAGCCCGATGAGGATGGGAGTCGCCAGGTACTGCAGGAACGTCCGGACCGAGTTGCCCTCGAAGAACGAACCGGACGACGCCACACCCAGGCCGATGTAGCCGGCCACCACGACGCAGAGCAGGGTCAGCGAGGTGGAGCGGGAGAAGCGGCGCAGCGAGGAGAGGGCTTCGGCCTTCCAGGGGCGGGCAGTTGCGGGCGCCGTCATGTCGAACGCACCACCTTTCGGTAGCTGACGATGTGGCGCACCCGGTCGGCCGAGAGGGCGAGGAGCAGCACACAGCCCAGGTAGATGTTGAGGCTCTCCAGCCCCACACCGAGCAGGTCGAGGCCCTTGCGGATGACGCCGACGAGCGAGGTGCCCAGCAGAGCGCCGATGACCGAGACGACGCCGCCGGTGAGCAGGGTGCCGCCGAGGACGGCTCCGAGGAACGACGGCAGCATGAAGTCGTCCCCGATGGACGCGCGGAAGGTCCCGGTGCTGACGGCGGCCATGAATCCGGCGAGCGCGGCCAGCAGACCCGACAGCATGTGTGCCGTGATGACGCGGCGGGCGGTGGGGATGCCCGACAGTTCCGCGGCGGCCGGGTTGGCGCCCGTGAGCAGGAGTTCCCTGCCGGTACGGGTGTAGCGGTAGAGGAAGCCGAGTCCGAGGACGGCCAGGACGGTGAACTGGGCCAGTTGCGGGATCGCCGGTGAGCCGCAGACGGGACCGACGCAGATGTCGGCGAGCGAGTACTGGCGCAGCTCCGTCATCCCGGACGGTGTGCTGGTGAAGGCGGCGTTCTCGGTGAGCGCGGAGTACAGCAGGGACACCAGCCCGAGGAGGGCGAAGTCCATGGCGAGCGTCACCACGAAGGAGCTCACGCCGGTGCGCGCGATGATCCATCCGCTCAGGGCGCCGATCAGGGCTCCCGCGAGCAGGCAGACCAACAGGCCCACGGACAGCGGCAGTCCGAAGCGGTCGTAGCCGAACCCGGCGAACAGCGCGCCGAACGAGGCCATACGGCCCACGGCCAGGTTCATGTGCCCGACGGACAGGACGACCATCTGGGCCAGTGCCACCACGGTCAGCGTCGAGATGTCGCGCAGCAGCGGGAAGAGGACGAGTCGTGCGTCGAAGAACGCCGGGCGAAGCAGGCCGAAGAGGACGACCAGCGCGACGACCAGTCCGAGCAGGCCCAGTTGCTGGGGGGCCAGGATGCGCCGCCGGGGCGTTCGGCGCTGTGGCACCGGTGGCCGGTCGATGTCCGCCGGAGGCGGCGAGGTGGTGGTCATGCCACCCTCCGGTCGTCGATCGCGTCGTGGTCCCAGTCGATGCCGATGCCCGGCTCGTCCGGCGCCACCGCCCGGCCGTCGCGCACGGTCAGTTCGGTGCGGGTGACGGCCCGCAGCTGCGGGATGTACTCGACATACAGGCCGTTGGGCACCGCCGCCGCGAGGCTCACGTGCAGTTCCATCAGGAAGTGCGGGCAGACCATGACGTTGTACGCCTCTGCCAGGTGGGCGACCTTCAGCCAGGGGGTGATGCCGCCGACGCGTGCCGCGTCGACCTGCACCACCGAGGCCGCTCCGGCCTCCAGGTACTGCCGGAACTGCCCCAGCGAGTAGAGGGTCTCCCCCACCGCGATCGGTACGTTGGTCGCGCGGGCCAGCTTCGCATGGCCGCTCACGTCGTCCGCCGGCATCGGTTCCTCGAACCAGAACGGTCCGTGGGGTTCGAGCGCCGAGGCCAGTCGCACGGCCGAGGACAGCGTCTGGGACTGGTTGGCGTCCGTCATGATGTGCAGCGCGGGCCCGACGGCCTCGCGGACCGCGCGCAGTCGTTCCACGTCCTCCGCGGGGTGCGGCTTGCCCACCTTGATCTTGACGCCGGCCCATCCGGCGTCGCGGGCCGCCAAGGCCGACTTGACCAGGTCCTCGGTGCTCAGATGCAGCCAGCCGCCTTCGGTGTCGTACAGCGGTATCTCCTGACGGTGGCCGCCCGCCAGCCGCCACAGCGGCTCGCCGGCCCGCTTGCATCTCAGGTCCCACAGAGCCGTGTCGACCGCGGCGAGGGCCAGCGAGGTGATGGCTCCGACAGCGGTCGCCCGCGTCCGGGCGAGCAGTAGCTGCCACAGGGCCTCGACGTTACGGGCGTCCTGACCGGGCAGAGCCGGCAGCAGATGGTCGTTCAGCAGGGCCAGCACGGAGGAGCCGCCGGTGCCGATGGTGTAGCTGTAGCCGATGCCTGCCAGTCCGTCGTCGGTGGCGAGGTCGACGAATATCGTCTCCTGCTTGATGAACGCCTGGACGGCGTCGGTGCGGTTCTGCTCCACGGCGATGTCGGCCAGCCTGGCCGTGGCGGTCGTGATGATGCTCATGGGGGTGTCCGGGTCTCCCTGGTCAACGGCCGTGGTCGGTGGCCGTGTCGGCGCGGTAGGTGCGGAACTACGTCGGGGTCAGCCGCAGTTGAGGAGCTTGTCGGCGAACTCCGTCTTGAGCTCGGCGGTCTTGCTCTGCCGCGCCTTGTCGTAGTCGGCGACGTTCGCTTTGGTGACCACGAAGGATCCGGAGTCCACGACCGCGCCCGGGGTGCGCATGACGCACTGCTTGCTCTGCAGCAGCGCGAGCGCCCAAGTGCCCACAGCCGCCTGGCCTGTCGGGTTCTGTACGACGGTGGCACTGACGGAGCCGTCCTTGATGGAGCTGATGATCTTGGCGTCGTCGTCGATGGCCACGACCTTCGCCTTGGATCCCGAGCTCCGGACGGCCTCGGCGGCGGCGACCGCGGGGTTGTAGGCGGTGGTGACGATGCCCTGGATCTCGTTCCCCTTGGCGGCCAGGAGATCGGACACCGCCTTCTGCGCGGTCTGCAGGTCCTTGTCGATGTCGGTGACCGTCTGCAGGAGTTTCACCTTCCCCTTGGTCTCGTCCACCGCATCGGCCACGCCCTTGATCCGGAGTTGGGTGTTGGCGTCCACGTTGTTGCCGGTCAGATGGACCAGGGTGCCGGTGCCGTCCATGGCGTCGATGGTGGCGCGGGCCGCGCGGTAGGCGGCGAGTTCGACGTCCGTGGACAGGCAGAAGTCGGCGTCGTTCACGTCACCGGCCGGGCACGAACCCAGTGAAGCCACCGCGTAGCCCTGCGACTTGAGATCGGAGAACGTGCTGTTGATATCGGTGGGCGAGACGCCGAATACGCCGAAGGCGTTGTAGCCGCGCGCCGCGAGCGTGGACAGCAGGTCGTTCTGCTGTTGCTGATCCCACTCGGCGGTCTCGTCGAACGTCACGCCCCCGAGGCCGTATTCGTCGCGCGCCGCTGCTCCCGCCGTCTTCCACGGCTGGAAGTACGGGTGGGCACCGCCCGGCACGAGCGCGACCTTGACGGCGGAGCCGTCGGCCAGCTCGGCCGTCCCGTTTCCCGTCCCCTGTGCGGAGGCCACGCTTGCCCCGGCCGGTTCCCCGGAGTTCTTGAGAGTGCATCCCGCCAAGGCACTGGTGAGTACCGCCACGACGGCAGCACCGGACAGGACAGGCCTGATGCGGAAGTACGACGTCACTGTCACAACTCCCCTTGGATTCCATAGGATATTCGCGGGGAGATGCTGCGACAGACACCGGCTCACGTCAAGGCGTTCGACAAGAGTGGGCAACTGAAGCGTATTTGAGGCGCTTTTGGTGCTCGCGCGGCCATCGCCGCACAGGACTGCACGGCAGCCGCGCTACCCGACCAAGGCCCAGAGCTCAGAATCCCATAGGAAAGTAGAAGCCTTGCATCGCGTAAACAGCCGCAGTTACGTGGGCACGTTCGTCGAGATGGGCCGCCCTGGTGAAGCGTGTTCCGCCGGACGGCCCCCGTCGGAGCCCAGCGAGCCGTCGTACGACCGCGACCGCTGGGCTCCGTCGGGTGCGTCACCCGGTCAGTCGCGCTGCCACTTCAGCGCCCGCCGCTCGAAGACGCCGATGAGCGAACTCCCGAACACCACCATCGCCACGATGATCACCAGCGCGGCGAACAGTCCGGCCGGGTCGAACTGCTGGGTCGAGGTCATGGAGTAGTAGCCCAGTCCCTTGTCCGCCGAGATGAACTCGCCGGCGATGACGCCGATCATCGCGAACGACACACCGGCCTTCAGTCCGGCGAACAACGGCACGCTGACGGACGGCAGAACCACCTTGCGCACCACGAACATGCGCGACGCACCCATGGACTGAGCCACCTCGACGAGCGGCTGTGGCACATTACGCATGCCCGAGTAGACGTTGAAGAAGACGAGGAAGAACACGATCATGCTGGCGATCGCGATCTTCGAGCCCATCCCAAGTCCGAACCAGAGCAGCATCATGGGTGCGAGGGCGACCTTGGGAATCCCGTTGACCGCGTTGAGGATCGGCTCCATGATCTCGCCGGCGGTCCTGAACGCGCCGAGCGCCCAGCCCACCACGGCGCCCGCGGACGCCCCGAGCGCCCAACCGAGGATCAGTTCCTGGCCGGTGGCCATGATGTGGCCGTGCATCGTGCTGTCCCCGAGGACGTTGTAGAGCTTGGCGACGACGTCGACGGGGTTGCTGATGAGGAAGTAGTCGATCACGCGCCCGCTGAGGAGCTGCCAGACCCCCAGGAAAAGCAGCACGATGCCGAGCT
The DNA here is from genome assembly GCF_042871385.1 of Streptomyces sp. NPDC005808. Taxonomy (NCBI): domain Bacteria; kingdom Bacillati; phylum Actinomycetota; class Actinomycetes; order Kitasatosporales; family Streptomycetaceae; genus Streptomyces; species Streptomyces sp. NPDC005808. Next base: position 198,918 of record NZ_JBIAIK010000001.1, on the reverse strand, counting down.
GCCCGAGCATGACCATGGTGCCGTGGCGTCCGCGTGGACGCCCTTTGGGGTTCTTCGGCCGGACCGCCCGGCCCCGTCGCATGGTGAGTGGTTCCTGCTCGCCGACGACAGCCATTGCGCTCTCCTTCTCCTCAGGCCTTGGGATCGATGTCGATGTCGGTTTCGAGCAGGCTCCACAGCTCGCGCCGCAGCTCCTGGAAAGTCGCCAGATCCGTGATGTTGAAGACGTCCCTTGGCCTGTCGAGGGGAATGTCCACCGTCCGCCGGATCCGGCCGGGGCGCCCCGTCATGACCGCGACCCGGTCCGAGAGGGCGATCGCCTCGGTCAGGTCGTGGGTGATGAAGATGACGGAGGTCTGGCGCCGCTGCCACAGGTCCAGAACGGTCTTCTGCATCGTCTGCTTGGTGATCGCGTCGAGCGCGCCGAAGGGTTCGTCCATGAGCAGTACTTCGGGCTCGTAGACCATGGTGCGTGCGATCGAGCAGCGCTTCTGCATTCCGCCGGAAAGCTGCCGCGGATAGTGGTTCTCGAAGCCTTCCAGGCCGACGATCTTGATCCATTCCCTGGCGCGCTCGATCCGCTCCTGCTTGGGAACCCTGCGGATCTCCAGCGGCATCATGATGTTCTCGATCACGGTGAACCAGGGGAAGAGATTGGAGTCCTGGGTGATGTAGCCGATCTCCAGCTTGTCCAGTTCCCGGTCACCCTTCAGACACCGGATGGTGCCGTCGGTCGGCTGGAGCAGACCGGACGCGATGTTCAGCAGGGTGCTCTTTCCGCAGCCGCTGGGCCCGACGACCGTGAAGAACTCCTTTTCCCGGACCGTGAGGGACACATCCCGCAGGACGTCCATCATCTTTCCGCTCGGAGTGACGAACCGGTGTGTGAGATCCCCGAGGATCACCGCCGGCCGCTCAGTACTGACGTCCTGCATATCTTCCTCCGCCTCGTCCCTGCCCCGGCGTCAGCACAGACCGTGCCGGCGTTCCGCTCCGGTTCACTTCTGGTAGTCCGACGTGTAGGCCCCTTCGACCACTTCCGCGGACGGCTGCTCGAACATGCCGAGTCCGGCGAGGACTTCGACGCTCTTGGCGAACTGGTCCTCACTCATCGCCGCGTCCTTCGCCCACTTGTAGGTCTCCATGCTGTCCGCGAGGACTTTCTCGTCGAACGAGTTCATGTCCTTGTGCAGGGTCTTCGCGGCCTCGTCGGGGTGCTCGTCCAGGTAGTTGTTGGCCTTGCCGACGGCGTTGCAGATCTTCTCGCTGATATCGGGGTGCTCGGTGGCATAGGTCGTCGAGGAACCGATTCCCGACCAGGAGACTCCGTCCAGTTCGGAGAACAGGTCGGAACTCCCGGTGTCGTAGATGATGCGGCCCGGAGCCACCGAAAGAACCTGGTCGGGGATCGGCTGCGGCTGAAAGACCAGACCCACCTGGCCCTTCTGGAACGCGGCTGTCGACGCGGCGGTACTGGCCTGCGAGAGCACGCCGATCGATTCCGCGGGAAGGCCTTCCTTCTTCAACAGGCTTTCCAGCAGCTTCGCGCCGGGATTGACGGTGCGGCCGCCGATCGCGGTGATGTTCTCGCCCTCCAGGGCCGCCAGTTTCTCCTTGAGCGTCATGGACTCGTCCATGTTGTTCCGGTCCCATGCCACATTGCTCACCGCGAGGATGTACGACGGGTCCACCTGCGTCACACAGACCTGCTGCAGATCCGTGTCCTGCGCCGCCGCCTGGATGACCGTGCTGGTGTTCACGGCGCCGTACTGCACTTTTCCTGTGGCGATCTGCAGACTCGCGTTCGCGATGATCTGCACCTTGACGTCGAGGCCTTCGTCCTCGAAGTAGCCGAGCTCGTCGGCAAGGAAGATCGGGGCGTTCGCCGGCGCCGCTATGGAGACCGACACGGTGATCTGGTCTCCCGCACCGGGATTGGAGCCGCCGGCGCAGCCCGCGGCCGCCGTCAGCGCGATCGCCGCTGTGACGGCGCCCAGGCGCCGTCTCACTGGCCCGGACAGTGCTTTCGATGAAGCGCCGTTGCTTCGGTTGTTCATTTCAGGTCCCTATCTCGCGACTCTTCAGGTCCCGATCTCGCGGCTCTCGGACGCTCACACGGCTTGGTCCGAACTCTCCGCACCTTCAAGTGCTGGTCGTAGCAGCCCGTGGTGCCCTGTGGGCCGGGCAAGAGGCGGTTGGAACTTCTCTTCGATGCCGAAAGCGCTTGGCTGTACGGCGAGTTCGATGCCGTCGGCCTCGCCGGAGACGGAACGATCAGCCCGCGTCGGCGACCAGGCCGGCCTTCTCCACCCCGAAGACGGCGACGGCCTCGTCGTTGTCGGGCCGGTCACCGCTGACGCCGACCGAGCCGAGCAGTTCGCCGTCCTCGTCCCGGATCAGCACACCGCCCCTGGACGAGGCGACCCGTCCCTCGGAGATCGCGGCCAGCGCCGCGAAGAACGCCGGGTCACGGGTGGCGTGGCGAGCTCCCACGGCGCCGCCCTGGCCGGTACCGAGAGAGCCCCAGGCCTTGGCGTGGGCGATCCCCGGACGCAGAATGCCCGCCCCGTCCTCGCGTTTGACGACCTTCGGATGACCGCCCGGGTCGAGCACGGTGACCGTCAGGGGACGCAGTCCCAGCTCACGTGCGTGGCTCAGGGCCGCGTCCACGATTTCCGAAGCCTGGGTCAGGCTCAGTCCACTCATGTCTGTCGCTCCTCGTTTCTTGTCGGTGTGGGAGTGATCGATGGAGCAGGTGGGAGCCGGGGCTCGTGGGGGCTCTTCGCGGGCGCCTGTTGTCGAGTGCGCAGCCCTGCACGACCGGCCGGCCGGCGGGAAGGTACAGAACGGGGCGTACAGCATGGGCGCGATCGGTCGAAATGTGGTTCTTCCGCAGTCCCGTTGCGGAGTCCCTCAACACGTCCGGCCGCCTTGAGACCAAGAAACCTTCTTAGTAGGTATGGTGTCAAGGTAGGTGACGGGTATTTCATGACGGGCCTTTTACCCGGAGGCGCCGGCGGCTGCCCGGCGCGCAGGAAGGGGCTGCGCCTGCGGCCCGCCGCCGATGCTCGACACTGTGACCGCCCTGTGCAGCGCGGCCGACCCGCCCCGCAACTGGGGCGCTTCACCACGTCCGCCGCCAGGCCACCGGGTCAATCCGGTGCGCGCTTCCGTAGGAGTCATCCGCGACGCCTGAGGGCAGTCAGGCGGTGCCGTCCCACAGCACATGCAGGGTCGAGGGCTTGCGGAAGACCAGGCCCTGCACGGTGGCGGGGCGCTCGGGGTCGAGTCTCAGGGCAGGGAGGAGTTCGAGGAGGCGCTGGAGGGCGATGCGGGTCTCCAGGCGGGCGAGGTGGGCGGCGAGGCAGTGGTGCGGGCCGTGTGCGAAGGCCAGTTGGAGGCGGGCGTTCTCGCGGCGGACGTCGAAGTGGTCGGGGTCGGGGAAGACATCGGGGTCGCGGTTGGCGCCGGCCAGGGAGACGGTGACCAGGTCACCGCGGCGGATCGCGGCCGGCCCGAGGACGGTGTCGCGGGTGGCGTACCGGTCCACTACCGCCGCACCGGGTTCGAGGCGCAGGGATTCTTCGATCGCGCCGTCCAGCAGACTGAAGTCGGCCTGGACGAGAGCGAGTTGGTCTGGGCGTCGCAGCAGGTGCAGCAGCGCGTTTGTGATCATCCCCTCGGTGGTCTCGATGCCTCCGAACATCAGCACCGCGGCATTGGACGCCACCTCGGGCACCGTCAGTTGTCCGGTGGCGGAGCCGAGGAGCGACGCTGAGCCGGTCTGTGCGACGGTGGCTTCCACAGCGGCCCGCAGCTCCGCGTACGCCGCCGTACCGGCGGGCCCCGCCTCGCGTCCGGCGGTGATGTCGGAGACCGCGCGCACGATGGAGTCGTACCAGGCAAGGACCCTGGCCGGGGTGGCGCCGACGAGCCCGAGCGCCTCGGTCACGACGGCGACCGCTAGCGGGCCGGCGAAGGCGCGTCGCAGTTCGACGGCGCCGGCCGGTTCCAGTGCGGTGATGAGCCGGTCGGTCTCCCGCTCGATGAACGAGGCGAAGCCGGCACGGACTTCCCGGAGGCGGAAGGGAGCGGTGAAGGGCTCGCGGTGGCGGGCGTGCTGGTCGCCGTCCAGCGACAGCATGCTCGGCCCGACGACCTGTGCGGTGGAGAAGCGGGGGTCGTCGACGGTGAACGTCGCGGCGTCCCGCATCACGCTCAGCGCGAGGTCGCGCCGGGTCACCAGCCAGCCGTCCAGCTCGGGCAGCCAGGACACGGGCTCGCGCTCACGCAGCAGCGCCAGTCGGGGATGCGGATCCCGGGCGAGTTCGGCGAGCGTGGTCGCGGCACCGAGGGGGAACGAGTCGACGACGCTCATCACGAGCCTTGGCCGGGGAGCAGGCTTGAGCGCGGTCCGGGCCCGGGGGCGGGTGCCGGCCCGGGGGCGGGTGCCGGCCCGGATGCGGGCGCCGGCCCGGATGCGGGCGCCGGCCCGGATGCGGGCGCCGGCCCGGATGCGGGCGCCGGTATGGATGCGGGCGCCGGCCCGGATGCGGGCGCCGGTATGGATGCGGGCGCCGGTATGGCGAAACCGATCACAGCCAAGGCTAACAATCGCCCCTGGCGCGGTGCGGACCGGTACACCCCGGCGCCCGCCTCCACGGGCCTGACCGGCCGGCGCAGCCGAACGATTTCCTGGTCGTGCAGGACCTGACCGACCCGTTCTGTCCGGCGCCGGCCCGCGGCCTGCGGCAGACCGCCGCCGAACGCGGCCACATCGTCCTGCCGGCCGGCGTGGGCACCGGTGCTCCGACGCGTTCCTCGGTCAAACCGTGCAACGCCGGGTGGACGGAGACGTGCTCGCCTCCAGCGGGCACCAGCCCACCAGCCCACCGGGCACCGCCCCTCCCCGCCCCGGGCGCGCGGGGAGAAGGCGCGGGGCTGAGAGCGGGAGAGCGCCTGCTCGACTTCGTCGAGCGCCACCTCGGTCAGCCGCCGACGTACGCCGCGAGGTGCTCGCCGGTGAGGGTGGAGCGGGCGGCGACGAGGTCGGCCGGTGCGCCCTCGAAGACGATCTTGCCGCCGTCGTGGCCGGCGCCGGGCCCCAGGTCGATGATCCAGTCGGCGTGTGCCATGACCGCCTGGTGGTGCTCGACGACAATGACCGACTTGCCGGAGTCGACGAGCCGGTCGAGCAGGCCGAGCAGCTGCTCGACGTCGGCGAGGTGGAGCCCTGCGGTGGGCTCGTCGAGGACGTAGACGCCGCCCTTCTCCGCCATATGGGTGGCCAGCTTGAGCCGTTGCCGCTCGCCGCCGGATAGCGTGGTGAGCGGCTGGCCGAGGCTGAGGTAGCCGAGCCCGACGTCGGCGAGCCGGCGGAGGATGGCGTGCGCGGCCGGCGTACGCGCCTCGCCGGCGCCGAAGAACTCCTCGGCCTCGGTCACCGACATCGCGAGCACCTCGCTGATGTCACGTCCGCCGAAGTGGTACTCGAGCACCGACGCGTCGAACCGCTTCCCCTCGCAGTCCTCGCAGGTGGTCGCGACGCCGGCCATCATCCCCAGGTCGGTGTAGATCACGCCGGCGCCGTTACAGGCGGGGCAGGCGCCCTCCGAGTTGGCACTGAAGAGGGCCGGCTTGACGCCGTTGGCCTTGGCGAACGCCTTGCGGATCGGTTCGAGCAGTCCCGTGTAGGTCGCGGGGTTGCTCCGCCGCGAGCCGCGGATCGCGCCCTGGTCGACCGACACCACACCCTCGCCGGCCGGGATCGACCCGTGCACGAGCGAGCTCTTGCCGGAGCCCGCGACGCCGGTGACCACGGTCAGCACCCCGAGCGGGATGTCGACGTCGACATCCTGGAGGTTGTGCGTCGAGGCGCCGCGGATCTCCAGCATCCCGGTCGGCTTGCGCACCGACTCCTTGAGGGTGGCCCGGTCGTCGAAGTGGCGGCCGGTGATGGTGCCGCCGGTCCGCAGCCCCTCGACGGTGCCCTCGAAGCAGACGGTGCCGCCCCCCGTACCGGCGCCGGGGCCGAGGTCGACGACGTGGTCGGCGATCGCGATCGTCTCCGGCTTGTGCTCCACGACGAGCACTGTGTTGCCCTTGTCGCGCAGCCGCAGCAGCAGGTCGTTCATCCGCTGGATGTCATGCGGGTGCAGGCCGATGGTGGGCTCGTCGAAGATGTAGGTGACGTCGGTGAGCGAGGAGCCGAGGTGGCGGATCATCTTGACGCGCTGCGCCTCACCGCCCGACAGCGTGCCGGAGGGCCGGTCGAGCGAGAGGTATCCGAGGCCGATCTCCACGAACGAGTCGAGGGTCTGCTGCAGCGCGGTGAGTAGCGGCGCCACCGAGGGCTCGTCGAGGCCACGGATCCATTTGGCCAGGTCGCGGATCTCCATCGCGCAGGCGTCCGCGATGCTGATCCGCTTGATCTTCGAGGACCGGGCCCCCTCACTGAGCCGGGTGCCGTCGCACTCGGGGCAGGTGGTGAAGGTGACCGCCCGCTCCACGAACGCCCGGATGTGCGGCTGCAGCGCCTCCTTGTCCTTGGACAGGAACGACTTCTGGATCTTGGGGATCAGCCCTTCGTAGGTGAGGTTGACGCCGTTGACCTTGACCTTGACCGGCTCCCCGTAGAGGAAGTCCCGCAACTCCTTCTTGGAGTACTCGCGGATCGGCTTGTCCGGGTCGACGAAGCCGGACTGGGCATAGACCTGCACGGTCCACTGGCTGTCCGACTTCCAGCCGGGAATGGTGAAAGCGCCCTCCGCGAGCGACTTGGAGTCGTCGTAGAGCTGCGTGAGGTCGATGTCGGAGACCGCGCCCCGGCCCTCGCAGCGCGTACACATGCCGCCGGTGCGGTTGAAGGTCGCTTTCACGGTCTTGGTCCTGTCGGCGCCGCGTTCGACGGTGATCCCGCCGCTCGCCCGGACCGAGGCGGTGTTGAAGGAGTACGCGCTGGGCGGGCCGATGTGCGGTTTACCGAGCCGGCTGAAGAGGATGCGCAGCATGGCGTTCGCGTCGGTGGCGGTGCCGACCGTGGAGCGGGGGTCGACACCCATCCGCTGCTGGTCGACGGTGATCACGGTGGTGAGCCCGTCGAGGACGTCGACCTCGGGCCGCGCCAGCGTCGGCATGAAGCCCTGCAGGAAGGCGCTGTACGTCTCGTTGATCAGCCGCTGCGACTCCGCGGCGATCGTGTTGAACACCAGCGAGCTCTTGCCCGAGCCGGAGACTCCGGTGAACACCGTCAGCCTGCGCTTGGGGATCTCGATGCTGACGTCCTTGAGGTTGTTCACGCGCGCCCCGTGCACGCGGATCATGTCGTGGCTGTCGGCGAGGTGCGGCGCAGGCGACTGCGTGGGGGTCCTGGCGGCCATGCTCATCGTCTCTCCATCTGTCGGGCGGGGGCGCCTTCGCGGCCTCCGTCGTCGCCTGGCTCGGAACTGACCGGCTTCGAGCAGTACGTCTGGTTCTACTTCGTCGACACCGTCGCGGGCAACGGTCCGGCGTCCGTCCGATCAGCGGTGTCGGCCGGGGCGGCGCGCCCGGCCGAGGCGTCGGACCGGCCTGCGGTACGACGTGGCCGGTGCACCCGGGCCGAACCGGCGTACGCGCTGACCTACGCGCCGACGTACGCGCCGAAACCCTCTCCCCGCTCCTGCGGGGCGAGACGACGCCGGGCTCTGGAGCGGGGGGCGGTACCCATCAGTCCTGAAGCAGCCCGAGGACGTTGCCGTCGGGGTCGACGACCGCGGCCACCAGACGGCCGCCACCGACGTCGTGCGCGGGCTCCTTCACGGTGGCTCCCGCGGCGATCACCTCGGCCAGCTTGGCCTCGATGTCCGGCACGTGCCAGTAGGCCACCGGTGACTCCATGCTCTGTGGTCCTTTGCCCGGCACCAGCCCGATGTGCTGGCCCCCGGCCTCGAAGCCGACGTAGTAGGACTCGTCGGTCGTGGGCGCCACGCCGAGCAGGGCGGCGTACACCGCCTTGGACTTCGTCAGGTCGGACACGGGATGCAGCACGGTCTTGATTCCCTGGGTGGCAGAGCTGGTCATGGTCGCTCCTAAGTCGTGGGTCTCATCGACCCGGTGGGGCTGCGGGCGCTGCGGGGCTCGGAGAGGAACTCACGTGGACCGTGATGTCCATGACCTTCACGCTAGCTCCGGCACGATGACCGGCGCTTCTCGAATCCTGACCGGTCTGTTCGGCTGTCCCACAGCGGTCTGGGTCAAGCCGGCAGGCAGGCGTCGGGACGGCAGGAAAACCCGGCGCGCAAACGTCAGAAGGCGCGTGTGCAACAGAGGGGCCCGGGCGCGCAGTTCGGCCAGGATGAACAGAGCGACGTAACCCGAGATCGCTCCGGCCGCGACCGACGGCGGCCCTCGGAGGTCTCAGGCGGCGGCGTCCGCGAGCAGGAGTTCCAGGGGCCGCGGCACGCGTGCCGGATCGAGGTGCTCCACGAGCGCGCGTGCGTACTGCGCCTTCCTGCCGCTGTGTGTGCCCAGGAAGCGCCGGAGCTGTTGCTCCACGGTGCGCCGGCGCTGAGCCGGCTGCTTCTGGAAGGTGCGGAACGAGCGCAGCTCGCCCTGTTCCTCGACGACCTGCTGGACCGAGTCGGCGCCGAGTGCGCGGATCAGCTCGTCCTCGAGGTCGGCTTCGCAGACGTAGAAGGCGCTGAAGCCGAGTCCCACCTGCTCCAGGCGGCGCCGGAAATAGGGCTCCTCGCCGATATCGCAGAGGCCGGCCAGCCGCAGTCCGAGGCCCTGCGGACCGAAGAGCTTCAGGAACCTTCCGATGCTCATCGCACCCCCCAGCGGCACGATCGCGATGCCCTCCTCGTCGAGATCCCGGCCCCGGCGTGCGGCCAGAGCTTCGAGGGCGGCCTGGTCGCTGACGCCCTCGACGAGTACCACCATGCGCAGGCCGGCGGCCAGTTCCTGCGCCGCCGGGGCGGCATGGGTACCCCCGGCCGCCCACTCAACTGCCGCCCGGCTGAAGCGTCTTGTCTCATCCATGGGCATGAGTGTCTCTCGCCGTCCGGCGCACCGCCTCGGCAATATTTCCAGGGAGGTATCCATGCCTCAGCCTCAGGCGTACGTGCGCGCCCCGCCCGGACGCTGCGGCGAGCAGCGTACGGGCGGGGACCACCACCTCGGGTCAGAAGCCGACGGCCACCGACAGCCACTGCGGGTTGGCATGGGAGATGAAGGACGACTGGCTCGCGACGTCGTCGTAGGGGAAGCCGTAGGCGAGCTTGTTGATGGCGTTGTCGTGCCAGAACTTGGCGTAGTAGTTGGCCGGGGCCGACAGGTAGTACTGATTCGGGTCCGCCTGGCCCGAGGACGGCAGTGTGGCGACGTGCCGGTTGAGCGCCGCGCACATGTCGGGATCGCCGGCCATGCTGCCGGCGCAGCCGAAGATGTACTGCGTCGTCTCGTTGACGCCGACCGACTGGGCGTAGGAGGTGAAGTAGTTCGCGTTCACACCGCCCGGCTGGAAAGTCGGGTCGCTGCCCGGGGCGATGATGCGGTACGGGGCCTGACTCTGCGCCAGCACCTTGAACTCCTGCGGCACGGCGTTGATGAAGTCCTGGAAGACCTGGGTACGGGACTTGGCGAAGAAGGCCTGGGTCTCCCCGACCTGGACGTCGTAGCCGTCATAGGAGTGCAGTCGCATCGCGAGAGGCAGGCCGTAGGCGTCCACGCGCGTGGTGTTGCCGTTGAACACGCCGCCGCCGACGGTGAATTCGATGAAGTCGTAGTACTGGCTGGTGGGTGAGCCGACGTAGAAGTACATCCGGCCGGCCGAGTTGGCGGGCATGTCGAAGTAAGGCTGCTCCGCGATGGAGTGCGTCTGGCCGTTGTAGCTCCAGTACACCTGGCTGTCCGGGTAGGCGCCGTTGGTCCGGTTGAGGATCGCCACCGTGACCGCGTTCTGGGGGTTCGGGATGGCGCTCGTGTCGCCCCAGAACGCGTCCGGCGGGGTCGTGGTGCCGCCGGTGCCGTAGACCTGGAACTCCCAGAGGGAGAAGCCGTACGCGCTGGCCCGGGCGGTGCCGTACATGCGGACGTACCGTCCCGAGCCGGTGACGTTGAGCGTCTGCACGCCACCCGTGCCGGTGGTGGTGGAGTAGATCGAGGTCCAGGTGGTGCCGTCGGCGGAGGTCTGGATCTGGAAGGCGGTCCCGTAGGCGGCCTCCCAGTTGAGGACCACCTGGCTGATCTGGGCCGTGGCACCGAGATCCACCTGAAGCCACTGCGGGTTACTGAACGCGCTGGACCATCGTGTGGTGGTGGAACCGTCCACGGCGGCCGAGGCGGGGGTTCCCGCCGCCTCGGTGGACGAGGCGGTGGCCGGCTTCCCCTGCGAGAGCAGGGTGTCGACCGCGTGGGCCTGGGGCTGGGCCACAGCGACCAGGAGGGCCGCCAGCAGGGCGACCAGCAATGCGATGACAAGAGGGGTTCTTGGCTTGTGCCGAACCGGCTGCCGATGCGCCGGACACGTGGGGTTGCTCGGCATGATGTCTCCTCAACAGGGTGGGGTCCTGGGGATCCTGAGGTGCTGCCTGGCAATCCTGAGTGAGCGCCGTAGACTTCCTGAGGCTTCTTGAGAGCGCTCTCTCAGGGGTGATTGGTATGTACCTTCGCCAATGCGCCCGTGTCAATGAAAATGACATCCGCGCGGGGAACGGCGCGGACTGTGACAATCGCGCGGCGCCCGGACCACCACCGCGGGCACCGCCTTCCGGAGCGGCGTCTTCCGAAGCAGCGTCTTCCGGAGCGCCGCCTTTCCGAAGCAGCGTCTTCCGAAGCACCGCCTTTCGGACAGCGTCTTCCGAAGCAGCGCCAAAGGCGCCGGGATGAGGCTGCCGCTCCCCTCCTCAGCCAAGGAATGACAGCCGAACCAGCCTGTCCGGATTGTCGCGATTGATATCCACCAGACACACCGACTGCCAAGTCCCCAGCTCCAGCCTCCCGCCCAGCACGGGAAGCGTCGCGTGGGGCGGGACGAGGGCGGGGAGTACGTGGTCGCGGCCATGACCGGGGCTGCCGTGACGGTGTTGCCAGCGGTCGTCCGCGGGAAGCAGGGAGTGCAGGGCGGTGAGGAGGTCGTCGTCGCTGCCGGCGCCGGTTTCGATGATCGCGATGCCGGCGGTCGCGTGGGGCACGAAGACGTTCAGGAGGCCGTCGCGGCCGGCCGCCGCCTCCCTGAGGAAGGCCTCGCAGTCGCGGGTGAGGTCGACGACCGTCTCCGAGGAACCAGTGGCAACGTTCAGGACTCGGGTGGTGAAGGCATCGGACATGCCGCAATCCTCGCTCATACGTGGCTTCTCGCACCTGCTGCGACAGGGAACACCACGGCCGCCACCGCCCCGCGAAGTATCCGGCAGGATTCGCGACACCTCGGCCCGCCGGGAAGATTCCGGACCCCGGTCCGGTTAGTGGAAGCGTGAAAGACACCGGGGTGCAAGTACGCGAAGCCGACGCCGAGGCCGGCACGGACGTCGATGTCGTGGTGATCGGGGCCGGGCAGGCCGGTCTGTCCAGCGCCTATCACCTGGCTCGCACCGGTTTCGAGCCGGGGCGGGGCTTCGTGGTCCTCGACCACGCGCCGCGTCCCGGCGGCGCCTGGCAGTACCGCTGGCCCTCGCTGACGTACGGCAAGGTGCACGGGATGCACTCGCTGCCCGGCATGGAACTGACCGACGCGGACCCGACCCGACCGTCGGCCGAGGTCGTCGCGGAGTACTTCGACACGTACGAGCGCGCCTTCGACCTGCGGGTACGCCGCCCGGTCGACGTGCACGCGGTGCGCGAGGGCTCAAGGGACCGGCTGCTCGTGGAGACCTCGGCCGGAAACTGGTCGGCCCGCGCGCTGATCAATGCGACGGGTACCTGGGACCGGCCGTTCTGGCCTCGCTATCCCGGTCAGGAGACCTTCCGCGGGCGGCAGTTGCACACGGCGCAGTACCCGGGCCCCCGGGAGTTCGCCGGACTGCGGGTGGTCGTGGTGGGCGGCGGCGCGTCCGGCACGCAGCACCTGATGGAGATCTCCCCTTACGCGGCCGGGACCACATGGGTGACGCGCCGGCCGCCCGTCTTCCGCGAGGGGCCCTTCAACGAGGAGTTCGGCCGGGAGGCCGTGGGATTGGTCGAGGAGCGGGTCCGTCAGGGGCTGCCGCCGCAGAGCGTCGTCTCGGTGACCGGACTCCCGCTGAACGACGCGATCCGGCAGGCTCTGCACGACGGAGTCCTGGACCGGCAGCCGATGTTCGACCGCGTCACCGCGGACGGTGTCGCGTGGGACGACGGGCGTCACGTGAGCGCCGACGTCATCCTCTGGGCGACCGGCTTCCGGCCCGCCATCGACCATCTGGCACCCCTTCGGCTGCGCGAGCCGGGCGGCGGCATCCGTGTCGAGGGAACGCGCGCGGTCGCCGATCCGCGAATCCATCTGGTCGGGTACGGGCCCTCGGCGAGCACCATCGGCGCCAACCGGGCGGGGCGTGCCGCGGTCCGGGAAATCAGGCGACTGCTGGCGGGAGCGCCGGTCGACGCCTGATGCTCCGTAGGACTGATGCCCGTACGACGGCTCAGTGGGTGGGGCCCGGGGAGGCGGAGGTGCTCTTCCGGTTCTGGTTGAACTCGGCGACGTTCTTCAGATGGTCCTCGTAGCTGACCGTGAAGCGGGTGTCGCCCGGCTTGACCGTGACGAAGTACAGCCAGTCACCCGGCGCCGGAGAGATCGCTGCGCGCATCGCCTCCTCGCCGGGGTTGGCGATCGGCGTCGGCGGCAGACCCATGCGTTGATACGAGTTGTAGGGGCTGGCGATCTTCGTGTCGTTCTGGCTCGTGTTCAAGGTGAAGCGGTTCAGGGCGTAGTTGATGGTGGAGTCCATCTGCAGCGGCATGCCCCTCTCCAGGCGGTTGAAGATCACCCGGGCCACCTTCCCCATGTCCTCCTTGGTCGCCGCCTCTGCCTGGACGATGCTCGCGATGGTGACCGCCTGGTAGACGTTCATCGCGTTGTGCTGCGCCCCGGCCGCGATCGGGGCCTTGTTGAACTTCTGGTTCGCGGTGCTGACCATGAAGGACAGCAGTGACTCAGGAGTCGACTTCTTGTCGATCGGATACGTCGCCGGGAAGAGGTACCCCTCCGGGTTGCCCTCCGCGTCGTTCGGCAGCTTCAGGTTGGCCTTCCCGAGCGACTTCTTTGCGGTGCCCGGCGGGATCCGGAGAACCTTGTCGACGGCGTCGTAGATCTGGCCCGAGCGCCAGCCCTCCGGGATCACGAGGGCCGCGGGCGGCGCTTCCTCGCCTCCCATACGCAGCAGCGGCACCGCCACGGCGGTGGCCGCCACGACAGCTCCGGTCGCGATGAGGGCGCCCCGGCCCCGGCGCGTCAGTCGAATCGTCTTCCGTGGCGGAATGTTCATCTGCATGCGGGCACGGTAACCCGCTAATGCATATAAACCCGACATATCGTCATCCTGTCGGCTCCAGTTGGGCGTCCCGGTGGACGAGGGCGGCATAGCGCCCGTTCTGCTCCAACAGCTCCTCGTGCGTGCCCCGTTCGACCGCGTGACCGGCATCGAGGACCACGATCTGGTCGGCCCCCCGAATGGTGGACAGCCGGTGCGCGATGGTGAGTGTGGTCCGGTTGGCCGACAGAGCGTCGATGGCCTCCTGCACGGCGTGCTCCGTACGGGTGTCCAGGGCGCTGGTCGCCTCGTCCAGGATGAGCACCGGCGGGTCGCGCAGGATGGTGCGGGCGATGGCGAGGCGTTGCTTCTCGCCGCCCGAGAAGCGGTGGCCGCGCTCGCCCACGACCGTGTCGTACCCGTCCGGAAGAGACGCGATGTGGTCGTGGATCTGGGCCGCCTGCGTCGCCGCCCGCAGTTCCTCGTCGGTGGCGTCCGGCTTGGCGAAGCGCAGGTTCTCGGCGACCGAGGCATGGAAGAGGTACGTCTCCTGGGAGACGACGCCCACCGCGCGCGCGAGCGTGTCGAAGTCCAGGTCGCGGACATCGACCCCGTCGAGCGTGACCCGCCCGCCCGTGACGTCGTACAGCCGCGGCACCAGATAGCTGAGCGTGGACTTGCCTGCTCCGGTCGGGCCGACGACGGCGAGGCTGCCGCCTGCGGGGACAGTGATGTCGATGCCGTCGAGGATCGGGCCGCTTCGGTCGTCGTAGCGGAACTCGACGTCCTCGAAGCGGATCTCGCCCTCGACCCGGTCGAGGTGGACGGGGTTCTCCGGCTCGGTGATGTCTATGGGGAGGTCGAGGTACTCGAAGATGCGCTGGAAGAGCGCGAGCGAGGTCTGGATCTGCACGCCGGTCGACAGCAGGCTGACCGTCGGGCGGAACAGGCCCTGCTGGAGCGAGACGAAGGCGACGAGTGTGCCGATCGACACGGTCGGGCCGCCGAGCTGGAAGGCGATGCCGGCGGTCCAGTAGATGACGGCGGGCATGGCGGCCATCACGATGGTGATGACGGCCATCCGCCAGCGGCCCGCCATGTTCGACCTCACTTCGAGGTCGACAAGGCGCTCGGATTCGTCCCCGAAGGACTTCGTGAGCGAGTCGGCACGGCCCATGGTGCGGCCGAGCAGGATGCCGCTGACGGAGAGCGACTCGGTGACAGTGGCGGCCATCGTGGCCATCTGCTTCTGGCGTTCCGTGGCGATCTTCTTACGCTCGCGGCCGACCCGGCGGCTGATCCAGACGAAGACCGGCAGCAGGAGCAGTGAGACGGCGGTGAGCCGCCAGTCCAGCGCGAGCATCGCCACGATCGTGGCGACGACGCTGGTGAGGTTGGAGACCAGCGAGGTGGCGGTGGAGGTGACGGTCGCCTGCATACCGCCGATGTCGTTGGCGATGCGGGACTGGACCTCGCCGGTGCGGGTCCGGGTGAAAAAGGCGAGCGACATGTGCTGGAGCCGGCCGTAGACGGCGGTGCGCAGGTCGTGCATGACACGCTGGCCGACGGTCGTCGAGATCAGGGTCTGCAGCACGCCGAAGATGCTGGTGACGACCGCGCTGAGGATCATGCCGAGCGCGAGCAGGCTCAGCAGGCCGGTGCGGCCCTGCGGGATCGCCACATCCAGGATTTCCTTCAGCAGGAAGGGCGTGGCGACGGAGACGAGGGACGCGGCACCGACCAGCAGGCCGACGATCCCGAGACGGCCCCGATAGGGCCGGAACAGCTTCAGAATGCGCCGTACCTGCCGCGGCTGTTCCTTGTCGAAGCGCGGCCGTTCGCCGTCGGCGCGCGGCCGTTCATGGTCAGTACGTGACGGGGTCCAGGTGGATCGGTCGGGACGGTCAGGTCGGTCAGGTCGGTCGGGACGCATGGGCTCCTACGGGAGGTGAGACGGGCAGGGCGTGCGGTAATCAGCGATCACGGCTCGCGGAGACGAGTGATCACCGCTTGCGGTCGTTGACGATGGGGGCTCACGGTGGGCTGGAGACGACTGACGGAGCTTAGCTCACTGTTACCTATACTCACAATGAACTAGGTCCTGATATTGTTCCCACATGACCACCCCCGATGTCGACGGCTTGCTCGCTGAGCAGCTGCTGCGGCTGACGCGCCGAGTGCACCGCATCCAGAAGCACCATCTGGAGCATCGCGAGCTGGGCATCACACCGGCCCAGTCCCGCCTGCTGCGCACGCTCGCGCACTACGGCTCACCGCCCCGCATGGCCGATCTGGCCGAGCGCCTGGAAGTGGTGCCCCGCGCCGTGACCACTCTGGTCGACGGCCTGGAGACGAGCGGCAAGGTGCGCCGGGTACCCGATCCCACCAACCGCCGGGTGATCCGCATCGAGGTCACGGACGATGGCCGCAAGGCGCTGGGCGAGCTGCGCGCCGCTCGCCGGTCGGCCGCGGACGAGATCCTCGCTCCCCTCACGGACGAGCAGCGCGAGGTGCTCGGCGGGCTGTTGAACACACTGGTGGACGGGGCGCCCGGGCGGCAGCACGACTGCTGACCGGACGACAGCACGGCTGCTGAAGTGCACGGCTGTGCTGAGCTCCGCCACTTCGCACGGGCCGGATCAGGCCCCGAGATACGACGCAACGGGCTGCGGCGCAGACTCCGTACCGCTGGAGTCTGCGCCGCAGCCCGTTGCCTGGGACTGCTTCGGTCAACCGACCTCGGGTGCGGGCTCCATGGCCTTCTCAGCGGGCACGTCGACCTCGCCCGCTTGCGCGGGAACGCCGGCCTTGACCAACTGAGGCTCCCGCACCGGCGCCTCGGGCTCCGCTTCGTCTTCCGCCACGAACACGATCTCCCCGTCCAGCACCTTCTTCGCCCGGTCCACGTCCAGCGCGCCCTCCCAGCGGGACACGGCGAAGACCGCGACGCAGTTGCCCAGCAGGTTCGTCACGACGCGCATCGAGTCCATGATGCGGTCGACACCCAGAAGCAGGGCGACGGCGCCGGCCGGGATGGCTCCCAGGGAGGACGCGGTCGCGGACAGCGCGAGGAATGCCGAACCGGGAATGCCCGCCATGCCCTTGCTGGTCAGCATGAGCACGAGGATCACGGTGATCTGCTGGCCCAGACTGAGGTCCACACCCACGGCCTGCGCGATGAACAGCGTGCCGATGGACAGGTAGAGCGAGGCACCATCGAGGTTGAAGGAGTAGCCCGTCGGCAGCACCAGACCCACGGCGTCGTCACGGGCGCCGGCCCGGCGCAGCTTCTGCATCACCCGCGGCATGACCGACTCGGTGGAGGCGGTGCCGAGCGCGAGGAGGATCTCCTCACGGATGTAGCGGACGAACTTCCACAGGCTGAGCCCGGTGACCAACTTGAGCGCGACGCTGAGCAGCGCGACGAAGAGCGCGGCGGCGGCGTAGCACAGGATGATCAGCTTGGCGTACGTCTCGATCACGCCGAGCCCGTACTGGCCGATGAGGACGGCCATCGCACCGAACACCGCGATCGGGGCGAGCCGCATGATGAAGCCGACGACCGCGAAGATGATCTCCTGGGCCTGCTCGATGGCGGGCAGGACCTGCGGCACCCTGGTGTGACCCAGGTGCAGCAGCGCGGCGCCCACCAGGCAGGCCAGGATGAGCACTTGAAGGAGCTCGTTCTCGGCGAAGGCTCCGATGAAACTGGTGGGCAGCGCGTTGAGGACGAACTCCGTCGTCGAGGGCAGTGAACCGCCACCGGTCTTCGCGTCGACCGCCGAGGTGTCAAGTGTGGACGGGTCGACGTTCATGCCCGAGCCGGGCTGGACGACATTGGCGGCCACGAGACCGATGAAGAGGGCGGCCGTGCTCGCGACCTCGAACCAGATCAGGGCCTTGAGCCCGATCCGGCCGAACGCCTTGAGGTCGCCGGCCTTCGCGATACCGACGACGACCACGCAGAACACCAGGGGCGAGATGATCGTCTTGATGAGCCGGGTGAAACCGTCGCCGAGCGGCTGAAGGTCAGCGGCCGTGCCCGGCCACAACTTCCCGACGATGATTCCGAGCACGAGCGCGCAGGCGACCTGCGCGAACAGTGAGGTACGCAGTATGTGTGCGACGCGTCGCGGGGACGGTACAGACGGCGGCACGGGCACTCCTCCGAGCAGACTTCTGGTATGCGGAAAACCGCTTCCGCGGTGATCACTATTGAGGAGTGATTAATTCCGCTGGAGACCTCCGTGTCACGTCCATGTAAATCATGGACGTGACACGCGACGCCTCCCCGTCCCCCTCCCGCCTCAGCAGCCGGTCCGGTCCACGGTCAGTACGCCCTGCACGGTGGCCACGCTGCGGTCATGGCAACCCGCCGAGCCGTACAGCCGGTAGTGCTCGCTGGTCGAACCAACCGCGTGGCGCTGGTCACGCGGCACGTTCGCTGTATACGTCGTATCGCCCGCGTAGGTGTCGTCGAGCCGTGACCACGCGGTGCGCCGCCCGCCACGCTTCTCATCGACCGCCGCCCGATCGCCGAGCGTCAGAACGGTGCGCAGCCGGTCGTCCGCGCCCAGCGTGGTCGTCCCGTCCATCGTGTACGTCCGCTGCGTGCGGGTCACGGTGGCCGGCCCCCGCCCGTCGACGGTGACCGTCTCGTCGTCGGTCCAGGTGGCCTTGAGACCGTCCGTGTTCTCACCGTCGGTCCAGCGGTGCACGGAGGTGTTCGCCAGCTTGCGGCTCACCGTGGTCTTCACCCGGCCGTGCGAGGTGTCGACGTACCCGGCGACCGTCAGCCGGTGGCTGCCCTCGGTATCCAGACGGTGTTCCGAACCGGGTGTGTACGTCGAGGAGTTGGCGAGGGTGCCTGCCTTGGCCTCCGTCAGCGCACCGCTCACGTGCTCCTTGTTCGCGTCCTGCCAGACGAGCACATTGACCGGGGCGCTCCATCCGGTCTGCCCCTCGGGGACACCGACGACGGAGACATCGATGCGGTGCGGGCGACCGTCGTTGAGGAGTCCCGCGAATGGCGTCAGGTCGTACTCGATGGGCTTGATGTCAAAAGCGCGCGGACCCGGAATCACGTACCAGAGGAAAGGGTTGGACCAGCCGCCCGTCCACACGGTCGGGAACGGCTCCGCGATACCGGCGAGTTGACCGTCGACCTTGATCTGCACCTCCCGGTAGGGGCCGTTGTCGGCCTCGCAGGAGTACGGCGCCGATGCGGGAACCGTCAGATACCAGTACTCCTCGCAGCCGCCGCCGGATCCGGTCGCGTACACCTCGGCGACGATGCGCTCGCTGTTGCGCGGTGTGGTGAGGGCGCCGTCCTGGAGAGTGAGGACGCGGTCGGGGGTCTCGGCCGTGGCCTGCTCGTCGGTGCCCTCGGCGGCGTAGAAGGTCAGCGTGACCTTGACGTCGATGATGCCGGTGTACGTGCTGTCGACGACGTTGCCGATGAGCATCTCGACGGGCTGCTGCGCGCGCAGGGTTTCGCTGTACCGCGTGACGTCCTTCTCGACCGACCACTCGATGCCGTCGGGCGAGGGCTGGGGAGTGGACGTACGGAAGATCTCGACGCCGCCGATGTGGAGGTAGCCGAGACGGTCGAACTGCCGTCCCTTGACGTTGCCCTCGAGCCGCAGCACGACCTTGCTCCAGCGGTCACCGCAGTCGCCGGGCGGCGCGTAGCTGCCCTCGTACGGCGTGAAGTCCTTGAACTGGGCCTGGGCCACGGTGACTTCACATGACCGCGTGTCGGGCTTGGTGACGGGTGGCGCTGCGGTCAGCGGGTCGTGCCAGTCGGTGCCGAACTCGGCGGGTGGGTCGGCGGATCGGGCGGCGGACGCCGGGCTCGCTCCCAAAAGGGTGCTCGCCAGGAGGGTCACTCCGGAGAGCATGGACATGATGATCCGTCTTCTCATGAGCGGTGTTCTACGGGGAGTTGGCGCCGGCCGCAACGGCCTCTCCCGTCACACTCTCCTCACTCGGGCCCTCAGGTCCGTCTTGTCGCCCCTCACCACGACCGCGTGACGCCGTTCCGGTGTACGGAAGAACGCCGCGGCCGATTCCTTGCCCTGGGGCGAAAAATCGTTTGCTTCCGACCACGCTGCGACGCGAACCTTTCACGGTTTGTTGCCGACAGTTGCCGAGCCCCGCAGTCGACCGACCGCGATTCCGCGACCCCCTCCCGCCTGACACGAGCCCCTGGGACGTCATGCAGATTCAAGACCTTCCGTACCCCGACCCCGGGGTGCCCGACGCGCGCTCGGGTCCCCGATTCCTCTGGTGGCTCGGCCGAAATCAGCTCGGCGGGCAGTTCAAGGCCCTCGCCTGGGGGCTGCTGCACTTCGTGTCGGTCTCCGCGCTGCCGTTCTGCGTGGGCCTCGCCGTCCAGGCAGTCGTCGACCGCTCCGGCTCGCGGCTGGCGCTGGCCGGCGGAGTGATGGTGCTGTGCGGGGCGGGCATCGCGCTGGGCGAGACCATGCTGCACCGCGCGGCGGTCACCAACTGGATCATGGCCGCGGCACGCGTCCAGCAGCTGCTCGCCCGCAAGACCGCCCAGCTCGGCTCCGCGCTGACCCGCCGGGTCGCGGCCGGCGAGGTCGCCTCGGTCTCCACGGGTGACGTCGAGAAGATCGGCTGGTTCGTGGAGGCGGTGTCCCGGTTCACGGCGGCGGCGCTCACCGTCGTGCTGGCCTGTATCGGTCTGGTCGTGTACCAGCCGGCGCTCGGCGTGATCGTCGCCGTGGGGGTGCCCGTCCTGGCACTCGCCGTACTGCCACTGCTGCCCCGTGCCACCCGGCGCGCCGACTTCCAGCGCGAGAAGGCCGGCCGCGCCACCGAGCTGGCCTCGGACACCGTCGCGGGCCTGCGGGTGCTGCGTGGCATCGGCGGCGAGGAACTGTTCCTCGACCGCTACCGCCGCGCCTCCCAGGAAGTCCGCCACGCGGCCGTACGCAGTGCCCGGATGTGGTCGCTGATCTCGGCGATCCAGGTGCTGCTACCCGGTCTGCTGCTGATCGCCGTCATCTGGCACGGCGTGGGTCTGGCCCGCGACGGCCGGATCACGGTCGGCGAACTCGTCACCGTCTACAGCGCGGTCATGCTGCTCAGCTACCTGCTGCGGCACTTCGAGGAGATCGCCATGGCGTACTCCTTCTCACGCCCGTCCGCCAAGCGAGCGGCCCGGGTGCTGTCTCTCGAACGCGCCATGGACAGCGACGGGTCACGATCGGCAGAGGTGCCCGTCGGGGATCTGTACGACCCGGCGACCGGGCTGCTCGCGCCCGCCGGGCAGCTCACCGCGGTGGTGTGCGGCGACCCGGACATGGCGGGACTGCTCGCCGGGCGGCTGGGCGGACATCCCGGAGTCGAGGGCACTTCGGCGCTCCTCGGCGGAGTCCCGCTGGACGAACTGCCTCTCGACTCGGCCCGCACCGCCGTCCTCGTCCAGGACAAGGACCCGGTGCTGCTGTCCGGCTCGCTGCGCGAGCTGCTCGACGTGCCCTCGTCGGGCACGGTGAGCGCAGCCGAGGCGCTGGCAGCCGCGCAGTGCGGCGACGTGCTGGACGCGCTCGGCGAGGGGTCGCTGGACGCGGAGGACCCGATGGACGCCCACGTCACCGAACGTGGCCGCTCACTGTCGGGCGGCCAACGCCAGCGTCTCGCGCTGGCCAGGTCGCTGGTCACCGATCCCGAGGTGCTCGTCCTGGACGAGCCGACCTCCGCCGTCGACTCGCACACCGAGGCACGGATCGCCGACGGTGTGAGCGCCCTGCGCACCGGCCGCACCACCGTGGTCTTCACTTCCTCGCCGCTGCTCCTGGACCACGCCGACCGTGTCGTACTGGTCCACGAGGGCGAGGTCGCGGCGGTCGGCGTACACCGCGAGCTGCTCCACAGCGAGCCGAGGTACCGGGCCGTGGTGACCCGGGAGACCGACGAAGAGACCTCCGCGGGCGGCGCACTGGCAGACGTGCTCAAAGCGGAAGCCGCGCTGGAAGAGATCGACGCAGACGTGATCGAAGACGTATTCGAAGAAATCGAGGAGACCGCATGATCGGCCTGGCGCCACCGGCATACGATCCGGCGGCTCCGACGACGGCGAACACGCTGCCCGTCGGCGCCCCCGCGACCGTGCGCGCCTACGTGGCCGAACTGTTCCAACGGCACCGACGGGCCTTCCTGCTGCTCATCACCGTCAACACCGTGGCCGTCGTGGCCTCGATGGCCGGCCCCTACCTGCTGGGCTCGCTCGTCGAAGGGGTCTCGGACCACGCGCGTGAACTCCATCTGGAACGCACGATCGCGCTGTTCGTCCTCGCCCTCGTCATACAGACCCTGTTCGTACGTCAGGTGCGGCTGCGCGGCGCCATGCTCGGCGAGCGAATGCTGGCCGACCTGCGCGAGGACTTCCTCGTACGGTCGGTCGGACTGCCGCCCGGCGTGCTGGAACGTGCCGGAACGGGCGATCTGCTGTCCCGCATCACCACGGACATCGACCGGCTCGCCAACGCGATGCGCGAGGCCGTGCCCCAGCTGGCCATCGGCGTCGTATGGGCTGCGTTGCTGCTCGGCGGACTGGCGGTGACGGCGCCGCCGCTCGCCCCCGCCGTGCTGATCGCCGTACCGCTCCTGGTGGTCGGATGCCGCTGGTACTTCAAGCGCGCGCCCTCCGCCTACCGCTCGGAGGCCGCAGGCTACGCCGCCGTTGCCGGCGTCCTGGCCGAAACCGTGGACGCCGGGCGCACCATCGAGGCTCACCGGCTGGGCAAGCGCCGCATCGACCTGTCCGACCGCCGGGTCAAGGAGTGGACCTCCTGGGAGCGCTACACGCTCTTCCTGCGCTCGGTGCTCTTCCCCGTCGTCAGCGTCACCCACGTCACGGTCATCTGCTCGGTCCTGATGGTCGGCGGAGCGTTCGTCCTGCAGGACTGGATCAGCGTGGGCCAGCTGACGACAGGCGCGCTCATCGCGCAGATGCTCGTCGACCCGGTGGGACTGATCCTGCGCTGGTACGACGAGTTGCAGGTCGCCCAGGTCTCGCTGGCCCGTCTGGTCGGTGTCCGGGACATCGAGCCCGCCGCAGGAGACCCAGGGGTCGCTCCGGACGGGCGTGACGTGCGCGCGGACCAGGTGCACTTCAGCTACCGCGCCGGCGTGGACGTCCTGCGGGACGTCTCTTTGGCGGTCGCGCCCGGTACCCGGCTCGCCCTGGTCGGCCCCTCCGGCGCGGGCAAGTCCACCCTGGGCCGCCTGCTCGCCGGGATCTACGCACCCCGGAACGGGCGGATCACCCTGGGCGGCGCGGAGCTGTCGCGGATGCCCGCCGAGGATGTGCGCTCCCACGTGGCCCTGGTCAACCAGGAGCACCACGTCTTCGTGGGCTCCCTGCGCGACAACCTGCTGCTCGCCCGGACGGGTGCCGTCGACGCCGAGCTGTGGGCAGCACTCGGCGCGGTCGACGCGGACGGCTGGGCTCGGGCACTGGACGACGGCCTGGACACCGAGGTCGGCTCGGGCGGGCTGGCGCTGACTCCGGCCCAGGCCCAGCAGATCGCGCTGGCCCGGCTGGTGCTCGCCGATCCGCACACGCTGGTCCTGGACGAGGCGACCTCGCTCCTGGACCCGCGCGCGGCCCGTCACCTGGAACGCTCCCTGGCCCGCGTCCTCGACGGCCGCACCGTGGTCGCCATCGCCCACCGGCTGCACACCGCTCACGACGCGGACATCATCGCCGTCGTCGAGAACGGCCGCATCAGCGAGCTCGGCGGCCACGACCAGTTGGTCGCCGCCGACGGTGCGTACGCGGCACTGTGGCGGTCCTGGCACGGGTGAGTGAGCGGGCCGGGCCCGGGCCATGTGCGCCCCTGGACACCCATGGGCGCACATGGTCGGACCGTGTGGCGTTGCGCGGTGCCGAAGGGGGGTGGAAGGCTGGACGTGGACACCGGCCCGGGGAATCCCCGGAAACCACCCGGATCGCACCGGTCGACGCCTGTGTCCAGCGGCCCGCGCGCCCGCCGTCGAGCGCGGCGCTACCGGGCCCGGCCCGCACCACCTGGAGGTAGCCGTGGACAGCTCCGACGGATGGGGAGACGACGTCTACCAGCCCGACGGGTCCGAGGTGCAGGACGACGCGGGGCTGCTCGACGCCGAGGACACCCTCGACGCCGACGGAGTCGGTGACCCCCTCGACCGGGGCTGGTCACCGCCGGAGCGGCCGTGGGCCGTGGAGCACTCCGGGGTGACCGCCGCGGAACGCCACCAGGGCGAGACCCTGGACCAGCGTCTCGCGGAGGAAGTCCCCGACATCGCCGAACCCGACGGAGACGGCATCGGCGACTGCCAGAGCTCCGACGGCGAACCTCTCGACAACGAGGTGGGCACCCTGCGCTCCGGCCGTCTCGTGGCTCCCGACGAAGGAGC
This sequence comes from Streptomyces sp. NPDC005808, assembly GCF_042871385.1. Taxonomy (NCBI): domain Bacteria; kingdom Bacillati; phylum Actinomycetota; class Actinomycetes; order Kitasatosporales; family Streptomycetaceae; genus Streptomyces; species Streptomyces sp. NPDC005808. The sequence continues at coordinate 175,060 of NZ_JBIAIK010000001.1, read as the reverse complement.
GCACGAGGACGAGGAGAGCGGGCTCATCGCCACGGACATAGGCATCGACGGCGCCGCGGCCTCCGCCGAGGAGGCCGCGATGCACATCGTCGACGAGGACTCGCCGTACGGCTGACCGGGCCCCACCACTCCCCCGCAAGGAGCATCCACCATGCAGCAGGACAAGCAGCCCGACTACCACCCCGTCGTCTTCCGCGACCGCGCCGCCGGCTACGCCTTCCTCACCCGCTCCACCGCGACGAGCGACAGGACCATCGATTGGGACGACGGCGAGACCTACCCCGTCGTGGACGTCGAGATCTCCTCGGAGAGCCATCCGTTCTACACGGGCAAGGCGCGGACAGTGGACACGGAGGGACGGATCGCTCAGTTCGAGCGGCGGTACGGGGGTGCCGGGCAGCAGGCCGACGGGGCGTGACGGGCTGCCGCGGTCGCTCGTCCCGCAGCCGCTGATGACGGCCTGCTGCTCGCCGGCTTCGTGGTCACTCACCGCGTCGAGCAGCGTCGCACCGGGCCGCTCACACTCCAGGGCGAAGTAGCTCCAGTCGGCTGGTACGCACCCGGTGGGCGGGATCTCCCGCAGGCAAGCACAGCGCGCGTAGCAGAGACCGCATGCGCGGAAACCTCACGGCCCTATGGGCTCTGGACCTCCCGGGCGGGCGGTCAAAGGGCCGCGTCATCCCCTCGCATGCATGCTTCCGGCATGGTCGCCGCGTGTGAAGTGGACGGATCTCCAACCGAGCACGCAGGCTCCCTCCGCGTGGGACGATGGGCGGGGAGGTGCGGATGCTGGACTGGGAACCTCGGGACATGCTCCAGGAGTGGCTGAATACGAACACCTATCCGGCCCGTGTTTGCGAGAACTACCGGCGTTCCGCCGCGCGTTGGCTTGCTCATTGCGCCGAGGAGGGCCTCGGGTGGGACAGAGTCGCCGCTCAGCACATCGCGCTGTGGGCGCACGTGCCCGGAGCACCCCATAGATCAACTGCGCAACGGATCTCCGCAGTTCGTTCCTTCTACGCCTACGCCGAGTGCCAGAACGCGCTCCCGTACAACCCGGCGGCGCGCGGTCCCCGGCTGACCAGTGCCGCACAGCTCACCCCGTCCCGCTTGGACCCCTGGCAGTCCGCGGTCCTGCTCGCCGCCCTCGACGAGCGGCGACGGACCGACTCACCACAGCCTCGCCTGGACCGTGTCTGCGGCTATCTGCAGGTCGGCCTGGGCCTTCGGTCTGCCGAGATCGTGCGCATCACCCTCGACGACCTCACGACCGTCCGTGACATCGGTGGCGGCCCCGACACCCTGCGGCTGTACGACTCCGGCGGCCATCAGCGTCTCGTACGGCTCCCAGCGGTGGTCCGCAGCGTGGTCAACGCCTACCTTCCGCACCGACGCCCTCCCCGCGACCCCGTACACGGCGGCCCACTCCTCACCAGCCGGGCGGGGATCAAGATCCCGCACCACCAGCCGATCGAACTGCTACGCAGTGTGGCCGCGGAGAGCGGGCTGCTGCATGTGCCCGCATCCGCGGCCCACCCGCGGACGGCAGGAATCGGTCGCCACTGACGGAGCGCGTCAGTCGCGTAGCAGCACGCCAGTTTCCATCTGTGCCCACAGCGGCGGCTCCGTGTGATGAGGCACATACACAACGACGCCGCGGCTTCTGCCTGACCCACTGTCCGATCCGCCCAGACGCGCGCCGATACCAGCCCACAGCCCACATCGTCCTGACAAGGAGTCGCCATATGACCGACCACACGCCCGAGAGACCCGGGACCGCGGCCCAGGCCCCGGTCCTGGCAACTGCCACGCAGCCGTCGTTCCCCACGGCACCGCCCACCGTTCCTGCGGCCGCCACGGCCGGCCCCCAGCGTCACCCTCGCAAGCTGGCCCTCATAGCCGCCGTCACCGTCGCGGTCCTGCTCGTCGGCGGAGGGATCACCTGGCGGGCCCTGGCTGACGGTGACGACCCGATGAGCCACGTCGAGGTCACGGGCGGCAAGATCACGGAGAGCGAGAACAGCCTTCTCGAAGACGGTGAGGTATGCGACGACGCCGACGAGTTCACCTACAACGACTGCGACGCCAGCGTCGCCTACGAGTTCATATACAAGATCACTAACGAGGGCGACGAACCTGCCAACTACGCCGTGATCGTCAACGGCTTCGACGAGGACGGCGAGTTCGTCGGCCAGTCGTTCGTCAGCGCGACCCACCTCGGTCCCGGCAAGATCGACGCCGACACCGGAGAGTTCGGCGACTACGCCGAGCTCGCAGGCGACCACAGTGTGTCCGACATCGCATCCGTCAAGGTCGCCCACGTAGAGCGGGTCTCTCTGGCCAACTGACCCACCGGTGAGCCGATGCGTCCCGGCGGCGTACGCCACGACATCACCGCCGGGATACGCGGATTCAGCCTCAGGCCCCCGACACGGAGTCCACGAACCATGACCATCCTTCACGGCAGGTAGCGGGGCCTCGGCCCCTTCAACCCGCTCGTGAGCGTCTCCGTCAGGGACCGGGCGTGGGCCCGCGTACTGGACATACGTGGGTCCGCGCCCGGTGCGGCGAGTGGGGGCACCTCCCACACCCTTAAGGCGGTGGGGGAGCGTGCATGGCGTCGCAAGGCGGACGGGAATTGTCAGACGGGCTCTGGGGCTGCTCCCCCGACGGCTGCGGCTCAGAACACATTGAGCGCCGCCGCACACCCCACCCCGCCCAGCAGTATGAACACCGGCATCAGCACCTTGAGCTCCACCCAGCTGCCGGCCCGGAAGCGCAGCATCTTGGGCGGGCCGATCGGGTACCAGCGCTTGCGGCCGACCGGGATCGGCCACAGGATCGGGCAGCCCGAGACCGTCAGCGCGTCCCCGATGTCGTGGACCAGAGCGCCCAGGACGACCGGCAGCCCGAGCCACAGGTACTCCTGGCCCGGGGCCGTGAACAGCCAGTCCGAGCCGTTGCCCGGCTTGTCCAGGGTTCCCGCGAGGATCCAGGCACTGGTCGCGGCCAGCAACCAGACCAGGACGTCGGCGCTGGAACCGCGGGTCGCCCGCCAGAGCAGCCCCTCGATGGCGAGCACCAGGTGCACGAACAGGATGCCCAGGACCGCCCAGCGGCCTCCCGTGATCGCGGCGACCGAAGAGCCCACGCCCAGCAGCACCGCCCACAGCCAGGTGTGCGTCAGCGTTCGATGACCGCCGGAGCGGCGCGGGTCGCCCGGCTTGCGTGTCCCCTTGTAGACGGCGTACGAGAGCTTGTCGACGACCTCGCACAGCCACTTGGACACAGGCCCGAAGGCACGCGAGATGGTGGCCGCCTTGTGGTCCAGGTCGGGGGCTAGCGCCGCCCCCGCGCAGATCAGCGCGCCGACCAGAAGGACCGGCCAGGGCATGGCATGACCGGCGGCTGCCGCCGCCGCTCCGACGCCGAGCCAGGCCGCAGCTCCCGACAGTGAGTGTGCTGGTCCCATCATGGCCGTTCCCCGCCCCATTCCTCTTGTGCCGCTGTCCAGTTGCCCGCATGCGCTGACACTTCGTCGGCGGCACAGCGTAACGTTCGCGATCTTCGGACCGGCATCCGATTCCCGCATCGAGTGGGTTCACAGGCAAGATGGGGGCGTGACCCTTATCGATCAGCTGCCGCAGACCGCAGATCCCGACGCCCTTTACGAAGCCTTCGAGTCGTGGGTCGAAGAACGCGGTCTCACCCTCTATCCCCACCAGGAGGAGGCGCTGATCGAGGTGGTTTCGGGTGCGAACGTGATCGTCTCGACACCCACCGGCTCGGGCAAGAGCATGATCGCCGCGGGCGCGCACTTCGCGGCGCTCGCGCGCGACGAGGTCACCTTCTACACGGCACCGATCAAGGCGCTCGTCTCGGAGAAGTTCTTCGAGCTGTGCAAGATGTTCGGCACAGAGAACGTCGGCATGCTGACCGGGGACGCCTCCGTGAACGCCGACGCGCCCATCATCTGCTGTACCGCCGAGGTACTGGCTTCGATCGCGCTGCGCGACGGCAAGCACGCCGACGTCGGCCAGGTCGTGATGGACGAGTTCCACTTCTACGCCGAGGGCGACCGCGGCTGGGCCTGGCAGATCCCGATCCTGGAACTGCCCCAGGCGCAGTTCATCCTGATGTCGGCGACGCTCGGCGACGTCTCGATGTTCGAGAAGGACCTCACCCGGCGCACCGGCCGTCCCACGTCGGTGGTCCGCTCGGCGACCCGGCCCGTGCCGCTGTCCTACGAATACGTGCTGACCCCGCTGACGGAGACCCTCACCGAGCTGCTGGCGACCAAGCAGGCTCCCGTCTACATCGTGCACTTCACGCAGGCCCAGGCGGTGGAACGGGCGCAGGCGCTGATGAGCATCAACATGTGCACCCGTGAGGAGAAGGACCGGATCGCCGACCTGATCGGCAACTTCCGCTTCACCACCAAGTTCGGCCAGAACCTCTCCCGCTACGTGCGCCACGGGATCGGCGTGCACCACGCCGGCATGCTGCCCAAGTACCGACGTCTCGTGGAGAAACTGGCCCAGGCCGGCCTTCTGAAGGTCATCTGCGGTACGGACACTCTCGGCGTCGGCGTCAACGTCCCTATTCGCACCGTGCTGTTCACGGCTCTGACGAAGTACGACGGCACCCGGGTCCGGACCCTCCGCGCCCGCGAGTTCCACCAGATCGCCGGCCGTGCCGGCCGGGCGGGCTTCGACACCGCGGGCTTCGTCGTCGCCCAGGCGCCCGAGCATGTGATCGAGAACGAGAAGTCGCTCGCCAAGGCCGGCGACGATCCGAAGAAGCGCCGCAAGGTGGTGCGCAAGAAGGCTCCCGAGGGCTTCGTCGGCTGGACGGACAACACCTTCGAGAAACTCATCACCTCCGAGCCCGAGCCGCTGACCTCCCGCTTCCGTGTCACGCACACCATGCTCCTTTCGGTGATCGCCAGGCCCGGGAACGCTTTCGAGGCGATGCGGCATCTGCTGGAGGACAACCACGAGCCCCGCAAGCAGCAACTGCGCCACATCCGGCGGGCGATCGCCATCTACCGCTCGCTTCTCGACGGCGGCGTCGTCGAGAAGCTCGACAAGCCGGATGCCGAGGGCCGCATCGTGCGCCTCACCGTCGATCTCCAGCATGACTTCGCGCTCAACCAGCCGCTGTCGACCTTCGCGCTCGCCGCATTCGAACTCCTGGAGCCCGAATCCCCCTCGTACGCCCTGGACATGGTGTCTGTCGTCGAGTCCACGCTGGACGATCCGCGGCAGATCCTCGCAGCCCAGCAGAACAAGGCGCGCGGCGAAGCCGTGGGGGCGATGAAGGCGGACGGCGTCGAGTACGAGGAGCGCATGGAACGGCTCCAGGAGGTGTCGTACCCCAAGCCCCTGGAAGAGCTGCTCTTCCACGCCTACAACATCTACCGCAAGAGCCACCCGTGGGTCGGTGACCATCCGCTGTCGCCCAAGTCCGTCATCCGTGACATGTACGAACGGGCCATGACTTTCACGGAGTTCGTCTCCCACTACGAACTCGCCCGTACCGAAGGCATCGTCCTGCGCTACCTCGCCAGTGCCTACAAGGCCCTTGAGCACACCGTCCCGGACGACCTCAAGTCCGATGACCTGGAGGACCTGATCGCCTGGCTGGGTGAGATGGTGCGTCAGGTCGACTCCAGCCTCCTCGACGAGTGGGAACAGCTCGCCAACCCCGAGGTGATGACGGCAGAGGAGGCCCAGGAAAAGGCCGACCAGGTCAAGCCGGTCTCCGCGAACGCCCGCGCCTTCCGCGTCCTCGTCCGCAACGCCATGTTCAGGCGCGTCGAACTCGCCGCCCTCGACCATGTGAACGAGCTCGGCGAGCTGGATGCCAACTCCGGCTGGGACGCCGATGCCTGGGGCGAGGCAATGGACAAGTACTGGGACGAGTACGAGGACCTCGGCACCGGCCCCGACGCCCGTGGACCCAAACTGCTGTCGATCGTGGAAGAGCCGCAGAACGCCCTGTGGCGCGTCCGTCAGACCTTCGCCGACCCGAATGGCGATCATGACTGGGGCATCAGCGCGGAGGTCGATCTCGCGGCCTCCGATGCCGAGGGCCGAGCGGTCGTCCGGGTCACCGACGTCGGCCAGTTGTGAGCACAGGAGATCTCCACACATGACGAATCCAGCCGAGCGCCTTGTCGACCTGCTCGACCTTGAGCAGATCGAAGTCAACATCTTCCGTGGCCGCAGCCCGCAGGAGTCACTGCAGCGGGTGTTCGGCGGCCAGGTGGCCGGCCAGGCCTTGGTCGCCGCCGGGCGCACCACGGAAGGCAACCGGCCGGTGCACTCCCTGCACGCGTACTTCCTGCGGCCGGGAATCCCGGGCGTGCCGATCGTGTACCAGGTCGAACGGGTCCGGGACGGGCGGTCGTTCACCACCCGTCGCGTCACCGGCGTGCAGCAGGGCCGCACGATTTTCAATCTGACCGCCTCCTTTCACAAGCCTGAGGAAGGGAGCTTCGAGCATCAGCTGCCGCCGGCCCGCGAAGTCCCTGATCCGGACTCGCTGCCGACGTTGGCCCAGGAGATCAAGGAGCATCTGGGCACTCTCCCCGAAGCGTTGGAGCGCATGGCGCGGCGCCAGCCTTTCGACATCCGCTATGTGGACCGGCTCCGCTGGACGCCCGAGGAGATCAAGGACGCCGAGCCGCGCAGCGCGGTATGGATGCGCGCCGTCGGGCCGCTGGGCGACGACCCGCTCGTGCACACCTGCGCGCTCACGTACGCGAGCGACATGACCCTCTTGGACGCCGTCCGCATTCCGGTGGAACCGCTGTGGGGTCCGCGAGGATTCGACATGGCGTCGCTGGACCACGCCATGTGGTTCCATCGGCCGTTCCGCGCGGACGAGTGGTTTCTCTACGATCAGGAGTCCCCGATCGCGACGGGTGGGCGCGGGCTGGCCCGCGGACGCATCTACGACCTGCAGGGCCGCCTGCTCGTCTCGGTTGTCCAGGAAGGGCTTTTCAGGGCTCTGTAGGGATTTGCCCAGGGCGGTCAGAGGTTCTTGCGGCGCAGCCGGCCGAGCAGCTTCCACGATCGCCCAGGCTCTTCGGATTTTTCGGCTGCTTCGGGTTTCTCGGGCTCTTCGGGCTTGGGCCGGTCCGGCAGGAGGAGCGGCACTGGCTGAGAAGACATCGGCTGTGCGGCCGGGGACGGTGAAGAAGCCGGCTGTGCGCCTGTCAGCTGTGAAGCCTTTGGTACAGGGCGCGGCGCGGGGCGGAGGTCTCGGGCCTCGGCGAGCAGCTGCGCCAGGTCGGCCCGGAGCCAGCTGATCTCGTCGGGATCGCCCGCCGTCATGATTCGCGAGGCGGTCTGTGCGGCGGGAGAGTCGGGTGTGCCGTGCGAGGCTCGTTCGGGCCGGAGCCGATTCACATATGCGCGCTCGTACGGATCCCTGACGATCTCGGCCACGTCGACCGGGTTCAGCAGGGACCCCACGATCGCGGCCCGCTCCCAGGGGTCCTCGCTCTGCCGCAACAGGAATCCCATGTGTCGCCCCCGCCAGTTACGGGGACGGAGGTCCAGCCCTTCGTCCAGCTGGTCCCGGAGTCCTTCGGGCGTACGGCCGCTCAGCAGCCTGGCATTGTTCTTGTCGGCCGCGAACTGCCGCAGCTCTTCTGCCAGATACAGCCACACGACCGCACGGTAACGGTTGAGGTAGAAGGCCACCGGAACCGCCAGACCCAGCCGAGCCAGCCGCGTGAACCTGGCGGTCGTCACCTCCATGAGGGCGGCGGCCTCGGTCGTACCCACGGTTTTGACGCGGTTCCGCAGGGACTCGGGATAGCCGTCCGCGGAGCGCACCCGGTCGATCTCGGTGCGGGAGACTCGGCGTCCGCCTCCCCCTTCGTCGGGAACAGTCCGGACGCAACCGAGGTGCACGGCGAGATCGAACTCCCTGCGCCTGAGATCGAGTTCCCGCGCGGCACGGCTGAGCGCGAGGGCCCGTGGGCGTGTCCCTGTGCCTGCGGGAACCGAGGCGGGTGTGGCGGGCACGGAGATGCGGGCCGCGGACGTGGCGGTTGGTGTGACGGCCGTGATGGTGTTGCCGGACATGGCGGTTCTCCCCCGTCTTACGAGTTGCTCGCGCTGGCGTGCGCTTGCTTCGGGAAAAACCGTAGCCGGTTCGGCCGATCTCACGTCCGGCCTGTGGATAACTCTGACCGCGACGACGTATGTGCAGGTCAGAGGCCTTAAACAAGTGCATGCTTCGGGGATCTCCGACCGGGGGCACGTTTCAGAGGTCTTCGACGGGGGCGCGGTCTTCGGCAGGTGCGTTCTCCGGATGTCGCTCGTCCACGCCGAGGTGTTCGCCCACACGGTTCACAAGCAGGGTCATCTCGTACGCGACCTGGCCGATGTCGGCCTCCGCCGCAGCGAGGACACACAGACAACTACCGGCGCCCGCCGCAGTGACGAAGAGCACCGCGGAGTCGAACTCGATCATCGTCTGGCGCACCCGGCCCGCGCCGAAGTGGAGGCTGGAGCCCTTGGCGAGGCTGTGCAGACCTGACGAGACGGCTGCGAGATGCTCGGCGTCCTCACGACGCAGGCCCGTACTCGCGCCCCTCACCAGCCCGTCGTTGGAGAGCACCAACACGTGCCGTACGTGTGCGACGCGCTCTGTGAGATCGTCCAGCAACCAGCCGAGTCCCGTCCGCGCCATGAATCGGTCCCCCCGTGGTGGCCCTCCCCCTGACCGGAGGATCTGGCCAGCCAGCCTTCACCACAGCCGCTGCCCCGGCAAGGAGGATGGACGCATGGCACAGAAGATGACCGATGAGCAATGGCGGGCGTTCGTCTCGCACGGAACCCGCACCGGAAAACTGTCGACCGTCCGAGCCGACGGAGGACCCCATGTGACGCCGATCTGGTTCCTGCTGGACGGTGACGACCTGCTCTTCAACACCTCGAAGGAGAGCGTCAAAGGACGGAATCTGTCCCGGGACGGACGGGTCGCGTTGTGCGTGGACGACGACCGGCCGCCCTTCGCCTTCGTCGTCCTTGAAGGGCAGGCCGAACTTTCGGAGGATCTCGACGAACTGCGGCACTGGGCCGCCCGGATCGGCGCCCGTTACATGGGCGAGGAGCGCGCCGGGGAATTCGGGGAGCGCAACGGGGTCCCCGGTGAACTCCTCGTACGTGTAAGGATCAGGAAGGTTCTGGCCTACGCCGCGGTGGCCGACTGAAAGTCGCGATCCCGCCCGCGGCCGGGCCATGGCCACGGAACGGGCCAAGGCCACGGAACGGCCGCGACATGTCTCAGCCGACGGAGTCGAGCAGCCGGGCCGTGTGCACGCGCCCGGCGTACTCGACCAGACGAATCAGAACTTCCTTCCCGGAGTCGCGATCACGCGCGTCGCAGAGCACCACGGGCGTGCCCTGATCGAGATCGAGGGCACGGGACACGTCCTGGGCACCGTAGGCGCGGGCACCCGTGAAGCAGTTGACGGCCACCACGAACGGGATGTGCCGGTGCTCGAAGTAGTCCACCGCAGGAAAACAGTCCTCGAGCCGCCTGGTGTCCGCGAGGACCACGGCGCCGAGGGCTCCCTGCGAGAGTTCGTCCCACAGGAACCAGAACCGGTCCTGGCCCGGGGTTCCGAAGAGATAGAGCGAGAGACCGGACCTGATGGTGATCCGGCCGAAGTCCATGGCGACGGTCGTCGTGACCTTCTGGTCCACACCGTCGGTGTCGTCCACCGACTGCCCCGCCTCGCTCAGCAGTTCCTCCGTGCGCAAGGGCCTGATCTCGCTGACCGCGCCCACCAGGGTGGTCTTGCCCACGCCGAATCCACCGGCGACCAGTATCTTCAACGCCAGGGCGGTCATGTCACCATCCGAGGCGTCGGAGTTCTCGGAGCTTTTGGAGTTCTCGGAGACCATCGATCACTTCTCTCGGGAGTGCCGGCAACGATCGACGTGAGTACGTCCGTTCGAGTTCCGGGTCGGCAACGTCGTATGGGTGCGCGAATTCAGCATCATGACAACTTCAGTCCCCCTTCGAGGGATTGGACCGCTATTTGTTCGATGCGGACGGCTACCGCGCATCCGGTATCCGGATGTGCCAGCAAATGAGCGCAAGACAGGGCGCCTTGGTTCTTCGGTTACTCGCCGGTCGCTGACTTCGTTCATCCTCACCTGGTTCATCTAGAGCGCCCTCAGCCCGTCGATCACCTCGCGCAGGATGCGCTCGTCGGGCAGTTGGGCGGGTGGCACGGGGCGGCTCACTGTGACGCAGCCCAGTTCCAGGAGATCGCCCAGGAGCACCCTGACCACGCCCACAGGCAGGTCGGCGTCGGCGGAAAGTTCGGCCACCGACTGTGTCTCGATACGGCACAGCTCGATCAAGGTCCGGTGTTCCGGTCCCAGTGAGGTGTCGTCGTCGACGCAAGGTGCGCCCGTATCCAGCGTGACAAGGGCGATCAGGTCGAAGCGCACGCCCGTGGGGCCGGGTTTGGTGCGCCCACCGGTCATCGCGTACGGGCGGACGAGGGGGCCGGCCTCGTTGTCGTACCACTGGCTGCCCTCCTGCTGGAGGGCGCCCGGCATGTCCTCGGTCATCTGCACCGACCGTCCTCGTTCATCCGGCTGCGGGCGGCTGCGCGCCGACGCGCGCCGGTGTGTAGAGGTGCTCACCGACCCTCTTGACCAGCAGCGCCATCTCGTACGCGACCAGGCCGATGTCGGCTGTCACGGCGGTGAGGACAGCGAGGCACGAGCCGTCGCCCGCGGCCGCGACGAACAGGAAGCCGTCGTCCATCTCGACCATGGTCTGACGTACTCCCCCGGCCCCGAAGTGCCGTCCGGCACCCTTGGCCAGGCTGTTGAAGCCTGAGGCGACCGCGGCGAGGTGTTCGGCGTCCTCGCGCCGCAGCGCGGTGGACGCGCCCACCGCGAGTCCGTCGTTCGACAGCACCACCGCGTGCCGCACCTCGGCCACGCGCAGCACCAGGTCGTCCAGCAGCCAGTCGAGTTCGCCGGACTGCGGGGCGGCCCTCATGTTCGGATCCTGGATCATGCGGGGTCTCCTTCGCTGCTGTCGTTGCCCGCTTCGGGATCGGGATCGGGATCGGGTGTGGCACGGGGGCCGGGCGGCCGGCCTCCGCCGCGCGTCCAGCCGTCGCGGTAGGCCGACATGCGGTCCCGCGCGAGTTCGGGGGTTCGCTGGTCGTCGGTCCGGTCGCCCGGCGTTTCGACCGGCTCTTCTGAGCGCTTTGCGCGCAGTTGGGGCGCGAGGCTCGCCTGCCGCACCCGCCGGGGGAGGTCGTCGGACTCGTCAGGGGTGTCCTGGGGCCGGTGCAACCGCAGTGTGGTGATTCCAGAGGGTCCAGGGGGCGGGTTCTCGGGCGAACCGTTCACCGGGGCTTCCACGCCTGTCTGTATGGGGGGCACCAGTGCGGGACGCTCCGTGACTGCCTGGACGGAGCCCGTCTCCGGTGCGGCCGACACCCGCGCATACTCGCGTTCCGCGGTCCTTTCCGTGTCGGCCCGGCGAGGGGAACGTTCCACCGCGCCGCCCTGCAGCAGGCTGGTGGGCAGCAGGACGACCGCGGTGGTGCCGCCGTAGGGCGAGGTCCGCAGGTGCACCTTGATGCCGTGCCGGGCCGCAAGCCTGCTGACCACGAAGAGGCCGAGCCGGTCGCTGTCGAAGAGGTCGAGCGCCTCGGACTGCTCGATCCGGCGATTCGCCTCGGCGAGTGTCTCCTTGCCCATGCCGAGGCCCCGGTCCTCGACCTCCACGACGTAGCCGTTACCGACGGGCTCGCCGCTGACCCGGACTCGGGTGTGCGGCGGCGAGAACTGGGCGGCGTTCTCGACGATCTCCGCCAGGAGGTGGGTGAGGTCGGCCACCGCGCCACCCACCACCGGCGCCTCGGGGAGGTGTCGTACCTCCACGCGCGCGTAGTCCTCGACTTCGGACACGGCCGCGCGGACGACGTTCGTCAGCGAGACAGGCATCCGCCAGGCGCGGCCGGGTGCGGCCCCGGAGAGGATGATCAGGCTCTCCGCGTGGCGCCGCATCCGCGTGGTGAGGTGGTCGAGGCGAAAGAGGTCACTCAGCTCGTTCGGGTCGTCGGACCTGCGCTCCATGCTGTCCAGCAGGCTCAGTTGACGGTGCACGAGAACCTGGCTGCGGCGAGCGAGATTGACGAAGACCCCGGAGATTCCGCCGGCGAGCTCGGCACGCTCGACGGCGGCGCGAAGCGCGGCTCGGTGCACGGTACCCAGGGCCTCCGCGACCTGCCCGGCCTCGTCCTCCGCGGGTGGTCCGGGCGGAGCCTCGGCGCGGACGTCGATCTCCTCTCCCGCGCGCAGTTTGCGCATGGCTTGCGGGAGTTTGCGGCGCGCGATCTCAAGGGCGCTGTTGCGCAGGCTCACCAGCTCGACGACGAGCCCGCGTCCGATGCGCACCGAGATGACGAGCGACGCGGCGACCGCGCCGAGCCCGAGCAGAACCGCGGCACCGGCCGGAGTGAGCACTCCGCGTGTGAACGGGTCGGCCCGGTCCGCGACACCGCGGGCCGCGTTCTCCTCGATCGTCCGCATCGCCCCCTGCACGCGCGCGTGGGCGGTGTTCCAGTCGGCTTCCGGCGCGGCGGCGATCGCCTTGCCGCCACCTCGGGCCGCGAGCACCTTCTCCTCGACGGCGCGCACGTCCTCGTACGCGCCCCCCTCCACGAGCGTGTCCCAGGCGGCTCGTTCGGGTCCGCCGAGATCCGCCACAGCCGCGTCCGTCAGCGTACGGCGGGTGTCGACGGCCCCCGTGAACAGCCGCAGTCGCTCTCCGTCGAGAGTCCCGGCGAGCCGGGCGCTGGAGAGCACCGCGTCCTCCTGGGCGAGCGTCTCCCCGGCCCGGGAGAATTCGAGCAGCACGCGCGCGTCGGAGCCCAGTTCGGCGTCCTGGATGCCGGTGAGCGCGCCGTCCACGGCGTAGGCCGTCGTGATGGTTTCGGTGTATGTCCTGTACGTGTCGTCCCAGCCCTTACGGCGGTCCAGTACGGCGGCGCGCAGGGATCGCAGTCGCTCGGCTCCGGTGACGAACGCGTCGAGGCGCGCGGCCACTCCAGCGGGCAGGTCGGCGCCGTCGGCGACGGTGTTGTGCTCGCCCAGTCGCAGCTTCGCGACCGCGCGGTCGGTGCGCCTGCCCAGCTCCTTGAAGTTGTTCTCCTGCGCAGCGGAGGGGGCAGTCGCGTACCGGACAGCGGCCACGCGTTCGGTCTGGAGCGCGGCGACGGCGGCGTCGACCGGTGCCCGGACCGTCGAGTCCACGCTCTGCAACTGCCGTAGCCGTGCGACGTCCTGAGCGGTCGTCACTGTGGCGTACGCCCACAGTGCGAGCAACGAGACGACCGGCACCATCAACAGGCAGACGATCTTGGCCCGTACGGTGCGGGGGCGAATGCGCCACGTTCCCGCGCGCGAGGGTGCTTCCGGCGGCGCGTCGGTGACGGTTTCGTCGACGTCCACGCGCTCGTCGGCCGGCGGGCCGGCGTGCGCGCGGCGGCCTCGTGCCGGGGGCTGGGGCGACGGCTCGGCGCCCGCCTTGGGGGTCCTACCGGGTGTACGCATGGCCTCCTCGCTCGGATGGTTTCGGCTCGTGCCTGCCGGCCTGTCGTGGCCGGGGGGCGCCGCTAGCGGGCAATGGACTCGACCGGCCGCTGGGCCGACGCGGATGCCTCGCGCTCACCGGTCGTCGGCGACAGGGCGACGAACGCCGATGTCAGGAAGAGATAGGACCCGAGGCCCACGGCAAGGGGGAAGATGAACTGCATCGCCGTGGCCCCGGGCAGGGCCTCGCCGGAGGGGCTGACACGCACGTTCACCGCGATCATCCCGGTGTAGTGCATGCTGCTGACGGCCCCTCCCATGACGAGGGAGGCGACAGCGACCGCCACCGGCGACTTGATGTTGAGTGCCGCCCACAACGCCGCCGTGGCGGCGACCACGGCGATCACGACAGAGAGTCCGACAAGGGCCGGGTCGTAGTGCACGTCTCCGTGCAGCCGCAAAGCAGCCATACCCAGGTAGTGCATGCTCGCGACGCCGAGACCGGTGGTGAGCCCGCCGACGGCGAGGGCTCGGCCGCGGTCGCGGCCGTATCCGACGGCGAAGACGCCCGCACCGACGACGACCATGGCGACGAGCAGGCTGACGATCGTCAGCGGCACGTTGTAGCGCATTTCCGTACCACTGACGCTGAAGCCCAGCATCGCCACAAAGTGCATCGTCCAGATGCCGGTGCCGATCGCCGAGGCCGCGGTGAGGAGCCAGTTGCGGCGCGAACGCCCCGTGGCACCGAGCGCGCGGACGGTGCAGCGCAGCCCCAGGGCTGCGCCGATGCAGGCCATCGCGTACGACAGCACGGGTGTGAGCCAACCGAAGGTGGCGTGGTCCAGGTGTCCCATGGCTCAGGGACGCTAGTCCTGCCAGGGGCGCACAAAGGGGGCGCATTTCGAAAGGTGTTGAAATATGACGGAGAGGTGTGACTGAACGATCGCGTCCCGCTCGAACGTGTGCGCCGGGTCGTACTTCGTGTCGGTGAGGGATCATGCGGAACATGAGCGACCACCACACACATGTCCAGGAGTTCTTCGGGGCACGCGCGGCCGACTGGGACACCCGGTTTCCCGACGACGGCCCCGCATACGCGGCAGCGGTCGCCGAACTGGGACTGCGCGAGGGCGCCCGCGTGCTCGACGCGGGCTGCGGCACCGGGCGCGCCCTGCCGCCACTGCGAGCGGCCGTGGGGCCCTCCGGAGTGGTCCTGGGAGCCGATCTGACTCCTGCCATGCTGGAGGCCGCCGTGCGGGCCGGACGGGGCCGCGAGGGGCAGCTACTGCTCGCGGATGTCGCCCGGCTGCCGCTGCGCACCGAGTCGCTGGACGCCGTGTTCGGGGCGGGCCTCATCGCCCACTTGGCCAACCCCGCGGAGGACCTGCGGGAGTTGGCACGAGTCGTGCGACCCGGCGGGATCCTGGCACTCTTCCACCCGATCGGCCGGGCGGCGCTCGCGGCCCGCCAGGGCCGGCGGATCACTCCGGACGACCTGCGCGACGTGGCCAACCTCCGCCCCCTACTGGCCCGCTCCGGCTGGGACATGACGTCGTACGTCGACGAGGACAGCCGATTCCTCGCGCTGGCCGCCCGCCGCGCCTGACGCCTCAGGCCCGAAGAGGTGGACGATCCCTTCCGGCGCGGCATCCTCACCATCGCGCGGGCAACAGCCAGGCCGAACTGGGCTGGCTGCGGGTCACTGTCGACTCACTCGACGGGAGTGGTGAGGGGAACCGATGAGGCCAGAGGGACTGGTGAACGTGAGACAAGAGTGAGTGAGAGGGACTGCTGAAGGTGACACGCGAGTGAGATGAGAGGAACTGCTGAAGGTGAGACACGAGTGAAGTGAGAGGGATCGGTGAAGGATGAGATGGGTGAGGCAAGAGGGATCGGTGAGGGATGAGAGACGGTTGAGGCGCACACAGCGCATCCGCGGGCGTGCCGGGTCAGACCGCTTCACCGGCCCGACCCTCTTCTGTCGCCGAGGCTCCAACTCAACGTTGAGTAGCATTAGTTGACCGGTGAGCGACGGCCCCTCGGGTCGTCACTAGGGGGAAGGCGGCCAGATGTCCGGAATATTCGGCAGACTCCGCAAGACGTGGGGCAAGAGGGCGGCCGAGCGGTCCCTGGGAGAGCCGGCCACGACACGACGGCCGGAGAAGGCGCGGCACAACCTGTTCGAGGCGGCTGCGGCGTACGTGTCGGCGTGCGCGGAGGACGACCAGGACCGGCTCGAAGAGGCCGCAGCCTGGGTGTCACCAGAGGCCCTGTCGTTCGGCGTGAACGAGCTGGCCTGCCGGGCTGTCATCGCCCTGGCACGGGAGCGCGACGAGTCGCCGCAGACGGTGGCCCGGACACTGCTCGGACTGCCCGCCGCGTGACGGGGGAGAGCCCCGGACGGTCTTTTCACCCCTGTCCAGCCGGATAGCCGCAGCTCCACCTGCGCCGGGCACTCGTGACAAGCGCCTTCCGGTCGCACTAGGGTGCGCCGACGGACACAGGCGATGGGGAGGCTGGGATGGCCGGGACGGACGATGACGCCGTCGCCGCCGGGGACGACGACGCGCTTTATGTGCTGACGGCGGTGCTGCTGACACCGGCGAAGTTCCCCAGCGTACTGGGGGACGACTACCCGGCGGCCTGCGCCGCACTCGACCTGGTACCCCTGACCGACGGCTACGGCCTCGTGATCGGCCAGGACGGCGAAGGCGCGCGGTGGACTGTTGTCATCGACGACGTCTCTCTCGTCGCCGTCGCCATCGCCTCCTGGGACTGCGGCATGGAGCACGATCTGTCGCCGGACGAGCGCACGGTCGTCTCCGCGCTGCCCGGCTGGCCCCTCGATGTCGCCGTCGCGGCCCCGGGGGTGCCGGCCCCGCACGATCCCGCACCCGAACTCACAGAGCGGCCCCCGCTGCGCCCACCGGACACCACTACCTGGGGTCCGGCTCAACGGCGCCTCGGCGCCGACGAGATCGCACAGCAGTGGGCGATCTGGCGCGAGCAGATCGACGACACCGATTTCGTGAAGCCGGACGGTGAGACGCCGACCGAAGAGACCCCTCGGGATCATCCGGACCAGCCCGAGAGCACCGACGGCGAGGCACTCAGCGGTGTCCGCCGGGCCCTGGCGGAGGCACGCTCCTACCTGGACACGCCACCTCCACTCGGCCGCGTCCGCTCCGCCTTCGCCAATGGCGAGGCCCGGACCCTGCGCGCCGACGGACCAGGCTGGTCCCTGGTCGCCAGGACCGACGACATCGCTTTCGTCCTTCTCGACGAGGAGCCCGGGGAAGTCCTGCCCATCGGCCGCGGTCCGGAGCTGCCGGGCCTCCTGGACGCCCTGGACAAGATGGCAGTACGCCCCAGCTGAGGGCCGTGCCACGCGATACCCGGACGAGACGGCCGCCACCGGGATGAGCGCCCCGAGCTTCCGGGCCGCCACCGTGCGGAGCGAGGCATGGGAGCAGGGCGCACATCACCGCTCGCGGACGGCGCCAGTGGCAGGCCCGCGAGCGGTGATGTGGTCGGCTCCGGCGCGCTGGGCGGAGGCGTGACCGGTCGGTGGCGTATCTAGCGACCGATCTCCTTGCGCGTGACGCGGCGCAGCCTGCGCCGCTGCGAGGGGTCCAGCGCCAGGTACGCGGCCGCCGGGACTCCCAGCACGATCAGGAAGGCGGCCCACCAGGGCAGCCAGATCAGCAGGATGAGCCCGACCGCCACACCCCCTGCGGCGATCTTCGCGTTTTTCGACATGTGTCGCCTCCTTCGCGGCTGATGCCGCTCTCTGTTCTGAGAACGGGTCCGCGCCTCCCACGGTTCCGGACCGAGACCCTGATACGACCCTGAGGCCCGACCCCTAGCCAACCCTGAGAGGCCTTCCCGCCCTCGCGTGTGTGGCGCAAGGCCTGTCGGCAGGAATCGACGAGCCCGGTATCCGTATAGGGGATACCCAAATCTTGGCAGCGCGCGCCAATCAGTGGCCGGGCGACCGCGTACAGGGCGGGGCCTCTCACTGCCCGCGCCGCTGGGCAGGCAAGCCGTATGCCGATGCGAGACCGAGCAGTGCCTGGCCCCCAGCAGGAAGGTACCCACACCACAACATCCGTTCTCGCCTCTCACCCAAGTGCTGTACCCTCGGCGACTCGCCCGGTAGTCAAATTTGAGGAATGCGCATCGTTGTGCAGAGGATTCCTGCGGCAACTCCCGCCGAGATCACTGAACTGGCCCACTGCTGTGCCGTTTTCGTACCCCCCGGTCCGTCCCGCGGCCCCAGCGTCGCCTTCTGGCATCCGGATGGCGAAGCTCCTCCCGAGGTGGCGTCCGGTTCCGCGGAGAGTCTGACCGTCGTCCTGCCCGCGGACGAGGACGTCGACCTCGTGACCGTACCCGCCGTGTTTCTCTCCGTGCGTGCCGCTCTACCGGTCCTCACACGCGCGCGTGCGGCGGCGCAGGCGCACCGGGCAACCTCGTTCTGGGGCGCGGCCGCCGTGCTCGCTCTCCAGTTCGCCGCGCGCGGACTGCTGCTGCCCGGCCTGACCGCCGATGACCACGACACCTGGCGCGCGGGGCCGCTGCGGCCGCAGGACCTGGAGCAGATCCGTGCGCTGGCCGCCGCGATGCCGCCCCATGCGCACGCGGCGCCGGTGGCGGGCGACGGGCCACTGCGGCTGCCCGATCCGGAGTGGCTGCTGCGGGCGTTCCTCGACGCGGTCGCCGATGCGCTGCCCCGCTCGCCCGCGGCGGCGCTCGCGGCAGGCGGTCGGGCCTTCGCGGCCCAGGAGCCGCAGCATGTGCCCGAGCAGCGCGCCTGGGCCGCGCACATCGCCGCGGGACACGACTCGGACGTACGGATTTCTCTGCGCATCGAGGTACCAGGGCTCGCTTCGGCCGTGTCGGAGGAGACCCGGCTGCCGTTCCGCGCGGTGCCGCAGGTGCACAGTGAGAGCGATCCCCATCTCGTCGCGGACGCCTCCGCCGTCTGGGCCGGCTCCTCACCCTTCGGCCCGCGCGCGCGGATGACCGCCCTGCTCGCGCTGCGCCGCGCTGTCCGGGCCTGGGACCCGCTGGCCCCCCTGCTGTCGGCAGCCGTACCGGATGCCGTCGAACTCGCCGACGAGGACGTCGCGGAACTCCTCGGCGAAGGCGTCCGCAAGCTGGCCTTCGCGGGCATCGACGTGCACTGGCCGAAGGAACTGGCGCAGAAGTTGACCACGCGCGCGGTGATCGGCCCGCCGGAGGACGAGAAGGGCCCGGCCAAAGCGTCGTCGGACGCGCCGTCGTTTCTGTCCGCGGACGCCCTGCTCGCCTTCAACTGGAGGTTCGCGCTGGGAGATCAGCAGCTCACCCGGCAGGAACTGGACCGGCTCGCCGAAGCGAACCGGCCCATGGTGCGGCTGCGCGACCAGTGGGTGCTCGTCGACCCGCAGGAGGTACGTCGCGCCCAGGCTCAGCAGGACCGCAAGGTCACGCCCATCGACGCGCTGAGTGCCGCTCTGACGGGCTCCACGGAGGTGGACGGCCTCCGGGTCGAGGTACGGCCCACGGGGTGGCTGGCGACGCTGCGGGAACGGCTTGCGGACCCGGAGGCACAAGAGCCCGTCGAGCAGCCCGCCGCACTCACCGCGACGCTGCGGGACTACCAGCTTCGGGGACTCAACTGGCTCGCCCGCATGACCTCCTTGGGGCTGGGCGGCTGTCTCGCCGACGACATGGGGCTGGGCAAGACCATCACGCTGATCGCCCTGCATCTGCACCGGCAGAGGGACGAGTCGGCCGCGGGCCCCACCCTCGTGGTCTGTCCGGCCTCCCTGATGGGCAACTGGCAGCGCGAGATCGAGAGGTTCGCCCCCGGCACCCCCGTACGGCGTTTCCACGGCGCCCGGCGCAGCCTGGAGGGCCTGGCCGCCGGGGAGTTCGTCCTCACGACGTACGGCACGATGCGGCTCGACGCACCACGGCTCGCCGAGGTGACCTGGGGCATGGTCGTCGCGGACGAGGCCCAGCACGTCAAGAACCCCTACTCCGCGACGGCACGAGCACTTCGCACGATCGGCTCACACGCGCGTGTGGCGCTCACCGGCACGCCGGTGGAGAACAACCTCTCGGAACTGTGGGCGATCCTCGACTGGACGACTCCCGGACTGCTCGGCAGGCTCGGCACGTTCCGTACCCGGTACGCGCAGACCGTCGAGGGCGGCGAGGATCCGGCGGCGGCGGAACGGCTCGCCCAGCTCGTACGACCGTTCCTGCTGCGCCGTCGCAAGTCCGACCCGGGCATCGCGCCCGAACTGCCGCCGAAGACCGAGACCGACCGTGCCGTGTCGCTCACCAAGGAGCAGGCGGGGCTGTACGAGGCGGTGGTGCGCGAGACCCTCGCGGAGATCTCGGGCGCGGACAGCATGGCGCGACGGGGTCTGATCGTGAAGCTGCTGACCGGGCTGAAGCAGATCTGCAACCACCCTGCGCAGTTCCTCAAAGAGGATCAGCCGAAGATTCCGGGCAGGTCCGGGAAGCTTGAGCTGCTGGACGAACTGCTCGACACCATCCTCTCCGAGGGAGCGAGCGTCCTGGTCTTCACGCAGTACGTGCGGATGGCGCGCCTCATCGAGAGTCACTTGGCGACGCGCGGTGTGTCGACGCAGTTCCTGCACGGAGGGGTGCCCGTCAGCGAGCGCGAGGCGATGGTGGACCGCTTCCAGGCAGGCGAGATCCCTGTCTTCCTGTTGTCGTTGAAGGCGGCGGGAACGGGGCTGAACCTGACGCGGGCCGAGCATGTCGTGCACTACGACCGCTGGTGGAACCCCGCAGTCGAGGCGCAGGCCACGGACCGCGCGTACCGCATCGGCCAGAGCCGGCCCGTGCAGGTGCACCGGTTCATCACCGAGGGGACCATCGAGGACCGGATCGCCGACATGCTGCGGCACAAACAGCTGTTGGCGGACTCGGTGCTCGGCGCCGGGGAGGCGGCCCTCACGGAGTTGACCGATGCCGAACTGGCCGACCTGGTGGAGCTGCGAGGGGGCGCCCGATGACTGATCGCGACAAGGAGCGCACGTTTGCCGCTCTGCCGCCCGCGCACGGGCGTGGCTTCGCGCAGACCTGGTGGGGCCTGGCCTGGCTACAGGCCCTGGAGGACGCGGCATTGGACTCCCGGCAGGTGAAAACGGGGCGCAGGCTCGCGCGTGCCGGGGCAGTGGGCGCCGTCTCGGTGCGTCCGGGGCGCATCACAGCCGTCGTACAGGACCGCGACGGCACCGCGCACCGTGCGGATGTGCTGCTTCAGGAGCTGTCCGGCAGGCAGTGGGACCGTTTCCTGGACATGGCCGTCGCACGCGCGGGGCACATCGCCGCGCTGCTCGACCGCGAGATGCCCCCGCATCTGGTCGAGGACGCGGCGGCTGCCGGAGTCGAACTCCTGCCGGGACTGGGCGATCTGGAGGCGAAGTGCGACTGTGAGGCCTGGGACCACTGCAGGCACACCGCCGCGCTCTGCTATCAGACGGCGCGGCTGCTGGACCAGGATCCGTTCGTCCTGCTGCTGATGCGGGGGCGGGACGAACACACCCTCCTGGAGGAGCTTCAGGCGCGTGGCAGCGCGCCCGCACAGGAGCCGGCGGACACGCCGAACCCTGGTCCTGTGGATAGCGTGAGCGCCGCCGAGGCCTACGCGGTCGGGGACCTCCTTCCGCCGCTGCCTGCTACTCCGGTGCTGCCGGAAGGGCCGGGGCAGCCGCCTTCCCTGGACACGGAGGCCGCTCCGGCACCGGGAATCAACCCGGCCGCCCTGGAGTTCCTGGCAGCCGCGACCGCAGGCGAGGCATATCGGTTGCTCACCGAGGCACTCCGTCCCGGGCACGGACAGCGGGCCGTCGAGACGGAGTTGACGCTTGCCCAGGACGCGGTCCGGATTGCTGCCCACCACCCGGAGACTTCGATCGCCCAGCGGCTCGCGGAGGGGTCGGGGCGCCACGCCGAGGAGCTGGAACTCGCCGTACGAGCCTGGCGGTACGGCGGTGTGGCCGCGCTGTCCGTTCTTGAGGACGAGTGGACCGGCGAGCCGGAATCGCTGGCACGCGCGCGTGCCGCGCTGGAGTCGGCCTGGGAGGAGGACGAGCGTCCGCGGTTTCGTGCAACCACAAACCGCTGGAGCCAGGTCGGTGCGTCGGCTCAGCTGCGGTTGGGGCGCGACGGCCGATGGTGGCCCTATCGCAAGGAGCGGGGCCTGTGGAGCCCTGCGGGGCCGGCGGTCGCGGATCCCGCGACGGCTCTCGCCCTTGCCGAAAGGGACCTGAGCGGTGGTCCGACGAGTGGTTGACGTGCCGCGTTCACCTAGGGATCATGCTGCGTTTGGTGCCAGGGCGAACCCTGGCCGCTGTCAGCCAACTTGTGCCCCAGGAGGCCAAATGTTCCCGCACGCCGCCAGTCGGCGCCGCGTCCGCCGATCCGTCGCCGCGGGCATGCCGCTCGCCGTGGTGGCCGCCCTCGTGGTGACCGGCACCGCGAGCGCGGAGGGCCACCCGGCGCAGCCGCTGGTGACGGGCACCGCGACGCTCGGCGACATCCCGCTGGGCACCTTCAGCAACGCGCTGCTGCCGGGCAGCGTGGCCGACGACCGGGGCGTGGACCTCGGTGGCATCGGCAGCGACATCTACCCGGCCGGGCGTAAGGGCGAGTTCTGGACGGTGACCGACCGTGGGCCCAATGGCCAGATCAAGGTGGACGGCACCAAGCGCCGCACGTTCCCGGTGCCCGGCTTCGACCCGGCGATCGTGAAGATCCGGGTGTCCGGTGACACCGTGCAGGTGCTCGACTCGATCCCGATCACCACGTCCGGCGGGAAGCCCGTCACCGGGCTGCCCAACCAGGCGGGGCGCGACGAGGCGCCGTACTCCTACGACGCGCAGAGCCCGCTCGCTTACAACCCGAACGGTGTCGACACCGAGGGCATCGTGCGGGCCGCCGACGGCACGTTCTGGCTCGTCGACGAGTACGGCCCGTCGCTGATCCATGTCTCCGCGCGCGGGGAGGTACTCACCCGCTATGTGCCCAAGGGGCTGAACCTGTCGGGCACGGACTACCCGGTGGTCGAGGCGCTGCCCTCCGTTCTGCTGCATCGCAAGACCAACCGGGGCTTCGAAGGGCTCGCCCTGCTCCCCGGTGGTGACCTGGTGCTCGCGGTGCAGAGCCCGCTCTCGCTGCCGGACGGCGACGCGGGAGACGCCTCGCTCACGACGCGGCTGCTGCGCTTCTCGCCGAAGAAGCGGGCCGTCACCGCCGAGTACGCCTACCGCTTCGACCCGGTGAACGTGGTCGACCCGAGCGAGGACGACACCTCTGAGCTCAAGATCTCCTCCGTGGTGGCCGTCGGCCGCGACGAGCTGCTCGTGGAGGAGCGCACCGACAAGGCGGCGCGCCTGCAGACGGTCGAGCTCACCAGCAGCGCGAACATCCTCGGCAGCCGGTGGGACACCGACACGACGTCGCCCTCCCTGGAGCAGCTCGCCGACCCGGCGGCCTCCGGCGTCCCGGTGCTGCGCAAGCGGCTGGTCGTGGACCTGGGGACGGTCGAAGGGGTGCCCGGCAAGATCGAGGGCGTCGCGCGCGTGGACGACAGGACACTCGCCCTCATCAATGACAACGACTTCGGGATGACCGACGGGACCGGCGCGTTCGACGCGCAGGGCCGGCTGGTGGACAGCGGAATCGAGACGACCGTCACATACGTGCGGCTGCCTCGCGGTATCTGATCCGTCCCCTGAAGAGGAGGTCTTCGTACGGCACGCGCGCGTGAGCCGCGAACGTCGGCCACGCACGCGTGCCGTTCACTTCAGAGGCTGCATGAGCTTGTGGGTACCGCTCCCGATGTCGGCGGCGAGGCTGCAGGCGACGTTGTCTATGCCGACCTCGTAGCCGCCGGGGTCCGGGTACTGCACGAGAGTGCCGCGTACGGTCCCCGCCGGCTGTTGGGCCGCCTTGCGTTCCAGAGGGGCTTCGCACAGAGCCGACGCGGCCTTCTGGAGGGCTGCGTCGGTCGAGTAACTCCCGTTGAGCTCGGCGACCTTCACGACTTCGGCGTCATGCGGGGTGCCGCACGAGCGCCTGGCGGCCTGCCCTGGCTGACCGTCGTTCGCGTTGAAGCAGTCGCCGGTCCTCAGCAAGTAGAACGGCACTTCGTCGTCCGCAAGGCTCGGGAAGAGCGACTCCAGGCCGCTCGGCAGCTCCGACGGAAGATCACTGGGGAATTCCGAGGGCAGTTCACTGGGCAGATCAGAGGGTAGGGACGGCAGTTCGCTGGGGAACTCGGACGGGATGCTGAACGACGGGGAGGGTGATCGCGTGCTCCCGCCACTCTCAGTGGGTGACTTCTTGTCGTCGTCGCCATTCCCGCTGGTGGTCACCAACGCCACGGCGACGACGACTGCGAGGCCCACCAGTACAGCGAGCACAAGGAACAGGGTGCCGTGGCGCCGTCCTCCACGATGGCCGCCCGGTCCGCCCGGTGATCCCGGCGGTTGCGGTGGCTGCCCGCCTCCCCCGCCCTGCGACGGTGGACCGTAGTAGCCGCCGGAGCCGCCGGATGGAGGCCCGTAGCCGCCGGAGTCTGCGGGTGGAGGCCCGTAGCCTCCTGACGACGGTGGGCCGAAACCACCGCCTCCAGAAGGCGGGGACTCTCCCGGTGGCCGAGGAGGTTGGGGCGGTAAGGGCGGCATGGCCATACCGTCAAGAGTCGCCTCGAACCGGTCATGAGGCGACCCCTGTGCGGAAGTTGATACGGACCCATGCCATGGATCGCATGATTCCGGAGAATTCCGCGCGGAGAACACCGGAAAGCAGCGCAGACCGACCGCATGAAGCGGGGGCCGCCCACAAGCGCCGCCCCCGGCCCCCCTCCGGCCACCCCCTGCCGCCCCCAGCCGCCCCGCGGATCAGCCTCGCGCGCCCAACAGGTGGTCCATGGCCAGCTGGTCCAGCCTCTCGAAGGCCATGCCGCGCGCGGCGGCCGCCTCAACGTCGAAGTCCTCGAAGGACGCGCGGTCCGCGAGCAGCCCCTTCAGGCCGTCCGCGGCGGTGAGCTGCGCCAGCTCGTCCAGCCGCGAGGCGCGCAGCGCGGCCTGGACCTCGGAGTCGGCACGGAAGGCGGCCGAACGCTCGCGCAGGATCAGGTAGTTGCGCATGCACCCCGCCGCCGATGCCCATACGCCGTCCAGGTCCTCGGTGCGCGGCGGCTTGAAGTCGAAGTGCCTGGGCCCCGCGTAACCGGCACTCTCCAGAAGGTCGACCAACCAGAACGCCGAACGCAGATCGCCCGCCCCGAAGCGCAGGTCCTGGTCGTACTTGATGCCGGACTGACCGTTGAGGTCGATGTGGAAGAGCTTGCCCGCCCACAGCGCCTGCGCGATACCGTGCGTGAAGTTCAGCCCGGCCATCTGCTCGTGGCCCACCTCGGGGTTGACGCCGTACATCTCCGGGCGCTCCAGGCGCTCGATGAAGGCCAGTGCGTGGCCGACCGTGGGCAGCAGGATGTCGCCGCGCGGCTCGTTCGGCTTCGGTTCGATCGCGAACTTCAGGTCGTATCCCTGTGAGATCACGTACTCGCCGAGGAGGTCGAAGGCCTCCTTCATGCGGTCCAGGGCGACGCGTACGTCCTTGGCGGCGCCTGACTCGGCACCCTCGCGGCCGCCCCAGGCGACGTACGTCTGGGCGCCCAGCTCGACCGCCAGGTCGACGTTGCGGACCGTCTTGCGCAGCGCGTAGCGGCGCACGTCACGGTCGTTGGCGGTGAACGCGCCGTCCTTGAAGACGGGGTGCGTGAACAGGTTCGTGGTGGCCATCGGCACCTTCATCCCGCTGGCGTCGAGGACCTGCCTGAACCGCTTGATGTGGGATTCGCGCTCGCTGTCCGAGGACCCGAAGGGGATCAGGTCGTCGTCATGGAAGGTCACTCCGTGGGCGCCGAGCTCGGCCAGGCGCTGCACCGACTCGACCGGGTCCAGGGCGGGCCGGGTGGCGTCGCCGAACGGGTCCCTTCCCTGCCAGCCGACGGTCCACAGGCCGAAGGTAAACCTGTCCTCGGGGGTGGGCTGGTAGTTCATATCGCGGCTCCCTGCTGGCCTCGGCTATTTCGTCATGGCGCTTAACAAATTAGTATGCTGAGGCATATCTGGGAAGAGACACGGTGCCTGAAGACGGGGACAAGCTGTCTGAGGGCAGGGACAAGGTGCGAAACCCGCGTCACAGTGGTCCAGGGCACTTCGAAAACAGGCCGATCCCGCGAAGGCGCGGAAGAGGGAGAACCGATGTCAGCAGCCGAGGGTCCGCTTGTCGTCGGGGTGGACTCGTCCACCCAGTCCACCAAGGCCCTGGTCGTCGACGCAGCGACCGGACAGGTCGTGGCGAGCGGGCAGGCGCCGCACACCGTGACCTCCGGAGCGGGCCGCGAGAGTGACCCGAGGCAGTGGTGGGACGCGCTCTGCGAGGCACTGCACCAGTGCGGCGACGCGGCGCGCGAGGCCGCGGCGGTGTCGATCGGCGGCCAGCAGCACGGTCTGGTCACACTCGACGCCCAAGGCGACCCCGTACGCCCGGCCCTGCTGTGGAACGACGTCCGTTCGGCACCACAGGCCCGCCGACTGGTGGAGGAACTGGGCGGCCCGAAGGCCTGGGCCGAGCGCACCGGCAGCGTGCCCGGCCCCTCCTTCACCGTCACGAAGTGGGCCTGGCTGGCCGAGAACGAACCCGACGCCGTCCGCGCGACTGCGTCCGTGCGCCTGCCCCACGACTACCTCACCGAACGTCTCACGGGACAGGGCACCACCGACCGCTCGGACGCCTCCGGCACCGGCTGGTGGGCATCGGGGACCGAGGCGTACGACGACGAGATCCTCGCGCACGCAGGCCTGGACCCCGCGCTGCTCCCCCAGGTGGTCCGCCCCGGCGAGGTAGCCGGAACCGTGCACTCCAGGGGTGGGCTGCCCTTCTCCAGAGGCACGCTGGTCGCCGCCGGCACCGGCGACAACGCGGCCGCCGCGCTCGGACTCGGGCTGCGCCCCGGCACGCCGGTCCTGAGCCTCGGCACCTCTGGCACGGTGTACGCCGTCTCCACGCGCCGCACCGCCGACCCGACCGGCACAGTGGCGGGCTTCGCCGACGCGCGCGGCGACTGGCTCCCGCTGGCCTGCACGCTGAACTGCACACTCGCTGTCGACCGCGTGGCCGCGCTGCTCGGTCTGGACCGCGAGGCCGTCGAGCCCAGCACAGGCGTGACCCTCCTGCCCTACCTGGACGGCGAGCGCACCCCGAACCTGCCGCATGCCTCGGGGCTGCTGCACGGGCTCCGGCACGACACGACCGGCGGGCAACTGCTCCAGGCGGCGTACGACGGCGCCGTTCACTCCTTGCTGGGCGCCCTCGACCTGGTGCTCGACCCTGACGCCGACCGCTCCGCGCCACTGCTGCTCATCGGAGGGGGCGCTCAGGGTGCGACCTGGCAGCAGACCGTACGTCGTCTGTCGGGGCGGCCCGTCCAAGTACCGGAGGCCAGGGAGCTGGTGGCACTGGGCGCCGCCGCTCAGGCCGCGGGTCTGCTGACCGGCGAGGACCCGGCCGCGGTGGCGCGCCGCTGGAACACGGCCCGCGGGCCCGTGCTCGACGCGGTGGAGCGGGACGAGGAGACGCTCGCCAGGATCGCCGGGGTACTCTCCGACGCGGCCCCGCTGCTGGAGCGGGAGCCGAACGGGAACTGAAGCGGCGCGTGTGAATACACGACCCGCACAAGGACTGAGAGCGGACCGCCTGAACGGACAGGCCGCACAAGGACTGAGAGAGGCATGACCGCACCGTTGCACGAGGCCCATCCGAACGGTTCCGGCCGGCGCCTGCCCGACACCCAGCAGGGCATGCGGCGCCGCAACCTCTCCCGGGTCATGCACACGGTCAATGCCGAGGGGCCGTTGTCACGTGCCGCCGTCGCCTCGCGCATCGGCCTGACCCGAGCAGCCATCTCGACGCTCGTGGACGAGTTGATCCGCTCGGGGCTCCTCGAAGAGCTGGGACCCGAGCGGCCGGGGCGGGTGGGGCGGCCCGGCTCGGCGCTCGCTGTCAGCGCTCACGGTCCGGCGGGGATCGGCGCGGAAGTGGGCGTCGACCATCTCGCGGTGTGCGCGGTCGATCTGCGCGGCGTGGTGCGGGCGAGGGCACTGCGGCACGGGAAGAATCGCGGCCGGGCGCCCGCACCCGTGATCGCGGAACTCACCGGAATGATCCGTCAGGTCATCGCCGAGGCGGAGCGGGAGCGGCTGTGGCCCGCAGGCCTGGCGGTCGCCGTGCCCGGTCTGGTGGCACGGGACGCACGGACCGTGGTCCGCGCCCCCAACCTCGACTGGCACGACACGGACCTCGGCGCCCTGCTGCCCGGCGAGCTGCCGCTGACCGTGGACAACGAGGCCAACTTCGGGGGCCTCGCGGAACTCTGGCTCGGCGACGCGACTCCGCGCGACTTTCTGCATGTTTCGGCGGAGATCGGGATCGGTGCGGCAGTGCTCGTCGACGGGCAACTGCTGCGCGGAACGCGCGGTTTCGCAGGCGAGTTGGGGCATGTACCGGTCCGGCCGGAGGGGCCCGAGTGCCCGTGCGGTGGCCGCGGCTGCCTGGAGCAGTACGCCGGTGAGGAGGCCGTTCTGCGTGCCGCCGGGCTGGAGCCTGGCGGCGACCGCGTCGGCCTGCTCGCCGAGCGTGCGGCTCGGGGCGACGCGGATGTACGTCGTGCGCTGCGCGGAGCGGGAACCGCGCTCGGCATCGCCCTCACCGGAGCGGTCAACCTGTTGGACCCGGAGACCGTCGTGCTGGGCGGAGCGCTGTCCGGCCTCGCACCATGGTTGTTGCCCGCGCTGGAAAGCGAGTTGGCGCGACGCACGGCGGGGCCCGCCTGTGCCGTGTCCGTTTCGCGGCTGGGTCCTGAGGGACCACTGCTGGGCGCGGCGCACTCGGTGGTACGCACCGTGCTCGACGATCCGGCGTCCGTGGCCGTGGCCGTGGCAGGGCGGTCCTAGTGTCCTGCGTCCGAAGTTTGCGGGCAGTTCCAGCTGTGCCATGAACGGCCGGGACGCCTGGTCGGCGTCCCGGACTCGGCGATAGCCGTAGAGCAAAACTACCGACGGATTACCGGCGCGGGACGTTGGCGGATGGCCGACAGAGGCAGGCGCAGGAAGCCGTCGGCGTACGTCAGGACTCCCGTCGCTGGAGCCCTGTTCCCCCTTTCGGGTGGCCGAGTTGTCCACAGTCCGGCCGCTGTCCCCTGATTCAGGGCCGTCTCCTGTGCTCAACCGGTAGGCGCCGTACCGTGATTCACGCGAGGCACAGCCGTCGGACCGACGGCAGCGTGTCCCGGCCCACCGACCCCGGAAGAGCGGAGCTGTCCAGCCATGAGCGACCCCCGAATCCTGACCGTGCGGCCCGAACCCGGTGAGTTCGCGTGGACGTTCGGCGGCGCGCCGCCGGTCGCTCGGATCGCGCCCGGCACCGGACGATCGGCTCCGCACGCCCGTTGGAGGACGCGTTCCGGATATCCCAGCTCGGCCTGGTGCGACGGCTGGTGCGCGACTACGGATTCAGCGAGCTGGACGCGTACCAGTTCGCGCCCAAGGCGGTCGGGTCGCCGCCCGCCAACGACTGCGACACCAATTGCACGTGCATCGCCAAGCTCCGCAAGGAATGGCTTCCGGCACGCGAGACTCATGGCGGACTGCACGCGCAGCTGCGCGGGACGGCCGCGGCACTCGGGCCGTGAGCCGACCGTTTCCAGTACAGCAGCGATCACGTGCCAGCACTGAAGCCATGGCGATCCGGCGCCGAGCCGATGGCGATCCGGCACTGAAACTCCAGCAGTACGGCAGCACTCAGGCCACAGCTCTCCGGCACTGAGGTCATGGTTCACCGGCACTGCGCCATGGCTGTCCGGCAGGTCACGGTTCACCGCCACTGCGCCACGGCTGTCCGGCACTGAGGTCATGGTTCACCCTGCGGTCAGGGCATGGCTCCCCGGCGTGGGGCCGCCGAGCCCAAGTGTCTCGCGGGGCGTTCGCCCCGCCACAACGAAAGGCAGACACACCATGGAACGGGCCAGATGGTCCCCCAGCCGGCGACGCGTCCTGAAGGGCGCCGCTCTCACCGCCCTCCCCTACGCGTTACTCCCCGACGCACGGGCCACGGCACAAGCCGCGGCCGTCGACTACCCGCCGGCCGAGTGGGTTCCGGCGACCACCTCCAACTACACGGCGTCCAGCCGGCCGACGAGCTATCCGGTCGACTACGTGATCATCCATGTCACCCAGGAGAACTACTCCGACACCCTGTCCATCTTCCAGAACCCGCAGAAGAAGGTGTCGGCCCACTACCTGGTGAGATCGGCCGACGGGCATGTGGCGCAGTGCGTGAGGGAGCGGGACATCGCCTGGCAGGCGGGGAACTGGGACTACAACACGCGCAGCATCGGCATCGAGCACGAGGGCTGGGTGGACCAGCCCGTCTACTTCACCAACGCCCTGTACGAGGAGTCCGCCAAGCTCACCGCGGCGGTCTGCACCAGATACGGCATTCCCAAGGACCGCGCGCACATCATCGGCCACTACGAGGTGCCGGGCTCGGACCACACCGATCCGGGGCCGAACTGGGACTGGACGCGCTTCATCAGACTCGTCAACTTCGCCTGAGCCACCGGCCACCGGCCCGTCAGCTGTCCGTCCGGCCGGGGGAATGGTCACAGAGCTTGTCCGGATCCGCACCGCGCGTGACGATGGGGCCAGCCGCATCGTTTTCCGGGAGGCCGAGTTGACCGATCCATGGGTGGCTCTGGAACCGGGCGCCGATCCCGCCGAGCGGGTGCGGGTCATGCGCCGTGCCCACAAGGCGTTCACCGAGGCGGGCACGGTGCCGCGGCCGGTCCGCTCGGTGGTGGCCGACTCGTGGCGGCGTTCGGCGCGGGCCGGTGTCATACCGGACGGCACCGCGAGCGTGGAACTGACGGACGGTGATCTCGGCTCGTACCGGGCGGAGCATCCGCTGGCCCGGGTCATGCCGCTGTTCCGGGAGCTCATGGGGACGTTCGCGGCCGACGGGGAACATCTCCTGGCGGTGTGCGACGCCCAGGGCAGGCTGCTGTGGGTCGAGGGCCATCCCGTGACGCGGCGACAGGCGGGGCGGATGAACTTCGTACCGGGTGCGCGCTGGTCGGAGACCTCGGTCGGTACGAACGCGCCGGGCACGGCGGTCGCGGTGGACCGGCCGGTTCAGGTGTTCGCGGCCGAGCACTTCTTCCGCCGGGTCCAGCCGTGGACATGCGCGGCGGCGCCGGTGCACGATCCGCGCACCGGGCGGATGCTCGGTGCCGTCGACATCACCGGCGGGGACCGGCTCGCGCATCCGCACAGTCTCGGATTCGTGCAGGCGGTGGCGAGGGCCGCGGAGTCCCAGTTGGCGTTGCTCGCACCGCCGCGGGCAACCGCCGGCGCCATCGAGCTGTCCGCGCTGGGCCGCGACGAGGCTCAACTGGTCACGGGCGGCAGGAAAGTCGGGCTCAGCCGCAGGCACAGCGAGATCCTTGTGCTGCTGGCACGGCACCCGGAAGGACTGACGGGTGACGAGCTGCTGTGTGCGCTGTACGAGGACGAATCGGTGTCGCCGGTGACACTGCGCGCCGAGCTCACCCGGCTGCGTCGGCTGCTCGGCCCGGCGCTGCTGGACTCGCGCCCCTATCGGCTCACGACGCCGGTCGAGTCCGATGTCGCGGTCGTCGAACGACGGCTCGGGACCGGTGCGGTGACGGCTGCCGCGTCGGCGTACACGGGTCCGTTGCTGCCCGGTTCGGGGGCCCCGGCGGTGGTGAGGTTGCGGCGCAGGCTCGCCGACGGGCTGCGCATGGCGCTCATCGCCCGCCGGGATCCCGACCTGTTGGCGGACTGGGCCCATGCGCCGTGGGGCGAGGAGGATCTCGACGTATGGCGGGCGCTGGCTGCCGTGCGGCCGACTGCGGCCGTACGAGCGCACCTGAGCGCGCTGGAGTCCGAGCTGTCGGCCCCCCGCTCGGACTTGGCCACTCCGTCGCACTCGGCAGCCCTCTCGTACCCGCCCGTCCCGTCACACTCGGCGGCCTCTTCACTCTCGGTGGCTTCTTCGCGCTCCGTGGCTTCTCCGCACTCCGTGGCTTCTCCGCACTCCGTGGCTTCTCCGCACTCCGTGGCTTCTCCGCACTCCGTGGCTTCTCCGCACTCCGTGGCTTCTCCGCAGTCGGAGGCTTCTCCGCAGTCGGAGGCTTCTCCGCAGTCGGCGGACCCGCCGCGGACGCGACCGGCACCCGAGGGGGATCCACGAACCTCCGCAACGTACTTGCAACGTCGCCGCTCCTAGCCTCGCGGCGAGAGCTGCCCAACGGCGGGCGGCGCTTCTCCGGGAGGCAGACCAGCATGACTCGTTACACGGCGCCCGGCACGGACGGCGCGATCGTCTCCTACCAGGCGCGTTACGACCACTTCATCGGCGGAGAGTACGTTCCGCCGGCGCGTGGCCAGTACTTCGACAACCCGAGCCCGGTGAACGGGCAACCGTTCACGGAGATCGCGCGGGGCACCGCCGAGGACGTGGAGCGCGCGCTCGACGCGGCGCACGCGGCCGCGCCCGCCTGGGGGCGTACCTCGGTCGCCGTGCGCGCCGACATCCTGCTGAAGATCGCCGACCGGATGGAGGCGAACCTGGAGAAGCTGGCGGTCGCCGAGAGTTGGGAGAACGGCAAGCCGGTGCGCGAAACCCTGGCCGCCGACATCCCGCTCGCGATCGACCACTTCCGCTACTTCGCGGGGGCGGTGCGCGCCCAGGAAGGCTCGGTGGGCGAACTGGACGACGACACAGTCGCCTACCACTTCCACGAGCCGCTCGGCGTCGTCGCGCAGATCATCCCGTGGAACTTCCCGATCCTGATGGCGGTCTGGAAGCTCGCCCCGGCCCTCGCCGCGGGCAATGCGGTCGTCATCAAGCCCGCCGAGCAGACCCCGGCGTCCATCCACTACTGGATGAGCCTGATCGTGGATCTGTTGCCGCCGGGTGTGGTGAACATCGTCAACGGTTTCGGCGTGGAGGCGGGCAAGCCGCTGGCGTCCAGTCCGCGGGTGGCGAAGGTCGCGTTCACCGGCGAGACCACGACGGGGCGGCTGATCATGCAATACGCCTCGGAGAACATCAAACCGGTCACGTTGGAGCTGGGCGGCAAGTCGCCCAACATCTTCTTCGACGACGTCTGGGCCAAGAACGACGACTTCCGCGACAAGGCCCTCGAAGGCTTCACGATGTTCGCGCTCAACCAGGGCGAGGTGTGCACCTGTCCGTCCCGGGCGCTGATCCAGCGCGGAAACTACCGCGAGTTCCTGGAGGCGGCGGTCGCACGCACCGAACTCATCAAGCCGGGACACCCGCTCGACACCGACACGATGATCGGTGCGCAGGCCTCCAACGACCAACTGGAGAAGATCCTCTCCTATCTCGACATCGGCCGGCAGGAGGGGGCCAAGGTTCTCACCGGCGGTGAACGCGTCGATTACGACGGGGAGCTGAAGGGCGGCTACTACGTCCAGCCGACGATCTTCGAGGGCGACAACCGGATGCGGATCTTCCAGGAGGAGATCTTCGGCCCGGTCGTCTCGGTCACGTCCTTCGACGACTTCGACGACGCCATCAAGATCGCCAACGACACGCTGTACGGGCTCGGGGCCGGCGTGTGGACGCGGGACATCAACACCGCCTATCGCGCGGGCCGTGCCGTCCAGGCGGGCCGCGTCTGGACGAACTGCTACCACGCCTACCCCGCACACGCGGCGTTCGGCGGCTACAAGCAGTCCGGCATCGGCCGCGAGAACCACAAGATGATGCTCGACCACTATCAGCAGACCAAGAACCTGCTGGTCAGCTACTCCCCTCAGAAGCTCGGCTTCTTCTAGAGCCGCTGTTGTGGAACCCACCCCGCGCGTGGAGCTGACCCCCGCGGCCGCCGAACTGGTGCGGCGGCTGCGGGACATCCACGGACCCCTGATGTTCCACCAGTCCGGCGGCTGCTGCGACGGCAGCGCGCCCATGTGCTATCCGGAGGGCGAGTTCCGCACCGGCGGCTCGGACGTCCTGCTCGCCGAGTTGGAGGTCGAGGGCGTCGAGGAGCCGGTGACGTTCTGGATGGCGAAGAGCCAGTACGAGCTGTGGAACCACACGCGGCTGATCGTCGATGTCGTGTCGGGCCGAGGCAGCGGCTTCTCGCTGGAAGCACCCGAAGGAGTGCGTTTTCTGACCCGTTCCCGTCTGGTCGGCGGGTAGCCACTGCTACGGACACCCGCCTTCTGATGAACTCCCCTTGAGTTCTCCGGCAGTTGATGAGACATCAGAGACATCAGGGGGCAGGGCACAGTGACACGTCGCAGTGGACGATTCAGAACAGTACTGACGGTTGTCGCGGCAACAAGTGCGCTGGCCGGTACCGCCCTTGCGGGGGCGGCACCGGCCAGCGGCGCGCCGAGCGGCACACGGATCGCGGCCGGCGTCCAGTACACGGAGATGGACATCCACGCCGCAAAGGGTGTGACGCACGCACATGTGCTGACCGTCGATATGCGCGACCCACATGTAAGGGTCGACCTCATGTACCCCGGAGCGGTCGCGTCCCGTGCGCCCCTCTCCCAGCTCGCCGGCGCCCGAGGTGCCGTCGCGGGCATCAACGGCGACTTCTTCAACATCACGGAAACCCAGCATCCTGGAGTCACGGCGACGGGCGCGAGCGTGGGCCCGATGATCGCGAGCGGGCGCGCCCTGAAAGCGGCGGTCCCGGACGGACAGCGCTTCGGACCGGCTCTGCCGCCGGGAAGGACCACCGAGGACGTGCTCGGCGTGGGCGTCGACCGCAAGGCCCGGCTGGACGGCCTGGCCCTGGACGGCTACGTACGCAGCCAGGAGGGGAAGTGGCCGCTCGGCGGGCTCAACCAGTACGCGCTGCCGGTGGGTTCGATCGGCGCGTTCACCTCGGACTGGGGAAGTGTCTCCCGGGTGCGTGCCACCTGCGGCACGGACACCGACCGAGCAGCGCCCTGTAGTACGGACACCTACGAGGTGACGGTCCGCAAGGGGCGGGTCGTGTCGACGGCCGACACACCCGGTAACGGGCCCATCGCTACCGGCACGACCGTCCTGGTGGGCCGCGAAGCGGGCGCCCAGGAGCTACGGAAGCTGTCGGCGGGCCTGCCGGTCCGGGTGGGTCACCGTCTGGTGGCGGACACCTCCAGGATCCCGTACAGCTTCGCGCTCGGCGGCTATCCGGTGCTCGACGACGGCCTCCCGCTGCCCGGTCTCAACGACACGACCGCGGCCGTACGGACCGCGGTGGGCATCGCGGACGGCGGGCGGCGTCTGTATCTCCTTGCCCTGGACGGCGCGCCGGAGTACCGGAGCGGACTCACCATCGCCGAGGTCGCCGAGATCATGCGGGAGTTGGGATCCGTCGACGCCTTCAGTCTCGACGGCGGCGGCTCCACCACGATGGTCGCCGAGCAGCCCGGGGCGAACGCCGTCAGCGTCGTCAACCACCCCAGCGCAGGCGCCGAACGCCCGGTACCGAACGCCATCGGCGTGTTCTCAACCCCGTGACGCCACCGCCGACAGTGCGCCTCATCGACCGCCGGGGGCTCACGGCTTGAGGCTGCTCACGATGTCCGCCGTCGCCGTGAGGCCGTCATGGATGGTCGGCGCCATGCTCGTGCTCGCCAGATAGAACCCGAGCAGTACGCAGACCACGGCGTGCGAGAGCTTCAGTGCGCCGTTGCGCACGAAGACCACCGCGAGGATCAGGAGCAGTACCACCACAGAGATGGAAATGGCCATCGTCAACCTCCTCCGCCACGTCGACACCGCGGCTTTCGGCCGCAAGTGTCGCGTAGCGGAGGGTTCGTCCGGGCGGCTGACGTGTCCCCCGAACGTGTGATGTCTACGACCAGTCGTGCGGTCGCTCAAGCGTGCGTATGCGTGCGTGCGTTGTGCTGCCTGGAACTAGTGGACGTCCAGGAACGCTTCGAGGCCCGCGAGGTCGTCGGTGTTGACGTAGTCGACGTCGGCGGCGAGGAGTTCGGTCCACAGCGCGTCCCGGGCCGGCCCCGCCAGATCGGGCGTCGCCCAGAACCGCACCTTCTGCCTACGCGCGTGCGCCGCGGCGATGATGCCCCGCAGCTTTTCACGCTCGGCGGCCGGGAAGGGCCCGTTGCCCAGCCAGGTGAAGTTGAGCGTCCAGTTGTCGCTGATCAGCGGCACGAAGGAGGCGGGCGCCGCGCTGCCGAGGTCGGCGAGCCGGCCGTCGTAGAAGGCGCGCCGCACGCTCTGGGCTTCCATGGGCGTACGGGCGGCACGGTCACCGGAGATCACGGCCGTGACCGCGCCGGGGTACACGCGGCCGTGCTTGTACGTGGTGAAGAGGTTCTTGTAGCGGTGCAGGTGACGGTCGAGTTCGAGGTACGTCGAGGACCCCTCGGTCTTGATGTCGATGAGGAGTTGCAGGGGCGTGCGGTAACCCCGGTACACCGAGCCGTGGTTGGCCTTCACTCGGGCGGCGAGGGGGTCGAGGTAGAGGGACTCGATGGTGCGGGCCGGGTCGAGGTCGACGGGGTCGTGGGCGACGAGGAGTTGGTCGCCGACGAGGTAGATGTCGACCTCGACGCTGCCGAAACGGTGGTCGAGGGCGTCGAAGAGGGGGCGCGGGTGCTCGTAGTCGTTGTGCGCGTGGGCGCGCCACAGCGGGCGCGGGCGGTGCTTCGACTCGACCGCGAACGTGGAGGCGGCGGGTGGCGCGAGCGTGCCCGCAAGGGCGGCGCCGAGGGTGGTGAGGGCTCTGCGACGGGTGATGAGGGCCATGTCTGCCTCCCTGGAAGTGCCGTAAAGGACCTCAGCGAGTATGCGATCCAGCGGCACCCAAGGAGCAGGCCCGTGCCGGGAGTTGGCTGGACTGTCTCAGTAGGTTCACCTCGTAGGCCGTACGTTCAGACGCGGGCCCCGCGACAGGTAACACAAAGGGCCCGCCCCCGAATTGGGAGCGGGCCCGGTAGAAACGAAATCTTGGCTCAGGGCGCCTGAAGGTCGACCAGTGCGGCCAGCGCCTCGCGGTGCGCCCCCGCCGTGCCGTACGCGATCGAGTCCGCCTTGGCGCGCTTGAGGTGGAGGTGGAGGGGGTGCTCCCAGGTCATGCCGATGCCGCCGTGCAGTTGGAGGGCTTCCTCCGCGGCGTGGACCGCGACGGGCGCCGCGTACGCCTGGGCGACGGAGACCGCCACGTCGAGGTCCTCGCTGCCGGTGGCGAGCGCGTCGGCGGCGTTCCGGGCGACGGCGCGCGTGTTGACGACTTCCAGCCACAGCTGCGCGAGCCGGTGCTTGAGCGCCTGAAAACCGCCCACGGGCCGGTTGAACTGCTTGCGCTCCTTCAGGTAACGGACCGTCTCCGTCAAGCACCAGTCGGCCGAACCGAGTTGCTCGGACACGAGCAGTCCGGCACCGGCGCGCAGCGCGCGTTGTACGGCGGGGTCGGCATCCCCGAGCACACGACCGGACACGCCGTCGAGGGTCACCTTCGCCAAGGGCCGGGTCAGGTCCAGGGACACCTGCGCGGTGACGGTCACTGCGGAAGCGTCGACCGCGTACAGCCCGCCGTCGTCCGCGGGCACCAACAGCACGTCGGCAATGGCCGCGTCGGCGATGCCGGTCAACTCCCCGTGCAGGGCGCCGCCCTCGTGCCGTACGACCTTGTAGGCGCCGCCGGGCGGCACGGACAGGGCGACGGAGAGAGCGCCCACGGTCCGTCCCGACGCCAGCGCGCCCAGCAGCTCCGCGGCCTCCTTGCTCTCGCAGGCGAGCAGCGCCTCCGTGGCGACGACGGCACTCGTCAGGTAGGGCACGGGCGCGACCGCGCGGCCCAACTCCTCCAGGATCACGGCGACTTCGCGGTGCGTGGCGCCCTGGCCGCCCTGCGATTCGGGCACCAGGAGACCGGCGAGGCCCATCCCGTCGGAGAGCGCCTTCCACAGGTCGCGGTCGTGCGGCGCGTCGGACTCCGTGCGCGCGATGACGCTCGCCGCGTCGCAGTGGTCGGCGAGGAGGCCGCGAACAGCGGCGCGCAGCGCCTCTTCCTCCTCCGAGTACAACAAGTCACTCATCGCGCGAGGTCCTTCCATGCGACGTCCTTGTCGGTGCGCGGCTCGGAGGGCAGGCCCAGCACGCGTTCGGCGACGATGTTCAGCAGGACCTCGCTGGTCCCGCCCTCGATGCTGTTGCCCTTGGAGCGGAGGTAGCGGTAGCCGGCGTCGCGGCCGGTGAAGTCGACCAGCTCCGGTCGGCGCATGGTCCAGTCGTCGTACAACAGGCCTTCCTCGCCGAGGAGTTCGACCTCCAGGCCGCTGATCTCCTGGTTGAGGCGGGCGAAGGAGAGTTTCAGCCCGGAGCCTTCCGGGCCGGGCTGGCCCGCGACGAGCTGCTGGCGCACCCGCTCCCCGGTGAGGCGGGCGACCTCGGCCTCGACCCACAGCTTCAGGAGCCGCTGGTGGAGGTCGTGGGTGCGCAGTTCGGGGCGTTCGCGCCAGGTCCTGGAGACCGGGCCGATCATGCCGCCCTCGCGCGGGATGCGCATACCGCCGATGGATACGCGCTCGTTCATGAGCGTGGTCTGTGCGACCCGCCAGCCGTCGCCGACCTCGCCGAGGCGGTGCGCGTCCGGGATGCGTACGTCGGTGAGGAAGACCTCGTTGAACTCGGCCTCGCCGGTGATCTGGCGCAACGGCCTTACCTCGACGCCCGGGTCGGTCATGTCGCAGATGAAGTACGTGATGCCGCGGTGCTTGGGCACGTCCGGGTCGGTGCGGGCGATGAGGATCGCCCAGCGGGCCAGATGGGCGCTGGACGTCCACACCTTCTGCCCGTTGACCACCCAGCCTCCCCCACTCTCGGCTTCACTCGAGCGGGAGGGGCCCCCATCCTCCCGAACGGCCCGGGTGCCGAGGGCGGCGAGGTCCGAACCGGCTCCCGGCTCGCTGAAGAGCTGGCACCAGACCTCCTCCCCGACCCAGAGCGGGCGCAGGAAACGCCGCTTCTGCTCCTCCGTGCCGTACCCGAGGATCGTCGGCGCGGCCATGCCGAGGCCGATACCGATCCGCCGGGGGTCGTTGTCGGGCGCGTCGGCGGCCTCCAACTCGGCGTCCACGACGGCCTGGAGCGTGCGCGGGACACCGAGGCCGCCGAGGCCCTCGGGGTAGTGCACCCAGGCGAGTCCGGCGTCGAAACGGGCCTTGAGGAAGGCCGCCCGGTCCATCGACAGCGGCGGGTGGGCGGCCAGCAACTCCTGTGTACGGCGGTGCAGTTCGGCTGCGTCGGTCATGTGGCTGCTCCGTTTCCGAGCGCGGGGACCACGACGACGCGGCCCGTCGTGACGCCGTCGGCGACCCGCTGCACGGCCGCCGCGGCACCGCCGAGCGGCACGCGCTCGCTCACCAGCGGCTTGATCGCACCCTGCGCGGCCAGCTCGGTGAGCCGCTCGTTGCACTGCTGGACGAGCTTCGGGTTCTTCGTGTTGTAGAGGCCCCAGTGCAGGCCGAGGATCGAGTAGTTCTTGACGAGGGCGTGGTTCAGCGCCGGGCTCGGGATGGTTCCGCTCGCGAAGCCCACGACGACGATCCGGCCCTCGAAGGCGACGACCTTGGTGGACTGGGTGAAGGCCTCGCCGCCGACGGGGTCGTAGATCACGTCGGCGCCCCGGCCGCCGGTGGCCGCTTTCACGGCGCCGATGACGTCCTCGGCGCGCCGGTCGATGACGACGTCGCAGCCCAGCTCGCGGGCGACGGCGGCCTTGTCGGCCCCGCCGACGACGCCGATGACCGTGGCACCGGCGGCCTTGCCGAGCTGCACGGCGGCGCTGCCGACGCCTCCGGCCGCCGCGTGCACGAGGAGGGTTTCGCCTGCTTCCAGGCCGGCACGCCGGTGCAGACCGAACCAGCCCGTCTGGTAGCCGATGTGCAGAGCCGCCGCCTCGGCGTCGTCGAGGGCCTCGGGCGCGGGCAGCAGGGCGGCGGCATCCGCGACGGCGTACTCGGCGAAACCGCCGTACGGCAGCGCGGGGTTGGCGAGTACACGGCGGCCGTCCTCCGTCTCGCCGCAGATCTCCACACCGGGCGTGAACGGCAGCGGCGGCCTGACCTGGTAGTGGCCGCGGCACATCAGCGCGTCCGGGAAGTTGATGTTCGCCGCGCGCACCCTGAGCAGGACCTGGCCCTCGGCGGGCACCGGCCGCGCCACGTCTTCGAGGCGCATCACCTCGCCCGGCTCGCCGTTCTGGTGCACTTGCCATGCCTGCATGTGGAGCCTCCACGGACTTCTTCGTCTGACCGGGGTCCATCGCATACTAAGCGGTCGCTTGCCCATGAGGAAACCGTCGTGTGCGTCACGACCGGCTGGGCCGCGCCCTGACATGCATCCGCTCCCCCTGCGGACCGAACAGGCTCAGGAACTCCGCCGGCCCGTCCCCTGTCGACCCGAACCAGTGCGGTACGCGGGTGTCGAACTCCGCGGCCTCCCCGGGTCCGAGTACGACGTCGTGCTCGCCGAGCACCAGCCGCAGCCGCCCGGAGAGCACATACAGCCATTCGTAGCCCTCATGGGTCCGCGGGTCGGGCTCCATCCTGCGAGCGGGTTCGAGCACCTTGAACGCCTGGAGTCCACCGGGCTGCCGGGTGAGCGGCCAGTACGTACGGCCGTGCAGCACCATCGCCTTGGAGCGGACCCTCGGATCGCTCACCGGTGGCGCCCCGACCAACTCGTCCAGCGCCACCTGGTGGGCGCGGGCGATGGGCAGCAACAGCTCCAGGCTGGGCTTGCGCAGCCCGGACTCCAGCCGCGACAGCGTGCTCACCGAAATGCCTGTCGCCTCGGACAGCCCCACGAGCGTGGCCCCCCGCTCCTTCCGGATCCGCCGCAGCCGTGGCCCGACCTCGGCCAGAACCTCATCCGCCTGCACATCCTCTTTCGCGCTCATGTCGCTCGCGCCCGTGTCACCCATACCCGTGTCACTCACTCCCGTATTGCGGAATCAGCAAAGCCATTTGTCAATCCTGCCACCTTCGAGCGACCTTCTCCATGGAGGTGGTCACCATGACCGAGAGGTACGAAGCGATCGTCATCGGCGGCGGCGCGGCAGGACTGTCGGCCGCGCTCGTCCTGGGGCGCGCCCGGCGCTCCACCCTGGTCGTCGACGCGGGCGAGCCGCGCAACGCACCCGCCGCGCACATGCAGGGTTATCTGACGCGGGACGGTGTGCCGCCCACGGAGTTCCTCGCCGAGGGCCGGCGGGAGATCGAGCGGTACGGCGTGGAACTGGTCCGGGACCGTGTGGTGGACGTGATCCGCGACGACGCCGGGGAGTTCGACGTGACCCTGGCGGACGGGCGGACCGTGCACGCGCGACGGCTGGTCGTCGCCACCGGACTGGCCGACGAGCTGCCGCCGGTGCCGGGTGTCGCGGAGCGGTTCGGGCGGGACGTCGTGCACTGTCCGTACTGCCACGGCTGGGAGGTCCGCGACCAGGCCTTCGGGGTGGTGGCCGGCACGCCGATGAGCGTGCACCAGGCGCTGATGGTCAGCCAGTGGTCGAAGGACGTGACCCTGTTCCTGCACACGGTCGCCGAGGCCGAACTGACCGATGACGACCTCCGCCGGCTCGCCGCGGCCGGGGTCTGTGTGGTGCCCGGCGAGGTCGCGGGGCTCGTCGTCGACGACGACCGGCTCACCGGGGTGCGGCTCGCGGACGGCACGGTCCACGCCCGCTCGGTGGTGTTCGTCGCACCCCGTGCGGTCCCGCGCACCGGCCTGCTGGAACGACTGGGCGCCGAGCTGCGGGAAACCCCCTTCGGCAGGTATCCCGTGGTCGACGAGACCGGGCAGACGACCGTCCCGGGCGTGTGGGCGGCGGGCAACGCGATGGGGTTCGCGGAGCAGGTCGTCAACGCGGCGAGCGCCGGCTACCGGGCGGGCGCCACGATCAACGGAGACCTGCTCTTCACGGACCTCGACGCGACCGTGCGGGCGTAAAGCAGCCCCGGGGACCCAGAGCGGCAACGGGGGTGCGGAACGACCGAGCAGGGTGCGGAGCGACCCGCAGGCGCAAAGGAACTGTGCGGAGGCGGAGCAGCCCGCAGGCGCACAGCAACCCCGCGGAGGCAGAGCAGCCCGCAATCGCAAAGCAGCCGTGCGGATGCAGAGCAGCCCCGCCGCCGTAAAGCAGCCGTGCGGGTGTGTATCGGCCGGCTCCGTAGCACCATGGCTGCATGCTGCTGAGCCGGCTCGCCCACGTGTCCCAGGAGGTCGCCGCCACCTCGGCGCGGTCCCGGAAGACCGCTCTGCTCGCCGAGCTCTTCCGGGACGCCGAGGCGGACGACGTGCCGGTCGTGATCCCGTATCTGGCGGGCCGCCTGCCGCAGGGACGCCTCGGCATCGGCTGGAAGATCCTCAGTACGCCCGTCTCCCCCGCGCCGGAACCGACACTGACCGTCCGCGAGGTGGACGCCCGGCTCACCGAACTCGGCGGCGTCTCCGGTGCCGGATCGCAGGCCGAACGCGGGCGCCTGGTGGGCGAGTTGATGGCGGCGGCCACCGCGGACGAGCAGCGTTTCCTGTTCGGGCTGCTCACCGGTGAGGTACGGCAGGGCGCGCTGGACGCCGTCGCGGTGGAGGGGCTCGCCCAGGCGACCGGCGCGCCGTCCGCGGACGTACGACGGGCGGTGATGCTCGCCGGATCGCTGCAGACGGTGGCGCAGGCGCTGCTCTCCGGCGGCCCGGCGGCGCTGGACGGCTTCCGGCTCACCGTCGGCCGCCCGGTGCTGCCGATGCTGGCGCGCACTGCCCCTTCGGTGTCCGAGGCGGTCGACAAGCTCGGCGACTGCGCGGTCGAGGAGAAGCTCGACGGGATCCGCGTGCAGGTCCACCGCGACGGCGACGACGTCCGGATCTACACCCGCACCCTCGACGACATCACCGACCGACTGCCCGAACTCACCATTGCCGCGAGGGAGTTGAAACAGACCCGGTTCATCCTGGACGGTGAGGTCATCGCCCTGGACGAGGACGGGGTGCCGCGTTCCTTCCAGGAGATCGCAGGGCGGGTGGGCTCGCGCGTGGACGTGGCCACCGCCGCCGCAGCGGTGCCGGTCTCCCCCGTTTTCTTCGACGCGCTGTCCGTCGACGGGCACGATCTGCTGGACCTGCCCTTCATCGAGCGACACGCGGAGCTGGCGCGGCTGGTGCCCGAGCCGATGCGGGTGAGGCGCACGCTCGTGGCAGGACCCGAGGACCTCGCCGGGGCGGAGAAGTTCCTCGTGGACACACTCGCCCGGGGCCATGAGGGCGTCGTCTGCAAGGCCCTCGACGCCCCCTACAGCGCGGGCCGGCGCGGTGCCTCCTGGCTCAAGGTCAAACCCGTACACACCCTGGACCTGGTGGTTCTTGCAGCCGAGTGGGGCCACGGGCGACGCACCGGGAAGCTGTCCAACCTGCATCTGGGCGCGCGGAACGAGGACGGCTCCTTCGCCATGCTGGGCAAGACCTTCAAAGGCATGACCGACGCGATGCTGACCTGGCAGACCGAGCGGCTGGGAGAGCTGGCCGTCGAGGACAACGGCCACGTCGTGACCGTACGACCGGAACTCGTCGTGGAGATCGCGTACGACGGCCTGCAGAGATCCACCCGCTACCCGGCCGGCGTCACCCTCCGGTTCGCCCGCGTCGTGCGCTACCGCGAGGACAAGACCCCGGCCGAGGCCGACACGGTCGGGACGCTGCTCGCCGCGCACCCCGAGGTGACCCGGTGAGGACAGGCAGGCGCAGCTCCGGATTGCTGTTGTTCCGGCGCACGGACCGCGGCCTTGAGGTGTTGCTCGGCCATATGGGCGGGCCTTTCTTCGCGCGGCGGAACGAAGGCGCCTGGACCGTGCCCAAGGGCGAGTACGAGCCCGACGAGAGCGCCTGGGACGCCGCACGCCGCGAGTTCCAGGAGGAACTGGGCCTGCCGCCCCCCGACGGCAAGGCCGTGCCGCTCGGCGAGATCCGGCAGACGGGCGGCAAGGTCGTCACCGCCTGGGCGGTCGAGGCCGATCTCGACCCGGCGACCGTCGTCCCCGGCACCTTCGAGATGGAGTGGCCGCCGAAGTCGGGGCGCAGCCAGGAGTTTCCGGAGCTGGACCGGGTCGAGTGGCTGGGTCTGGACCGGGCCAGGTCGCTGATCGTGAAGGCGCAGACGGAGTTTCTGGACCGGCTGGCGGAGCACACGGGGTGAGAGCCGGTGTCCGTACCGGCCCTGACAGTGAGCCCGCCACGTTGCGCCGTACCCCGCAGCGCGGGAGGGTCGAGGAACAGCCAGCTTCAGGAGGTCGGCCATGCCCATCGCGACAGTGAACCCGGCGAACGGCGAGACGCTCAAGACGTACGAGGCCCTCGGCGCCGAAGAGATCG
Source organism: Streptomyces sp. NPDC005808 (assembly GCF_042871385.1). Classification (NCBI taxonomy): domain Bacteria; kingdom Bacillati; phylum Actinomycetota; class Actinomycetes; order Kitasatosporales; family Streptomycetaceae; genus Streptomyces; species Streptomyces sp. NPDC005808. The sequence continues at coordinate 130,913 of NZ_JBIAIK010000001.1, read as the reverse complement.
AGCGCAGGCTCGCGACCGCCGAGGCCGCGTTCCACGTACATCGCGCCACGTCCTTCGCCGAGCGGGCGCGCCTGCTCCACAAGGCCGCCGACCTCCTCGAACAGGACGAGCAGGACATCGGCCGGGTGATGACCACCGAGATGGGCAAGCCGGTCAAGCAGGCCCGCGCGGAGGCCGCGAAATGCGCGAAGGCGATGCACTGGTACGCCGACCACGCCGAGGAACTCCTCGCCGACGAGGAGCCCGCCGAGTCCGACGTAAAGGACTCCGGCGCCTCCCGGGTCATCGTGCGCTACCGCCCGCTGGGCCCGGTGCTTGCCGTCATGCCGTGGAACTTCCCGCTCTGGCAGGTCGTCCGGTTCGCCGCGCCCGCGCTGATGGCGGGCAACGTGGGCCTGCTCAAGCACGCCTCGAACGTGCCGCAGACCGCCCTCTACCTGGAGGACCTCTTCCGCCGCGCGGGCTTCCCCGAGGGCTGTTTCCAGACGCTGCTCATCGGCTCCGGCGCCGTCGAGGACATCCTGCGCGACCCGCGCGTCAAGGCGGCCACGCTCACCGGGAGTGAACCGGCGGGGCGTGCGGTGGCCTCGGTCGCCGGGGACGAGGTCAAGAAGACGGTGCTGGAGCTGGGCGGCAGCGATCCGTATGTCGTCCTGCCGTCGGCCGACATCGAGCGGGCCGCCAAGACCGCCGTCACGGCACGTGTGCAGAACAACGGGCAGTCGTGCATCGCCGCCAAGCGGTTCATCGTGCACACGGACGTGTTCGACGCCTTCGCCGAGCGCTTCACGGCGGGTATGCAGGCCCTGAAGGTCGGCGACCCGCTCGCCGAGGACACCGACGTCGGGCCGGTCTCCACCGAGCAGGGCCGCAGCGACCTGGAGGAACTGGTCGACGACGCGGTCGAGGCCGGCGCGACGGTGCTGTGCGGCGCGGAACGCCCCGAGGGACCCGGCTGGTACTACGCGCCGACGATCCTCACCGACATCACGCCCGAGATGCGCATCCACCAGGAGGAGACCTTCGGCCCCGTGGCAACGCTCTATCGCGTGGCCGACCTGGACGAGGCGGTGGCCCTCGCCAACGACACGCCCTTCGGGCTGAGTTCGAACGTGTGGACGCGCGACGAGGCCGAGGTGGACCGGTTCGTCCGCGACCTGGAGGCTGGTGGCGTGTTCGTCAACGGGATGACGGCGTCCCATCCCGCCTTCCCGTTCGGCGGGGTGAAGCGGTCCGGCTACGGGCGTGAACTGTCGGGGCACGGAATCCGCGAGTTCTGCAACATCACCACCGTATGGCACGGAGCGTGAGCGTTCCGCGGTTACGATCCCCTCTGTGAACCGCGAAGTGACCCTGCCTCTGATCGTCGACGACCGCGGCACGTTGCAGGTGGCGGCCGCCGACGTCAGCAAACTGCTGCGCACGGTGGGCGGCCGGTGGCTGCATCTGGTGGAGGCGGGCCAGGACGGACTCGACGAGGACACGGTGGCGGCCCTCACGATCGAACTCGCCAAGCTCGCCGACCGCATCGACGTGGCCTGCATCGCGCACAGCAGCGGCACGACGTCCGACTGACCGCCTCGCACGCATCGACCGGGCGTCGGCCGACACTCTGTCAGCCCGGACGCCCGTCGAGCTCCCACAGGGCGTGCCAGAACTTCTCCTCGCAGCCCTGCAGCAGGCGCCCGAACCTGAGCACCTCGGCCTCGTCGACGCGTCCCGCGTCCAGCCCTGCCTGCACGGCGGACAGCGCCAGTCGCTCCAGCTCCGGCGCGGGTTCGGCGAAGAAGTCGAAGAAGCCACACGCCTCGTCGTCGAAGCCGTAATGACCGCGCAGGGCCTGCGCGATGGTCGCGCAATAGCCGCCCCATGCCGCGAAGTTGGCGCTCAGCGCGAGCACCACGTCGGCCGGTGAGCCGTTGAGCGCCAGCCAGGCGACGTAGGCGGGATAGGCCCGGCAGTCCGCGAGCGGCTCGTATCCGGCGGCCCACTCCTCATCCGCCCCGCACGCGGCGGCGTACGCACCCAGCCTGTCCTCGGCCAGCGCCTCACCCTCTGCGAGAGCGGCGAAGAAGGCGGCGCTTTCCGGCCCGGAGTCCGGGCGTTGCGCCAGATGCAGGAACGCACGGCGGTCCGCGGCGATCACATGGCGCTGTTCGAGGGCCAGGGCGGCGAGTGTGGAGCGCTGCGCCGCACCTCGGGCGATCAGGGGCAGAAGGCGGTTGGCGTGGGGGTCTGGAGCGAGCTTCCCGGTGGCGCTCTCCCGCAGGTCAGTGGCCGTCCTCGTCATCATGTCCCCTTCGCTTCGGCGGTCTGCGAGCTCCTGCGACCAGGGTCCCACTCATTGGGGGCGTGTCCCCGATCTGGCGTAATCCGACGAGATATCCGCGCCCTGCCGGGTGATCGTGGGTGAACCACCCTTCCGCCGGGGGACGAACGGTTCCCCGGAAGGCGAAAGTAGGCGCTTCCTCATGGCGACTTTGTGCAGACCCGCGGTCTCAGTCCCCGAGTACGTGATCACAATGGAGGAGACGCTGGAGCTGGCACGCTCCCGTCACGCCGACCACCCCCAACTCCCGCTCGCCCTGCGGCTGATCGAGAACACCGGCGTTCGTACCCGGCACATCGTGCAGCCCATCGAGGAGACCCTCAAGCACCCGGGCTTCGAGGACCGCAACAGGGTCTACGGCAACGAGGCGAAGGCCCGTGTCCCCGCCGTCGTACAGCGGGCGCTGGACGACGCAGAGCTCCTCACCACCGACATCGACGTGATCATCTACGTGTCGTGCACCGGGTTCATGATGCCCTCGCTCACGGCCTGGCTGATCAACGCGATGGACTTCCGCAGCGACACCCGACAGATACCCATAGCCCAGCTGGGCTGCGCGGCGGGCGGCGCCGCGGTCAACCGGGCGCACGACTTCTGCTCGGCCTACCCCGAGGCCAACGCACTCATCGTCGCCTGCGAGTTCTGCTCGCTCTGCTACCAGCCCACCGACCTGGGCGTCGGCTCACTGCTCTGCAACGGTCTGTTCGGTGACGGCATCGCCGCCGCGGTCGTCCGCGGCAAGGGCGGCACCGGCATCAAGCTTGAGCGCAACGCCTCGTACCTGATCCCCAAGACCGAGGACTGGATCATGTACGACGTCCGCGCCACCGGCTTCCACTTCCTGCTGGACAAGCGGGTGCCGGCCACCATGGAGCCGCTCGCCCCGGCGCTCCACAACCTCGCGCGCCAGCACGGCTGGAACGCCTCCGACCTGGACTTCTACATCATCCACGCGGGCGGCCCGAGGATCCTGGACGACCTCAGCAAGTTCCTCGAGGTGCCGCCGGAGGCCTTCCGGTTCAGCCGGGCGACCCTCACCGAGTACGGGAACATCGCGAGCGCCGTCGTCCTGGACGCGCTGCGCAGGCTGTTCGACGAGGGCGGGGCGGAGCACGCCTCGCGCGGAATGCTGGCCGGCTTCGGCCCCGGTATCACCGCGGAGATGTCTCTTGGCCGCTGGAGCAACGGGAACAACACCGACACTGAAACGACGTGACCTGGATGACCGAGAAGACGATCACCGAGCCCCTGCCGCCCGTCCGCCACTGGCCGGCGCTCAACCTGACCGGCGTGGACTTCGACCCGGTCCTGACCGAGCTGATGCGGGAGGGCCCGGTCACCCGGATCCAGCTGCCCAACGGCGACGGCTGGGCCTGGCTGGTGACGCGGTACGACGACGTCCGCATGGTGACCAACGACGCCCGGTTCAGCCGTGAGGCAGTCATGGGGCGGCAGGTCACCCGGCTCGCCCCGCACTTCATCCCGTCGGCGGGCGCGGTGGGCTTCCTCGACCCGCCCGACCACACGCGGCTGCGCCGCTCGGTGGCCGCGGCCTTCACGGCGCGCGGGGTGGAGAGGCTGCGCGAGAGTGCCCGGCGGATGCTCGACGAACTCGTCGACGAGATGCTGGAGTCCGGTCCGACCGCCGATCTCACCGCGGCGATCCTGAGCCCGTTCCCCATCGCCGTCATCTGCGAGCTGATGGGCGTCCCGGCCACCGACCGGCACCTCATGCACACCTGGACCGGGCTGATCCTGTCCTCCTCGCACGGCGCGGAGGTCAGCGAGAAGGCCAAGAACGAGATGGGCGCGTACTTCACGAAGCTCATCGGCGAGCGTGCCGGCAGCACGGGCGAGGACGTCGGTTCGCTGCTCGGCGCGGCCGTGGGCCGGGAAGAGATCACCATGGACGAGGCCGTCGGTCTCGCGGTGCTCCTCCAGATCGGCGGCGAAGCGGTCACCAACAACAGCGGGCAGATGTTCTACATCCTGATGACCCGCCCCAAGCTGGTCGACCAACTGCGCGACGATCCGGCGATCCGGCCCCAGGCGATCGACGAGCTGCTGCGCTACATCCCGCACCGCAGCGCCGTCGGCCTCTCGCGGATCGCCATGGAGGACGTCGAGATCAGCGGCGTACGGATCCGGGAGGGCGACGCGGTGTACGTGTCGTACCTGGCCGCCAACCGCGACCCGCAGGTCTTCCCGGACCCCGAGATGATCGACTTCTCGCGCAACCCGAACCCGCATGTGTCGTTCGGCTTCGGCCCGCACTACTGCCCGGGCGGAATGCTCGCCAGGATGGAGTCCGAGCTGATGGTCGACGCGCTCCTGGACCGGGTGCCCGGGCTGCGGCTCGCCGTCCCACCGGAGCAGGTCCCCTTCAGGAAGGGCGCGTTGATCCGCGGACCCGAGGCCCTGCCCGTGACGTGGTGAGCGCGGGATGACAGCGTCCGAGGGGTTGCTCGTACCGCCCGGTCACGGCCGGGTCGTGCAGACGCCCGCCCAGCATGTGACGTTCAAGGTCACCGGCTCGCACTCGCGGATGGCGTCCACCTTCGAGGTCGTGGTGCCCCCCGGCTTCGACGTGGGCGCCCATGTGCACACGCGCAGCGAGGAGTTGTTCTACGTCCTCGAAGGCGAGCTGGACGTCCTCGCCTTCGAGCCGCGGGTGCGGACACCCGACAACTGGCAGCGGTGGGAGTCGAGTTCGGGCACCCGCGTGGTGCGGGCGACCCCGGGCACGGTCATCGTCGTACCCCCGGGGTGTCCGCACGCGTTCTCCAACCCCACCGAGACGCCCGCGAAGATGTTCTTCCAGGCGTCACCGCCGCCGGACCACGAGCGGTACTTCGACGAACTGCTGGAGATCCTGGGCACGGGCGGCCCACCGGACTGCGCCGCGATCGAGGAACTCCGTGCGAGGTACGACATCGAGCAGCTCACGCCGCTGAAACACCGGTGAGGAGGGCTTCCCGCAGGCTCAGCGGATCGGCATCCCCGACAGGGTGCGCGCGATCACCAGCCGCTGGATCTCACTCGTGCCCTCGAAGATCGTGTAGATGGCGGCGTCGCGGTGCATGCGCTCGACCGGGTACTCACGGGTGTAGCCGTTGCCGCCGAGGATCTGGATCGCCTGCCCGGTGACCTTCTTCGCGGTCTCACTGGCGAACAGCTTCGACATCGAGCCCTCGGCGGCGGTGAACGGCTTCCCGTTGACCGCCATCCAGGAGGCGCGCCACGTGAGCAGTCGCGCCGCGTCGATCGACGTCCGCATGTCGGCGAGCTGGAAGGCGACGCCCTGGTTGTCGATGATCGGTCGCCCGAACTGCTCACGCGTGATCGCGTACTCGAGGGCCACCTCGTACGCGGCCCGTGCGGTGCCGACCGCCATCGCGGCGACAGCCGGACGGGACGCCTCGAAGGTGGCCATCGCCGCGTTCTTCACGCGCTCACCACCCGACTTCGCACGTTCGCGGGCGCGGGCGAGGCGCTCGTCCAGCTTCTCCTTGCCGCCGAGGAGGCAGGAGCCGGGGACGCGGGCGTTCTCCAGGACGACCTCGGCGGTGTGCGAGGCGCGGATGCCGTGCTTCTTGAACTTCTGCCCCTGGGACAGGCCCGGCGTGCCCGGCGGGACGATGAAGGAAGCATGCCCCTTGGAGCCCAGCTCGGAATCGACGACCGCGACCACGACGTGGACGTTGGCGATGCCGCCGTTGGTCGCCCAGGTCTTGGTGCCGTTGAGGACCCACTCGTCCTTGGCCTCGTCGTAGACGGCACGCGTGCGCATGGAGGCCACGTCCGAGCCGGCGTCGGGCTCGGAGGAGCAGAAGGCCGCGACCTTGACGTCGCCTGCATCGCCGTACATCTGGGGGATCCAGGTGCCGATCTGCTCCTCGGTGCCGTTGGCGAGGACGCCCACGGCGGCGAGGCCGGTGCCGACGATCGACAGGGCTATGCCCGCGTCGCCCCAGAACAGCTCCTCCATGGCCATCGGTATGCCGAGCCCGGTGGGGTCGAAGTACTGCTGCGCATAGAAGTCCAGGGAGTAGATGCCGACCTTCGCGGCCTCCTGGATGACCGGCCACGGTGTCTCTTCACGTTCGTCCCATTCGGCGGCCGCGGGACGGATCACATCGGCGGCGAACCCGTGGATCCAGTCCCGCACCTCCTTCTGGTCGTCGTTGAGCTCCATCGTGAACTCGGCCATGACCCCTCCATACAATGCACTAAGGTGTTACTTGCGGTAACTAGAGTCTGTTACCGGCCAGTAGGAAAAGTCAACTCCCGAGCCAGGCTCGGTAGCCCGTTCGATACACATGTGCCCTTGGGTGTTAGTTTGCGCAGGCGTCACCGATTCAGCACGGGTGGGGAGAGGCCATGGACACCACACAGCGCACCGATCAGCAGAGGTCCGCCGACCGCCGTCGGCGCGAGCTGCTGGAGGCCGCGGACAGAGTGGTTCTGCGTGACGGCCCCGGAGCCTCGATGAACGCCATCGCCGCCGAGGCAGGCATCACCAAGCCGATCCTCTATCGCCACTTCGGCGACAAGGGCGGACTCTACGCCGCCCTCGCCAAGCGGCACACGGACGCCCTCCTCGGATCGCTGCGCGCCGCGCTGGACGCACCGGCCGAACGCCGTGAGCGCGTCGAGGCCACGCTCGACACGTACTTGGCGGCCATCGAGGCGCACCCTCAGGTCTACCGGTTCCCGATGCATCCCACCGAGGGCGGCCAGCCGGGGGATCCCGGCTTCGACGTGGGCAAGCACTCGGCGCCGCTGCTGCGCCGCATGGGCGAGGAACTCGCCGAGGTCATCGAGGAGCGGGTGGATCTCGGACCCGGCAGCCAGCAGCTCGCCCGGGTGTGGGGGCACGGGATCGTCGGCATGATGCACGCCGCCGGCGACTGGTGGATGGGTGAACGGCCCTGCTCGCGGGCCGAGTTGGTACGGAGCCTGGCCGACCTGCTGTGGGGACGGTTGGCCGCCGCCGGGGACCGTGTCGGCGGTCCGGGGTTCTGACGGCCGCCTTCACCCGCGGGGCGCTCAGCCCCGTCCGGCCCGCAGCCGACCGGCGACGGTCACCGCCCCCAGGACGCCTGCGCCGCCTGCCTCATCACCCTGCGGTGACGCCAGCCCGTGAGCCGGTCCACGTACACGCCACCATCGAGGTGATCGCTCTCGTGCTGCAGGCATCGCGCGAACCAGCCGGTGCCGTGCACCTGCACCGGGCTGCCGTCCACCGTGAAGCCCTCGACGACGGCGTGGTCGTACCGCTCGGTCCCCGCCTCCAGGCCCGGCAGCGACAGACAGCCCTCCGGCCCGCGCAGAACCACTCCGTCCGCTTCGACGAGACGCGGGTTCACCACATGCCCGACATGGCGGACGTCCTCGTCGTCGGGGCAGTCGTATACGAACACCCGCAAGGACTCGCCAAGCTGGTTCGCGGCGAGGCCGACGCCCTGGGCGGCGTACATCGTCGCGAACATGTCCTCGACGAGCCGGGCGAGTTGGGGGCCGAACTCGGTGACCTCCGCACACGGTGAGTGCAGGACGGGGTCGCCGAGCAGGGTGATGGGCCGGACGCGCCCTCGGGAGCCCGGGATGGAGCTGTGTCGCATGGCCGCAAGGGTACGGTCCTGGGTGGCGCGCGAATGTCGCGCGGGCACCGTCGTGGTGCCGCGTTTCGGGCACGTGAGTGGATCTCGATAGGCTGAGGGCCACACGATGCCGGAGGCAGAGGCGCGGCGCGTACGCAAGGAGGATCGGACACGATGTCAGGCAACTCGGACCCGCTGACACCGCGGGCCAAGCTGGCCGTGACGGCGGGCAAGGCGGCAGCGGCCGTCTCGCGCGCCGCCGGACGCGGCAGCGGATCGGTGATCGGCGGCCGGGTGGCACTCAAACTCGACCCCGACCTGCTCGCACGGCTCGCCACGCACCTGGACGTCATCCTGGTGTCGGCCACCAACGGCAAGACCACCACGACCCGGCTGATCGCGGAGGCGCTGAGCGCCGCGGGCCCGGTCGTGTCCAACGCACTGGGCGCGAACATGCCCGCGGGTATCACCTCGGCGCTGGCCGGGGGTTCGGACTCCCGGTACGCGGTCATCGAGGTCGACGAGAAGTACCTCTCCGGTATCGCGCGGGACACCGACCCCAAGTGCATCGCACTCCTCAACCTCTCGCGCGACCAGCTCGACCGGGCCGCCGAGACCCGGATGATGGCCGAGCACTGGCGCGAGGGCCTGGCGGGTTCCAAGGCCGTCGTGATCGCCAACGCCGACGATCCGCTGGTCGTGTGGGCCGCGTCCTCCTCCCCCAACGTGGTGTGGGTCGCCGCCGGTCAGATGTGGAAGGACGACGCCTGGTCCTGCCCGTCCTGCGGCGGTGTGATGCAGCGCCCCGGTGACGACTGGTACTGCGGCGAGTGCGGCTTCCGCCGTCCGACGCCGAGCTGGGCGCTCTCCGGCGACCACGTCCTGGACCCGCACGGCTCGGCCTGGCCGATCCACCTCCAGCTCCCTGGCCGCGCCAACAAGGCGAACGCCGCCTCCTCGGCCGCCGTGGCCGCCGTCTTCGGCGTGCCGCCGCAGGTCGCCCTGGAACGCATGTACCAGGTGCAGGCGGTGGCCGGACGCTACGACGTGGTGCAGTTCATGCAGCGCGACCTGCGTCTGCTGCTCGCGAAGAACCCCGCCGGCTGGCTGGAGACGTTCTCGCTCATCGACCCGCCGCCGACCCCGGTCATCCTCTCGGTGAACGCGCGCGGCGCCGACGGCACGGACACGTCCTGGCTGTGGGACGTCGACTACACACAGCTCACCGGTCACCCGATCTTCGTTCTCGGCGACCGCAAACTGGACCTCGCGGTGCGCCTGGAGGTGGCGAACCAGCAGTTCCAGGTCTGCGAGAACCTCGACCAGGCCGTGCAGCTGGCACCGCCCGGACGCATCGAGGTCGTCGCGAACTACACCGCTTTCCAGGACCTGAGGCGTCGTGTCGGCAACTGAGCCACGAAGGACGAAGAAGATGAGTGACAACAGCCTGCGTCTCGTCTGGATCTACCCGGACCTGCTGAGCACCTACGGCGACCAGGGCAACGCCCTCGTCGTGGAGCGCCGGGCCCGTCAGCGCGGCCTGGACGTGGCCCGTCTCGACGTACGCAGCGACCAGCCGATCCCCACCTCGGGTGACATCTACCTGATCGGCGGCGGCGAGGACAGGCCGCAGCGGCTCGCGGCGGAGCGGCTGCGCCGCGACGGTGGTCTGCATCGCGCCGTCGGCAACGGCGCGATCGTCTTCTCGGTGTGCGCCGGTTACCAGATCCTCGGCCACGAGTTCATCAACGACCTCGGGCAGCGCGAGCCGGGCCTCGGTCTCCTCGACGTGGTCTCCGTGCGCGGCGAGGGCGAGCGGTGCGTCGGTGACGTGCTGGGCGACATCGATCCACGGCTGGGCCTGCCTCCTCTGACAGGGTTCGAGAACCACCAGGGCGTGACCCATCTCGGCCCCACCGCGCGCCCGTTCGCGAACGTGCGGCTCGGCAAGGGCAACGGCACGGGCGACGGCACCGAGGGCGCGTACAACGACACCGTCTTCGGTACGTACATGCACGGGCCCGTCCTCGCCCGCAATCCGCTGATCGCGGACCTGCTGTTGAAGCTGGCGCTGGACGTGAACGCGCTGCCGCCGATCGACGACCGCTGGTACGAGGCGCTGCGCAACGAGCGCATCACGGCCGCGCAGCAGCCCGCCTGATCCCTACCGCACGGCCCGTCTGACAGGGCTTGCGCTCACGTGTGCGGGGGCGTCCAGCAGGCGGACGCCCCATACGGCCCCGCCCCCTCCCGCCGGTAGGGTGGCGGGGACAGTACCGGACAACGTGGTCCGGATCCGGCCCACGTTGAGAAGGTATTTCGGGCGATGCGCATTGGTGTCCTCACGTCCGGCGGCGACTGCCCCGGCCTGAACGCCGTCATCCGGTCCGTCGTGCACCGCGCCGTCGTGGACCACGGCGACGAGGTCATCGGCTTCCGCGACGGCTGGAAAGGCCTCCTGGAGTGCGACTACCTCAAGCTCGACCTCGACGCGGTGAGCGGCATCCTGGCTCGCGGCGGCACCATACTCGGCTCCTCCCGGGTCCAGCCCGAGCATCTGCGTGACGGAGTTGAGCGGGCCAGGGGCCATGTCGCGGACCTGGGGCTCGACGCGATCATCCCGATCGGCGGCGAGGGCACTCTCAAGGCGGCCCGCCTCCTCTCGGACAACGGCCTGCCGATCGTCGGCGTGCCGAAGACCATCGACAACGACATCGCTGTCACGGACGTGACCTTCGGTTTCGACACGGCCGTCGGTGTCGCGACCGAGGCGCTGGACCGGCTGAAGACCACCGCCGAGTCCCATCAGCGCGTGCTGATCGTGGAGGTCATGGGCCGCCACACCGGCTGGATCGCCCTGCACTCCGGCATGGCGGCGGGCGCCCACGCCATCGTCGTACCGGAACGCCCCTTCGACATCGAGGAGTTGGCCGCCAGGGTCGGCGAACGCTTCGACGCGGGCAAGCGGTTCGCCATCGTCGTGGCCGCCGAGGGCGCGAAGCCCCGAGAGGGCTCGATGGAGTACGACGAGGGCGGCAAGGACGTCTACGGGCACGAGCGGTTCGCCGGTATCGCCCGCCAGCTCTCCATCGAGTTGGAGGAGCGCCTCGGCAAGGAGGCGCGGCCGGTGATCCTCGGGCACGTCCAGCGGGGCGGTACCCCGACGGCGTACGACCGGGTGCTCGCCACGCGCTTCGGCTGGCACGCCGTGGAGGCCGCGCACCGTGGTGACTTCGGCAAGATGACGGCGCTGCGGGGGACCGACATCGTCATGGTGTCGCTCGCCGAGGCGGTCGAGACGCTCAAGACGGTTCCGGACGAGCGGTACGCCGAGGCCGAGTGCGTGCTCTGAGTCGTACGCGCGGAAAATAGTGGGAAGTGCCCCCGGTCGCAGCGGCGACCGGGGGCAGTTCTAGTCTGGTGCGGACAGACAGCGCACAACCAGTACGAAACAGGAGCCGGCGGATGGATCACAGCGGGCACGGCATGACCATGGATCTGCCGCCGTTCACGCTGGGGCGGGGTCTGGAATGGTCGACCGACCCGTTCTTCCTTGTCGCCTGCCTGGTCGGACTCGGCCTGTACGGCTGGGGAGTCGTGCGGCTGGCGCGGCGCGGCGACAAGTGGTCGGTGGGCCGCACCATCTCCTTCGTCATCGGCGTACTGACCGTGCTGCTCGTGATGTGCACCAAGCTGAACGACTACGGCATGGTCATGTTCAGCGTGCACATGGTGCAGCACATGGTGATCAGCATGCTGTCGCCCATCCTGATCCTGCTCGGCGCGCCGATCACACTGGCACTGCGGGCGCTGCCGGTGGCATCGAAGCGCGGCGGCAAGGGCCCCCGTGAGCTGCTGCTGATGTTCCTGCACAGCCGGTTCATGCGGATCATCACGCACCCCGCCTTCACCATCCCGCTGTTCATCGCAAGCCTCTACGGGCTGTACTTCTCCCCGATCTTCGACTTCCTGATGGGCTCCAAGGTGGGGCACACCACGATGATGTGCCACTTCCTCGCCGTCGGCCTGGTCTTCTTCTGGCCGATCATGGGCGTGGACCCGGGGCCGCACCGGCCGGGCTATCTGATGCGGATGCTGGAGCTGTTCGCGGGCATGCCGTTCCACGCGTTCTTCGGCATCGCGCTGATGATGGCGTCCGGGCCGATGGTGCAGACGTACGAGAATCCGCCGGCCTCGCTCGGTATCGACGCACTCGCCGACCAGACCGCGGCAGGTGGCATCGCCTGGGCGTTCAGCGAGATCCCCTCCGTCCTCGTGCTGCTCGCGCTGCTCTTCCAGTGGCACGCCTCCGAGAGCCGGCAGGCCCGTCGCACGGACCGGGCGGCGGACCGCGACGGCGACAAGGAACTCGAGGCGTACAACGCCTATCTGGCCTCACTCAACGCACGCAGTCGCTGAATCGACTTCTTGAAGAAGTTCTACCAGGTGGTCTGTGCGATCGAGCGTCTGGACGGGACTGCGATGCGCGGGGGTGAGTAGGCCGCCCGGCCCTGGCGAATCCCGCCCTGTCGGGTGAAAATGGGCCAAGGCCACGGCACGCGCCGCGGACCCGCCCGAAGGAGGGTGCTCAGATGCCCGGTTCGACGCCTGGTTCGACGAAGGCAATGGGGGTGCTGACCGTGGGCGGGCTCGTCGTGGTGACGGCCTACACGGTGGCGCTCGGCAGCAACGGCTGGCTGTGGTTCGGCTGGGTCGTGCTCGGCCTGATCACGCTGGGCATGGTGGCCTCACGCAGCGCCTGACGTTCACTGACGCGGCAGTCGTGCGGCCGAATGCACACCCGGCTGGTATTTCGGCAGCCGGGCGGTGATCTTCATGCCCGCGCCCACCGCGGTCTCGATGACGAGGCCGTACTCGTCCCCGTACACCTGGCGCAGCCGGTCGTCCACGTTGGACAGCCCGATGCCGCCCGAGGGACTGACCTCTCCGGCGAGAATGCGGCGCAGCCGCTCGGGGTCCATTCCGGTGCCGTTGTCCTCGATGACGACCAGTGCCTCGGCGCCCGCGTCCTGTGCGGTGATGCTGATGTGGCTCTTGTCGGTCTTGCCCTCCAGGCCGTGCTTGACGGCGTTCTCCACGAGGGGCTGGAGGCAGAGGAAGGGCAGCGCGACCGGCAGCACCTCGGGCGCGATCTGCAGTGTGACGGACAGACGCTCCCCGAAGCGCGCCCTGACAAGTGCCAAGTAGTGGTCGATGGCGTGCAGTTCGTCGGCGAGGGTGGTGAAGTCGCCGTGCCGGCGGAACGAGTAGCGGGTGAAGTCGGCGAATTCCAGGAGCAGTTCGCGGGCGCGCTCGGGGTCGGTGCGGACGAAGGAGGCGATCACCGCCAGTGAGTTGAAGATGAAGTGCGGGGATATCTGCGCGCGAAGTGCCTTGATCTCGGCCTCGATCAGGCGGGTACGGGACTGGTCGAGGTCGGCGAGTTCCAGTTGCACCGAGACCCAGCGGGCGACCTCGCCCGCGGCTCGTACGAGGACCGCGGACTCGCGAGGTGCACAGGCGACGAGCGCGCCGTGCACCCGGTCGTCGACGGTGAGGGGGGCCACGACAGCCCAGCGCAGCGGGCAGGCGGGCTCGAAGCAGTCGAGCCGGAAGGCCTCGCCTCGGCCGGTCTCCAGTGCTCCTGCGAGCCGCGCCATGACTTCGGTGCGGTGGTGCTCCCCCACGCCGTCCCAGGCGAGCACGGTCTCCTGGTCGGTCAGGCACAGCGCGTCGGTGCCCAGAAGTGTGCGCAGGCGTCGGGCGGACCGGCCCGCCGTCTCCTCGGTCAGGCCCGCGCGCAGCGGGGGCGCGGCGAGCGAGGCGGTGTGCAGGGTCTGGAAAGTGGCGTGCTCGACGGGCGTGCCGAGGCCGCCGAGGTTCTGGGGCCGCGCGGTGCGCCTACCGAGCCAGAAACCGGCGGCGAGCAGCGGGAGCACGGCGACACAGAGCCCCGCGATGAAGCCGCTCACGACTTGGCCTCCGCTCGGACGTGGTCTCCGGCCAGTTCCTCCGGCAGGTGGAAGCGCGCAAGGATCGCCGCGGTGCCCGCCGGTACCCGCCCCGCCGTGGCCAGGGACACCAGCACCATCGTCACGAATCCCAGGGGCACCGACCACAGGGCGGGCCAGGCGAGGAGGGCGTGCAGTGAGCCCGTGCCCGGATAGCCCGCCATGGTCGCGCCGACGGCGACGAGCGCGGAGCCGCCGCCGACCAGCATCCCGGCGGCCGCGCCCGGCGGTGTGAGCCGTCGCCACCAGATGCCGAGGACGAGCAGTGGGCAGAACGACGAAGCGGACACGGCGAAGGCGAGCCCGACGGCGTCGGCGACCGGCAGTCCGCCCACGAGCATGCTCGCCGCGGCCGGCACCGCCATGGCGAACACGGTGCCGAGCCTGAAGTGCCGGACCCCGCGCGAGGGCAGCACATCCTGGGTGAGTACGCCCGCCACCGCCATGGTCAGTCCGGACGCGGTCGACAGGAACGCCGCGAAGGCCCCGCCTGCGACCAGCGCGCCGAGGAGGTCGCCGCCAGTTCCTCCGATCATCCGGTCGGGCAGCAGCAGTACGGCGGCGTCCGCGTCGCCGGTGAGGGTGAGCTCGGGTGCGTACAGCCTGCCCAGCGCGCCGTAGACGGGCGGGAGGAGATAGAAGGCGCCGATCAGGCCCAGTACGACGACCGTGGTACGGCGCGCGGCGACACCGTGCGGGCTGGTGTAGAAGCGGACGACCACGTGCGGCAGTCCCATCGTGCCGAGGAAGGTGGCGAGGATCAGTCCGTACGTGGCGTACAGCGGGCGCTCTTCGCGGCCTGCCGCCAGCGAGGTCGACATGCCGATGTTGCTGTCGCGTTCGGCCACCGGAACCGGGTCGCCCTTGGTGAAGGTGAGCCGGGTGCCGCGCTCGATGTGGTGGACGCCCGCGGGGAGTGCGACGTTCTCGTCCTCGTACCGGTGGCCGTCGACGGTGCCCGTCGTCGTGACACGCAGCGGCTGCGAGAGCAACAGGTCGAGGCTGTCGTCGACGCGGACGACACTCTGCTCGCGGAAAGCCGCCGGTTCGTCGAAGGCGTCGCGCGGGGAGCCGTCGCTCTGCCAGGCGAGGACGAGGAAGAGCGCGGGGACCAGCAGGGCGGTGAGCTTCAGCCAGTACTGGAAGGCCTGTACGAAAGTGATGCTGCGCATGCCGCCCGCGGCGACGGTGGCGACCACGACGACGGCGACGAGCACTCCGCCGAACCAGTCGGGCGCGTCGGTCAACACGGCCAGGGTCAGTCCCGCGCCCTGCAGTTGTGGCAGCAGGTACAGCCACCCGACGCCGACGACGAAGACACTGGCAAGGCGTCGCACGGCCTGGGAGCCGAGCCGCGCCTCGGCGAAGTCGGGCAGGGTGTACGCGCCGGAGCGGCGCAGCGGGGCCGCGACGAAGAGCAGCAGGACGAGATAGCCGGCCGTGTAGCCGACGGGGTACCAGAGCATGTCCGGGCCCTGGACGAGCACCAGGCCCGCGATGCCCAGGAAGGAGGCGGCGGAGAGGTACTCGCCGCTGATCGCGGCCGCGTTGAGCCGTGGCCCCACGGTGCGCGAGGCGACGTAGAAGTCGGAGGTGGTCCGGGAGATGCGCAGGCCGAACGCGCCGACCAGGACGGTCGCCACGACCACCAGGGCCACCGCGGGGACGGCGTAGTTCTGGTTCACGTTCAGCGGTCCTCGACCAGACGCACGAAGTCCCTCTCGTTGCGTTCGGCGCGGCGCACGTACCAGCGGGCGAGCAGTACCAGCGGCGGGTACACGCCGAATCCGAGCACGGCCCACTCCAGGCCGGCGCCGTCCGGCATCGCGGCGAACACAAGAGGCAGCGGTCCGACGAACAGCACGAACACGGCCAGCACCACGAACGCGGCCCGGAGTTGACTGCGCATCAGGGAGCGGACGTAGGTGTGACCGAGCGTGGTCTGTTCGTCGATCTCGGTTCTGGGCCGGTAGTAGCCGGACGTTCTGCGGGTGCGCCGGGGCACGCCGGTGACCGTGACGCGGCGTTCGGTCGGATCCTGTGGCACACCGTCCCCCTCAGCCGGTGGTCCGGCGCAGCAGCAGGTCGCGCAGTTCGCGGGCGTGACGACGGCTGACCTGGAGTTCGACGGAGTCCACCAGGACGCTCACGGTACCCGCGTCCAGGCGGAGCTCGGCGATGTGTCTCAGCGCGACGAGATGGCGGCGGTGGATCCGGACGAAGCCGCGGGACCGCCAGCGCTCTTCGAGGGTGGACAGCGGGATCCGTACGAGGTGGCTGCCCTGGGCGGTGTGCAGGCGGGCGTAGTCGCCGTGCGCCTCGACGTGGGTGATGTCCTCGACGGCCACGAAGCGGGTCACTCCGCCGAGCTCGACGGATATGTGGTCCGGGTCGGGTTCGTGCACCGGTATCAGCGGGGCGGCGTCCCTGAGCTGGGCGGCCCGGCGTACGGCCTCGGCGAGGCGTTCCCGGCGTACCGGCTTCAGAACGTAGTCGACGGCCTTGAGGTCGAAGGCCTGGACGGCGAATCCCTCGTGGGCGGTGACGAAGACGACGAGCGGCGGATCGGCGAACCCGGTGAGCAGCCGGGCCAGGTCCAGGCCGTCAAGGCCGGGCATGTTGATGTCGAGGAAGACGACGTCGATCGCCTCGGGGCCGTCGGGGCCGGACTCCAGCGCCCGGTTGATCCTGCGCAGGGCCGCGGTCGCGTCGCTCGCGCCCTCGGCACTTGAGACCCGAGGATCGGCCTTCAGCAGATACAGGAGTTCCTCGAGGGACGGTTGTTCGTCGTCGACGGCGAGGGCGCGCAGCATGAAGGTGGAGTGTAGGAGGTATTTCCACGTTCGGACACGTTCGGGACGTGGACCTTGTCGCTGGACAGGCGTGGGCACTGTCACTGCGCGGGCGTGGGCACTGTCGCTGCACAGGCGTGCGCGCTGCCGCTGGACGGGCGTGGACACTGTCGCCGCACGGGCGTGCGCGCTGCCGCTGGACGGGCGTGGAGCCGCCACGGGGCCCGGGCTGGGCGCAGCCGCCGCACGGTCTGGGAGCTGTCGATGGATACAGTGCCGCCATGAGCAGCAAGCCCGCGATGTTCGACGATCTCGACCGCAGGATCATCACCGCGCTGATGGCGAACGCGAGGACCAGTTTCGCGGAGATCGGCGCGACGATCGGGCTCTCGGCCACGGCGGTCAAGCGCCGTGTGGACCGGCTGCGCGAGACCGGCGTGATCACCGGGTTCACGGCCACGGTGAAGCCGGCGGCGCTCGGCTGGCGTACGGAGGCGTATGTCGAGGTGTACTGCGAGGGCGCGGCCCCGCCCCGGCGGATCGCGGAGGTCGTGCGCAACTACCCCGAGATCGCCGCGGCCATGACCGTGACCGGCGGCGCGGACGCGCTGCTGCACGTGCGGGCCACCGACGTGGAGCACTTCGAAGAGGTGCTGGAGCGGATCCGGGCCGAGCCGTTCATCCGGAAGACGATCAGCTACATGGTGCTGTCCCATCTGCTGCCGGAGGCCCCGGAGGCGGGAGCGACCCACGCCGCTCCGGAGGACGCATCAACCGTGCGCTGAGGCGTTCAAAGACGCAGCAATCCTGCGCAGACACGCAGCTCTCGTCGCTTGTCGCACGTATCCCCGTTTCTTACCGTGGAGACACCCTCAGCCACCACCGCGGGAAAGCGGAGGAATCTCTCTGTGCCTGACAGCCGTGTGCCGCGCCTTCGGCGCTTTCTCGTCTGCGAACCCAGACACTTCGCCGTGCAGTACGCGATCAATCCCTGGATGCACCCGGACACGCCCGTGGACGTGGACCTCGCCCAGGACCAGTGGCAGGCGCTGATCCGCGCCTACCGCACCCACGGTCACACCGTCGACGCCGTCGAGCCGGTCGCCGACCTCCCGGACATGGTGTTCGCGGCGAATTCGGCGCTCGTCCTGGCCGGCCGCGTCTTCGGCTCGTACTTCCACGCGCCCCAGCGGCGCCCCGAGTCCACCGTCTACGAGACCTGGTTCAAGTCGGCCGGTTTCGACGTCTACCGCTCCGAGTCGGTGTGCGAGGGCGAGGGCGATCTGATCCCCACCGGCCGGTTCATCCTGGCCGGCACCGGATTCCGTACGACTCGCGAGGCCCATCACGAGGTGCAGGAGTTCTTCGGCGTCCCGGTGATCAGCCTCAAGCTGGTGGACCCGCTCTTCTACCACCTCGACACCGCGCTGTTCGTGCTGGACGAGGAGAACATCTGCTACTACCCGGAGGCGTTCTCGCCCGGCAGCCGGGAGGTGCTCGCGCGCCTCTTCCCCGACGCGGTGCTCGCCACCCAGGAAGACGCCATGGCCTTCGGCCTCAACTCCGTCTCCGACGGCCGGCACGTCTTCGTCTCGCCGCAGGCCGAGGCGCTCGCGGGCCGGCTCGCGGACCACGGCTATGTCCCCGTCCCCGTCGACCTCTCGGAGTTCCACAAGGCCGGCGGTGGCATCAAGTGCTGCACCCAGGAGATCCGCTCATGACCGCTCCCGCGCTCACACAGACGTCCGACGAGCTGATCCGCGCCGAGGCGCCCGTCCTCGCGCACAACTACCATCCGCTGCCCGTGGTCGTCGCCCGCGCGGAGGGCACCTGGGTCGAGGACGTCGAGGGCCGCCGCTATCTCGACATGCTGGCGGGCTACTCCGCCCTCAACTTCGGCCACCGCAATCCGGTGCTGATCGAGGCCGCACACCGCCAGCTCGACCGGCTGACGCTCACTTCGCGTGCCTTCCACAACGACCGGCTCGCCGAGTTCGCCCGGTCGCTGGCCGAGTTGACGGGCCTGGACATGGTGCTGCCCATGAACACGGGTGCCGAGGCGGTGGAGAGCGCCGTCAAGGTGGCCCGGAAGTGGGCGTACGAGGTGAAGGGCGTCGCACCGGACCGGGCGACGATCGTGGTGGCCGCCGACAACTTCCACGGCCGTACGACGACCATCGTCAGCTTTTCCACGGACGAGACAGCCCGGGCCGGCTTCGGGCCCTTCACGCCGGGTTTCCGGATCGTCCCGTACAACGACCTCGCCGCGCTCGAAGCGGCCGTCGACGAGACGACGGCGGCGGTGCTGATCGAGCCCATCCAGGGCGAGGCGGGCGTCGTCATCCCGGCCGACGGCTACCTCACCGGGGTCCGCGAACTGACCCGCCGCAAGGGCTGTCTGTTCATCGCGGACGAGATCCAGTCGGGCCTCGGCCGCACCGGCACCACCCTCGCCGTCGACCATGAGGCCGTCGTGCCGGACCTTCTCCTCCTCGGCAAGGCACTCGGCGGCGGCATCGTGCCGGTCTCCGCGGTGGTCGGGCGCCGGGACGTACTGGAAGTACTGCGTCCCGGTGAGCACGGCTCGACGTTCGGCGGCAATCCGCTCGCCGCTGCGGTCGGTTCGGCGGTCGTGGAACTGCTGGAGACCGGCGAATTCCAGCGCAGGGCGGCCGAGCTGGGCGTACTCCTGCGGGAGGGCCTGGACGCGCTGGTGGGCAGGGGCGTCGAGGGCTTCCGCTCGCGCGGGCTCTGGGCAGGCGTGGACATCGATCCCGCCATCGGCACGGGGCGTGAGATCAGCGAGGGCCTGATGCGGGAGGGGGTGCTGGTCAAGGACACTCACGGTTCGACGATCCGGCTGGCCCCGCCGCTGACCATCACGGGCGAGGAACTGCGGTCGGCTCTCGGCGCGTTGGAGAGGGTTCTGGCTCAGGGGGCGCGGCGCGTCTAGGAGTGTGCCGACGCAGCGCGGGGAGTGACGCCGGGCCCGGGACTGTCCGCGCTGTGCCGTCGAAGGACCGGAAGAGCGTTTGCCTCCCGCCCTCAGGGTCACCCGAAAAGGGCGCTGAGCAGGGCTGCGAACAAAGGCGCCGGATGGTCGGGGCCGTCAGCCTCTGATGCCGCCCCCTCTGGATCGGTGCAAGGACAACGGCTCGGCGCTCCGCCGAGCCCGGCAGGACGACCTCAGCGCGCTCCACGCCACCTCCGTGGCACTCCACTCGGCATGACATACGGTCAGGAAACAGCGGCCGGACGTGAGTACCTGTCCGGTCGGACAACGGCCCGGCATCGGTCCGAGTCCGGTCGGGCACAGTGCCGTCGGGCCGCACCTGCCCCTACACTGACACCTCACCGCATGCCCGCTGACCTGCTAGAACACGGCGCGGTCGAGCCGACCGCCGGAGTGAGGAGCGCCCCGATGTTCTACTACGTGCTCAAATACGTGCTTCTGGGTCCGTTGCTGAGACTGGTCTTCCGGCCCCGGATCGAGGGCCTTGAGCACATCCCGTCGTCGGGCGCGGCGATCATCGCGGGCAACCATTTGTCCTTCTCCGACCACTTCCTGATGCCCGCGATCCTCAAGCGCCGCATCACCTTCCTGGCGAAGGCCGAGTACTTCACCGGCCCCGGCGTCAGGGGCCGCCTGATCGCCTTCTTCTTCCGCAGCGCCGGGCAGATCCCGGTGGACCGCTCCGGCAAGGACGCCGGCCAGGCCGCGATCCGCGAGGGGCTCGGCGTCCTGAGCAAGGACGAGCTGCTCGGCATCTACCCCGAGGGCACCCGCTCCCACGACGGCCGCCTCTACAAGGGCAAGGTCGGCGTCGCGGTGATGGCCTTGAAGGCCCAGGCACCCGTCATCCCCTGCGCGATGATCGGCACCTTCGAGGCCCAGCCGCCGGGCCGGAAGATCCCGAAGATCCACCCCGTCTCCATCCGCTTCGGCAAGCCTCTCGACTTCTCCCGCTATGCCGGGATGGAGAACGAGAAGGCCATCCTGCGCGCCATCACCGACGAGATCATGTACGCCATCCTCACCCTCTCCGAGCAGGAGTACGTCGACCGGTACGCCGCCGTCGTCAAGGCCGAGGAGACCGCCGAGAAGGCGGAGAAGGCCCGCAAGTTCCCGCGCATCCCGCTCAGTTGAGTCAGATTTGTACGTCTACGCGGCCGAGGATGCCTGGTTGGCGACGTCGGCGACATGAGTACAGGGCGGCCGGGAAACCGGCCGCCCCGCACTTCAAGCCCTCATGCCTTACGGCTTGGGCGTGGCGTGCGGCGCGCAGGTCACGTCGGCCGCGTCCGTCTTCCCGGTGAGCAGGTAGGTGTCCACCCGCGTGTTGATGCACGGGTTGACCAGGCCGGTCACGCCGTGCGAGCCCGCGTCCTTCTCGGTGATCAGGCGGGAGCCCTTGAAACGCTTGTGCAGTTCGACGGCGCCCTCGTACGGGGTGGCGGCGTCATTCGTGGACTGCACGATCAGGACGGTCGGCAGCCCCTTGCCGGTCTTGACGTCGACCGGGGTCTGCTGCTTGACCCCCCAGGTGGCGCACGGCAGGTTCATCCATGCGTTGGCCCAGGTCATGAACGGATAGTCCTTGTTGAGCAGCGTGTTGTCCCGGTCCCACTTCTGCCAACTGGTGGGCCACTTGGCGTCGGTGCACTCGACCGCGGTGTAGACGGCGTTGCCGTTCTCCGCGGAGGCGTTGCCCGCGGTGTCCGACAGGTCGGGTGCGGCGGCGTCGACGATCGCCTGGGTGTCACCGGCGACGTACTTGCTGAACACCGTGGCGACGGGCACCCACGAGGAGTCGTAGTACGGGGCGCTCTGGAAGAAGCCGATCAGCTCGGCGGGACCGACGACCCCGCCGATCGGGTTCGCCTCGGCGGTGGCCCGCAGCTTCAGCCACTGGTCCTGCACCTCGGCCCGGGTGTCACCGAGGTGGAAGGTCGCGTCGTTCTTGGCGACCCAGTCCTCCCAGTCCTTCCAGCGGCCCTCGAAGGCGACGTCCTGGTCGAGGTTGGCCTCGTACCAGATCTTCTCGCGCGACGGGTTGACGACGCTGTCGACGACCATGCGACGGACGTGCCCCGGGAAGAGCGTGCCGTAGACGGCGCCGAGGTACGTGCCGTAGGAGACGCCCAGGAAGTTGAGCTTCTTCTCGCCGAGTGCGGCCCGGATGACGTCCAGGTCGCGCGCGGTGTTCGGCGTGGTCATCTGCGGCAGCATCTCGCCGCTGCGCTCGGCGCAGCCGTCCGCGTACTCGGCGGCCAGCTTGCGCTGCGCGAGCTTGTCCGCCTCGGAGTCCGGGACGGGGTCGGCCTTGGGCGCCTTCACGAACTCCTGCGGGTCGATGCAGGAGATGGGCGCCGAGTGGCCGACGCCGCGCGGGTCGAAGCCCACGAAGTCGTACGCCTTGGCCGTGTTCGCCCAGATCGGGTTCTTGTTGGTGACCCTCGTCGGGAAACGCAGGCCGGAGGCGCCAGGGCCGCCCGGGTTGTACACGAGGGCGCCTTGGCGCTCCTCCTTCGTGCCCGTGTTCCCGATGCGGTCGACGGCGAGCTTGATCTGCTTACCGTTCGGGTGGGCGTAGTCGAGCGGGACGGTGACCCAGCCGCACTGGATCGGCTTCGCGAGGGCCCAGTCTGCCGGACAGTCCTGCCAGTCGATCCCGGCCCTGGCCGCCTTGGCGGCGGCGATCGCCGCGCCACGTGCCTCACGGTCCTGCCCGCGGCCGGCGTCGGCGGTGGCCGACGGAGCCGCCACCGCTCCGGCTATCAGGGTCGCCGTGACGAGCGCTCCGGCCGAACCGAGCGCTGTCACCCGTTTCGTCGGTCTGATGCCCCTCAAGTGGGACCTCCCCGTACATTGTTGCGATTGGTACGTGGATCCTTTCGGCTGTGGGGTCCCTGAGAACAGATGTGGCGGGGGTTTCTTTACTCATCCGATAACCGGTGAGGCATACCCCGTTGAGCGGAGAGACCCACGTCACATGTGCTGGCGGAGTGAGTTCAGCGCCTCGTCCAGCACCCGCCGCAGCCTCAGCCCGTCGGACGCCAGCGCGGTCACGAGCACGGCGGGCCCTGCGAGCGGCATGAGCGAGGCGTACTCGCCAAGGAGCCTCGCCTGCACCGGCTTCTCGGCGAACCCAGGCCGTACGACGAGGAGTTGCCCCAGCGCGCGCTGCCCTGCCAGGACAGCGGGACCGTCCCAGCCGCCGGGGGCGCCGGGTCCGCACGCCACCTCCTGGTCCAGCAGCATCCGTCCGCCTAGCCGCACGGTGAGCCGGCTGCTGAGTCGCCCGGGTTCCTCACCGGCACGGCCGAGCACCTGCTCCTCCCGGAAGACCAGCCGGGCGCCCGCCGCCAGCTCGATACTCGAGGAGACGCGGAGATCGCTCCCGTTGACGGAGATCAACTGCTCGGGCAGCCAGCACAGTTCGCCCCCGCCGGCGACCTTCAGGCGTACGTCGTAGCGCGACTCGCCCTTGGCCTGCCCCGGCAGGGCGATGGTGGCGGCCGCCGACTTGATGTGCAGCCGGGCACCTTCGGCGGCCTCCGCCTGCACGGTGAAGTGGTCACCGCCCAGCGGACCGCTCATCGCGCCGACCAGCATGACCCGCGCCTCGGATCCGACGCCCCGGGTGCGCCGCAGTGCGAGCGGCCCGTCCCCGTCCAGCACCGGCAGGGAGGTACCGCCCCGGCCGTCGTCCCGCGCCGCGATCCGTGCGGTGGCCCGGACCCCTGCCGTCATGCCGTCCACGCGGCGAGCCGCTCCCGCACCCACGCGGCGACGTCACCGACCCCGCCCTCGGCCCGCAACGACTGGAACACCACCGGCAGTTCGGCCCGCTGCGCCTTCGCGTCCGCCGCCATCCGCCCCAGGTCCGAGCCCACGTAAGGCGCGAGGTCCGTCTTGTTGACGACCAGCAGGTCGGCGGTGGTGACCCCGGGCCCGCCCTTGCGCGGGATGTCGTCGCCGCCTGCCACGTCGATCACGAAGATCTGTGCGTCGACCAGTCCCTTGGAGAAGGTCGCGGTGAGATTGTCACCCCCGGACTCGACAAGGATGAGGTCCAGCGGCCCGACCTCGTCCTCCAGGTCCTCGACCGCTTCGAGGTTGGCGGAGATGTCGTCCCGGATCGCGGTGTGCGGGCAGGCCCCTGTCTCGACAGCGGTGATCCGCTCGGGCGGCAACACCGCTTCCCGCAACAGGAACTCGGCGTCCTCACGCGTGTAGATGTCGTTCGTCACGACAGCGAGCGACAACTCCTCGCGCAGTACCCGGCAGAGGGCGGCAACGGTCGCGGTCTTGCCCGAGCCGACCGGCCCGCCGAGCCCAATACGAAGGGCACGGCGACTGCCGTCGGGGCGGTGGGCGTCAGCGCTGAGGGCGGAGGGCCCGTCGTGGGAGTGGTCGAGGTGCATGGTGGCGGCTCCAGATTCAAGGCCCGGCCGGAGATCTTTCAGCCCGTCCGGCGTTCGAGGACGAGGCCGTCCAGGCCGATGGCGGGGGTCTGGGGGCGGCAGCCCCCGGATACGGGACGGGTAGGGGCGGAGGGGGCGAAAAACTCTACGACGCGAACAGCCGTACAGGCCAAGCCGCATGCACCTCCGCACTGATCTCCAGCAGCGGCGCGGAGGCAGCAGGCAGCGAGTCGATCCCGTCTTCGAGCGCGCGCCGAGAGGCCTCGGCGGCAGCACGCGCCACCTGGTCCAGCTCCGGCGCGAGCCGGGCCAGCGCCCCGGTGGCATCGAACGGATCCAGACTCAGCAACCGCACCGTCGCCGTCGCCGGCCCGCTGACCGCCTCGTACACGGAGCAGTACGCGGCGTCATCGGGCCCGAGCCCGGCAGCCCGCGCCGCCAGCCCCAGCACCACCGGCTGATGCGCCCCCTTGGGGAACTCCCGCGCCAGTGCGTCGAGTTCGGCGGACGGCCAGGTCGCCCGGGCCGCCCGCATCAACTGCCGCCCGAGCCGACGTGCGGCGCCGCGCAGGGCCGGCGACGGCGTACGGGCGTCCGCGGCCGCGTCCAGCGCCACCGGGTCGACTCCGATCGCGGCGGCCGCCGCCAGCGAGGCCGACACGAGCCCCGCCGTGTGCAACCGACCCCGGCAGAAGTCCTCCAGGCTCGCCGCACCGGTGATGCGCCCGGCCTTCACGGCGGCCTCGGCCCCGCCGGAGTGCGCGTGACCCCCTGCGGGAAAGCGGCCGTCGGCCAGGACGAGAAGCGCTGCCCTGGACATCAGAAGAGGAAGTAACGCTGGGCCATGGGCAGTTCGGCGGCCGGAGTCGCCTCGACCAGCTCCCCGTCGATATGCACGGCGAAGCTGTCCGGGTCGATCCGGACGCGTGGCCGCGCGTCGTTCTCGCGCATGTCCGCCTTGGTGACCGCCCGCGTCGATTCGATGGCGACGAAGCGCTTCCCGAGCGAGAGCCGCTCCGGCAGTCCGTCCTCGATGGCGAGCGGAGCGACGAAGTTGAACGAGTTGGACGCCGGCGCCCTCCCGATCGCCCCGAACATCGGGCGCGGCAGAATCGGCTGCGGCGTCGGGATGGAAGCGTTGGCGTCGCCCATCTGCGCGTAGGCGATCTGCCCGCCCTTGATGACCAGGTGCGGCTTGACCCCGAAGAACGCGGGCTCCCAGAGCACGAGGTCGGCGAGCTTGCCGGTCTCCACGGAGCCGATCTCGCGGGCGAGACCCTGTGCGAGTGCGGGGTTGATCGTGTACTTGGCGACATAGCGACGCACACGGTGGTTGTCCGCACGGCCGTCACCGGGGAGGGACCCGCGGCGCCGCTTCATCACGTGCGCCGTCTGCCAGGTCCGCATGATGACCTCGCCGACCCGGCCCATTGCCTGGGAGTCCGAGGAGATGATCGAGATGGCGCCGAGGTCGTGCAGGATGTCCTCGGCCCCGATTGTCGAGGGCCGGATCCGGGACTCGGCGAAGGCCAGGTCCTCGGGCACCGCCGCGTTCAGGTGGTGGCACACCATCAGCATGTCGAGGTGTTCCTCGGCGGTGTTGACGGTGTAGGGCCGGGTCGGGTTCGTGGAGCTGGGCAGCACGTGCGGTTCGGAGACCACGGTCATGATGTCGGGCGCGTGCCCGCCGCCGGCGCCCTCGGTGTGGTACGCGTGGATGCCGCGTCCGGCGATGGCGGCGAGGGTGTCGCCGACGAAGCCGGACTCGTTCAGCGTGTCCGTGTGGATGGCGACCTGGATACCGGTCCGGTCGGCGACGGTCAGCGCGGCGTCGATGGCGGCGGGCGTGGACCCCCAGTCCTCGTGGATCTTGAGGCCGAGCGCTCCGCCGCGGATCTGCGACATCATCGCGTCGCGCGAGACGGTGTTGCCCTTGCCCAGCAGACCGAAGTTGAGCGGGTACCCCTCCATCGCCTCCAGCATCCGCGCCAGATGCCAGGGGCCGGGAGTGACCGTCGTCGCCTTCGAGCCCTCGGCCGGACCGGTGCCACCGCCGACCAGCGTGGTGATCCCCGAGGCCAGCGCCTCGTCGGCGATCTGCGGGCAGATCAGATGGACGTGCGCGTCCACGGCACCCGCGGTCAGGATCCGCCCGTTGCCCGCGATGATCTCGGTCTCCGGTCCGATCACCAGGTCGGGATGCACGCCGTCCATGGTGTCCGGGTTGCCGGCCTTGCCGATGCCGGTGATCCGGCCGTCGCGCATGCCGAGGTCGGCCTTGACGATCCCCCAGTGGTCGACGATCACCACACCCGTGATGACCGTGTCCGGGGTGCCGTCCGCGCGCGTGGCGCGAGACTGGCCCATCGATTCGCGGATGACCTTGCCGCCGCCGAACACCGCCTCGTCACCGGCGAGTCCCGGGCCGCCACTGCGGTCCTCCTCGATCTCGATCAGCAGATCGGTGTCGGCGAGCCGGATGCGGTCGCCGGTGGTCGGGCCGAACAGGTCGGCGTACGCGGCACGCGAGATCTCAGGCATCGAGGGCACCTCCGGTCTCGCCGCGCAGTCCGGGCACCACACGGGCACCGGCGAGCGGAACGAGTTCGACGTCGACGGGGATCCCGGGCTCGAAGCGCACGGCGGTGCCGGCAGCGACGTTCAGCCGCTTGCCGCGCGCGGCGGCGCGGTCGAACTCCAGACCCGGGTTGGCCTCTGCGAAGTGGTAGTGGGAGCCGACCTGGACGGGCCGGTCGGCGGCGTTGAGGACGGTCAGCCGGGTGACCTCACGGCCTTCGTTGAAGGTGACGGGCCCGTCGGCGAACAGGATCTCTCCGGGGATCATGGCTCTCGCTTCCCCGTCAGACGATCGGATCGTGGACGGTGACGAGCTTGGTGCCGTCCGGGAAGGTCGCCTCGACCTGGACGTCGTGGATCATCTCGGGGATGCCGTCCATGACGTCGGCCCGGGTGAGGATCTTGCGTCCGGAAGACATCAGTTCGGCGACGGTACGGCCGTCACGCGCGCCTTCGAGGATGTGCGACGTGATGAGCGCGACAGACTCGGGATGGTTCAGTTTCAGTCCACGGGCCCGGCGCTTCT
Source organism: Streptomyces sp. NPDC005808 (assembly GCF_042871385.1). Taxonomy (NCBI): domain Bacteria; kingdom Bacillati; phylum Actinomycetota; class Actinomycetes; order Kitasatosporales; family Streptomycetaceae; genus Streptomyces; species Streptomyces sp. NPDC005808. Next base: position 103,647 of record NZ_JBIAIK010000001.1, on the reverse strand, counting down.
CGGCCACGTCGGCGGCCACATGAATCAGCAGCCTCTCTTGCTCGTGCGGGGTCAGTTGCACGGCGTCCCACCTCACAGTCCTTGCTCCGGACCGTGCGGGGCCCGGTGGCCGCAGCCACCAAAACCCCTGGTGGCGTGGATGCGCAGGCTAGTTGGACGGCGTTTCAACGACGTTAACCAGCCTTTGATCCATCCGGGACCGCGAAAGGTCCATTCGGGACCGCGAGGGGCCCATCCGCGACCGCGAAAAGTCCATCCGCGACGGCGAGGAGACTCCGCCCGTGACCATGAGGAGGCTCCGCGGTGACCACGGCTGATCCGCTCATGGCCGCAAGCCGGCTTCTCCCATGCTCATCAGACCCCGCAGACCGTCCTGCAGCATCGAGACGGGCACGTCACCGAACAGGGCCAGCTGCGCCAGGTACCCCTGAGCCAGGGCGATCATGATGCGCGCGACGCTCTCGGCCGGCACGTCGTCCCGCATCATGCCCGTGTCCTGATAGGCCTCGACCACCTTGATCCACCCCCCTCTGACCTTGGCGTACCCGTCATTGATGACCGTCGACAAGTGTTCGTTGCGCAGCGTTTCGGCCCAGACCTGGATGATCAGGCGGGGGAGGATCGACTCCCCCTCGTGAGTCAGCCACGGCCTCTTGTCCAGCATCTTGGTCAGAACCCACCCCAGGAGCACATCGGGCGGTGGCGGCGGGCTCTGCCGGGCACCCTCCTCGAACGTCTCGCGGACCTCGTCGAGCACCTCGGTGACGATGGCGCCGATCAACTCCTCCTTGCCGCTGAAGTAGCGGTATACGGCCCCGGCCGAGAGGTCGATCTCCTTCAGCACGTCCTGCATCGACGTGGCATGGAACCCGTTGCGGTTGAAGCAGACGGCCGCGCCGTCGAGGTTCTACCGCGCCCCGCGACCTGCCTCTCGGTGTGGCGGGTTCGGCGACGGCGACCACGCCGACAGAGAAGCAACTGGACCACCAGGACGGCGCCTTCGAGATCCACCGGTACGCCGATGAGGCCGCCGCCCGGGACGCCGTCGAAGACCGGACCGTATACGGCGCGATAGTCGCCACCGAACAGGGTCCCGGCTGTTGACGGCGTCCGCGGCGAGCCCGCTGGTCGCCCAGATGCTCCAGCAAGCGGTGACCGCGCAGGCCCCGGAGGGCACGAGCATCACCACCGTCGACGTGGTCCCCGCCCCGGCGGAGGATCCGCGAGGCGCGGCCCTGACGTCGAGCGTGCTCCCCATGGGGCTGGCCGGCGTGGCCGCGGGGTCCATCGTGACTCTGCTCGGGCTCCGCCGCGTCCGCGCCGTCGGAGCACTGACCGGCTCGGCCATCCTGGTCGGCCTGGTGGCCGCCACGCTCACCCACAACTGGCTCGGCGTCCTCACCGGCGACCGGTGGGCCGAGGCCGGTGTGCTGAGCCTGTCGACGCTGGCGGCGAGTGGCGCCAGCGCTGGGCTCGCGGCGCTCGTCGGACCGCCCGGCATCGCGATCGGCGCTTCCCTGGTCGTCCTGCTCGGCAACCGTTCCTAAACAGTGTCCAGGAGTGACATTTGCTGCCAGTTCCCGGAACTGCGCGCATCCCCAACGGTGTTGGATGCGCTGGGTTCCCGCGTTCGCTGAGCCCCGGTCCGGCGACGTGCATCGTGTGCACGTTCCGTGACGGGTGGGCGGGTTCCCTCACGCCCTCGGTCACCTGGTCCGGCCTGGGCGGTCCGATGCCCCGCACGATCACTCTGGTCATGTGGGGGCGGTGCCGTCCGTCGCCGGATCGGGTGTCCGAGGGCGCGTCGTCCGATCGCGATGCCTGCGGCATCGTGTCGGGACATCTTGCGGGTCTTGCTGGTCAGGGGCTTGCGCCAGTGCTGATCGCCCCACATCGATGTGTATGCCGGATCGACGGCCACGATGGACAGGCCGTGCGCGGCGGCCATGGAGACGAGCCGGGCTTTGAGTTTGCCGGTGGGGATGCCGGAGATGAGCTGACGGAACCGCTTCCTGCGGCCGTGTTTCTCGCGGGTCTTCTCGGCGGTGAAGTCCAGGTTCTCCAGGCCGATGGCCTTGACGCCGCACCGCGTTGTCCATTGCAGCAAGCGGCTGATGGCGTGCCGGATCTGTGCGTCGCGGTGATCGGAGGTGCCGGACAGGTCGTAGAAGAAGCAGCGTGGTGCGCCGACGGGGTTGCCGTGCCGGTCGAGTTGGTAGGCGGCGAAGTGGTCGGCGTTGGTGTCGACGCCGATCATGCCTTCGGCGCGGGCGGTCTCCAGAGGCACGGTCTCGACCGGCGGGATTGTCCACGAGGCGGTGAGATACCAGCGCTCTCGGGCCACGTCCAGGTGGATGCGGTAGGCCACGGCCCGGTTCGCTTCGATACGGTCGCGCCATTCGGTGCCCCGGTGCGCGAAAGCAACCTTCGAGGCGAGGACGTACCGGCCGCGTGGAGAGTTGGCCAGGTGGGCGAGCGGGGCGGGCAGCTTGATGCTGACCTCGCCGTCGCAGGTGACACGGATCGTCTCGTTCCCGTGCTTCTTGCCGGACTCGCCGTCAGCAGCGAGGAACCAGCGTTCCGTTTCCCACCGGTTGCGCCACTGGGGCTCGGTGAGCTGGGCGGCTTGGAGGTTGTGACGGTTTCCCAGGAGGCGCCGGCCGCCGCGCACGACGTGCACGACACCCGCCTCACGCTCGGCGCGGGCCTCATCGAGCCTGTGTTCCAGAGTCGCCAGGCGGCGGGACTTGTGGAACCACTCGTTCTTGCTGCGGTATCCGCCGGGTGTCCGCTTGGTGCCCTTCTCGCCGATCGGCTGGGACAGGCGGTGCATCAGCGTGCGCACGCCGGCTTCAAGCCCTTGGATGTGGGCGAGTTGGCAGCGCCGGGACAGCGCCCACTGATCGTGGGTGGCCTTCGTGATCGCACCCGCCCAGCGGGACGACGAGTCTGCGGTCAGGCCCTGCTTCCGTGCCGCCCACGAGTCGCTGTTGTGGTCCAGCCCGTCGGCGCACCGGGTCTTGAGGTCCAGCGACGCCAGGCGTCCGAGGTGGGCGCCGACCAGGCGCAACACCTTGTCGTCCTCGCCGGTGAGGTGCTTGAGGCGGTCGCGTATCGCCACTCCGGACGGGCCGAGCACAACGAACGGGTCCTCGATTGTGCGGAGCTTCTTCTTCGGCTCACTCATCGGCGGCAGCCGCCTCAAGGGCCTTCTGCGCCCGGTTTTCCGCCGACCGGCGCCCGTACAGGCGGGCACAGAACGAGGTCAGCACTTCGGCCATGTCCCGCACCAGGTCGTCTTCCACCTCGCCGTCATCGAGCACGACCAGGCGGCGGCCCGTGGCGGACAGGGCGGCCTCGACCAGTTCGACGTTCATCCGGCCGAGACGGTCTTTGTGCTCGACCACGACCGTGGTCACCTTCGGATCGGCCAGTAGCCGCTTCGCCTTGGACCGGCAGCCGTCCATTCCCGAGGCGATCTCGGATTCGACACGGACGACCTTGTGTCCGGCCTTCGCCGCCCACGCCGACAACCGGACGGTCTGCCGCTCCAGATCCGGCTTCTGATCGTGAGAGGAGACACGGGCATACAGACCCACACCACCGGTCACATCGGGTGAGGCGTTCGCCTCCATATTCACCAGGATCGTGCGCGGTCCCACTCGTTCCGCAGGGACCGGCAACGTGCCCTCACGGAACCAGCGGTACGCAGTACGCGGGGCGATCCCCTGTGCGCGTGCCCATTCCGTCAGGTTCATACACAAGACCATACGACACTCATGACATCTCAAGGACACTCATGGACACTTAGCCGAGAGCAGCTAACAACCCCTTCTCCGGCGCGTCCTCGGCGCCGGAGATGCTGCCCGAGCCGGCCGGCGCCATCGGCCAGTGGCTGCCGCCGGGAACGGGTGCGTCACTGCTGCGCTCGGTGTCGTTCTTCGACGGTGCCGCCGCGACCGGGCCCGCACTGACCCTGAGCTGGTGGGCCACGCTCGGCCTGGGAGCGGTATTGCTGGGCAGCACGCTCAAACGACGTCGATCGGCCACCGCCGAGACAGTCACCGCACGGGAGCCCGCACTGGTGAACTGACGCAAGGCCGCACGGTTGGCGACGCGCCGCGAGAGCGGACGCGCACCGCGCGCCGCACGGGATCTGACCGCGGGGCGGGCCCGGCTGCCGAGGCGGGTGCGCATGGCCGGTTCCGTGGGGGTATCGGCTCGCCAGCGGTTCAGGGATGCGGGATCGCGTGCCGCCCAGGCGGATCATCCGCAGGATCGGGGCAAACTGCCGCGGCGGTTCACCACGACTGGGGCAAACTGCCGCGGCGGTTCACCGCAGTGGATCACCGGCGCCAGGCGGGCCGTCACGAAGGTGGGGGTGGGGGGGGGGGGGGGGGGGGGGCGCCCCCCCCCCCCCCCCCCCCCCCACCCCCGCCTTATGACCGTTGCTCGCAGCTGCTCGCCGCTTCACCGAACGGCCCAGCGCCTACGACGCGTTGGGCCCCCGGTGCTCCGCCGCGATGCCGAACCTCTGTCGCTCGCGCGGAGCGGGCGCGGCCTCGCGGGCGCTGGGGTAGGAGCTGACCACGCGCTCGGACGCGGGGTCCTGGAGTTCTTCGAGGCGTTCCAGGTCGGCGGCGGAGACCAGGGCGACGAGGGGCTTGCCATGCCGCGTCACGACGACGCGCTCGCCGCCGTACACCACGCGGTTGATCAGATCGGCGAGCTCAGCCCTGGCTTGCGTCACCGGAATCTCGTAGGCCATGCCCTCCAGCTTAGACCGGGCCCTGACACCTTCCGCCGAGAGCGATCACGCCGTCGACCGAGCGTACGTCCTGTACATTTTTTACAGATGCCGATCAGGTCGACCAGAGGAGGCGCGCGCCATGGACAGCCCGTCCGCCCGCTATGTCCTGCCCGAGTTCACCGAACGCACGAGTTCGGGGCAACGAACCCTGGACCCTTACTCGAAGTTGTTCGAGGAGCGGATCGTGTTCCTCGGGACGCCGATCGACGACACCTCGGCGAACGACGTCATGGCGCAGTTCATGCACTTGGAGCACGTGGAGCCGGACCGGGACATCTCGCTGTACATCAACTCCCCCGGCGGCTCGTTCAGCGCGATGACCGCCATCTACGACACGATGCGGTTCGTGACCTGTGACGTGGAGACCATCTGCCTCGGGCAGGCCGCGTCGGCAGCGGCCGTGCTGCTGGCCGGCGGTACGGCGGGAAAGCGGTTCGCGCTGCCGGGTGCGCGTGTGCTGATCCACCAGCCGTCGTTTCCCGAGCCGATCCAGGGGCAGGCTTCTGATCTGGCCATCCGGGCCGAGGAGTTGACGCGTACTCGGAGGATGCTGGAGGAGATGCTCGTGCGGCACACAGGTCAGAGTCCGGAGCGGGTCGCCGCGGACATCGAACGGGACAAGATTCTGGACGCGCCGGCGGCGCTCGCGTACGGGCTGATCGACGGGGTCATCCCGAGCCGCAAGGCTCCTCGGCCCACACCCGGCGCGAGGTGAGCGGCCGATGCTCCCACCCGAACTGCCGCCGCTGCCCGCACTGACGCGCGCGGAAGCGGAGTTGATAGACCGTTACCTGGACGTGGTCGACCTGCTCGGCCGCATCAACCCGGCCCGCCCCGGGGACACCTACCGAGGGCTGAGGGCCGCTCAGGCTCTGGTGGCCAAGGCGACGGCGCTGCGGGACGCCCTCGCGCTGATGCACCAGCGTGGCGAGAGCGAGGTGCACGCCCCGACCCTGGCACAGGCGCTGCGCGTCCTGGACGGCGAACGGCGGGCGGCCCGCGTCACCCTGCCACCCCGTGCCGAAAGTTGACGCAGTCACACCGTGCGGCTGACGCATAGGCACCCCGGGCCGCCGCACACGTCGATCCGCGAGGCGTCCGGCCCGGGCTTCAAACGGCCCGGATGGTGTACCCCCGATCGGCGTAGACGCGGGTCCTTTCAACGGCGCGGAGAAGTTGCGCAACGCGCGTAGCGCGGATGCGGACTTGAGCCCTCCGTCGCTGGTACGGGCGTCGTCGGCCTTCTGGACACTCGCTCGAACGGCAGAGTGTCCACCCGAACGGGTGAGTGGTGAGTAAGCCCACAAACTGCCGATTCCGCTCGGACTTTCCGACATCTATGCGTGAAGATCCCTTGCGACGACAAGCCCCCGCCGCAGCGGCGGGGCGGTCCGGGCGGACGCCGAGTCCTGCCGCCGCCCGGATGACCGGTCGACAGATGTGCATCGGCAGGAGTGGAGGACCCAGCACGACGGTCCGCCGGAGACATCCGGGCGGTCCTTGGGGTGAAGCCGCACCACGCGGCCGGGCTACTTCGCCAGCCCGAATCCGACAGGTCATCCTTCACAGGCGGTTGACGAAGGGTTGCGCATGACTGCGCTCAATCACGTCCCGTCGCTGTGGACAAGGGCCGGTACGGCCTCGGCCCTCACCATCGCCGCCGTGGGCGGCAGCCTCGTGGTCCCGGGCGTCGCATCCGACGCTCAGGCGGCCACTACGGCGACGAAGGCACTCCAGGTCGCGGCTTCCAAGAAGGGCTCCCCGTACAAGTACGGCGCCGCTGGGCCACGCCGCTTCGACTGCTCCGGGCTCACGCTCTACTCGTACAAGAAGGCAGGCAAGAAGCTGCCTCGTACGGCCGCGGCGCAGTACAACAAGACCCACCATGTCTCCGCCTCGAAGCGCAAGGCCGGAGACCTGGTGTTCTTCCACTCGGGCCGGAGCGTGTATCACGTCGGCATCTACGCCGGGAAGGGAAAGATCTGGCACTCCCCGAAGTCGGGTGAGGTCGTAAAGCTCCAGAAGATCTGGACGAAGAGCGTCTGGTACGGACGGGTCAGCTGACCCGTCCGTGGGGGTGACGGCCCACGCCGCCACCCCCACGGGACGCGAAACCTGGCTTGAACGGGGACGAACCGGTGAGTCGTCCACCCATGGCCGCCGCCCTCTTCACGCGCCCGCCGCCGTGCGCCGAGCGCTGTTCCAGCAGAACGCCGAACCCGCCATCGACCGGGTCTCCTCCTGGCCCACCCACCCCGGCCTGTATGTGCAGATGCCCGCGTTCAGCGGATCGGTGCTCCTCGTCCGCCGCGGAGGATCGCGGACGATCGCAGACGATCGCGGAAAGTCGCGGAAAGTCGCGGAAGAGGATCAGACCCAGCCGCGTGAGCGCGTGCCGCTGCCTTCTCTGTCTCCGTGGTCCTCTCCATGGTCCTCAGGGCTCCTGCGGCCCCCCCGCCGTCACCACCGGCTCGGCCGGCGCCGTCCAGGGCAGTTCGATGGCGATGGTCTTGCCGCCTTCACGGGTGGGCCGGACGGTGAGTCTGCCGCCGCACTCGGCGGTCAGCCAGCGGATGATCACCATGCCGCGCCCGTTGTCCTGCTGGACGGCGGCGGGCAGCCGTTTGGGGAACCGTGGGTGACTGTCGGTGACGCCGAGGCGCAGGTGTTCGTCCCGGTCGAGGCGGACGTCCACTCTGAAGGTGGGCGACTGCCCGAAAGTGTGCTGGACGGCGTTGGTGGCTAGTTCGGACACGATCAGGCGTACGGTGTCGGCGACTTCGGAGTCACTCGGCAGACCCCATTCCGCCAGCACTTCGGCGACGAATCTCCGGGCAGCGGAGACCGAGGCTGGATCGCTCGGCAGAGTGACGGATGCTTCCTGGTGGTCTGCCATGGCGCGGTCGTCCCTTTCCCACGGGACCGGGGTCCGACACGGAGCGGATGGTTCGAGTACGGTCCCGGACTGGTGCTTCGCGCCAGACTGCCATTACCAGGCCCGTCACGGGTGCGATCCACGGAGATATGCATATATCTGTCGCTCGAAGCGGTGAACTCTGCGACGGAGGACCGTATTTGGGCGGCTCGGAAGGAGTAAGGAGTACGGCCATGCAGAACGGTCCCGCAGTACGCCGCCGTAAGCTCGGTGCCGAACTGCGCTCCCTGCGCGTCGGCGCGGGTCTCACCAGCGGCGAGGTGGCCCGCCTCCTGGGGTGGCACCAGTCGAAGGTGAGCCGGATCGAGACGGGCACCAGCGGTGTCAAACCCCCCGACGTGGAACGGCTCCTGGACGCGTACGCCGTCGAGGAACCCGAGTTACGGGATCTCCTGGTCGCACTGGCGGGCGCGGAGGGTGACGGACGGCACCACTGGTGGCATGCCTACCGGGGTGTCCTGCCGCCGGCGTACCGCGACTTCATCAGTCTGGAGTCCCAGGCCAGCGAAATGCGCACACTGGAGACGTGCGTGGTGCCGGGGTTGCTGCAGACGCCCGAGTACGCCCGTGCGGTGACGCAGGCCGCCGTAGGGGGACTTGAGGACGGCAAGCTCGACACGCTCGTCGAGGTGCGCCTGGCCCGGCAGGACGTGCTGCGTTCGAATCCGCCGCTGAAACTGAGCGCCGTCCTGGACGAGGCGGTCCTACGACGGGACGTCGGCGGTCCGGAAGTCATGGCACGCCAGCTGCACCGGCTGCGGGAGGCCGCCACCCTGCCCCAAGTGCGGCTTCAGGTTCTCCCGTTCGCCGCCGGGGCTCATATCGGAGTCACAGGACCTTTCGTTATCTTCTCATTTCCGAACACATCTGATCTGGATGTGGTTGTTCTAGACCACTTGACGAGTAGCCTCTATCTCGAACGGAAAGAAGACCTAGAGGCCTACAGCGAGGCCTTCAACGCTCTTCAGATCCAAGCCCTTTCGCCCGAGGACTCATTGGATTACATCGCCGTGATAGGTGACGGCGCGTAAGGAGGCACCATGTCTGCACTGCCTCGGTACGTACCTTCCAGTACTTCGCTGCACGACGTGCGCTGGCTGCGCAGCAGCCGAAGTACGGGGATGAACAACTGCGTCGAGACGGCCCGGCCGGGCCCAGGAATCTGGTCCGGACTCGTGGCCGTCCGCGATTCCAAGAACACGGCAGGTCCCGCCCTGCTGTTCACCCCCGCCACCTGGGAGGGATTCATCGCCGGACTGAGCTGAGCATCGTCGCCCTGGGCTGAGCATCACCGCCACGGGATGAGCGTCATCGAAGAGGACCGAGCATCATCGGGTTGAGCCGATCACCCGTACCGCGTGCTCGATCTGTGCGTCGGTGAGGTCCGCGCGTGCGGTCAGCCTCAGCCGGGAGATGCCGTCGGGCACGGACGGTGGGCGGAAGCAGCCGACAGCGAGTCCCGCCTCGCGGCAGTCGGCGGCCCACCGTACGGCCCGTTCGGGGGACGGCGCACGCACGGAGACGACGGCGGCGTCGGGTCGTACCGCTTCCAGGCCTTCGGCCGTCAGGCCGCTGTGGAGCGCCGTCGCGACCGTGCGGGCTCGTGCCGCACGCTCCGGCTCGCGGCGCAGCAGTCGCAGCGCCGCGAGGGCCGCGCCCGCCGCCGCGGGCGCGAGACCGGTGTCGAAGATGAAGGTGCGCGCCGCGTTGACCAGGTGGTCGATCACCGGTGCGGGGCCGAGGACGGCGCCGCCCTGGCTGCCCAGCGACTTGGACAGCGTGACCGTCACGACGACGTCCGGGGCGCCCGCCAGGCCCGCCGCCTGGGGAGCGCCCCGGCCGCCGTCGCCCAGCACGCCGAGTCCGTGCGCGTCGTCGACGATCAGCCCGGCCTCGAACTCCCTGCAGGCGGTGGCGAGAGCGGCCAGCGGCGCCGCGTCCCCGTCCACCGAGAACACCGTGTCGGAGACGGCGACGGCGGGTCCCTTGTGGGTGCCGAGCGCCTTGCGCACGGCGTCGGGGTCGGCGTGTGCCACGACCTGGGTGGTGCCGCGGGCCAGTCGGCAGCCGTCGATCAGCGAGGCGTGGTTGCCCGCGTCCGAGACGACGAGGGAGCCGTGCGGTGCGAGCGCGGTGACGGCGGCGAGGTTGGCCGCGTAGCCGGAGGAGAAGACGAGCGCGGACTGGAAGCCGCAGAAGTCGGCCAGCTCGCGTTCGAGTTCGCCGTGGAGCTCAGTGGTCCCGGTGACGAGCCTGGAGCCGGTGGCTCCGCCGCCCCACGTCCGCGCGGCTGCCGCGGCGGCCTCGGTGATCTCAGGGTGGCGGGCGAGTCCGAGGTAGTCGTTGCTCGCGAGATCGAGCAGCGGGGAGTGTGCGGGACGCGGGCGCAGGGTGCGGACGAGTCCGGCCCGACGGCGCGCCTGAGCCTGCTCGTCGATCCAGCCGAACGCCATGGGTCCTCCTCCGGACCGGAGGGACGGGTGCTGTGCCGCCGGTGCTCTTGTGGCCGTGGTTTTTGTAGGCAGTGCACAGACCCTAGCGGCCGCCCCGGCCACCCAGGATGTGGCAATACCCACACGTCGAGTTATCAAGCAGGGAATCAACGCAGGTCAGAGGCTATATCACACCCTAGACCGAAGGTCGTTTCTCACGGCCGCGTCCAGGGAAGGCAGCTTGTCGAGCACGTCACGGGCCGCCCCAAGGGTCTTGGGGTTCTTTTTGATGTAGTGCTTCCTGGTCGTTGCTGCCGACGTGTGGCCGGCCCAATCCGCTAGGACCTGGTCCGGCGTTCCAGCATTGGCCAGCAGCGTGAGCGTTGCCGACCGAGCGAAGTACAGCCGGACCTTACGCAGACCCGTATCCGCTCATGAGCCGGTACGCGTAGCGCTTTCGCCGACCACACGCTCCCGGCGTCCGCGGCGTGCCGCACCATGAACGCGGTCACCTGCACGCCATCCAGCCGAGCCAGAGTGTCCGCATGAAGGAGCCCACCGGCGACCGCAGCGCACCCCGCTACAAGCCCACGCTCGTCGACCCCTACCGCGACCACCTGCCCACCCGCCGCGCACAGGACCCGGCCGTCCCCGTCCTCCAGCTCTTCCGGTAGATCAAGGAACTGGGCTACACGGGCAGCCTCAACCTGCTCTACCGCTACATCACCCAGGGCCGCGCCGAGGGCGACAAGCCGGTCACCACCCCGCAGCGCTTCACCCGCCTCCTGCTCACCCGCCCCGAGAACCTGCGCGACGACACCGCACTCCTGCGGGAACTCACCGAGGCCTGCCCCGAGATGACCGAACTCGCCCGCCTCACCAGCGAGTTCGCCAGCTACTCACCTCAGCCGAGGGCAATGACACCAAGCTCACCGACTGGATCACCACAGTCCGCGCCGCTGACCTGCCCCACCTGCACTCCTTCGCGAACGGCCTCGAACTCGACCGAGCCGCCGTCGACGCCGGACCCACCCTCCGGTACCACAACGGCCGCACCGAGGGCGGAAACACACGAACCAAGCAGATCATGAGGCCGATGCCCGGCCGAGCCGGGTTCCCCTGCTCCGCCACCGCATCCCCCTCCAGTGACCACACAGCGCTCCCCCGATCACGGGACAGAGCCGATTACAGGACAGAGCCGTTCGTTTGACAGACCCGTGCCCTGGCCGTCGCGCGTCTGGCAGTCGTGTCGTTGTCCCCGCCGGCGGGGTTGGCGTGGCCTTTTCTTCCGGCTCAGCGCCAAGAAGACGTGTTGGCGGTGCTTGATCGCCTGGTTCAGTGGACGCACGCAGCGATGCCCCGCTCCCGAGCCGATCAGTAGGCGGCCGGGGCCGCGCAGGCCGGAACCCGAGGCAGACTCAGGCCGGAAGTCGCTCCCCCACAGGCACTCGACGGGGCCGGCTCAAACGGCCGAAGTGGGGCCACCCGCAACGACGAGTTCGGCGATCTGCAGGGCGTTGAGCGCGGCGCCGATGCGCAGGTTGTCGGCGACGAGCCAGAACAGAGCCCGGGTCGGCCGCTCGGGGTCCACCCGGACGCGGCCGACGTGCACGTGGTCGGGGCGTGCCGTCACCGTCCGCGGAGTCGGCACCCGGTCCGTCCAGACCTCGGCCTCGGGCTGGGCCGCGAACAGTTTGGTCAGCGCCACGACATCCACAGGTCTTTCGCAGTCGACGACGACAGCCTCGCTGTGGCCGTTCTCGACCGGAACACGGACGCAGGTGGCGACCAGGTCGAGGCGGGGAAGGCCGAGGATGCGCCGCGACTCCTGCCGCATCTTCTGCTCCTCGAGGGTGAAGCCGTCGTCCTGGAACCGGTCAATGGCCGGGACCACGTTGAAAGGCAGCGGCTCGGGGAACCGCTCGGCGGCCGCGGGCAGGCCCGCGAGCACGTTCCGCGTTCCGTCGCGCAGCTCCTCGATGCCGCTCTGACCGCCACCGGAGGCCGCCTGGTAGGTCGCGACGGTGACCTGCCGCAACCCGTACTCCTCGTGCATCGGCCGCAGCAGTCGCACAAGCGGGATGGTGGAGCAGTTGGGATTGGCGACGATGCCCGAGACGGGCCGCTCGGCCAGCAGTGCGCCGTTGACCTGGGGAACCACCAGCGGGGAGTCCGGGTCCATCCGGAAGGCGTTGGTGTTGTCGATGACCAGGGCGCCGGAGGCAGCGGCCTTGGCCGCCCACCGTGCGCTCAGCGAGGTCCCGGCCGAGAAGAACGCGATGTCGGTGCCGGTGAAGTCGGCCGTGGCGAGATCCTCGACGACAGTGGTGAGGCCCAGCGCCGTGACGGTCGTACCGGCGGAGCGCTCTGAGGCCATCAACCGCAGTCCCGAGAGCGGAAAGGACCGCTCCTCGAGGAGGTGGAGCAGCGTACGGCCCACGGCACCGGTGCCGCCGACGATCGCTATACGAGGGGTGTTCACGCAGGGGTCCTTTCCCTCATGCGACAGAATCGGCGTACTGCGGCCGCCACACGCTGTAGCGGCCCTTGCGATAGAGCAGTGGTTCGCGCGGGAAGACGGCGGTGCCTTCCACTCTGGCGATGAAGAGCCAGTGGTCGCTCGCCTTGACCACGCTCTCGACCCTGCACTCCGCGTAGCCGAGGGCGATGCCGGCGAGCAGGGGTGCGCCTTCCGCGAGGGCCGACGGCTGCCACTCCACGCCCGCGAACTTGTCCGCGGCCTTGCTCGCGAACACCTGCGAAGCGCTCTGGCCGAGCGCGGAGAGGAAGTTGACGGCGAACGCCTGTGAAGAAACGATCGCCGGCAAGGTCCTTGACTCCTCGCCCACCGAGATGAGGAGCGTCGGCACGGCCGCCGACACCGCGCAGACCGAGTTGCTGGTGAATCCCATCGGCTCGCCGTCCGCCCCCATGGCCGTCACGATCGCGATCGGCGCCGGGAACGAGCCGAAGAGTTCGCTGAAACGCTCAGAAGCTACGGTCATTGAGTTCCTCCCCGGGGCGGCTCACGATGCGCCGCCCGGCTGGGCCGTTGTCGTAACGGTCAGCGACGTGGTTGAGCATTCTGTAGAGGTCGCCGGACCGCAGCGGTGCCACCTCGGCCTGCCGGGTCCGGCCGGAAATAGGTAGATTCCCGGCATTGCCCCACATGAGGGCCCCCCGCTCGTCGAGCGTGCAGGTCGCCTCGTGCCGGTTGTCGCGGTGCAGGCAGAAGGGAATGTCGAGGATTCCCGTCTCGAAGGCCCTGATCAGGGCCTTACCGACATCCGGATCGAGGTTGAGGACGGCGTCTACGATGCACCGCGCCTCCTCCAGGACCTCGGCGAAGAACGCTTCCTCCAGGGCCGGGGCGGCGTTCCTGGAGCCAGGCATCGCGGTGGCTGCCAGTCTGAGTGCCCGCACGTTCTCGGCCACACTCGGTATCTGCCATGCCTCCGAGACCGTCTTCACGATGAGGCGCTCACAACCCGTGTCCCGGGCCAGCCGCGCGCTGTCGCCGATCAGGGCAATCGCGCCGGCCGGAGTACGGGGGAAGAGGCCCATATAGGTGTAGAGCACCACGTGCCACGTGGCGTCCCCGAGGTACAGCCGGGCCAGTTCCCGCAGGGCGCGAAGAGCTCCGCGGTCCTGATCTCCGTGCGTTCCCTGCGCGTAGCTGAGCGACATGTACCGCACTCCGTGCTGCAGGAAGAACCGGCCCTCCAGGACGGTCATCGCCACGAGCAGGGAGGGCGGGCACAGTTGCCCCAACAGGCACCCACCGAAACTCTCGATGTGGCCGCGCTCGGTTTCGTTCGCCAGGAAACGGCACCCCTCGGCCCAGGCCTCCACCGCCTGGGCGAGCGGAAGCCTGCTGTAGGGCAGGCAGTAGGAGACGGGGCCGCCCTCGGTGGTGTCCAGGCCGGCCCGCACCAGACTCTCGATCACCTTCTGCGGGAGTGCCGTACCGTGCCGGACCTGGATGGGGAACGACGGGCCGTAGAGACCGTCCAGCATGTCGCGGGTCCGCTCGGGCCGGTGCGTGACGATGGGATAGCCGTTGAGCTCCTCTCCCTCCATCAGGCGTTCGAGGGGCCTGACATGGTCGCCGACGCGGGTGTAACTGTCGACGGTGATGGTGCCGACGGCCGGGATGCCGAGAGCGGCGACCTCACGGAGGCCGGCTCGCATCGTGTCGATCGTCCCGAAGCCCATGCGCGGCTGCACCACAAGCTCTCCCCGGCTGCGCGCCTCGGCAACGAACCGGTCCAGATATCCGGACACGTCAACGCCCTGGGCTGAGGTTCTTCAGGGCGTGCGCGGGGCCGTCCCACGGCGCGACCACCGGTGCGTCGGCCCGCCACGCCGAGAAACCGAACCGGACACCGAAGTCGAGCAGCGCACGGAAGCGGTCGACGGCGTCCTCCTCGATGAAGACGTCGGTGAAACCGTGCGCCAGCAGGTCGCGGCGGACGCGGTCGTTGTCCGAGGCGGCGGTGGTGAGCTTGCCGCCGACGACACAGGCCACGTCGAGACCGGCGAGGTGGATCCGCGAAAGCAGCTCACGCGCCCCGTGATAGCCGTGCCCGTTGACGCTCGACACCACGAGGAGATCCGGCCGGTACGCGGCGAGTTCCTCGACGACGAGGTCGGCCGGGGTGCAGGCCCCCAGGTTGTGGACCAGCGCTCCGTGTTCTTCGAGGACCTTTTCCAGGTAGATGAGATTCCAGAAGTGCGAATCCGATTCGACCGTCGTCAGGAGGCATCGGAAGCCGACGTCCATCACTCCACCCCCGCCGGCAGGGCCTCGCGTGCTGATGCGGCGAGGCCGAAGGCGCGGATAGTCAGCGGCAGCATGACCGCGCCGAACACGCTGAGCGCTAGCGCCAGTACGGCGACCAACCGTTGGGGTCCCCAGCTGGATCCGACGCCTGCCACCAGGAGGCCGCCGATGGGCAGGGACAGCAGGTTGAGGAGGTAGAAGGGCCCCATCACCTTGCCCAGGTGCTCCTGCGGTATGACCTTGATGCGCTGGGTGCGGTTGAAGATGTTGAAGTAGGTCACGCCGACCATCGCGGCCACGAACGCGGGCCCGTACAGCAACAGCGAGGGGGCGAACCCCAGCACGGCCAGGCTCACACATACGAGGGCGAGACCGAAGACGCCCAGCGCCCGCACCTCGATGTGCCGCAACAGGAACGGGACCACGAGGAGATTGACCGCTCCCAAGACGCCGACGCCGATGTTGAGCAGGGCATACGCGGACTCGGGCGCGTGGAACACGCCGGTGATGAGGGCCGCGTTGGCGCTGAGTACGGTGGCGAAGACCAGGTTGATCGAGAAGTTGAGGACGGCCAGCAGCACGATCGGCCGGTTGCCCACCAGCAGCGACCAGCCCAGCCGGAGCTCGGCCAGACTCTCCCGCGCGCTGCTGCCGCTGGACGCCCGTACCCCACGGGGCAGCGGCAGCCAGCAGGCCGCCGCCGCGAGGAACGCCGCGGCCGCGCAGGCGAGGAGCCCGAACTTCCCGATGAAGGCCACACCCAGCAGTGCGAGGGCGGGGCCCACGGCCATCGCCGAGACCTCCATGCTCTGGACCAGGCCCTGGGTCTTCGCCAGTTCTGTGCCCTCGGCCAGTTGGGGCACCACCTTCTCGATGGACATCCGTACCGGCGCCATCAGAAGGGAGAGCAGTCCTCCGGAGGTCATGAGGATCGGGGTCAGCAGGGACGGAGCCGCCAGGCAGCCGACGAGGGCGCCGACGAGAACCACGGCCCGGCCCGTGGAGACCAGGGAGAACAGCCGTGCGCCGCCGTCCCGGTCAGCGAGGAGTCCCGCGAACGGATAGGCCAGCAGAGCCGGGAGCCACTCGATGGCGTAGGCGAATCCGAGCGCGGAGACCTTGCCGGTGTCCTGGAAGATGATGAGTGGTACCGCGAACAGCACGATCTGTTCCGCGACGACACCGAGCAGCACACCGCAGCCGAAGAGGCGGCGCCCCAGTCGTTGTCGGCTGATCGTCGAATCGTGTGCCTTCTCGTCCGCGGTCTGATCCGCGGCGTGCGGCGCCGTCATTCCCGCACCGGTGCTGTCTCGATGCGGAAACCGGCGATGACCGTACGAATGTCTGCCTCCACCGCGGCCTCGTCGCCGACCAGGATGTATCGCCCACTGTGCACCGCGTCGTAGCTGCCGCCCGGTTGCATGACCTCGCCCGCGTCCGGCACCAGTTCGCGCCAGACCGTCGCGAGGGACTCGCGCGGGGACGTCACCGAGACCACCCGCGCCGGCAGCTCCCGCGGTTTCGGAATGATCAGCCAGCCACCCGACGGATCCCCGGCCCGGGGCGGAAGCGTCACCGTTCCCTCGCACAAGGCGTTCAGCCAGACCTGACAGAGGTTGACTCCGAAGAGACGGTGCGTGAGGTACGGAACCTCCGCTCCGCCGATGCGGCCGGCGACCTCCAGGAAGACCAGCTCTCCGGTCTTCGTGACGAAGAGTTCGAGGTGGAACGGCATCGACTTCATGCCCAGGGCCGACACGCATGTGCGGGCGAACTCCTCGATACGCGTCCGTAGTTCGGAGGACTGCATGACCACCGAGCCGAGCGGCTCACCGCCGGCTTCGAACGACAGGCAGTCGTTGATGTAACGGGACACCGACTGGAACGGGATCTGGGACTCGTTGTCGGCGAATCCGTCCACGTGGTGGATGGTCCCCTCGATGAACTCCTCGAGCTCGTAGTCGTCCGAATCGACTGCCTCGAGCAACGACAGGAGCGCGGCTTCGTCGTCCACTTTGTGCACGCCGATGCTCGCCGCCCCGGCGACCGGCTTGAGGATCAGCGGGTATCCGACCGAGCGCGCGAAGGCGATGGCGGGTTCCGCGTCGCCGCACGGCACGAAACGGGGCACGCGCACCCCTGCCTTCGCGACGAGTTCCTTCATCGTCAGCTTGTTCCGGTAGACCGCCACGTCCTGGGGGCGCGGACCCGGGATGCCCAGAGTCTCGCGGACTTCCGCCGCGATCCCGAGCGTGAACTCCGACAGTGCGACGAGCTGGTCGACCCGCCCCACCTGGGCCTCGACCTCGCGCACCGCCCCGCAGAGCGCCTCGAAGTCGTTGACGTCCGCGATCTCCACGAGGCAGGCGATCTTGGCGGGCTCCGCGAGCACGCCGGTCGCACCGACCGCGTCGACGACGTAGCTGACCCGGTGCCGGTCGTGGTCGATGAACTCGTCGAAGCGGCTGAGCTCATGATCCCAGCGCCGCCCGTCGGAGAAGCGCGGCCAGCGGTTGATGACAACAATGTGCATGAGCTGTTCCTCAGCCTTCACTGCGGGGATGAACGGGGTTCACGACAGGGACGTCCCGGACTCCGCACTCTCGAGGTCTCGGATCAGAGGCACCACGTGGGTGAAGAAGTTGCGCATCTCATCCCGGGTGGGCCAGCCGGAGAAGATGAACTCGCTGACCCCCGCGGCCTTGTACTGGTGGATGTACTGGGCCACCTCTTCGTAGCTGCCGACGACGCAGAGCGCGGAACCACCGCGGTAGGAGACGGCACCGGTCCAGATGAAGGGCGACAGCCATTCACCGTCGACCTCATCGGCCAGCCGGTAGGAGGACTTCACCGCTTCGGAGTCCACCGTCGCCACGAAGTCCCGGATGTACGCTTCGTGCGCCGCGTCGGGGTCGCGCATCAGCTGGGCGAGTTCCGCGACCGCCTCGGCACGCGTGGCCCGGGCCAGGACATGCATCCTGGTGCCGACGCGGCGGCCGCCCTCGACGAGCGGCCGGCTCGCCTTGGCGATCCCCTCAGGGGTGTCCCCGTACCGCAGCCAGCAGTCACCGAGGGCGAGCGCCGTCTCCTGGGCCACCGCAGACGCGCCGCTGATGTAGATCTCAGGTCGGCCTCCGCCCTTGTAGCCGAGGCCGAGCTCCGCGTCCTTGATGGTGTAGTGCGCCCCGTCGTAGCTCAGGGGCGACTTGCTCTCCCAGAGCCCGCGGATGATCTCCAGGAACTCGCGGGTCCGGGCGTATCGCTGGTCGTGGCTGAGGAAGTCGCCGTAACCCGCCTGCTCGGCGGGCGAGATCCCCGCGACGATGTTGAGGGCTATGCGGTCGTCGGACATCCAGGACAGGGTGTTCACGACCTGCGCGAAGAGGGTCGGCGACAGCAGGCCCGGACGGTACGCGAGCATGAACTTGACCCGGTCCGTCACCTGCGTCAGGGCCCCCACGACGGGCAGCGGGTCGGGCAGGTAGTGGCCGATCCCCAGCAGCAGGCTGTCGACGCCGAGTTCCTCGGCCTCCTGGACGAAGTCGACGACCTGAACCATGTCGAGCGTACCGATGTTGTACTTGTCGGTGGGTTTTGCCTGACCCGTGTCCGGCGGCGAGCACCAGTGAATCCGCAAAGGGTCCATATTCCCCATCCTCGCTGTGCGTTGTTCGAATCCTTGGTCGTGCGGCTCTCAGTCGGTGAGCACGCGCACGCGTTCGCCGATCTCGGCCCAGCGCTCGTGCGCCTCGGCGGGTGATCCGGCCGTGAACACGACGACGGCCACCCTGCAGCGGTAGTCCGCCTCGTTCGTCCTGATGGCCGCGCCCGGTTCGATCAGAACCTGACCCGTCGTCACCCACGGTTCGGCGGTCAGCTCTTCCCAGCCCTCGAGCCGCGTGTACGCCCCTGATCCGCCCGCCGTCAGGAAGCGGATACCGGCCGCCGCGGCGGCCGGCTCCCGGAACGCGCCCAGACTGACCGGGTCGGACCCGGTGGCGGCCGCGAGGACCATCCTGGGCAGTACCAGCCCGGTGGCCGTCTCCATGAGTTCGGTGATCTTGTCGCCGGGGAGGCGGGCGGCAATCTCCATGAGCACCGGGCGGTTGTCACCGTCGAGGCGCAGCTCGCAGTGGAACGGTCCTACCGTGATTCCGACCGCCTTGGCGACACCGACCGCGTACTCGGTGATCTCGCGTCGGGTGTCCTCGTCCAGCGGGGCCGGAGTCAGATGCCCGATTTCCAGGAAGCGCGGCTCGGGACCGAGCAGCTTCCTCGTCACCGCCACGACGACGACCTCACCGTCGCGCACGTAGCCGTCGGCGCTGTACTCCGGGCCGGCCACGTACTGCTCCAGGACGGCGTCGGTGTCGAGCGGCCTGTCGAACTCGAGCTCGTCGTCGGCGTACATCGCGGCCAGCGCCGTGCGGGCCTGCTCCACCGTGTCGACGCGTGAGACATGGATGCTGCCGCCGGACTCGACGGGCTTGATGACGGCGGGAAAGCCCACGTACGCACAGGCGGCCTCGAGCTCCGCCGGGTCGCGGACCACGGCGAACCGCGGCACCAACAGGCCCGCGTCGGCGACCGCCTGACGCATAGTCGGCTTATACCGGACCCTGTCGACGGTGGCGGGGTCCAGGCCGGCCAGCCCGATCCGCCGTGCCAGCCGGGCGGCGGCCGGCACGTAGAACTCGCCGCCCGCGACAACGGCGTCGATCCTGTTCCGGCGGTGGGCCTCGTCGACCGCGGCCCCGAGTGCCTCGCTGTCGTTGGTGTCCACGGTGATGCTCTCCGTGGCGAGGGACCGCACGGTCTCGGCCACCACGCGGCTCCCGGCCTCGTGGGAGGCCACGAGGACGTCCCAGCCGAGGGCACGGGCGTGGGTGACATAGGCGATCGCGGAGAACGCGGGCTGCACCATCAGTACGCGATAGGACATGAACACTCCTCAGACTCTGCTGTCGGCCAGATGGCGTGCGGCTCGGCGGCGCTCCGCCTGTCTGGCGCTCGCCACCATGACCTGGCCCAGCGAGATGCCGCCGTCGTTGGTCGGGACGAGCCTGTGGCAGTGGGCGTCGAATCCGGCGCGGCGCAGAGCGACGAGACAGTTGACGAGCAGGAACTCGTTGAGGAACACGCCTCCCGACAACACGACCTGGCTGATCCCGCGCCGCTGCCGGACGGCCTCGCACTCGGCGACGACCATGTCCACGATCCCGGTGTGGAAGCGCCGGGACATCACGGCCTCAGGGGCGCCGGCCGCGACGTCGGCGGCGAGGGCCCCGATCAGCGGCCGCCAGTCCAGCTCCACCGCGCCCGTGCCGGGCTGCCGCAGCACCTGGTAGCCGTCCGACCGCTCCAGCTCCAGGTCGCGTCCGAGCAGGCCCTCGAGCTCGATCGGTCCCTGCGCCTCGTACTCGGCGTGGCTGCAGATCCCCAGCAGCGCCGCCGCGCCGTCGAAGAGCCGGCCCATGCTCGACGCGAGCGGCGAGTTGATGCCGCGCGCCGCCATGACGCTGTACACGGAACGCTGCTGCTCGTCGAGCACGCCCAGTGCGGGAAACGAGGCCACGGCCGCGTCCTTGCCGCCGAGCGCGTCCGCGGCGAGTGCGAATCCGGTGCGGACCGGCTCGCGTACGGCCTGGTCCCCGCCGAGGAGAGGCAGGCGGCGCAGGTGGGCGACCCGTTCCACCGCGCGGTAGTCCCCGAGCAGGAACTCCCCTCCCCAGATGGTGCCGTCCAGGCCGTATCCCGAGCCGTCGAACACCACGCCGATCGTGGTGCCGGTGAGCTGGTTCTCCGCCATGCAGGCGGACATGTGGGCGTGGTGGTGCTGAACCTCCTCGACGTCGCCGCCGTAGGTGTCCCGGGCGTACCGGGACGCCCGGAAGTCCGGGTGGAGATCGCACGCCGCGAGGCTCGGCGCGAGCTCGTAGAGCCGTGCGAGATGGTCGGCGGCCGTGCGGTGCGACTCGAAGGTCTCGTCGTTCTTCACGTCGCCGATGTGCTGGCTCATGTACACGCTGGAGCCGCGCGCCAGCGACACCGTCACCTTGAGTTCGGCACCCAACCCGATGACCGGCTCCAGGTCGGCCGGGACCTCCAGGGCGTACGGGGCGTAGCCGCGCGAGCGCCGCAGGAACGAGACCAGGGGACGGTCCAGGTCCGGGTGGTCCGAGGTGCGGACCACGGAGTCGTCCACCCGGGTCTCGATGTCGCGGTCGTGGTGGAGGACGAGATCAGCCACCTCGAACAGCCGGGCGAGGGCGTCCTCGTTGCGGAACTCGATCGGGTAGCCGGACACGTTGCCGCTCGTCATGACGAGGACGTCCAGGCCCTCCCGCTCGAGCAGCAGGTGGTGCAGCGGGGCCGACGGCAGCATGACGCCGAGACTGGGATTGCGGGGCGCCACGCTGTCGGGCAGTACGCCCTGCCGCTTGCGCAAGAGGACGATCGGGCGGGCATGGGAGAGCATGAGCTCGTCCTCGGCCGGAGTGTGCGAGGCGACCTTCTCGACCGACGCCAGGTCGCTCACCATGACGGCGAACGGCTTGCTGTCGCGCCGCTTGCGCTCGCGCAGCAGGGCGACCGCGTCGGCATTCCGCGCGTCGGCCGCCAGGTGGAACCCTCCGACGCTCTTGACGGCGACGATCCCGCCGCGCTGCACCACGTCCAGGGCCGCGTTCAGCGCGACGTCGCCCTCCCCCGCCACCTGTCTTCGGCCGTCCTGGTCCCGGACCGAGGCGGTGAGCCTCGGCCCGCAGTCGGCACAGGCGGTCGGCTGGGCGTGGTATCGGCGGTCCAGCGGGTCGCGGTACTCGGCGGCACAGGCCCCGCACATGGGGAACGACGCCATCGTGGTGGCCGCCCGGTCGTACGGAAGGCCACGGATGAGCGAGTAACGCGGTCCGCAGTGGGTGCAGTTGACGAACGGGTACCGGTATCGCCGGTTGGCCGGATCGCGCATCTCGGCAAGGCAGTCGTCGCAGACGTACGAGTCGGCCGGTACGACCGTGGTGGCCGTACCGGAGTTCTCGCTCTCCCGGATGACGAATGAGTCGGCCTGCTCCGGTGAGGGCGCCAGCCGTTCACGCACCGAGACCTCGCTCACCCGGGCGAGCGGGGGCGCCTCGGCCGACAGGGCGGCGGTGAAGGCAGAAAGGTCCGGCAGGCGTCCCTGAGCCTCCAGGAACACGCCTGCGCTGTCGTTGTTGACCCAGCCAGTGAGCGAGTACTCGTGCGCCAGCCGGTAGACGAACGGCCGGAAGCCGACGCCCTGGACCACGCCCGTCACCCGCACACACCACCGCTGTGTGCTCTCCATCGATTCCATGTCTCCCTCTCTCGCCCTACCCGGCCCCGCTCAGCAGAGCCTGGGCAGCTCGGCTCCGGCGAGTTCGGCGAGCGTCTCCCGCCGGCCGTCGGCGTTCAGCAGCTGGACTCGCGGCACCTCTTCGTGGGTGATCTCGCCGATCACCACGGCCTCGGCGCCGTACGGGTGGCTGCGCAGGGCCTCCATGACCGTGTCCACCGCCGACGGGGCGACGAACAGGCAGGCGCATCCCTCGTTCGCGGCGTTGAGCGGGCTGACGCCCAGCATGTCCATGGCCATCCGGGTCTCGGCCTGTACCGGGAGCGCCGGCTCGTCGACCAGTACGGTCCTGCCGAGCGAGGACGCGTACTCGTTGAGGACCGCGTTGAGGCCGCCGCGGGTGACGTCGCGGACGGAGTGCACTCCTTCCCCGCCGGTCGCCTCGAACACGGCCGCCAGCATCCCGTTCAGCGGCGCGCAGTCACTGAGCACCCGCTGCTCGAAGCCGAGGCCCTCGCGGATCGAGAGCAGGTGCACCGTGTGGTTCCCGATGGGACCGCTGAGGATCACCTTGTCGCCGGGTCGCACGTCCCGCATACGGAGCGGCGGACGCCGGAAGATCCCGACCCCGGTGGTGTTGAGGTAGATCTGGTCGGCCTCGCCCTTGCGTACGACCTTGGTGTCTCCGGCCACGATCACGACGCCGGCTTCCTTCGCGGTCTCGCGGACCGAGGTCAGAACGCGGACCAGCGTGGAGAGCGGCAGCCCGTCCTCGAGAATCATGCCGAGGGTGAGGTAGCGCGGCTCCGCGCCGGCGACGGCGAGGTCGTTGACGGTTCCGCAGACGGCGATCTTCCCGATGTCGCCGTTGCCGAAGAGGACCGGGTCGACCACGAAGGAGTCGGTCGTGATGGCGATCTCCGAGGAGTCCACGCGCAGGATCGCGCTGTCCTCCATCTCGCCGGTGTAGGCGTCGCCGAGGGTGGCCGCGATCAGCTCCACGAGCTCGCGGCTGCGGCGGGCGCCGGTGCCGTGGTCGAGGATGACGGTGTCCGTGTCGGTGATGACGGGCGCTGTGGTCACGGGGTCACCACTTCCTTGCGCGGGAGCTCGCCCCGGGCATCGAGGGTCTGCAGGATGCTCGCGGAGTCCGAGACCGTCGCGCAGTAGCCGTCCAGCCACTCCAGCGCGCGCTGACGGTCGGCTTCGTGCGCCGAGACGACGCAGTCGGAAGGAACCCAGACGTTGTAGCCCCGGAAGAACGCGTCGGCCGCCGTGGTCTGGACGCAGATCTGGGTCTGCATACCGGTGACGATCACGGTCGTGACGCCCAGCGCCTGGAGGCGGTCGTGCAGGTCCGTCTCGTAGAACCCGCTGTCCTTGTGCTTCTCGACGACGATGTCCGAGTCCGCGAGGAACTCGGCCATGATCTCCGCGCCCTGCGTGCCCTTCTCGACCGGCAGGTAGCCGTCGGCCCAGCGCTCGGCGTTCGGGTCGTCCGGCAGGTTGACTATCTGCAGGTGCACGACGTGGTGTCCCCGGTCCCGGATGCCCGTGAGGAACTCGGTGAAGCGGGGAACCGACTCCGTCACCGCGTGGAGGCGCTCCGGATTCTTGTTGACCAGCTCGTACTGCAGGTCGTTGGTGAGAACCGCTACTTTACTCATGACTGTGTCTCCATTAATCGATGAGCGGCAGGCACTTGCTGCCTGCGGTGGACACTGACCTGGTTCACACAGAGCCCGAGGATGAGCAGGCCGCAGGCGGCGGCCTTGGGCAGGGTGATCCGTTCTCCGAAGATCAACATCGACGAGGCCAGACCGAACACCGGGACCAGCAGGGTGAGCGGCGCGACACGGCCCGTTTCATACCTCTGCAGGAGTGCGTTCCAGACGGAATACCCGATGACCGTCGTGGGGTACGCGATGAAGAGCAGCGCGCCGAATGCGGTCCAGTCCATGGCCCGAACCGATGACTCGATCGATGTGTAGCCTTCGACGACGAGCGAGCAGGGCAGCAGGATCGCTGCCGGTATCGGGCTCGACCATACGATCAGCCCGAGGGGATCCGCGTGGTCCATCCTCTTGACGAGGACGTTGGCCGCTCCCCAGGACATCGCCGCACACGTGACCAGTAGCAGGCCGACGATCGTCACCGTTCCCTTGGTGATCCCGCCGACCATGACCACACCGGCGAACCCCAGGACGAGTCCCGCGACCTGGCCTCGTGTCATCCGCTCCTTCAGGAGCAGCGCGCTGAACGAGATCGTGAAGAACACCTGGAGCTGCAGTACCACGGAGGCAAGGCCGGGCGAGAGTCCGGCCTTGATGCCGAAGAAGAGCAGACCGAACTGACCTATCCCGAACGCCAGTCCGTAGCTCGCGAGTTGCCTTAGTGGGACCTGCGGGCGCCGGACGAAAAACACCGCCGGCAGGAAGCACAGCACGAACCGCAGGACCAGCAGGAACAACGGGTCGAAGGTCTCCTGCGCGATTTTGATCATCGAGAAGCTGAGGCCCCATACGGCTGTCACGATGAGGCCGAGGACGATCCGCATGCATTACTCCCGGGTGGCGGCCGTGAACGCGCCGGAGTCCGCCGTCGGGGCCGCCGAGCCTAGGAGCAGTCCGCTGTATCGCGAGCGCTCTTTGGACGGGGCCCGGGATTCGTCTCCGGCGTCGGGCACTCCGTACAGGTCCTCGTGTACGGAGCGGACGGTGCTGTCGACGTCCTCGCGGGCGACGAGTCGTCTCGTGGCGGTGCCGTCCGGCGCGACCACCGAGACCATGCCCAAGCCTTCGACGGGTTCCGCGTCCAGGCCCAGGTCCGCCAGTGAGCGTCCGGGTTCCTGTCCGGCGGGGAACGCCAACAGGGCGGTACCGTGCTGGTCGACGACGTGCGCCACGAGATTGGCCTCGCGCAGTGCCCGGACCGGCGCGTTGGCGTCGCTCGCGGCCGGCAGTCGGTACAACCGGATGCGCGCGTCGCCCACGACGGCGGTCTCGCCTGGTCCAGCGCCCACAGAGGTCCCCGGTGCGGCCTCCCCCGCGAGCGCCGCGGCAGTCCGCAGGCAACGGATCACGACCCCCTGCTCCTGTGCGTACCGGACCGCTCCCCAGTGCAGCACCTTCGCGCCCGACTCGGACATCTGACGGCACTGCCGGTACGTCAGCCGCGGCATCAGCCGGGCGGACGGCACGACATGGGGATCGGCCGTGAAGACGCCGGGTGTGTCGCCGTAGATGTGGCACTGCCCGGCCGACAGGCTGGCCGCGAGGGCGACGGCGGTGAGGTCGGAACTGTTGCGGCCGAGCATGGTGATGCGGTTGTCGTCGTCCATCGCCTGGCCGCCGGCCACGACGACCACCCGGTGCTCGGCGAAGGCGTCGCGGAGCGGGCGGGGATCGATGGAGACGATCCGGGCCTGGGTGGCCGCGTTGTCGCTGCGGATGCCCGCCTGCGGTGCCCAGAGGTCGGTGGTCCGGCAGCCGGCCGCGCTCAGCGCGGCGCGCAGGAAGCTCGCGCTGACCATCTCCGCCGTGGACAGAACCTGGTCCTGGACCTGCGGGTGGAGATCTGGATCGATGCTCAGCGCGGCTTCGAGCAGTCGTCCAGTGCTTCCGGACATGCCGCTCACCACGACGGCGATCCTGGCGTCCGCGGATGTGAGCATTCCGGTCACGTAGGCGGCGACGTCCGTGTAGTCCGACAGGTCGAGGAACGAGGATCCGCCGAACTTGAGGACCTGCACGGGGTGCGTGTCAGCGGTCAAGGTGTCCTCGCAGGGACTCGGCTGATTCAGCAACCTCACCAATCGCCGCGGCCAGGATGTCCAGGGCCTCGTCCGCCTCTTCCCTGGTCAGGTTGAGCGGGGGAAGGAAGCGGGCGACGCATCCGTCGCGTCCGGCGGGCTCGAAGATCAGACCCCGACGGAGCGCGGCCGTCCGGACCCGGTCGACCACCTCGCCGGCCGACCAGGAGCCGAGCGGCGCGAACTCGACGCCGAGCATCAGGCCCAGGCCACGGACGTCGCCGATGAAATCGTGACGCTCCTGCAGCCGGCGCAGGCCGTCCTTCATGTGGACCCCGACCTTGCGCACGTTACCCAGGACGTCATCGCGTTCCATCACCCGGATCTGCGTCGCGCCCGCGGCGAAGGCGAGCTGGTTGCCGCGGAAGGTTCCGGTGTGCGCGGCGGGCTTCCAGCCGTCGAGACGCTCGTCGAAGAGAATCACCGATACGGGATGTCCGCCGCCGAGCGCCTTCGACGAGACGACGACCTCGGGCTCGATTCCGTATTGCTCGAAGGCGTACCACGTACCGGTGCGGCCGCACCCCGTCTGCACCTCGTCGACGATCAGCGGAATATCGAGTTCGCGGGTCAGCTCTCTGAGCCGACGGACGAAATCGAGGCGCGCTGGAATGACGCCACCTTCGCCCTGGACCAGTTCCAGAATTACTGCGGCAGGTCTGGGCGTGCCTCCGCTCGGATCGTTCAGCATGTTCTCCAGATACTGGATGCAATTCACTGAACAACTCTCAGGCGACAGCCCGAGGGGACACTTGTGGCAATAGGAGTAAGGAAAGAAGGAGGAGATCGACGGATTGCCGGGAAGTTCCTTCGAGGCCCGCAGCCCGGTCAATGCCAGCGTGCTCTGCGTACTGCCGTGGAACCCGCCGTGGAAGGAAACGACACCGCTTCGTCCCGTGAACGTCTTGCATAGCTTGACCGCTGCCTCGACCCCGTCGGCCCCGGTCGGTCCGCAGAAGTGGATCTTCGTCTTGTTGCGCATCGCCTCGGGCAGCATCCGCAGGAGCTCGCGGGTGAAGTCCTGCTTCGCCGAGGTGGGAAAGTCCAGCCCGTGGGTGCTCACCTCAAGCTGCGCCTGCGCCGCGCGCAGCAGTTCGGGGTCGTTGTGGCCGAGCACCAGCACCCCGGCTCCGGTGAGGAAGTCCAGGAAGACGTTGTCGTCGACGTCGGTGAGGTAGGCGCCGTCCCCGTGACTGATGGCAATCGGCGTGAGCCGAGGATAGGCGCGCGCCGAGGATTCGACGGCCGCCTGTTCGGCGAGCAACCGCCTCGATGCCTCGCCGGGGATTTCAGTGATGACCCGTGCACTCATTCGGCGCCCGTCGCCCGCACGGGACCGCTGGCGGCAATAGGTGTCCGCGGCGCTAAATAATCCGGCAACGACGCCTCCCCGGTTGAATTTCTGATGCGCGGCGATGACGCTGCGCGACCTGGGCAGACCCCCTGCACCAGTGATCTTTTAGGAGAATACCGACCGCCGCCGACCTGAGCAACGATGACGGGCAGGTTTCCCAGATAGTGAGATCAGGATTCTGCATGCGGCCGGCTCCACGAAGGATGTCCCGTTTTGCCTGGCAGAAGCGAGAACAACTCTTCCATTTACGGGACGAATTTGATTGTCATACAACGGGGTCTTGTGCGGCCCTCAGTCGACATGTCTGTTTTCGCTTTCCTGTGACGGCGGGACGGGTGGCGGATGGGGTCCGGGACGAGCAGGAATCGGGCGCACGGCCGGATCAGCGGGACCGCGGGACGAGCGGGCCGATCCGGAAGAGCACCTCGGGGAGGTGACCGCCCTCGGGAAAGAGCTCGCTGCCGAAGAGCACCGTGCGGTCGACACCGGCCCCGTGCCGTTCCGCGAAGGACGTGAAGAGCCGGATCGAGGCGTCGTTGTCGGGGGTGATGGTGGTCTCGACACCCTCCAGGCCGCTGTCGGCGGCGACCCTCTCGGTAAGCGCGTCCAACAGCGCGGCGGCGATTCCCTGACCGCGATGCTCCCGGTCGACGGCGACCTGCCAGACGACCAGCACCCGCGGGTGGTCGGGCCGGACGTACCCGGTGACGAAGCCGACCGGCTCCCCGTCAGCACCGCGGGCCACCACGGATGTGGCGGCGAAGTCCCGGCACCACAGCAGGTAACTGTAGGACGAGTTCAGGTCGAGCGTCTTCGAGTCCCGGGCGATCCTCCAGATGGCCGCGCCGTCCCGGAGTGCCGGGCTGTCGATCTTTGCCGTGGTCATGCGATTCGAACCTCACGATCGAGTTCCCGCTCCGCTGTGGCCCCGTCATCTCCCGGCCCGCCCCCACGACGGCCGCACGGTCCGACGGATTGGACGCCAGGCCGACCCCGACCAAGCGGGGTTCCACCCGTACCCCCCGCCTCCGCGCCCAACGGGCCGACGAGACGGCGGGGTTCCGTGTCAGCGCGGGTTCGTCCCTAACGGGTCGTCACCTGGAGAGTGCGGCGCACGTCGTCGAGCGCGGCTTCGAGCGTCCGCGCGTCCGGCGCCTTCAACAGCACGTGCCCGACGCGTCCGGCCGACGACCGCAGCGGAGCGACGGCGTCGCCCGGCGCGACGCCCACCTCCGCCTCGACGACGCAAGGATGGTCCAGGACTTCGACCAGGCCCCGCACCTCGGCGACCGTTCCCGGCCGTGCCGAGGGCAGGTAACTCGCAGTGCGGCACAACGCGGCGGGAGGCTGCGGGAGTTCGCGGCCCAGTGCCAACCGGATGACCATCTCGTACCAGTCGATGCCGTAGGTCATCCCCAGCAGATCCATCAGGCGATCGCCCGGAGTGCGCACCGCCACCTCCATCACCGCCGGGCCGCTCGGCGTGAGCCGGAACTCCAGGTGGACGATGCCAGTATCCATCCCCATGGCGTCGAGAACGGCGGCACCGAGGCCGGCGACCTCCGCCCGGACCTCGTCGTCCACCTCGGCCGCCGTGCGGTGCGCCGTCTCCACGAAGTACGGCGGGCCGGTGGTCTCCTTCGCCGTCAGGTTGGCACACCACACCTTGCCCTCGCGGACGAGCGCCTCCCAGCTGTACTCCGGTCCGGTCACCGCGCGCTCCACCAGGAGCTTGCCCTCACCGTCCCGGCGCGCTACGGCTTCGTCGTACGCCGAAATGTCCGCCACGAGTTCCACGCCCGCACTGCCGGCGGAGGACAGCGGCTTGACCACCACCGGCATGCGCCCGGCGGCCCAGCCCCTGGCATCCCCCAGTCGCTCGGCTACCAGGAACTCCGGCTGGCCTATCCCCGCCGCGGCGAATCGGGCCCGCTGCAGCGCCTTGTTGCGCGACAGTACGGCAGCCTTCAACGTGGGCCCAGGCAGGCCGAGTTCATCCGTCAGGAGCGAGGCGGCCAGCACATGCGGTTCGCTGAAGGCGACCACACCGTCGGGCGACGCCGCACGCGCCGCCTCGCTCACCGCCTCGTACCACGCCTCGTCCGACATACCCCGGCACACCGTGACCTCGTCGACGCTGCCGGCCAGCGCCTCAGCCTGCGGCTTCGTCTCCACCACATGGAGCCGTACCCCGAGTCGCCGGGCCGCCGCGACATACGGCCGCCCCGTCAGCCCCACACCCACCAGCAAAAGCCTTTGCATCAACTACCCCTTACATCATGCCAAGTTCACGGCCACGGACGTTACACCGGCTCCGAGACCCCGACCCCGGACACCGCGGCCTGAGATGGCGCTCGGTGCTCACTCGCTCGTACGGGTCGCAGGACAGGCGTTCACAGACGGCGGGTGTCCCTGCCGCGAGACGCTGAAATTCCTCCGCCAGCCGACCGACCCCGTGGCGTATCCCGTCGATCACCTGCTCGTGACTGCGTCCGCTCGCGGCCTCGAGAACGAGCACCAGGTTGGGAATGTCTCCGCGGGCCTCTTCGCGCTCGACGCCATGGACATCGTTGCAGTGGGCGAGGATGTCCATGGCGTCGAGATACACGTACCGCCGTGGTCTCCCGGCGCAGGGCCACATAGCCCTCCAGGCCGGGGACGGTGCGGGAACGGCGGGCGTCGGCCTCCGCGAGGAGAGACCGAAGGAAGCGAGCCCAGTTGCGGGCGGCCCCCCGTCGGCTGGAGCAGTCCGTGCCCGACCGGCCCAGTCCACGCCTCTTCGTCGAGCCTGCTCGACCGCAGCGGCTACCGGTCGCGGCGCGGTGAAGGGGAAAGGGAAAGGGGAGTCGACGTCCGTGGGCATGTGCTTCGGTCCTTCCTTTCGCTTACCGGGGGTGCCTCGCCAGGCCACCGGATGGGGCAGCGTCCGCAGGTGCCGGTGGCGAGCGTCGTGAGGAGGAGGAGGATTTCGCGTCATGGGCGGGGCCCGGCGCCGAGGAACCGAACCGCGGGGGGTGACATGCCGCATGGGGAGCGGCCGAAGCCAAGGTCGCGCACCGTGTCGACCACGCGTGGCAGCCGGCCGGGGCTCAGGCGCGCGGCGCGAGCTCCCCGGCCGACGGTTCGGCCGGGGCCGGTTCACGGCTGTCGCTGCGGCCCGGCCCGGTCGCTTTGAGCAGGCGCAGCAGGGGACTCGTCATCACGGTGGTGCCCAGCGCGACCAGGGTGAGGATGGCGAGCATCTTGGCATCGATGATCCCCGCGTCGTATCCGATCTGGATGACGATGAGTTCCGTCAGGCCACGGGCGTTGAGCAGGACCCCGAGAACGAGCGCGGGCCGCCGCTCCATTCCGGTGAGCCAAGCGCACAGGCCGGGCCCGGCGATCTTGCCAACGGCGGCCAGGACGAGCAGCCCGAGGAAGACCAGGATTGTCCCGCCGTCCCAGTGCAGGGCGCTCAGGTCGGCCGTCAGCCCGAAGCCGAAGAAGAAGAACGGCAGCAGCACGGTCTTGGCCGTGCCCGTCAGTCGCTCGGCGACGGCCGCCCCGCGGACCGGCCAGGCCAGGCCGACCAGCAGGGCGCCGATCAGCTGGTGCAGACCGATCACGGCCGTGAGCGTGGCCGCTCCGGCGACGCCGCCGACGAGGAGCACCCCGGTCGCGGCGCCGCCGCGCTGGTCTCGACCGGCCCAGCGGGACAGCAGGCGTTTGACGGGGCCCAGGAACACCGCGGCCATGACGACGGCGACAAAGCCGTTGAGCAGCAGAGCAGTGGGGTCGGAGCCATGGGCGACGGCCAGGATCGCCGCGAGGATCAGCCAGCCGATCCCGTCGCCCACAGCCGCCGCGAAGAGACTGAGCCGTCCCGCCTCGGTGCGTGAGATCCCGAGGTCGGCAAGAATTCTGGCGAGGACGGGGAAGGCCGTGATGCTCAGGGCGCAGCCGATGAACAGGACGAAGGCCATGTCGCCGTTCCGCCCCGCGTAGCGTTCGGCAAGCGGTACGGCGACGGCCGCGCCCAGCGCGAACGGCACCAGTACCGAGGCTTGGCTGACCAGGAGGGCCCGCGTCGCCGCGCCCCGCAGGCGCATGCCGGCGAGTTCTTGGCCCACTCCGAACATGAAGAGGATGAGGCCCAGTTGGGCCAGTCCCTCCATGGGTTGGCGGCTGTCGGTCGGGAACAGCCAGGCCATGGACCCGGGCGCCAGGTTGCCGAGCAGTGACGGCCCCAGGGCGAGGCCGGCGAGGATCTCACCGATCACGCTGGGCTGGCCGAGTCGGCGGGCGAGTGCGCCGCCGAGGTGGGCCGCGGCCAGGACGACGACGACGGCGAGGAAGAAGTGGCCGGTGGCGCCCAGCTTCGGCGCGCTGCCTGCTCCCGTCGCAGTTTCGGGGCCGGGCAGGCCCACGGCGATGGCGGCGACGACAGCGATGGGGATGACGGCGGTCACCACGACAGCCACGGCCAGGCCCCGGCGCGGTTTCGATCCCGGGCTGTCGGTTCCGTTCGGATCTGCCGTCGGTGCGGAAGCGCCGGCGGGCACAGGCATGGTGCTTTTCCCCGCCATCTCAGCTCGCCTCGAAAATCATGTCACGCATGAGCTCGCTGGCCCCTGCCGCGATGGTTCCGGCCGTCGCGTCCCGGTGCAGACGCGCCACGGCGGACCCTTCGAGGTACCCTTGCGCGCCGTGGTACTGGGCGCACACCTGGGCCGCGGCCAGCGCCAGTTCGGTGGAACGCAGCTTCAGGACCGACGCCGTGCAGGTGTCGAGACGGCCCTTCGAGTGCAGCCAGGCCGCGTGGAAGGCGTATCGACGCACCATGTCGAACTCTCCGTACAGCTCACCGAGACGGTGCCGTACGGACTGGTGCGAAGCCAGGGGCACGCCCTTGACCCTGCGGGCGCGGACATGCTCGTCGAGCAGACGCAGGGTGTGCCGTACGCCGCCGACCGCCAGCAGTCCCGCCACCAGCCGTTCGAAGTCCAGGGCGCGCATCACCTGCATCAGCGCTCGGTCCCGTCGGCCGAGCAGGGCATCGGCGGGGACCTCGACCCCGTCGAACGTGATCTCGGTGATGTCGGCGGCGCGCCAGCCCAGCATCGGCTGCGGGCGCCGGGTGATCCCAGGGCTGTCGGCGTCGACGAGCAGCATGCTCGCCCCCGTCAGCCCGTGCTCCGCCCCGGCGTCCGGGGCGGGCCGGCGCGTGCGGGCCAGCACGACGAGCAGACCGGCGCCCATGCCGTTGGCCACATAACTCTTGTGTCCGTCGAGCACGAAACCCGCGGCGGCGTCGGAGCCGCTCGGCGCCGCGTAGGTCCGCAGACCGCGCAGATCCGATCCGGCCCCGGTCTCGCTGATGGCCAGTGCGGTGATGCGCTCGCCACGGTGGGCGGCGGGCACATGTGCCGCCTGCTGTTCGGGAGTGCCGAACAACAGGACGTAGGAGAGTGCCATGTATGCGTGGACTCCGATGGAGGCCCTGATCCCGGCGTAGCCGGTCGAGCCCAGTTCCTCGAGCAGCACAGCGCTGCGCAGGAAGTCCTCGCCGGTGTGACCCACGTCCAGGAGGCCGGCCGCGCCGAGTTCCTTCCAGGCGTCGGCCGGGATGCCGTGCTGCTCCTCCCAGGCCTCGGCCCGGGGCAGCACGCTCTCGACGATGCGGGCGCGGATCCGGGCGCGGAACGCGTCGTGGTCCGAGCCGAAGAAGGGGAATTCCAGGGCCAGTTCCCGGTCGGTGGGCCGGCGACCGGTGAGCGAGGTACTCATGACGACGCTCCTGCGGGAATCGTGAGGGGTTGGTGAGCGGCGAGCAGGGTGCGCCGGTCCACCTTGCCCGTGGCGGTCAGTGGTAGTTCGGCACAGAACCGGATGACGGGTGGCACCATGTAGGCGGGCAGGATGCCCCGCAGGTGCGCGCGGATCTCCTCGGGGTCGCGGTCCACGGTGTCGGGTACCGCGAAGGCGATGATCTCTTGTCCGCCCTGCGTGTTCGGCCTGGTGGTGACAAAGCTCTGGCGCACGGCGGGGTGCGTGTCCAAGTGGTAGGCGATTTCGCCCAGTTCGATGCGGAAGCCGTTGACCTTCACCTGGTCGTCCAGCCGGCCCTGGAACATTAGGTGACCCTGCTCCGAGAGGCGGGCGCGGTCGCCGGTGCAGTAGAGCCGTTCGCGGACCCCGCCGATGTCCGCCTCCACGAACTGGCGCGTGTTGGTCTCCGGCAGCCCGAGGTAGCCCGGGGACAGACCGGGTCCGGCGAGCAGGAGCTCACCGGTTTCCCCCGGTTCGCACAGCCTGCCGTCATGGACCACGTAGGCGCGGGTGTTCTGGACAGGCCGGCCGATGGGGAGGCTGGACTCGTCCGGGTGGAGCGTGCGGACCGGGTGGTAGGTGGCGAAGGTGGTGCACTCGGTGGGCCCGTAGACACTGACGATCCGATCAGCGCCATACGCGCGAAGAGCGGTGGCCATGTGGGACAGGGAGTGCGCCTCGCCGCCGGTCAGCAGCGTGGTGACGCTGTCGAGAGTCTCCGGGGCCTCGTCGACGACGGTATTGAAGAGGGCGGTGGTGAGGAAGAGTACGTTCACCCGGTGCTCGGTCAGGACACGGCGCAGTCGGCCGAGCCGGACGAAGGAGTCCGGGTACAGCACGCACGTGCCGCCGTTGAGCAGCGCACCCCAGATCTCGAAGGTTGCCGCGTCGAAGGAAGCTGGTGCCAGCTGGAGAAGGACGGTGTCCCCGTCCAGCCGCGCGTAGCGGGCGTTGTGGACGAGGCGGACGATGCCACGGTTGCGTATGGGGACGCCCTTGGGGACACCCGTGGAGCCGGAGGTGAAGTTGATGTACGCGATGTCGTCCGGGGAGCCCTGGTACGACGGCGGCTCCCGCCGTTCGGTCAGCGAGCCCAGTTCGACCGGGACGACGGTCCGGCCCGGCAGCCGGATGCCGACGGCGCCGGTGTCGGCGGCGCGGGTGAGGACATGGCTGCTGCCGGTGCATTCCAGCAGAGTGCCCAGTCGGCCGTCCGGCCAGGACACGTCGGCGGGAAGGTAGGCGGCTCCGCACTTGGCCGCGGCCAGCAGCGTGACGATCAGCTCTGCCGAGCGGGCGATGAGTACCGCGACGGTGTCGCCGGGGCGGACACCCGCGTCTTCCATCCGCGCGGCGAGGTCGTTCGCGAGCCCGTCCAGCGCCCGGTAGGAGAGACGGCCTTCGGGATGGACGAGCGCCGTCGCGGTGGGGCGTCGGGCCGCCTGGGCCTCGAACAGCTCCTTGACCGAGAGTTCGGGGTACGGGGTGGTGGTGCCCTGGTTGAGGGCACGGTGCGCCGCCAGGGCAGCGGCAGTGGCGCGGTGTGGTGTGGTCATGAGGGTCCCCCCAGCCTCGTGTTGATTGCTTCCAGCAGTCGTTCGCGGTGCGTGTCCAGGAAGAAGTGCCCCCCGGGCATCTCCACCACTTCGCAGTCGCGGGTGCTGTAGAGCTTCCAGTCGCGCATGGCGGCGTGTCCGTCGACAGGGTCGTCGCGTCCGTGGAGTGCGGTGATGGGCACGTCCATACCGCGGGCGCCATGGCGGTCGCCCCAGAGCTCCGCCAGCCGCATGTCGGCCCGCATGGTAGGCAGGAACAGCCGCATCATGGCTTTGTCGTCGAGGATTTCGGCGGGTGTGCCGCCCATGCCGCGGACCGCGTCGAGGTAGGCGTCCTGCGGCAGTTCGTGCAGATAGGGGCGCACCTGCGGGAAGTTGGGGCTGCGGCTGCCCGACACGAACAGTCGCCGGGTGGTTCCCTTGTACATCCGGGCGGCCAGGTGGGTCATCTCGTAGGCTAGCCGGCCTCCGAAGCTGTGTCCGTAGAAGGCGTGCGGTGCGCTGAGCAGGTCGCCTGAGCACAGTGCGGTGAACGTGTCGGTGAGCAGGGCCTCCCAGTCTTCGTACATCGGCTCACGGAGCCGGGGTCCCCGGCCGGGCAGCCTGACAGCGACCAGTTCCACTCCGTCGTCCAGACCGGCCGCCCAGCTCCTGAAGAGGTCGGGGCCGCCCCCCGCGTACGGGAAGCAGATCAGCCGGATGCGGCGGGTTCCCACCGCGGGCCGGAGTACCGGCGTCCAAATGCCGCTGTCGGGCCGCACGGCCGGCTCCCTCAGCCCTGGATTTTCTGGAGGATCGACGCGGCGACGTCGCGGACGGCGCCGCGGGCGAAGAGGTCGTCCGGGGACAGGGCGTCCTCGCCGAAGGCCTCGTCCGCCTGGGCGATCAGGCGTATCGCGGTCAGTGAGTTGCCGCCGGCCTCGAAGAAGTCGTCATCGGCGTTCTCCACGGCGAGACCGAGGTCCCGGCAGGTGGTGAGGACCCACTGCTCCAGATCCTGCTGGGTCGGGGTCCGCGTGCTCTGGGCGTCGTTCGACACGGTGGCTGTCCTCTGTTTTCAGTTGGTGCGGAACGGGTGGCCGTTGACCGTGCTGTCCACGAAGCGGTTGTGGCCGTAGCTGTCCCGGCCCGAGGTCAGGACGTTGCCGAACTGGGCGAGGCTGGCCTGTCCGCCGAACTCCTCCAGCTCGGTGGAGTACGGGTAGACCTTGACCGAGGTCGGCAGGTAGCGGCCGGCGAAGCCCAGCCGCATCTGGTCGGTGAGACCGCTGTGGGGGTGCGAAGCGTGCATGAGCGTCGACCAGAAGACGATGAACTGGCCCTGGCGCATGACCTGGGAGACGGCCTTCGACTCGTCCGGGCTCCAGTTGGGGTCCTTCTGGAGCTGGCGGTAGTCATGACCGAAGAAGCCACGGCGGATACCGTTCTTCTCCGTGCTGTTGATGGCGTCCGGGTTGTAGTCCATGGTCTTGGACTCGTCGTAGTTCATCGTCTTGTGCGAGCCCGGGATGAACTGGAGGCAGCCGTTCTCGACGTTGGCCTCGGTGAAGGCCGTCCAGACGGTGATGGTCCCGCCGAAGTCCGCGTCCTCGGGCCAGACGATCTGCGGGTGCTTGGACCCGGCGACGTTCGAGAAGTTGTCGGCCTGGTGCCAATCGGTGCCCTCGTCGCCGGGGTACTTCGGGAAGAACTCCGAGCGCCAGCACAGGGTGTCCGGGCCGAGGATGCTGGAGACTCGGTCGACGATCTCCGGGCGCGTGATGTGGTCCGCGAGGAAGTCGACGTCCAGGTGGCGGTCGTAGTTCGCCAGGTTGGTGTTGCCGGAGACGGCCTTGCCGTCACCGTAAATGGCCTTCTTGGTGCTCAGCAGCTTCGGTCGGAGGGCCTGGAGGTTCGCCTCCATCTCCTCCTTCTCGTAGAGGTCGAACGGACCGATGTATCCGTCACGCTGGAATTTCTCCAGCTCTTCGGCGCTGAGGGAGAATTTCTTGGTCTCGGCGATCTGATTCATTTCTCCACTTTCTTGTGATGAGCAGTACAGGAACGTGCGCGAGCGGCAGTACTGGCATGGTCGGTCACAGCGGTACGGGTTTATCGGCGCATGCGGAGCACCGCACGGGAAAGGGAGCCTGCGAGCATTCCTGCGGGGCAAGCCCTTCAGACGTCTCCGAGTTCACCATGCAGCTTTTGGTAACGTCAACAGAACCTTCGCCACGTTTCCCGGGCAGTCTTCAATTCACAGGAATGGACGTTCGCAAGCCCGCGGACTTCACGGTGTTCCGAGTGGCGCCGGCGGCGGGTCATCGGTCGACGAGGGATTCGTCGATCTTTACGGGACCACCCGAGCGTGCCGAGGCGACACCCCGATCCCGAGCGCAACCCTTCAGGGCGCGACCATTCAGCGCACGACAACGCTCCGGGCGGTGCACCCGTGATCCGAGATCGTCCGACACGCTACGAGGAAATACGGCATCACGGCCTGGCGATCCGGACGAGAACACGTACCGATCACCGCGGCCATCCGCGCATCGGTCAGGAGAATCTTGGTCCGGCGAACGCGACAGGAACGGGCCGAGACGCTCCGGCCGGACCGGTTCGACACCGGTCTACGTCGTGGTGTCCGTCACGACCGTGGCGCCGTACCGCCGGCTCGGCACTGTGCGGAGCTGCGGGACGCGCAGGGAAACCGGTCCAGGTCCCGTGGTGCGTGACCGGCAGATGGCGCGGCTTCGCCGGCAGCCCGGTGACGCGCCGGCTGAGCCTTCGACGCCAGTTCAATGCCCGACAGAACACGGATTGCCTCAGGCGCGAGTACATCCAAATCCGACATAATTCCCCCATTGAACCGCGAGTGACGACATCTAGTGCGAGGTTCCGCACACAGTGAAGATAAGGGTCAAGTTGATCCTCGGAAGAGGTGCCTGAACATTTAACCGTACAAGGACAAGCGTTATACGGTCATTGCATTCATGCTCGCATCTTCTGCCGCAAAGAACAAGCAGATCACGGCGGGAACTTGGGATGACTGGATTGCCGCTGGCCACATGTTTCCGTACGGGCCACCTGGGTGTCCGAAGAGTGGACGGCGCGGGCACAAACCTATGAAGACTTGGGAGAATGCCGAGAGTTCAGGCATCACTGTGACCATTTCCATATTTCACGCCCCAAGAGCGCCAGGACGGCATTTGCTCATTGCCAGTCAGCCGGCGGAAGACTCGTTCGGATCCCTCTCTCATCTTTGTGCCCTCCCCTCTGGTCTTTATACTCTCCCTCTCACCTTTGCACTCTCCTCCCTCACGAGGAGCTCATGGCACAGTGCCGTCCCGCCGATGAGGCACCGGATACCGGGAATGCAGAGCCCGCTGGATGGACGGTGTGGAGTGCACGTGAACGTGTCCTCCGTCGATCGTCGCGGTTGCCGGCCGACTGGGTGGCTCGTGGCGGGACTACTTCGCGCCGGAAAAACGGGCCCGAAGGTCCTCGTTCAGAGGGCGAGGGGGCGGCGGGGTGAGGTGTGCGTCCCGCACGGCCATTCGCTCTACGAGCGCGTCTTCTTTGGCCGACCCCCTGATCAAGGTCATCTCACCTTGTGGAACGTGTAGTTGAGGCTCGTGCATGAGTGAAGGCGGAGGAAACCGGTCGCTCGGCGGGAGACTCGGGCGCGTCGGCGGCCGTGGTGCTGGAGGGCGTGGTGCTGGAGGGCGTGGTGCTGGAGGGCGTGGGCACAGCGGCGGGCCGGGCCTGCTCCTGCGAAGTGCCGGTTTCACGCGGACGGTGGCGTCCGCGCGTCACCGCGACGGTCAGCGCTCCGGCCAGCAGCCCCCAGAACGCGGAACCCACGCCGAGCAGGGTCACCCCGGACGCGGTCGCCAGGAACGTGACTACCGCGGCCTCCCGCAGACTCTCGTCCGAGAGTGCGGAGGCCAGGGAGTTCCCGATGGTGCCCAGCAGTCCGAGCCCGGCGATGCCGAGGATCAGGGCCGTGGGCAGCGCGGTCAGCAGCGAGGCCACCGTTCCGCCGAAGATACCCACAGCCAGGTAGAACAGTCCCGCCGAGACCCCCGCCAAGTAGCGTCGGTCCGGGTCCTCGTGTGCTTCACGCCCGGTGCAGATGGCCGCCGTGATGGCAGCGAGGTTCAGTCCGAAGCAGCCGAACGGCGCGAGCAGCAGATTGGTGAAGCCCGTCCAGGTGATCAGCGGCGACACCGGCACCCGGTCGTAGCCGTCGCCGCGCAGGACCGCGACGCCCGGCAGATTCTGCGAAGCCATCGTCACGACGAACAGTGGCAGCGCGACACTGATGATCACCTGCCATGAGAATGCGGGGGCCGTGAAGACCGGTTCGGCGAAGGCGAACCGAATTCTGCCCGGTCGCAGCGAACCCTGTGCGGCCGCGACCGCGACACCGACGGCGAGCGCCAGGATGATCGCGTAGCGGGGCAGCAGCCGCCGGCCCAGGAGATAGACCGCGAAGATGGAGAACACGACAGCGAAGTGGCCGTCCATACTGGCGAAAAGTCCGGTGCCGAACTGTACGAGCACCCCGGCGAGCAGACCCGCCGCTAGCGGTACCGGAATTCTGCCCATCACGCGCTCGAACCAACCGGTCAGTCCGCTGAGCACGATCAGTGCGGCGGAGACCAGAAAGGCGCCGACGGCCTGAGCCATCGTCACCCCGTGCAGGCCGGACACCAACAGCGCCGCCCCGGGGGTGGACCACGCGGTGACGACCGGGGCCTTGTACCGCAGGGACAGACCGATGCAGGTGACCCCCATGCCGACCCCGAGGGCCAGCATCCAGGAGGTGAGCTCCCGCGGTCCCGCCCCTGCCGCTTCGGCAGCGGTGAAGACGATCGCGGCAGAACTGGTGACTCCCACGAGCACCGCGATCAGGCCGGCTAACACGGCGGTGGCCGACGCGGCCCTGGGTAACTTCGGATGATCGATTTCGCTCACCGGCCCAATTCTTGCCAGCCCTTCTCACGCCGGGCAACCCGCGTCCCACCATCCGAGACCGGGTTGCGGAGGAGCGCGATCCGGTATTTTGACGGTGTGTCACAGACGGACCGGGACGGGGCGGCCCCCGGCTGCCCACACCTCGGCGAAACCGGGGCGAAGCCCGCTCCCGCCCATGGCGAAGCCCCTCACGAGAAGCCGGAAACCTGCCGAAGCAGGAGCCGGTGGAGCATCACTGTGGGTAACGCACGACCAGCAGGGCCTCGACGTCTCCCCAGGGCGCCTCATACAGGTGCCCGAGGTCGGCGGCCCAACTGCCGTGCATGCCGGGGCCGATCAGAGCAGGCGCACCCAGTGCACCAACACGTGCGGTGCCGGCGAAGACGATGATGTGCTCTGTCGTGCCGGTCGCATGAGGTGCGGACTCCTGCCTCTTCCCGGCACGGATGCGAACCCGGTAGGTTTCCGCGACCGAGGCGTCGGCCTCGAACCGCTCGACGAGGACGGCGTCGACCGCGTCACCGGAGATCTGGGCGGAAGACGCGAGATCACTCAGCGCGGCGCTCAGTGGGACCTTCATCGCCGTCGTCACCGCGTAGAGCGTTTCCAGAGTGGGGTTGCGGCGACCGCTCTCCAATTCC
This sequence comes from Streptomyces sp. NPDC005808, assembly GCF_042871385.1. Lineage (NCBI taxonomy): Bacteria > Bacillati > Actinomycetota > Actinomycetes > Kitasatosporales > Streptomycetaceae > Streptomyces > Streptomyces sp. NPDC005808. Next base: position 63,243 of record NZ_JBIAIK010000001.1, on the reverse strand, counting down.
GAGAGTGTCCCCTTGCCGATCCTGGACCTGCGAGCCAGTTCCGACAGGGTCAGACCCTGCGCTTCGCGCAACTCCCGCAAACGCAAGCCGACGCGAGTCAGATCCATGGCGCCTCCACTCCTCGCCCAGGGAAGTTGCCCGATCGCCCCGAGGGTCCTACCGTTCCACAAACAGAACGTTCTGTTTACGGAACGCACGAAGGTGCCACCGCACGAAGGAGTCAGCATGGCGCCCCTGGACGGCACGTCCCTCCCCGTTCGCACCATGGAGGTGGCCCGCGCCCTCGCAGCGGCGGGCATCGTGAGCGAGGTGCGCGAGCTCTCGGAGTCGACCCGCACCGCCGCCGACGCAGCCGCGGCCCTCGGCTGCGATGTGGGCGCGATCGCCAACAGCCTCGTCTTCATCTCGGACGACGAACCGGTGCTGGTGCTGACCAGCGGTCGGCACAAGGTGGACGTCACGGCACTTGCCACCCGGTGGGGACGTGGCAAGCTCCGGCGTGCCACCCCGGAACAGGTACGCCAAGCCACCGGGCAGGCGATCGGAGGCGTGGCTCCCGTCTGCCACCCACAGCCGCTTCCCACCGTGGTCGATGAGGCACTGGGCGACTACCCCCGACTCTGGGCCGCCGCCGGGACCCCCCACACCGTCTTCCCCACCACAGTCACCGAACTCCTCCACCTCACCGGAGGCATCCTGCTGCCCGTCGGCCCATGACCAGGGTTCCGCCGAGTTGAGCAGCACGTCGATCGAACAGTGAGCGACTCTGTCGGGAATCTTGATTGCGCCGTGAACGCGAGGAACCGGCGTCTTACGTCCCTTAGTCTCGCGCTTTCACGAGGTGGGGTGTCCGAGGCTTGATCCTGCTGGACCTGGCCCTGGGCGGTCGCGCTGGGCGGAGACTGCCTCGCGGATGTCGCCATGCTGCGGGCCGGGCCGGCCGTGTTCGGTCCGGTGGCCTCCGACCCGACGGTCTCCCGCCTCATCGAGGCCCTGGCCACCTCCGGAGAGAAGGCCCTGCGGGCCATCCGTGCCGCGCGGGCTGAAGTCCGCCGACATGTCTGGCGGTTGGCCGGACGGGAAGCGCCTGACGCGGGCGGGACGGTGACCGTGGACCTCGACGGGGTGCTGGTGATCGCGCACTCGGACAAGGAGGACGCCGCACCCACGTGGAAGCGAACCTACGGCCACCACCCGCTGATGGGGTTCGTCGACCACGGACCGGGCGGCACGGGTGAACCGGTGGCGGCCCTGCTCAGAGCAGGCAACGCAGGATCGAACACGGCCACCGACCACATCACCGCCGCCCAACTGGCCCTGGCCCAGCTGCCGAAGAAGTACCGGCGCTGACGCCAGCCCCTGATCCGCACCGACTCCGCGGGCGGCACCCACGACTTCGTCGCCTGGCTCGCCCGGCGGGGACGGTGGCTGTCCTACTCGGTCGGCATGGTGATCACCGAGGCGATCCACCAGCAGGTGCTGAAGGTTCCGGCATCGGTCTGGACGGCGGCCGTCGAGGCGGACGGCGAGGTCCGCGACGGCGCCTGGGTCGCCGAACTCACCGGCGACGTCCAAGACGGCTGGCCCAAGGGAATGCGGCTGATCGTCAGGAAGGAACGACCGCACCCCGGAGCCCAGTTGCGTCTCACGGACGCGGACGGCATGCGGCTGACCTGTTTCGCCACCAACACCTTGGGCCGGCCGATCGCCGAACTCGAACTCCGTCACCGGCTGCGGGCCCGGGCCGAGGACCGCATCCGCGGCGCCCGGGCCACCGGCCTGCGCAATCTGCCCCTGCACCGCACGGCCCAGAACCGGGTCTGGCTGGAGATCGTGCAGATCGCTCTCGACCTGCTGGCATGCATGCCGATGCTCGCTCTGACAGGAAAGGCCAGGCGCTGGGAGCCCCGCCGACTACGGCTCCGCCTGTTCATCGCGGCCGGACAGCTCGTGATCACCGGTCGCCGACGGATCCTCCGCTTGGCCCGGCACTGGCCCTGGACCGGTCACATCGCCGCGGCCCTCGACCGGCTCAACCAACTGCCGGACCCTGGCTGACCAGCGAATTCCCCGTCCCTTCGACAGCACCTCAACACCCGGAGCAGTGGAATCCGGCGCCATCCCGAGGCGGCGCTCGGGTCTTCGGCCTGCTCAGCCTCAGTCCACGGCACGAAAACGGTCCACCGACTCCGTCGGCGGACCGTCAAGAAAGCACCGCAGCGGTTGGTCTCATTGCCCTCCCCGAGGTGCGGGCAGGGTTTCCGGCTTGTGTCGATCTTGGCCGGCCGTGAAGCCGTGCCCGAAACCTCGTTCGACGTACGTCGCGAGGTCGTGCATACGTGCATGAGGAACCTCGGGGTAGCGATACTCCGCCACCAACTGCTCGTTGAAATAGGTCACCAAGTCGGCCACCTCCATGCGCCTGCATTTCCTGATGACTACTTACGCGTCCGTATGGCGGCCGCTCCGCGTTACGGCCGTGAACCACCTAGAGAGCCCCTGAAGGGGCTTCACACAGACAGGAACCCAGCAACGCCGGGGGTTCCTTTGCGTCTCAGAGAGCCGTACAGAGTCTCTGTGGCTACCGACCAGCCCACCGGCCACAGCCGGTAACGGGATGCTCAGCGAGCCGTTCTCTCAGATATCCGGTTGTCCGCTCGATTTCGAGGGGGCACTCGTATCGAGGGGCACTCGTTTCGAGGGGGCAACCCGTCCAGCGTGCTGCGGAGCGTGATTGCCGCGTGCATGGCTCGTTCGCTCTGTAGGAACCCTCCATACTGATCCACTGGCCCCTTCGTCTCACTCATGTCTGTCACCAAATCGGCGGCGAGATGCGGACTTTAGGCCTCTGACCTGGTCTTCCATGCTCTCCGTGGACCCTACGTACTGGGGTGGTCGTGTTACATACCCCACACGGCGAACCGCGGCTGTTGTGCAAACTCTCCTTGGCCGCGAGCGGTCGCATACGTCAGGATCGGACCTCATGGACCTGCTGAACACGCTGGTGGACAAGGGGCTTCGGCGCGAGCTGCCGACCCGTGACGAAGCTCTGGCCGTGCTGGCCACCTCCGACGACGACGTGCTCGACGTGGTGGCCGCGGCCGGGAAGGTGCGCCGGCACTGGTTCGGCCGACGGGTGAAACTCAACTACCTGGTCAACCTCAAGTCGGGTCTGTGCCCCGAGGACTGCTCGTACTGCTCGCAGCGGCTCGGCTCGAAGGCCGGCATCCTGAAGTACACCTGGCTCAAGCCGGACGAGGCCTCCAAGGCCGCCGCGGCGGGCCTGGCCGGCGGCGCCAAGCGGGTCTGCCTGGTGGCCAGCGGACGCGGTCCGACCGACCGTGACGTGGACCGGGTCTCCGACACGATCAAGGCCATCAAGGCCGGGAACGAGAACGTCGAGGTGTGCGCGTGCCTCGGTCTGCTGGCCGACGGCCAGGCCGAGCGGCTGCGCGAGGCGGGCGCGGACGCGTACAACCACAACCTCAACACCTCCGAGGGGACGTACGGGGACATCACGACCACCCATACGTACGCCGACCGGGTGGACACCGTCCAGAAGGCGCACGCGGCGGGCCTGTCCGCCTGCTCAGGCCTGATCGCGGGCATGGGCGAGAGCGACGAGGACCTGGTCGATGTCGTCTACGCGCTGCGCGAGCTGGACCCCGACTCCGTTCCGGTGAACTTCCTGATCCCGTTCGAGGGCACCCCGCTCGCCAAGGAGTGGAACCTGACGCCCCAGAGGTGCCTGCGGATCCTGGCGATGGTCCGGTTCGTCTGCCCGGACGCCGAGGTCCGTATCGCCGGTGGCCGCGAGGTCCACCTCCGCACGATGCAGCCGCTCGCCCTGCACCTCGCCAACTCGATCTTCCTCGGCGACTACCTCACCAGCGAGGGCCAGGCCGGCAAGGCGGACCTGGACATGATCGCGGACGCCGGTTTCGAGGTGGAGGGCGCGGGCGAGGTGACCCTGCCGGAGCACCGGGTCGCCGCGGGCGGGGGCTGCGGCTCGCACGAGGGCGGCGGCGGTGGCACGTGCGGTGCGGCTTCGGCCGCTACTGCCGCTTCGGGTTCCGCGGGAACGCCCGCCGAGGCGCGTACGGACCTGGTCGCCGTACGCCGCCGGGGTGCCGGAACGGATCTCGCGCCCAATGCCTGACCTGCCCGCGCCCGGGTCCGTACGCGAGCTGCTCGATCTCGACCGGCGGCATGTGTGGCATCCGTACGGGCCGATGCCGGGCCGGCAGGAACCGCTCGTCGTGGAGTCGGCGAGCGGCGTACGGCTGCGGCTGGCGGACGGCTCGGGCGAGCTGATCGACGGTATGTCGTCCTGGTGGTCGGCCATCCACGGCTACAACCACCCCGTGCTCAACGACGCGGCGCGCGGCCAGCTCGAACGCATGAGCCATGTCATGTTCGGCGGGCTGACCCACGAGCCCGCCGTACGGCTGGCAAAGCGACTTGTCGATATCTCGCCCGAAGGGCTTGAGCACGTCTTCCTCGCCGACTCCGGATCGGTCTCGGTCGAGGTCGCCGTCAAGATGTGCCTTCAGCACTGGCGCTCGCTCGGCCGCCCCTCCAAGCAGCGCCTGCTGACCTGGCGCGGCGGGTACCACGGGGACACCTGGCAGCCGATGTCCGTATGCGATCCCGAGGGCGGGATGCACGAGCTGTGGCAGGGCGTGCTGCCGCGGCAGATCTTCGCGGACGCACCGCCGGACTCGTACGAGGAGTCCTACGCGGACCAGCTCCGCTCGCTCATCGAGCGGCATGCCGACGAACTGGCCGCCGTGATCGTCGAGCCGGTGGTGCAGGGCGCGGGCGGGATGCGGTTCCACTCCCCCGCCTATCTGCGAGTGCTGCGTGAGGCATGCGACGCGCACGACGTGCTGCTCGTCTTCGACGAGATCGCGACCGGCTTCGGGCGCACGGGCGCGCTGTTCGCGGCGGAGCACGCGGGCGTGACGCCGGACGTGATGTGCGTCGGCAAGGCGCTGACCGGCGGCTATATGACGATGGCGGCAACGCTGTGTACGGCGCGGGTCGCCGACGGCATCTCACGGGGCGAGGTCCCGGTGCTGGCCCACGGGCCCACGTTCATGGGCAATCCGCTGGCGGCCGCCGTGGCCTGCGCCTCGATCGACCTGCTGCTCGGGCAGGACTGGCGGACCGAGGTGAAGCGGATCGAGGCGCGCCTGCGGGAGGGCCTTGAGCCCGCCCTCGATCTGCCGGGCGTTCGGGATGTACGTGTCCTGGGGGCGATCGGTGTCGTCCAGCTCGATCACGGGGTGGACATGGCGGCGGCGACGCGTGCCGCCGTCCGCGAGGGGGTCTGGCTACGGCCGTTCCGCGACCTCGTGTACACGATGCCGCCGTACGTCACCGGCGACGCCGACCTGGCACGGATCACCCGCGCGGTGTGCGCCGCGGCACGGGAGGGATGACATGACGATCCTGGTCATCACGGGGACGGGTACGGAGGTCGGCAAGACGATCGTCACAGCCGCCGTCGCCGCAGCAGCCGCTGCGGCCGGGAGTTCCGTGGCCGTGCTCAAGCCCGCGCAGACCGGCGTACGTCCGCACGAGCGCGGCGACGCCGACGAGGTGGCCCGGCTCGCGGGCGCCGTGACCACGCTCGAACTCGCCCGGTATCCCGAGCCGTTGGCGCCCGCGACGGCCGCTCGACGGGCCGGTCTCGCGTCGGTGCGGCCTTGCGAGGTGGCGGACGCGGCGGCCAAGCTGGCCACCGAGCACGACCTGGTCCTGGTGGAGGGGGCGGGCGGACTGCTCGTACGGTTCGACGACGAGGGCGGAACGCTGGCGGACGCGGCACGGTTGCTGAACGCGCCGGTACTGGTGGTCGCGTCGGCGGGCCTGGGCACGCTGAACACGACAGAGCTGACGGCACGGGAACTGCGCCGCCGGGGGCTGGACTTCGCCGGAGTGGTGATCGGCAGCTGGCCCAACGAGCCGGACCTGGCGTCCCGTTGCAATCTCGCGGACCTTCCGGTGGTGGCGGAGGCTCCACTGCTCGGAGCGGTGCCGGAGGGGACGGGGGCGATCGAGCCCGCGGACTTCCGTGCGTGGGCGCCGAGTTGGCTCGCGCCAAGGCTGGGCGGGACCTGGGACGCGGTCGCTTTCAGTGCCGGGTGCGCCCCGTAAGGGCGCGGGACTGTGACACTGTGCGGCTCCGCCGCGACCAGCCACGGACCACCCGCAGCCAACGAACCGCACCCGTCACCGCTCCCCGATCAACCGCACCAACTCGATCCGTGATCGGATACCCAACCGGGCGAAGACACCGCGCAGATGGTGATCGATGGTGCGCGGGCTGAGCAGCAAGCGGGCAGCGATCTCCCGGTTGGTGGCCCCCTCCGCAGCCATGCGGGCCACCATGAGCTGCTGAGCGGTCAGACGGGCGGCAAGATCGTCGCCGCCCCGTGCGGGCGAGGCGGGCTCCCCCAGGGCGCGAAGCTCAGCACGGGCCTGCGCGGCACACCGCGGCGACCCGAAGTGCTCGAACGCTGCGAGGGCGCTGTGCAACCGGTCGCGTGCCTCAGTACGGTGCCTCAGCCGTCGTAGCGCACCGCCGAACAGCAGCTCCGTGCGGGCCCGTTCGAAGTCGCGGGTGCCGGCAGCGTGCAGGTCGAGTGCGGTGCGGTAGTGCTCGACGGCTTCGGGACCGGAGGCCAGGAGCGCGCGGCAGCGGGCGCTGAGGGCGAGTTCGTCGGCGCTGCGGACGGTGCGGGCCCAGCGGTCGTAATCGGCGTGGGCGGCCCGGGCGACGCGGGTGTCGCCGCTGCGGACGGCGGCCTCGACGTAGATCGGGGTCGCTATGTGGCGGATGGCGCGGTGCCCGTGACCCGGTCCGAATCCGGCGAGGGCGCGCAGCCGGGCCGCGGAGGCGGCGAACCGGCCGGCGCCGAGGTCGAGGAAGGCGAGCGCGAACAGGGCCAGCGCGGCGGGCAGGCCGAGCCCACGGGCCAGGGCGTAGGAGCGGGCGGCCCCGGCACGCTCCCGGCATACGTCCTCGTCACCGGCGAGGGCGGCGAACATGGCCAGGGCTGCCTGGAGATGACAGGCCCCGTTGTCCTGACCTGTGGCGTACGCCTGACGCAACGCGTCGAGGGTGTCGGCCTCCGCGGCGCGGGAGCGGCCGGTCCAGAACTCGGCGTACGCCCTGAACTCCATCGCCTGCGGCACGGTCACCATCTCTCCCCTGGTGCGGGCCGAGGCGGCGGCCCGTACGGCGGCGGAGGCGGCTCGCGCGTGGTCGCCGAGAAGCAGAGCCGCGATCGCGGCGTGGATGAGCAGAGTGGGGTCTCCACCGGGTCCGCACGGCCCGGCTGCCCCTGCGAGCAGGTCCCGCGCGTCCTCGTAACGCCCCTCGAAGGCGGCGGCCAGGCCGCCCAGCGTGCCGGGCGGCACGATCCCGATCCGGTCCGCGACGGCGACCGCCTCCCGGCACCGGCGCAGATCACCGGTGTAGATGGCGGCCTCCGTGACCCTGGCGAGGAGGTGCACTGCGGCACCCTCGGCAGGGCGGTCCTCGCCGGTCGGGCGATCCCTGTCGGGTCTGCGAAAGCCCGCCCCGAGGCGACCGGTGTCCACCGGCGGCTCGTCGGAATGCCCGAGGCCGACCTCGCCCACCAGCGGCTCGTGGGACACAGCCACCGCCGGCTCGCCGATGGCGGCGTGCACGCCAGGCGTGGCGCGGACGGGAGCCTCCGGCAGCCCAGGACCCCGGCCGGCGAGACCCTCGTCGGCCGCAGGCCGGTGCGCGGCGCGTGCGCCCTCGCTGCCGGACGCCCCGGTGGGCGCGCTCACGCCCGGCCCCGCGCAACGGACCGCCGCAGTGAGCAGTGCGTCGAACGCGTCGAACGCGTTGCCCGCGCGCAGGGCCAGCAGGCCGCTGAGTGCGTCGTCGGAGGTGGACGCGGCCAGCCGGCGGGCGCGGTCGGTGTCGCCGGAGTGCCAGGCATCGGTGGCGGCGCGGACGAGCAGGTGGGTGCGGTCGCGCGGATCGGGCGCCAGAGCGGCGGCGCGCTCCAGAAGGGCGCAGGCGAGGGCGTGTTCACGCGCGGCGCGCGCCAGATCCGCGGCCCCTCGGAGCCGCGCGGCAAGCCTTCGGCTGGGCCCGAGCGCGGCGGCGCCGTGATGCCAGGCGCGGCGCGGCTCCTCGCCCTCGCCGCGCAGGACCCGCGCCAGCAGTTGGTGGACCTCGCGCCGGTCCGACGGACGGGCCGTCTCGTACGCGGCTATCCGGGTCCCTGGGTCGCGGAACGCGATCCCGTCGGCCGTGGCGTGTGCCAGCCCGGCCGCCTCGGCGGCATCGAGGTGGCGGGTGTCGAGCCGGGCTGCGGTGACCGCGCGGAGGTAGGCGTGGGTGGGCACCGGGTGCTGGTCGGCCGCCGCGAGGAGCAGGAGGAAGCGGGTGCTGTCCGGCAAGGCGCGGACTTCCTGGCGGTAGGGGCGCAGCAGCGCGGGCGGCCGCGCCGGGAGCGGGTCCAGACCGCTCAGTTGACGCTCCGTCAGCAGCGTGGCGAGTTCCGCGGCTGCGTGCCGGTCGCCGAGCGCGGCACGCAGCAGCCGTACGCGCACGCCTTCGGAAAGCGAGCGGCCGAGCCCGGGCTGTGGGGCGAGTGCGGGCTGTGCCGGATCAGGTTGCTGCCGCGCAGAAATGCGTGACGGTGGCGAAGTGCGCGGGAGAGGTGGGGGGTTCACCGGAGTCACCACATGAATGACGTTACTGGCGCGTTAACTCACAAGTAAAGACCGGCGAGTTCACCGATGCGCCGCGCGTAGACCCGGCTGACACTCCTGATACCCCCCACCCCTCAGGAGGCACCATGCAACCCCGCATGCGTCGCATCGCGGCGTTCTTCTCCGCCGTGGCCGCAGCGCTCCCTCTGTCGCTCTCCCTCTCCGCGCCCGCACAGGCCGCGACCCACAATCCCGTGGTCTTCGTCCACGGGCTGAGCAGTTCGGCAAGCACTTGGGACGACTGGATCGCCGACTTCAAGGCCGACGGTTACACCGACTCCGAGCTGTACGCGTGGTCGTACAGCTGGGGACAGTCCAACGTCACGACAGCCCAGCAGCTCGCCACCAAGGTCCAGAGCGTGCTCGCGGCGACCGGCGCGTCCAAGGTCGACCTGGTCACCCACTCCATGGGCGCGCTGAGCGGCCGCTACTACCTCAAGAACCTCGGCGGTACGGCGTACGTGGACGACTTCGTCTCGGTCGCCGGGACGAACCACGGCACGAGCCTGGCCGGGTGGTGCGCATGGCTCTACGCGTCCTGCGCCGAGATGAACACCGGCAGTTCCTTCCTGACCGCGCTCAATTCGGGTGACGAGACACCGGGCAGCGTCTCGTACGCCACCTACTGGTCGAACTGCGACGAGTCCATCGACCCGGACAGCAGCGCGCTTCTGAACGGCGCCACGAATGTGGGAGTCGGCTGCATCGCGCACTCCGAGACGAACAACGACTACGGCGTCTACACCCAGGTGCGCGACTTCGTCGCCTGACGAGCCTGCCTGACGTGCCGGAGCGCCGCCGCTGTGTGGTTCCCGAGCCGCCGGGACCCCACAGCGGGGGTGCCACGGACCTGTACGGGGGACAATCGCGGTAAGCCCCGTCCTCCCGGGAGGTCCGTCATGCCGTTCCGGTCCGCCAGCTCCGGCAAGGTGTCACGGGACCCCGTGCACCATCCTCTGTTCGCCCGCTACTACGCCCGTGTCAGCGTCGCGGCCGAGACACGGATGGGCATGGGCGGCGTACGCGACCGGCTGCTCACGGGGCTCTCGGGGCGGGTCATCGAGATCGGCGCGGGCAACGGTCTGAACTTCGCGCACTATCCGAGCACCGTCTCTGAGGTCGTCGCCATCGAACCCGAGCGGATGCTGCGGCAGTTGGCGGTCGAGGCGGCCCTGCGAGCCGCCGTGCCCGTCGACGTGGCGCCGGGCACGGCGGAGGCGCTGCCGGTCAAGAGCGAGGCCTTCGACGCGGCGGTGGTCTCGCTGGTGCTGTGCAGCGTCCGCGATGTGCCGCGCACGCTTGCCGAACTGCGGCGCGTGCTGCGGCCCGGCGGCACCCTGCGGTTCTTCGAGCACGGCAGGGGCGGTGGGCGTTCGATGACGTGCACCCAGCGCGGTCTGGACCGCACGGTGTGGCCGCGGCTCAGCGGCGGCTGTCATCTGGCGCGCGACCCGATCGCCGCGCTGCGGGACGCCGGGTTCGAACTGGGCCCGTACAGGCGGATGTTGATGCCCGAGAAAGGCCCGCGGCTGCCCACCTCGTACTGCGTACTGGGCACCGCCCGCCGCCCCCTCGAAGGGGAGAGCGAGCCGGCGGCGCAGGCCTCATGAGCTCCACTGCCGGAGTTCCCGGGCGATGTCGTGCACGGTCGCGTCGCCGCCCTTGACCAGGCGAGCGAGTTCCCGCACCTGCTCGGGGGAGGTGACGACCTTGAGGCCGCTGGCGACGAGATAGCCGTACGCGACGGCCGAGGCGAACATCGCGTTGGAGCGTTCGAGCGCGGGTACGTGCAGCAGGAGCTGGAGCAGTGCGGCGGCGCGGGCGTGCGGGCTGTCGTAGACGGGAATGCCGAAGATCTCCGCCTCGTGCCGGCTGACGGCGGCGACGAGGGCTCCCCAGTCGGTGACCTGGGGGTCTCCGGGCGTCTTCTGTTCGGCGATCATGAGGAGCCAGGCAAGGTCGACTCTGAGACTGCTCAAGGGATCAACGACGACCTTCGCGCGTGCTCTCGTGGTCGCCGGCCCGGTCGGCCACCCGACTTCCTTCGCGGTCCGTGCCGAACTCCTCGGCGAAAACGGACTCGTACTGCTTCATGAAATCTGCGGCGGCATCGACGAAGGTGTGGCCGACTTCCCCGGTGTCCTGTCTGACCAGCTCTTCGATGTAGCGGTTCACGCTCATCCCGCGCTCCAGGGCTCGTTCGCGAGCGGCCCGGGCTGTGCCCTCGTCCACCCGGACGTTCAGCTGAGTCTTCGCCATACCTAGAAGCTAGCGCCGAATCGCTAGCATCGGCAAGGGGGCATCCCTGACCCCCGAGGGTGGAGCTTGCCCCTTACACGGGCATCAGGGGCAGGACCTGGGACGGAGAGGACCTGACACCTCGGGGGGATACCGAGTGTGCCCGGGATCACACTAGGCTCGGCCGCGACAAGGGAGTCGGGACGTCCATCACTGAGGAGGCGGCCTTGTCCACACCTGCTGCGGAGCACGTCGTCGGCCGGGCGGAAGCCGAGGGGACCGCCGCTCGCGCCCGCGGCCTGACCAAGGCGTACGGCTCGGGCGAGACGACCGTGCTCGCCCTCGACGCGGTCGACGTCGACATCGCGCGTGGCCGTTTCACCGCGGTCATGGGTCCGTCGGGCTCCGGGAAGTCCACCCTCATGCACTGCCTGGCGGGGCTCGACACCGTTTCGGCCGGACAGGTGTGGCTCGGCGACACCGAGATCACCCGGCTCAAGGACCGGGAGCTGACCAGGCTGCGGCGGGATCGGGTCGGCTTCATGTTCCAGTCGTTCAACCTGATTCCGACGCTGAACGCGGCCGAGAACATCACCCTGCCCATGGACATCGCGGGCCAGAAGCCCGACCAGAAGTGGCTGGACCAGGTCATCGACACGCTCGGCCTGCGGGACCGGCTGAAGCACCGGCCGTCCCAGCTCTCGGGCGGCCAGCAGCAGCGCGTTGCCTGTGCCCGCGCGCTCGCCTCGCGCCCCGAGTTGATCTTCGCCGACGAGCCGACCGGCAACCTCGACTCCCGCGCGGGGCTCGAAGTCCTCGGCTTCCTGCGCGAGGCGGTCGACACACTGGGCCAGACCGTCGTCATGGTCACGCACGACCCGAGCGCCGCCGCCCACTCCGACCTGGTGCTCTTCCTCGGGGACGGGCGGATCGTCGACGAGATCGAGCGGCCGACGGCGGATGCGGTGCTGGAGCGCTTGCGCCTCTTCACGGGCGGACAGGGGCGCCCGCAGGTGTCCGGTGCCGATGCGACTCCGGTGCCCCTGGACGACGGGGACAGCACCAGCTCCGGTGCCGGAACACCTGACGTCAGCTCCGGTGCCGGGACCACCGACGGCGGCTCCCGTCACACAGCCACCAACCCCGACCCCGACGCCGCTCGCGCGAGCGCCGACGGCGACTCCCGCGACGTAACCCTCGACAAGGACTGAGGCAGTCGTGCTCAAGGCGACACTGCGGAGCTTTCTCGCGCACAAGGGGCGACTGCTGCTCTCGGCGCTGGCGGTCGTGCTGTCCGTGGCGTTCGTCGCGGGCAGCCTCATCTTCTCTGACACTGTCACCCGCACCTTCGACCGGCTCTTCGCCTCCACTTCCGCCGATGTGACGGTGGGCCCCAAGGACGATCTCAACTCGCAGATCCCGTCCGGGGCCGCCGAGACCGTGCCCGCCGCACTGGCCGGCCGCATCGCGGAGATCGACGGGGTCGAGTCCACCCACGCCGACGCGTCCGTCGAGAACATCACGGTCGTCGACAGCGAGAACGAGTCCGTCGGCCCGACCACGGGCGCGCCCACCATCGCCACCGACTGGCACCTCACCGACCGCAGCCCGGTGGAGCTGACCTCCGGCCGCGCGCCGGAAGGGGCCAGCGAGGCGCTGCTCGACGCGGACACCGCCGAGAGCAAGGACCTGGGGCTCGGCGACACCCTGACGGTGCTCGCGCAGCCCGGCACGTTCAAGGTGGAGATCGTCGGCATCGCCACCTTCACCACCACCAACCCCGGTGCCGCGCTGGTGTTCCTGGACAGCCGGACCGCGCCGGACCAGCTGCTCGGCAACCCGGACGCCGCCACCAGCATCTCGGTGGACGCGGCCCCGGGTGTCACCGACGCCGTGCTGAAGCGGCGCATCGCCGCCGAACTCGGCACGGCCGCCTACGACGTGAAAACGGCCGACGAGCAGGCCGAGGACGCGGCCGCCCAACTCGGCGGATTCCTGGACGTCATCAAGTACGTCATGCTCGGCTTCGCGGGGGTCGCCGTACTCGTGGGCGTCTTCCTGATCGTCAACACCTTCTCGATGCTGATCGCCCAACGCACCCGCGAGCTGGGCCTGTTGCGCGCGCTCGGCGCCGACCGCCGTCAGGTGCGCCGCTCGGTGCTGACCGAGGCGCTGCTGCTGGGTCTCGTCGGATCGACCCTGGGCCTGGCCGCGGGCATCGGACTGGCGGCCGGACTGATCGAGCTCATGGGCCTGTTCGGCATGAACCTCAAGTCCACCGAGATGGTGATCGGTGTGGCGACTCCCGTCTCGGCGTACGTCGTCGGGGTGGGCGTCACCTTCGTGGCGGCCTATCTCCCGGCGCGGCGCGCGTCGGGTGTCTCTCCCATGGCAGCGCTCGCGGACGCCGAAGTCGCCGGTGTGGGACGGCCGTTGCGGGTACGTGCGGTGGTCGGATCGGTCGTCGGGGCGGCGGGCGCCGCCGCGCTCGCGGGCTGCGCCGCCTCGTCGAGCACGGCGACCTCGTCCTCGTTGCTGGGACTCGGTGTCGTCCTGACGCTCATCGCCACGGTGATCGCCGGCCCGCTGCTGGTGCGGCCGGTGATCCGGGTCCTCGGCGGGGCCTTCCCCGCCCTGTTCGGCTCGGTCGGCCGGATGAGCCAGCGCAACGCGCTGCGCAATCCGCGCCGCACGGGCGCCACCGCGGCGGCGCTGATGGTGGGTCTCGCCCTGGTCGGCGGGATGTCCGTGGCGAGCGCGTCCATGTCCAAGTCGTTCGACGAGCAGATCGACAAGACGCTGGGCGCCGACTTCGTGGTCCAGAACAGCAACTTCGTGCCGTTCTCACAGGAGGTCACCGACAAGGTCCGCGGCACGGAGGGCACCGGGCTCGTCGTCCGCCAGCGCTTCTCGCCGGTCGCCGTGCGACTGCCCGACGGCAAGCGGATCGAGACGACGGCCACCGCCTATGATCCGCAGCTCGACGACGTCGCCCGGGTCACGTACACGCAGGGAGACAGCGCGGCCGCGCTCGGCGACGGGAAGATCGCCATGGACGTGGACTTCGCGAAGGACCACGGTGTACGCGTCGGCAGCACGATCCCCGTCGAGTTCCCCGCCGGACGGAGCACCGAGCTGACGGTGGGGGCGCTCACCGACCAGGACGGCTCCGACGGGTTCGGGATGCGGGGCGGGCTGTTCTTCGGCTTCGCCACGATCGAGAAGTACGTGCCGGGCGGTCAGGACTCCGCGCTGTACGTGAACGCGGCCTCGGGCACCGGTGCCGACACGCTGCGCTCGAATCTGGACGAGACGCTCGATCCGTATCCGCAGGTGCAGGTACGTGACCTGGCCGACTACAAGAAGCTGGTCCACGACCAGATCGCCGTGCTGCTCTACCTCGTGTACGCACTGCTCGGGCTCGCGATCGTCATCGCGGTGCTCGGCGTGGTCAACACCCTTGCCCTGTCGGTCGTGGAGCGCACCCGCGAGATCGGGCTGCTGCGCGCCATCGGGCTCTCCCGGCGTCAGCTGCGCCGGATGATCCGTCTCGAGTCGGTGGTGATCGCCGTGTTCGGCGCGATCCTCGGTCTGGCGCTCGGCCTGGTCTGGGGTGTCTGTGTGCAGCAGGTGCTGGCACTTCAGGGCATGAAGGCGTTCGCCGTTCCGTGGACGACGATCATCGCGGTGGTGGTCGGAGCGGCGCTCGTGGGCATTGTGGCGGCGCTGCTGCCGGCGCTGCGCGCGTCGCGCATGAATGTGCTGGCTGCCATCGCTCACGAGTGATGTACTCCCGTCACTGGCCAATGGCTGAGGAGAGTTCATGCCGCGCCGCTTCCGCTTCGGCGTCAATCTGACGAACCCCGCCCCCTCCGACGAGTGGCGCGAGAAGTGCCGCCGGGCCGAACGGCTCGGCTACGACGTGATCTTGGTGCCCGACCACCTCGGCATGCCCGCACCGTTCCCGTCCCTGGTGGCCGCGGCCGAGGCGACCGACAGGCCCCGCGTCGGCACGTTCGTGCTCAACGCGGGCTTCTGGAATCCCACACTGCTGGCCCGCGAGGTGGCCACCACGGACGCACTGACCGGCGGCCGCCTCGAACTCGGGCTCGGCGCCGGCTACATACAGGCCGAGCACGACGCCGCGGGCGTGCCCTTCGGCTCCGCCCGAGAGCGGGTGGACCATCTCCTGCGTACGGTCGGGGAGTTGGAGCGGCTGCTCGGCTCGGCCGAACAGCCGCTGCGGGTACCGCTGCTGATCGGAGGCAACGGCGACCGGATACTGCGGCTCACCGCCGAGCACGCCGACATCGCGGCGTTCACGGGGGCCCGATCGGTGCCCGGCGACACCACGGGGACACTGGCGGCGATCACGGCGGAGGAGCTGGACGAGCGGGTGGCGGAGTACCGGCGCCTGGCGGCGGGCCGTAAGGAACCCGCCGAGCTGAACGTGCTCATCCAGATGGTCGTCGTCACCGACGACCGCGAGGCCGCGGTGCGGGAACTGCTCCCTCAGCTGCCCCATCTGACCGTGGAACAGGCCCTGGACCTTCCCATCCTCCTGATCGGCACGCCGGAACAGCTCAGTGCGCAGGTGCGGGCGCAGCGGGAGCGGTACGGGTTCTCATACCTGACGGTCCTGGAGCCGTACATGGAAGCCTTCGGAACGGTGATCGAGGCATTGCGCGAGGAGTGACCCGCTGTCCGGGTAGTGGAATTCCGCGATGGGCCACAGCCGCGCGTGATGACATCGCGGCATGACTGAACTGCGGATACGGGCCGCGGCGCCCGACGATCTCGACGCCGTGCTGGCCTTCTGGAAGGTGGCCGCCGAGGGCGTCAGCATCAGCGACGACCGTGACGGCGTGGAACGGCTGATCGCCCGCGACCCCGAGGCCCTGCTCCTGGCCGAGCGTGCGGGCGAGCTGGTCGGTACGGTGATCGCGGGCTTCGACGGCTGGCGCTGCCATCTGTACCGGCTCGCGGTGCATCCCGGAAGGCGCCGATCGGGAATCGGCTCGGCGCTTCTCACGGCCGCCGAGGAACGGTTCGTAGGACTGGGCGGGCGTCGCGGGGATGCGATGGTGCTCCGACGGAACGAGACCGCGCAACATGCGTGGCGGGCGGCGGGGTATGCGCCCGAGGAGCAGTGGCGCCGTTGGGTGAAGCCCCTCGACGACTAGGCCCCTTTACCATTCCTTTACCACGGGTCGATCCGTCGGCCCTTTGAAAGGTGTGTGAACGTCCGTCCATGGGCGAGCCTCCCAATGTCCGACGCCTCGACTCCCGCGGCGTCGGACGACATCGCGCGGTCCCCCCGCCCCCGGCTGATCATGGGACGGAGGTGACCCGATGACCGAACTGCTCCTCCTCCTGGTGGCGATCCTGCTCTCGCTGGCCTGCGGCGCGTTCGTCGCGGCGGAGTTCTCGCTGACCACGGTCGAGCGCAGCGAGCTGGAACGGGCCGTCGAGCGGGGCGAGGTGGGCGCCCAAGGCGCCCTGAAGGCCGTACGGAACCTGACTTTCCAGCTGTCCGGCGCTCAGCTCGGCATCACCGTCACCAATCTCGTGGTCGGCATGCTCTCCGAGGCGTCCATCGCCAAGCTGATCGCGGGCCCGCTGGAGTCGGCCGGCGTCTCCACCTCCGCGTCGCACTCGGTGGCGCTGGTCATCGGCACGGGCGTGTCGACGGTCTTCCTGATGGTCGTCGGCGAGCTGGTGCCCAAGAACTGGGCGATCTCCTCTCCGCTGGCGGTGGCCAAGCGGGTGGCGACGCCGCAGCGCTGGTTCAGCGCCGCCTTCCGGCCGTTCATCGCGCATCTCAACAACATGGCGAACCGTGTCGTACGACGCTTCGGCCTCGAACCCTCGGAGGAGCTGGCCTCCGCGCGCGGACCGCAGGAGCTGGTGGCCCTCGCCCGGCACTCCGCCAAGGAGGGGGCCTTGGAGGCGGACACCGCGGAGCTGTTCGTGCGGACCCTGAACCTCGCCGACCTGACCGCGGAGAACGTGATGACCCCGCGCGTCCAGGTCATCGCGCTGGACACACAGGCGAGCTGCGAGGACGTGGCGAACGCGACCCGGGCGACGGGGCTGTCCCGGTTCCCCGTCTACCGCGGCAATCTCGACTCGGTCTTCGGCGTCGTACACATCAAGGACGTGCTCGGCGTGCAGGCGGAGCACCGCGCGCGCACTCCCGTTTCCCAGATCATGCGCGAACCCCTGTTCGTACCGGAGTCGCTGACCGTGGATCGGCTGCTCGACCGGCTGTCCGGCAAACGCACGATGGCCGTGGTCATCGACGAGTACGGCGGGACCGCCGGGGTCGCCACGCTGGAGGACATCGTCGAGGAGGTCGTCGGTGAGGTACGCGACGAGCACGATCCGCACGAGTTGTCCGACCTGGCACCGGTCGGTACGGACGACGACGGCCGCGCGCTGTACTCGGCCGACGGATCCCTGCGCACCGACCAGCTCGCACGGGTCGGGCTCAGGGTGCCCGACGGGCCGTACGAGACTCTCGCCGGCCTCGTCGCGACCGAGCTCGGACGCATTCCCGCTGTCGAGGACAGCGTCGAGGTCGCCGGGTGGCGGCTGGACGTGGTGGACGCCTCGGGCCGACGGGCCGCACGCGTACTGCTGCACGCGCCGCGCACCGAGGACGAGGGGGCACGATGACCGCCGTACAACTGCTGATCGGCCTCGCGACGCTGGTCGTGAACGCCTTCTTCGTGGGCGGCGAGTTCGCGCTGATCTCGGTCCGCCGCAGCCAGATCGAGCCGCACGCCGAGAACGGGGATCGGCGGGCGCGCAGCGTGCTGTGGGGGTTGGAACATGTGTCGGCGCTCCTTGCGGCCGCGCAGCTGGGCATCACCCTGTGCACCCTCGTCCTCGGCATCGTGGCCGAGCCGGCGATCGAGCACCTGCTGGAGCCGGTGTTCCACGCGGTGGGGGTGCCGGACAGCGCGGGCCACGCGGTCTCCTTCGTGATCGCGCTCACCCTGGCGACCTATCTGCACATGCTGCTGGGCGAGATGGTGCCGAAGAACGTCGCGCTCGCGGAGCCGGTGCGCACCGCGCTGCTGCTGGGACCGCCGCTGGTCTGGCTCTCCCGGGCACTGCGTCCGGTGATCTTCACCATCAACACCTTCGCGAACACACTGCTCAGACTGCTCAGGGTCGAGGCGAAGGACGAGGTCTCGGCGACCTTCACGGATGACGAGCTGGCCCGCCTCGTCAGGGACTCCGGCGCCGCGGGACTCATCGACGACCGCGCCCAGGAGCGGCTGAACGACGCCCTGGAACTCGGCCGCCGAGCCGTCCGCGATGTCGTCCTCCCGCTGGAACGCGTGGTCTACGCGCGCGTGGGCGTCACTCCGGAGCAGTTGGAGCAGTTGTCCGCCGAGTCGGGCTTCTCGCGCTTCCCCGTCGTGGACGAGGGGCGCCGTATCGTCGGCTACCTCCACGTCAAGGACGCCCTGGACGCGACGCCGCGCGACCTCCCGTTCGATGTGCGGGACATGCGGCCCATCGCGCGCGTCCGTGAGAGCACCCCGCTGGACGACGTACTCACCGCGATGCGGCGCAGTCGTACACATCTCGCCGCGGTGCTGGGCAGCGACGGGCGGCTCGCGGGCCTGGTGACGATGGAGGACGTGCTTCGGGAGCTGTTCGGGCAGCCGGCGTGAGGGCGGGTCCGCGGTGACGAGGGCCGGGCCGGCGCGCTCGGTTGTTCCGACGGAGCCTGACCTACCGACCGGTATGCGTGCGGGTTAACATTTTTGGGCCATGCAGACGAATTCCACCTACACCAGCCTTGTCGCGGTCGGCGACTCCTTCACCGAGGGCATGTCGGACCTGTTGCCCGACGGCTCCTACCGAGGCTGGGCCGACCTCCTGGCGGCTCGGATGGCCGCGCGGACGCCCGGGTTCCGGTATGCCAACCTCGCGGTCCGCGGAAAGCTCATCGGGCAGATCGTCGAGGAGCAGGTGGACGTGGCGGCCGCGATGTCGCCCGACGTGATCACGCTGGTCGGTGGGCTCAACGACACGCTGCGGCCCAAGGTCGACATGGGACGGGTCCGCGGGCTCCTGGAGGAGGCCGTGGAGCGCCTGGCCCCCGCGTGCGCGCAGCTGGTCCTGATGCGCAGCCCGGGCCGCACCGGTCCGGTTCTCGAACGGTTCAGGCCCCGCATGGAAGAGCTTTTCAACCACGTCGACGACCTCGCGAAGCGGCACGGCGCGCTGGTGGTCGACCTGTACGGGGCGCCCTCGCTCGCGGACCCCCGTATGTGGGACGTGGACCGGCTGCACCTGACCGGCGAGGGGCATCGCCGCGTCGCCGAGGCCGTGTGGCAGGCCCTCGGATACGGCCCGGAGGACGCGGACTGGCACACTCCGATGCCGCCCATACCCCCGCCCGGCTGGATCTCCCGCCGGACCGCCGACGCCCGCTTCGCCAGGCAGCACCTGCTGCCCTGGATCGGCCGCCGCCTCACGGGACGCTCGTCGGGGGACGGGCTCATGCCGAAGCGCCCCGAGCTGTATCCGTACGAAGAGCCGCCGGCGTAGGCCCCGACACGCCTGATCATCGAGGTCGCGTCACCTCACGTTCGACCGAGCGGAGTCGCTGTGAGCGCCACCGTCATCAACCTCAAGGGCCGTATCCACGACTTCGGCCCCCGGCTCGAACACGCCCCCGCGGACCTCGTCTACGTCGGCCGCCGCTGGACCATGGGCCACTGGGACCTCCCCCAGCACCCGCTCTACAACCCGTTCGCCTACGACACCGCCACCAAGAGGCGGGACGGCACCCGGGCCGAGGTCATGGACAAGTACCGCGCACATCTCCTCGAACGCCCCGACCTGCTCGCCCAGGTACCCGCCCTGCGCGGCAGGACCCTGGCCTGCTGGTGCGCCCCCGAGCTGTGCCACGCCGACATCCTGGCCGAGATCGCGGAGAGCGCCGGCCTGGCCTCGTAGGTTCCGACGAACGACCCCGCGGCGCTGGCCTGCAGGAATCGCCAGTAGAATCCGTACACGTGACTGCCGCGCCCGCAAAGCCCCGTATCCCCAACGTCCTCGCCGGACGTTACGCCTCCGCCGAGCTCGCCACGCTCTGGTCGCCCGAGCAGAAGGTACGGCTGGAGCGTCAGCTCTGGGTCGCCGTGCTGCGGGCTCAGAAGGACCTCGGGATCGAGGTGCCGGACGCCGCCATCGCCGACTACGAGCGGGTGCTCGACCAGGTCGACCTGGCCTCGATCGCCGAGCGCGAGAAGGTCACGCGGCATGACGTGAAGGCGCGGATCGAGGAGTTCAACGATCTCGCCGGGCACGAGCAGGTCCACAAGGGCATGACGTCCCGGGACCTCACGGAGAACGTCGAGCAGCTGCAGATCCGGCTCTCCCTGGAGCTGGTGCGCGACCGTACGGTCGGCGTCCTGGCGCGGCTGGGCAAGCTCGCGGGCGAGTACGGCGAGCTGGTCATCGCCGGCCGCTCGCACAACGTGGCCGCGCAGGCCACCACCCTCGGCAAGCGGTTCGCGACCGCCGCCGACGAGCTGCTGGTGGCGTACGGCCGGGTCGAGGAGTTGCTGGGCCGCTACCCGCTGCGCGGCATCAAGGGCCCGGTCGGCACGGCTCAGGACATGCTCGACCTGCTCGGCGGCGACGCGGCGAAGCTGGCGGACCTGGAGCAGCGGATCGCCCGGCACCTCGGCTTCTCGCAGGCGTTCACGTCCGTCGGCCAGGTCTATCCCCGCTCGCTCGACTACGACGTGGTGACCGCGCTGGTGCAGCTGGCGGCCGCCCCGTCCTCGACCGCCAAGACGATCCGGCTGATGGCCGGGCACGAGCTGGTGACCGAGGGCTTCAAGCCCGGCCAGGTCGGCTCCTCGGCGATGCCGCACAAGATGAACACCCGTTCCTGCGAGCGCGTCAACGGCCTGATGGTGATCCTGCGCGGCTATGCCTCGATGACCGGCGAGCTGGCGGGCGACCAGTGGAACGAAGGCGATGTGTCGTGCTCGGTCGTACGCCGGGTCGCGCTGCCCGACGCGTTCTTCGCGCTGGACGGCCTGCTGGAGACCTTCCTGACCGTCCTCGACGAGTTCGGCGCGTTCCCGGCCGTCGTGGCCCGTGAGCTGGACCGCTACCTGCCGTTCCTCGCGACGACCAAGGTCCTGATGGCCTCGGTGCGCGCGGGCGTCGGCCGGGAGGTCGCGCACGAGGCCATCAAGGAGAACGCCGTCGCCTCGGCCCTCGCCATGCGCGAGCAGGGCGCCGAGCGCAACGAACTGCTCGACAAACTCGCCGCGGACGAGCGCATCCCGCTGGACCGCGCTCAGCTCGACGAACTGATGGCCGACAAGCTGTCCTTCACGGGCGCCGCCGCCGACCAGGTCGCCGCCGTCGTCGGTCGTATCGAGGAGATCGTGAAGCAGCACCCGGAGGCCGCGGGATACACGCCGGGGGCGATCCTCTGACCCGCTTCACCCCGCAGGAGTTGGAGGCCGCCCGCGACCGTCTCGTCCCCGACGTGGCCGCGGCCGGCCTCCGCGTCCTGTTCTGCGGCATCAACCCTGGCCTCATGACGGCCGCGACGGGCCACCACTTCGCCCGCCCCGGCAACCGCTTCTGGCCGGTGCTCCACCTGTCCGGCTTCACGCCGCGGCTCATGGAGCCCGCGGAACAGGGCGAGTTGCCGTCGTACGGACTGGGCATCACGAACGTCGTGGCGCGCGCGACCGCTCGTGCCGACGAACTGACCGCCGAGGAGTACCGCGACGGCGGGCGGCTGCTGACCGCCAAGGTGGAGCGGCTGCGGCCGCGCTGGCTGGCCGTGGTGGGCGTGACCGCGTACCGGGCGGCGTTCGGCGACCGCAAGGCCGCCATCGGTCCCCAGGAGGGGCTGCTCGGGGGCAGCAGGGTGTGGGTGCTGCCCAACCCCAGCGGTCTCAACGCGCACTGGACGGCGGCGACGATGGCGCAGGAGTACGGGCGGTTGCGGAGCGCTGCCGCCGAGGCCTGAAGGGTCCGCGGGATCGCCCTCGGCGAGGCTGAGGCCCGACGGGGCGGGGGCTCCCCTCGGCGGGCCGACATCCGCCTCCCGCTTCGTGATGACCGGTCAGGCGTCGCGGCGCCGAATGCTCCACGCGCCGGCCGCCAGGGCCACCGCAGTCCAGGCCCCGGTCACGGCGAGCCCCGTCCAGGGTCCGAGGGCGCCGTCCCACGTCTCGTGAAAGACCACCTGGCCCGCCTTGTCCGGCAGAAAGTCGGCCACTCCGGCCGACGCGCTGCCGACGACGAAGGAGACGATCAGGAGGAAGGGGATCAGGATGCTCAGCGTGGCGACACCGCTGCGCAGGGCGGCGGCGAGACCGGCCGCGAACAGCGCCATGAGCATCAGGTAGATGCCGCAGCCGACAACACCCCGCAGACCCTCGCTCCAGCTCAGCCCGCTCGCCTTCGTGCCGAGAGCCGCCTTCCCGACGGCCAGACTCACCACTCCCGTGATCAGGCCGACGGCCAGCACGGGAACGGCGATCGCCACCGCCTTGGCCGCGAACCACCGCAGCCGGTCGGGTGCCGCGGCCAACGACACACGCAGCGCACCGCCCTGGAACTCGGCCGAGACGGCCTGCGCACCGAAGGTGATCGCCGCGATCTGTCCGAAGCTGACGCCGAAGAACGCCGAGAACAGCGGATCGAAGTCCTCCCCTTCGGTGTCGAGCCCGGCGATCGCCGAGAAGAGCGCGGTGGCGAGGAGGACCCCGCACAGTCCTCCGACCAGCGACCGCAGGGTCCGGATCTTGATCCATTCCGCGTGGAAGGCGGGTGCGAACGTCATGGTCAGGCCTCCTGGGGCTGCGTCGTGGACGGCGTGGCGGCGAACTCGGTCTCGGCGGCCGTCAGATCCAGATAGGCCTGTTCCAACGTGCCTGCCTCCGCGGCGAGTTCGAGAATGGGCACCCGCGCGGCCGAGGTGAGGAGGCCGATGTCCTCCACGCGCGTGTGGAGGACGGTCCAGCGTCCGTCGTCCCCTTCGACCGCCTCGATGCCGTGCTCCGCGAACAGGCCGCCCAGAGCGCCGCCATCGGTGGTGCGGACCCGGACACGGGGCTGCACGCGCGCGTCGATGAAGTCCCGCATGGGTGTGTCGGCGAGCAGCCGGCCCCGGCCCAGGACGACGAGATGGTCGGCGAAGGACGCGGTCTCGTTCATGAGGTGGCTGGAGACAAGGACGGTGCGGCCCTCGCGGGCCAGCCGGCGCATCAACTCCCGGATCCAGATGATCCCTTCGGGGTCGAGCCCGTTCGAGGGTTCGTCGAGCAGCACCACCGGCGGGTCCCCCAGAAGCGCACCCGCGACGCCCAGCCGCTGGCGCATACCCAGGGAGTACGTCTTCACCCGGCGCCGCGCGACGGAGGCGAGCCCCACCTCCTCGAGCACCGCGTCCACCCGCCGCTCGGGTATGCGGTTGCTCGCGGCGAGCGCCCGCAGATGGTCCCGCGCGGTCCGCGATCCGTGCGGGGCCTGCACGTCTAGCAGGGCGCCGACGTGGCGCAGGGGCTCACGGACTGCGGCGTAGGCACGGCCGCCGACGGTGGCGGTGCCGGACGTGGGCCGGTCCAGGCCCAGCACGAGCCGCATGGTGGTGGACTTTCCGGCGCCGTTGGGACCGAGGAAGCCGGTGACGCGGCCGGGGAGAACGCTGAAGGTGAGGTGGTCCACGGCGCGCTTGCTGCCGTACTCCTTGGTGAGGTCTTGGACGTCGATGCTGGTCATGGCCCCAGCCTGGCCGCCGGTGAGGGTGCGTCACCTCCCCCGCGGGGGGACATCGTCTCCCCCGCCCGGGGGAAGCCCGCTGTCAGTGGGGCCTGTCACGATGACCCAATGGCCCGTTTTCTGCGCCCGTTGCTTCGGGGGACGACGTACACCCGCTGGTTGCACCTGTGGGTGCCGATGCTGTTCACCAGCGTGTGGCTGTTCATCGACATGTCGAGGCCGTGGGTGCCCGCTGTGCTGCTGGTTCCGCTGGGGCTGATTCCGGCCGTCCGGCGGGGCGAGGGCGTGCAGGCGCAGTTCATGCTGGCGCGAGACGGCGGGGAAGCGGCCTTCTCCGTCGCTCCTGCGGGCACGTGGCGGGACCGGTGGCGGACCGTGCTCTGGCTGGAGATCCGGCTGGCGAGCGGGTGGGTGGCTTGTGGGCTCACCGTATGGCTGCCACTGATCGTCGCCGAGCTCATCAACGTGGCCATGGGCAATCCGGCGACCGACAACCCCTTCGTGCCTGTCTCAGACCCGCACTGGGCCTACGCGCTGCTCGTCCCCTTCCCGCTGCTCGCCCTGTACGGCGCGGTCGTCGGCCTCGGTGAGCTGATCACGGTGGCAGCGCGCCGTCTGCTCGGTCCTTCGCCCTCCGAGCGGCTCGCCTCCCTGGAGGAGCGCACCGAGCAGCTCCTGGAGCGCAACCGCATCGCCCGTGAGCTGCACGACTCCATCGGTCACGCGCTGACCGTCGCGGTGGTGCAGGCGGGGGCGGCCCGGGCGGCCGGCGACCCCGCGTTCACCGACCGGGCACTGGGCGCCATCGAGGACACCGGCCGGGCCGCCCTGGAGGACCTGGAGAGGGTGCTCGGCGTGCTGCGGGAGGCGGAGCGTCCGGTGAGCAGCCGCCCCACGCTGACCGAGGCCGACCGGCTCCTGGAGTCGGCGCGCGCGTCCGGCGCCAAGGTCGACGCCGAGGTGACAGGTCCGGTGGAGACCGTGCCGGGGCCGCTGTCCCGCGAGGGCTACCGGATCCTCCAGGAATCTCTCACGAACGTCCTGAGGCATGCGGGGAGTGTCCCGGCGCGGGTCCGTATCGAGGTCCGGGACGGCAGGCTCGTCCTGGAGGTCCGCAACACGCTCACCGCGGAGATACCGGGGCCCGGCCGGGGCAGCGGGCTGCGCGGCATACGGGAGCGTGCGGCACTGCTCGGCGGCCGGGCACGGACGGGACCGGACGAAGGTGACTGGCAGGTGCATGTGGAACTGCCACTGCGCTGATCTACGCTGATCTACGCTGGCCGGATGCCGGTCACCGTTCTCCTCGTCGACGACGAACCCCTCGTCCGCGCCGGTCTGCGTGCCGTCCTGGAGGCCCAGCCCGACATCGAGGTCGTCGGAGAGGCGGCCGACGGCGCCGCGGTGATCCCCCTGGTGCGGCAGCTGCGGCCCGACGTCGTCGCCATGGACGTACGGATGCCCCTGATGGACGGCATCGAGGCCACCCGCGCGGTGCTGCGGACGGTGCCCGACCCGCCGAAGATCCTCGTGGTGACGACGTTCGAGAACGACGAGTACGTCTACGAGGCGCTGCGCGCCGGAGCCGACGGGTTTCTGCTGAAGCGGGCTCGGCCTGCCGAGATCGTGCACGCCGTGCGACTCGTCGCCGAGGGCGAGTCACTGCTGTTCCCCGCCTCCGTACGGCAGTTGGCCGCCGAATACGGGGACAGCGCCGGGAACCCCGCCGCGCGGGCCGCCATGGAGCGGGCCTCGCTGACCGAGCGAGAGGCGGAGGTGTTGCGGCTGATGGCCAGGGGCCTGTCGAACGCGGAGATCGCCGCACGGCTGATCGTCGGGACCGAGACGGTCAAGTCCCACGTCAGCGCCGTACTGACGAAGCTGGGGTCCCGGGATCGTACGCAGGCGGTCATCGCGGCGTACGAGTCGGGCTTTGTGGCACCCGGGTGAATCCGACTCGTCAGTAGGTAACTGGTCCCCGGCACTCGCCGAGGGCCGCCGCGCCGAGTACGATCCGGCCAACACGCGCACGAGCTGGGAGGACGGACGTTGGGGCAGTTGACCGGCGGGGATCCCTCTCTGCTGCGAAGGATCAATTCCGCAGTGGTGCTGCACGCGCTGCGCACCACGGACTGCGCGACCCTCACCGAGATCACCCGGGTGACCGGCCTTTCCCGGCCCACGGTCGAGGGAGTCGTCGAGGGGCTCATGGAAGCCGGCCTCGTGGTCGAGAAGGCGGCCGAGGAGGGCGCTGCCCGGCGCCAGGGCCGTCCGGCACGCAGGTACCGGTTCCGGGCCGAGGCGGGGCATCTGCTGGGCCTGGAGATCGGCCCGCACCGGGTGGCCGCGCTGCTCGCGGACCTGGACGGCCGGGTGCTGGGCTCCATGTCCAAGGATGTGGAGGAAACGGCGTCGGCCGACGAACGGCTGGAACGGCTGCGTACGGCGGTCGCCGAGTTGCTGCGCCGGGCCGGTGTCGCCCGCAGTTCGCTGCGCGCGGTCGGGGTGGGTAGCCCCGGGATCGTCGAGGCGGACGGCACCGTGCACCTGGGCACAGCGCTGCCGGAGTGGACCGGCCTGCGTCTCGGCGAGCGGCTGAGCCGCTCCTTCAAGTGCCCGGTGCTGGTCGAGAACGACGCCAACGCGGCGGCGGTCGCCGAGCACTGGAAGGGGGCGGCCACCGAGTCGGACGATGTCGTGTTCGTGCTGGCCGGGCTGAGTCCGGGCGCCGGTTCGCTGATCGGCGGACGGCTGCACCGTGGATACGGGGGCGCGGCCGGGGAAATCGGCGCGCTGCATCTGCTGGGCCGTGAGGTGACACCGGAGACGCTGCTGTCCACCACGGACGAACCGCTGCACCCACTCGACGAGCAGGCGGTCGCCGAGGTGTTCGCCTTTGCCCGGGGCGGCGACCAGCGGGCCGTCGCGGCGGTCGACCGTTTCATCCAGCGTCTCGTTCACGACGTCGCGGCACTGGTCCTGGCGCTCGACCCCGAACTGGTCGTCGTCGGCGGCTGGGCGGCCGGTCTGGACGGCGTACTGGAGCCGCTGCGGCGCGAGTTGGCGCGCTACTGTCTGCGCCCGCCGAAGGTTGCGCTCTCCCTGCTGGGTGAGGCGGCCGTGGCGACGGGTGCCCTGCGGCTGGCTCTGGACCATGTGGAAGCGCAGTTGTTCGCGGTGGAGGGGACCGTGACCGCGCGCCGCTGAGCGGAGCAGTTGTTGCGGTGCAAGGAACCGTGACCGCGCGCCACTGAGCGGAACCGGCCCGTGGAGCATGCAAAACGTCCCGCCCCGGAGTCTTCGGGGGCGGGACGGTCGTGCGGTGGGCTGCTGCTCGGTGGCAGTCCGCCCTTCTCGCGGCTCAGGAAGCCTTGCGCTCCGGGTCGTGGTGGATCTCCACGCCGCCGGAGTCGCCGAAGGTCAGTCGGCAGGTGTCGGCGCGGTAGGTGGCGATGGATACCGCCGCGGTGCGTCCCTCGGCGAAGAAACGGGTCGTCACGACGAGGACGGGCGCTCCGGGAAGCCGGTCGAGCTCCCTGGCGTCGTCCGCGCGGGCCGAGCCGAGCTCCACGGCGCTGTCCTGACCGTCCAGGTCAAGGCGCTGCAGCTCGCGCAGTACGGCACGTGCCCGTGCCGGTCCCGAGGGCGCGTCTATGGCGGACAGGTCGGGCACCGAGGACGTCGGGATGTAGAGCAGTTCGGCGGCGACCGGCTGACCGTGCGTCACCCGGGACCGGCGCACTGTGTGCACCTGCTCGTCGTCGCCCGATTCCAGGATGCCGACGACGGCCGCGGGCGGGACCGCCGGCGTGCAGTCCGCGGGCTGCCAGGCATCGCCGACCGCGCCCGGCCACACGTGCTGCTCGGCGCCGACGGCCACACCCACACGCGGCGGGGCGACGGTGGTGCCCACCCCACGGCGGCGCTGCAGACGGCCTTCGAGTTCAAGCTGTTCCAGTGCCTGGCGGAGCGTGGCACGGGCGACCCCGAACCGCGCGGCCAGATCGCGCTCGTTGGGCAGGATCTCCCCCACCGTGAAGTCGGAGTCCAATGCCTCACTCAGCACGGTCTTGAGATGCCAGTACTTCGGCTCCGGTACCGATTCCAGCTGCTGGGTCCCCACCCTGTCCTCCGCAATCGCCGTGGCCCGGCGGCGTTTTAGCGCCCTTGTTTATTAAAGGTTCCTGCACTATCCCTGTGACCATATGTCCACCCCCGCACTTGGTCAAGACCAATCCTCAATCCCTTACGGATTGCACAGAAGTGGTGCCGCAGAGCGTTCACAGGACGTTGGTACTGGGTGATGTTCGCGACACAACGCCGAAAACCCCCGTCCAAGGGACGGGGGCCGGCGGTCACCCAAAGGGGCCTGGGCGGTTACTCCGGGCCTTCCGACGGGCTACTGCTCGGGGAGCCCCAGCAGCTTCTCGGGGTTCCGCACGATGTAGACGCACTGGATCCGGCCGTCCGCGACGTCCAGTTGGAAGACGCTGTCGGGCTTGCCGCCGAACAGGGCGAGGATCGCGGTGCCGCCGTTGACCTCCAGGAGGCGGAAGGACACGTCGGCGCCACCCATTCCCTTGCGTGCAGCGCCGTGGAGGAAGCGGCCCACCTTGTCGGCGGACTCGATGACCCGCAGCGGCGCCTGGGAAAGTCCACCGCTGTCGCCGACCAGCCGCACGTCAGGCGCCAGCAGGGACATGAGCCTTGCCAGGTCGCCCTCGGCCGCCGCGGCGAGGAACCGTTCGGTGAGTTCGCGGCGTTCGGCCGGGTCGACCTCGTGGCGCGGACGCCGTTCGTCGACGTGCCGGCGGGCCCGTGCGGCGAGTTGGCGTACCGCGGGCTCGCCCCGGTCGAGGACGGCCGCGATGTCCGCGTACGGAAACCCGAACGCCTCCCGGAGGACGAACACCGCACGCTCCAGGGGCGACAGGGACTCCAGGACGACGAGGACGGCGAGCGAGACGGAGTCGGCGAGTACCGCCCGCTCCGCGGCGTCGGGGACGGTGTCCCCGAAGTCGGTGACGTACGGCTCGGGCAGCCGGGGACCCACGTACGCCTCGTTGCGTGACTTCACCTGGCGCAGTCGGTCGATGGCGAGGCGGGTGGTGACGCGCACCAGATAGCCGCGTGGTTCGCGCACCTCCGCCCGGTCGGCGCCCGACCACCGCAGCCACGCTTCCTGGACCACGTCCTCCGCGTCGGCCACCCGACCCAGCATGCGATAGGCGACGCCCATCAGGACGGGCCGGTGCTCTTCGAAGATCTCAGTCGCGGTGTCGGTGGTCACTATTCCATCCCATACGACTCGCCGTGTCCGTGTCCAGGCGGAATCGGACCGAAGAACCTACGGACGCGTGGGTTCATGACGACCTGCGCGGGTGGGTCACGACGGCCTGCGGTGGTCGGCCTGCGGTGGTTCACGACGACCAGCGCGCGTGCCTGCTTCGTGACGACCTGCGCGCGTGCCTGGTTCGTGACGACCTGCGCGCGTGCCTGGTTCGTGACGACCTGCGCGCGTGCCTGCTTCGTGACGACCTGCGCGCGTGCCTGCTTCGTGACGACCTGCGCGCGTGCGTGGTTCCTGACGACCTGCGCGCGTGCGTGGTTCCTGACGACCGGGGGCTACCCGTCGGTAGGAGTTGCTGACAAGCTGTCTACGAGACGAGCCCTCAGCGTGTCCCAGACGAGGAGCAGCAGCATGTCCGCCACGGTCTCCTTCAGCCTCCCCTCTCCGCGCGGTCCAAGGACCGTGACCCTGTCCTACGCGCGCGTGGGCACCGGCGAGCCGCTGCTCCTGCTGCACGGCATCGGCCACCACCGGCAGGCCTGGGACCCGGTCGTCCACATCCTGGCGGGCGAGCGCGATGTCATAGCGGTCGACCTGCCAGGCTTCGGCGAGTCCCCGCCGCTGCCCGAGGGACTCACGCCCGACCTCGGGACGGTGGTGCCCGCGCTCGGCGCGCTGTGCGAGGCACTGGAGATCGAGCGGCCGCATGTGGCGGGCAACTCCCTGGGCGGCCTGCTGGCACTGGAGTTGGGCCGCGAGAAGCTCGTACGCTCCGTCACGGCGTTCTCGCCGGCAGGGTTCTGGTCGCAGGCCGAGCGACGGTACGCCTTCGGTGTGCTGCTCGCGATGCGGCACACCGCGGGGCGCATTCCCGTCCCGGCGGTCGAGACGCTCTCCCGTACGGCGGCAGGGCGCGCGGTGCTGACGGGCACCATCTACGCCCGGCCGGGCCGCCGTTCACCCGAGGCCGTCGTCGCGGAGACCCTTGCACTGGCGCACGCCGAGGGTTTCGCGCAGACCCTCCGGGAGGGCGCCACCGTCCAGTTCACCGACGACGTCCCCGGGCTTCCGGTCACTGTGGCCTGGGGCAC
This sequence comes from Streptomyces sp. NPDC005808, assembly GCF_042871385.1. Classification (NCBI taxonomy): domain Bacteria; kingdom Bacillati; phylum Actinomycetota; class Actinomycetes; order Kitasatosporales; family Streptomycetaceae; genus Streptomyces; species Streptomyces sp. NPDC005808. The sequence goes on along the minus strand of NZ_JBIAIK010000001.1, from coordinate 33,075 downwards.
CAAGGACCGGCTGCTGGTGCGCCGCCAGGGAATCCGCGCGAAGCATGTCATTCCGCGCGCTCGGCTGGTCAGGCTGCCCGGATGCGGTCACGTCCCGATGAACGACGACCCTGCGCTCGTCGCCCGCGTCATCCTCGACGGCAGCCGCTGACCGACGCCGGGTGCGTGCCAGCACTCCGGACCCCAGGGCGACCCCTACGCCGACGAGCGCGCTCCCGACGGCCTGCGCGGCGCCGTAGGATCCCGTGCCGACGAGCGGCGCGCTGCCGACCGCCGCGACGGGGATGAGGCCGGTGAAGAGCGTGGCGTGTTCCACGCCGATACGGCGCATGCCCGTGTACCAGCACAGGAAGCCGACGACGGTGACGACGACCGCCTGCCACAGCAGCGCGGCGACCTCGGTCGCGTCCGGCCTCCGTAGCCAGGCGCCGCCGTCGACGAGCACGCCGAACGCCGCCGACTCGACCGCGGCGATCCCGCAGACGGCGGCCGTCAGCAGCCGTGGCCCGAGCAGTCGCAGTACGGGCACCGCCAGGACCGCGAAGCCCACCTCTCCGACCAGCGCGCACACGGAGTACGCGACCCCCATGGCGTCCGTGCGACCCCACCCCTGGACGGTGAACGCGCCCACCGCCACGAGCAACGACCCGTACAGGACGAGGCGTTGCGGACGGCGTCCTTCCCGAAGGGGAACGATGACGGCCACGACCACCGGGGCACAGCCCACGAAGACGCCCGGAACCGCCGGTTCCGCGGTCCGTTCGGCGGCGATCACCGCGAGGTTGAAGCCGACCATGCCGACCGCGGCGAGCAATGCGAGGCGGCCCCACTGGCGCGGTGCGAGCTTGCGCAGCGGTGCCGCGCCGTGCCGGCCGACCAGCGGCAGCAGCAGCGCGAAGGCGAGGCCGTAGCGCAGGAACTGGCCGCCCGCGTACGGATAGTGGCCCAGGACACTGTTGGCGGTGAAGGAGGCTCCGACGAGAACATAGGCGAGCGTGACGAGCAGTGCGCCTCGGACGGCGGTGACGTTCATGGAAGCGACGTTATGCAGGGACGCGGTCCGGTTTAAGGTCCACTTCCATGACGTCATCGGGGACCAATCCGAAGGACACCCCATCACCCGGGTCCGGGGCATCGGCGCCGGCTCCCTGGTCCGCCGCCTGGGAGCTGCTCCTGCCTGCCGCGTCGGCACCGGCACGCGCGCGTGGGCGCACGCTTCAGGAGGGGCTGCGCCAGTCGGTCCGTTCGGGCCGGCTCGCTCCGGACACCCGGCTGCCGTCCAGCCGTGAACTCGCGGCCGATCTCGGGGTGTCCAGGGGGCTGGTCACGGAGGCGTACGAGCAGTTGACCGCGGAGGGGTATCTGCGCAGTGGCCGGGGCTCAGGGACCTGGGTCGGCGGTGCCGTGCGCGCTGCCCGTCCGGGCGCGCGTGATCTCGCTCCGCGAGCGGCCGACGCGCGGGCCGACTTCGTTCCCGGGACGCCGGACCTGTCGCTGTTCCCGCGCGCCGCGTGGGCCGCCGCGCAGCGCGGGGTTCTCGCCGAACTCCCCCACCACGCACTGGGTTACCCGGATCCGCGCGGCCTCCCCCAGTTGCGCACGGCGCTCGCCGAGCTCCTTTCCCGACGCCGTGGTGTGGTCGCCGACCCGGAGCGGGTCGTCGTGGTCTCGGGGGTCGCGCAGGCGATGACGCTGCTCGGATTCGTGCTCCACGCGCGCGGGGTGCACGACATCGGCGTGGAGGATCCGGGCAGCCCCGAACATGGCGCGCTGTACGCCTCGGCCGGCGTCGGCACCGTACCGCTGCCCCTGGATGAGGAGGGGCTGGTCCCAGGACCGCTGGCGGCATCGGGTGTACGGGCGGTGGTGACGACGCCCGCCCATCAGTTCCCGTCGGGAATCGCGTACTCCGCGCGGCGCCGCGCCGAACTGCTCGACTGGGCGCGGTCGGTGGACGGTCTGGTGATCGAGGACGACTACGACGGCGACTTCCGTTACGACCGTGCTCCCGTGGGCTCGCTGCAGGGGCTCGACCCGGAGCACGTCGCCTATACGGGGTCCGTCAGCAAGTCCCTCGCCCCGGGGCTGCGGCTCGGCTGGCTGCTCGTGCCCGCGTCGCTGGCCGAGGAGGTCGTCGAGCGCAAGCGCACCATGGATCTCGGGAACCCCGTCGTCGACCAGGCACTTCTGGCCCGCTTCATCGAGCGGGGCGACTTCGACCGGCAACTGCGGCGCTGCCAACGCGCCTACCGGGAGCGGCGCGACACCCTCGTATCGGCCCTGGAGGAGCATTTTCCCGGCACGGAGGTGTCCGGGATCGCGGCAGGTCTGCACGTGATCGCCGTGTTGCCCGAGCGGTACGGGCCACACGACCGCTTCCTGGAACGGGCCTCGGCAGCCGGGGTCGCCGTACGGCCGCTGGCGCACTACGGGGAGGCGGTCGTCGACGGCGTACGGCTGGTGCTGGGGTACGCGCACCTGTCGCCGTCGCGGATCCGCGACGGCGTACGGCTGATGGCGGACGCCGTGCGCTTCTGAGACACGCGTTCCTTGTCGGCAGTCACCGGTTCGCTACCGACGGGCACCGTTCCTTGTCGGCAGTCACCGGTTCGTTGGCGGCGCGTGCCGGTTCGTTGTCGGCGAGCACCGGTTCGTTGTCGGCGGATGCCGGTCCCTTGTGTTCGCGTCAGCTGTTCACTCGTGGTTTCCGTGTGCGCTTCGGCGCACCAGTAGTTGTGGCATTGCCCATTGGCCGGATCCGTCCCTGGAGGCGCATTCATGTCACATCGTCCGCAGCATCCGTTCCCCGGTCGCCGCAGCGTTCTGCGTGGCTCCCTGGCCGCCTCCGCCGCACTGGCCCTGCCGGCCGCGCTCGGCACGGCGCCGGCGTTCGCGCTGTCCGGGCGGCCGAAGGCGGGGTGGGGCGTCCAGAGCGGCGACGTGACCGCCGACTCCGGACGGGTGTGGGTACGCTCCGACCGCCCGGCCCGAATGATCGTCGAGACGTCGGCGACCGAGTCGTTCCGCCACACCCGCAGGTGGCAGGGCCCGCTGCTCGGCGCCGGCAGCGACTTCACGGGGACGACCCGGCTGCACGGGCTGCCGGCGGGTGAGCAGATCCACTACCGCGTCCTGCTCGCCGACCCCGACGACCCGCGCCGCACGGGCGAACCGGTGACCGGTACCTTCCGCACCGCTCCGGCCGGGCGGCGCGACGGAGTGCGTTTCCTGTGGTCGGGCGACCTGGCGGGACAGGGCTGGGGCATCAACCCCGATCTCGGCGGCTACCGGATCTACGAAGCCATGGCCCAACTCGACCCCGACTTCTTCCTGTGCAGCGGCGACAACATCTACGCCGACGGCCCGATCGCCGCGACGGCGACGCTTCCCGACGGCAGCATCTGGCGCAACATCACCACCGAGGAGAAGTCCAAGGTCGCCGAGACGCTGGCCGAGTTCCGCGGAAACTTCCGCTACAACCTGCTGGACGAGAACCTGAAGCGCTTCAACGCCCAGGTTCCGTCCATCATCCAGTGGGACGACCACGAGGTGCGCAACAACTGGTATCCCGGTGAGGTGATCGCGGCCTCGGATCCCCGCTACACCGAGAAGAGCGTCGACGTCCTGGCCGCCCGGGGCCGCCGCGCGTTCAGCGAGTACTTCCCCCTCTCGACGCTGCGACCGGACAACCAGGACGGCCGTGTGTACCGGGTCCTGCGCCAGGGCCCGCTCCTGGACGTGTTCGTCCTCGACATGCGGACCTACCGCAACGCCAACTCCCCCGGCACGCAGACGACCGACCCGCAGGGCATTCTCGGCGCCGAGCAACTGGCCTGGCTCAAGCGGGAGTTGTCACGGTCGCGTGCCGTGTGGAAGGTGATCGCCGCGGACATGCCGATCGGCCTGGTCGTGCCGGACGCCACCGAGGGGCAGCCGAACATCGAGGCGGTGGCCCAGGGCGACCCGGGTGCGCCGCTCGGGCGTGAGCTTCAGATCGCGGAACTGCTGCGGTTCGTCAAGCACTGGCGGATCACCGGCACGGTGTGGCTGACGGCGGATGTGCATCACACCTCGGCGCAGCACTACCAGCCGTCGCGGGCCGCCTTCACCGACTTCGAACCGTTCTGGGAGTTCGTCTCCGGACCGCTCAACGCCGGCGCCTTCCCGGCAAGCGCGCTGGACAGCACCTTCGGTCCGGAGCGCGTGTTCGTGAAGGCGCCGACCGCCTCGAACGTCTCGCCCGCCGGCGGTTTCCAGTTCTTCGGCGAGGTCGACATCGACGGCGCCAGCGGCGAGCTGACGGTGCGACTGCGCGAGCAGGACGGAACCGTGCTGTTCACGCAGGTGCTTCAGCCGGGCCGCGTAGGGCAGTAGCACCCGAGCCGGGGTGACGCGTCGTTCGTTCGGACCGGCGGCTCTCCCGTATTCTCGAACCGCCGACCGCGTACCGGAGTCATCCCCCGGTGCGCGGTCCCGTTCACTTTCCTCTCGCCGATGGCGCCAAGGGCGTGGGCCGGCCAAGGGCGTGGGTCGCGGGCCGCGGGTCGCTCTGACCAGGGCATCACGTATCCGCACGACAGCGGAAGCAAAACCCCCGCAAAAAGAACCACAAAAGGTACGGAACGACACTTAACCGATCAGTCACAGACCGTTCGTGATCACGCAACACCGTTGCCCCACAGTGGCTGTATGACTCCAGACATGTCTGATGTGACGCGAGCGAAGCACGGGCGCCCCGTCCACCACTGGCGGCGGGACGTCGTCGAACTCGCCGCCCTGTTCACGGCCGTCGCGGTGGCGGACGCCGTCGCCAACCTGATCGGGCACGGACCCGACGGCATCGCCCTGCTGATGATCTCGGCGGGCGTCCTGGTCGCCACGGCCGGTTTCCACACATGGTGGGCACGACACCACGGTCACGCCCCACCGGCGGACGACACCGGTGGCCGACCACTCGCCGACGGGCGCCGGGCCGAGTCGTCCGATGAGTCCGTGGCGGAGCCCGAGGCCGTCTCCGGGGCGACCACGCTGTGGCGGTTGCGGACGACGGTGAAGGACACCCCGGGTTCGCTGGCCGTGTTGTGCTCGGCAATGGCGCGGTACCAGGTCGACATCCTCAGCCTGCAGACGCATCCGCTGGCAGAGGGCACCGTGGACGAGTTCCTGCTGCGCGCACCCGCGGAGCTGGCCGCCTCCGAGATGACCCGCGTCGTCTCGCAGGCCGGCGGCACGGAGACCTGGATCGAGCGGGGCGACGCCCACGACCTGGTCGACGCGCCGACGCGGGTGCTGGGTCTGGCCACCCGCACGGCCCTGGACGCGGCGGAACTGCCGCTCGCGCTCCGGCAGTTGCTCGGCAGGTGCACCATCCGCTCGCTGCCCGCCAAGTCGCCCCGAGCCAGTCGCACGGAGGATGGCGCTCCCGTCGAGGGAGCACTTGAGGACACGGTGATGCGCCTGCGGGCGCCGGAGGGTGAGGTGATCACGGTGGAGCGGCCGTATCTGCCGTTCACGCCGACGGAGTTCGCGCGAGCCCGGGCGCTGGTCGAGCTGGACGCGCGGCTCGGCCCGCGGATCCCGCGCAGCCAGGACACGCTGACGCTGCCGGAAGGCAACGCCATCAGCGTGCGGCGCGCCGACCCCGCCGACCTCGACGCCGCCAAGGCGATGCACGAGCGCTGCTCGCCCCACACCCTGCAGATGCGCTACCACGGTCCGTTCGGCGACGCGGACCGCTACCTCAACCACCTGCTCAGCCCACGCTTCGGGCGCACCCTCGCTGCGCGGACGGCGTCGGGGCGCATCGTCGGGCTCGGCCACCTCCTCTGGGACGGCGACGAAACGGAGATCGCGCTCCTCGTCGAGGACGACTGGCAGCGCCGCGGTATCGGGGGCGAACTGCTCGGCCGCCTGGTGACGATGGCGGTCGAGGCGGGTTGCGAGAGCGTGTACGCCGTCACGCAGTCCTCCAACACCGGCATGGTCGCCGCGATGCGCGGCCTCGGCCTTCCCCTCGACTACCAGATCGAGGAGGGCACCTTGGTCATCACGGCCCGCCTGGACGCGACTCCGGTGACATCACGGCTGCCGTACGACGGAGGACAGCGCGGGGAGCCGGTGGTGCGGGACTGATACCGGCTGTGTTCCGCGGACCGCGCCGCGGACCGCAGACCGCAGACCGCAGACCGCAGACCGCAGGACTTAGGGGCTGACAGGGCTGGGCAGGCGGGGCTGGCCGGACTGACGGGCTGACGGGCTGACGGGCTGACGGGCTGACGGGCTGACGGGAAAAGGCGACCCAGCCATCGCTGTCAGCCACCCGCCAGCTCGGCCTCCGCCATCCACTGTCCGCCATCCCGCCATCCGTATTCTCATGTGCGTGCCGGCGGCCGCGTTGACATGCTGGGGCCATGAATCATCAGCACGACTGGATCCCCACCCCCATCACCGCAGACCTCGTGCGCGGTGCGCTAGACCTGGAGCGGACCGAGCACGGAGTGCTGCCCCACCGGCTGCCCGCCCGGGCCCGCGTGCAGTCCCCCGATGGCCAGTTGGCCATGGCGGAGGCCCAACCGTCCGGCGTACGGCTGGTCTTCCGCACCCGGGCCACCGCTGTCGAGCTGGACACACTCCCCACCAAGACGGTCTACCTGGGAGCGCCGCCGCGCCCCGATGGGGTGTACGACCTGCTCGTCGACGGCCGCCTGGCGGGCCGGGCGAGCACGCCGGGCGGCACTGTGCTGACCGTGGACATGACCACCGGCGCCACAGAGACCCGGCCCGGCCCGGTCGGCACCGTTCGGTTCACCGGGCTGCCCGACCGCGAGAAGGACGTGGAGATCTGGCTGCCGTACAACGAGATCACCGAGTTGGTCGCGCTGCGCACCGACGCCCCTGTCGAGCCCGTACCGGACGGGGCTCGCAAGGTGTGGCTGCACCACGGCAGTTCGATCAGCCACGGCTCCGACGCGGAGAGCTCCAGCACCACCTGGCCGGCGGTGGCCGCCTCCCTCGGTGGCGTGGAGCTGATCAACCTGGGGCTGAGCGGCAGCGCCGTGCTCGACCCGTTCACCGCCCGCGCCCTGCGCGACACCCCCGCGGACCTGATCAGCGTCAAGATCGGCATCAACGTGGTCAACACCGACGCGATGCGCCTGCGCGCCTTCACCCCGGCGGTGCACGGCTTCCTCGACACCATCCGCGAGGGGCACCCCACCACGCCGCTGCTGGTCGCCTCTCCCATCCTGTGCCCCATCCACGAGGACACCCCGGGCCCCACCACGGTGGACTTCAGCGGCCTGAGCGAGGGAAAGCTCCGTTTCCTGGCGGCGGGAGACCCGGCGGAGACCGTCGCGGGGAAGCTGACGCTCAACGTCATCCGGGACGAGCTCTCCCGTATCGTGAAGCAGCGGGCGGCCGACGACCCTCACCTGTACTACCTCGACGGCCGTGAGCTCTACGGCGAGGCGGACTCCGCCGAACTGCCGCTGCCCGATCTGCTCCACCCGGACGCCGCCGCACACCGCCGCATCGGCGAGCGCTTCGCCGAACTGGCCTTCCGCACCGGCGGACCGTTCGCCGCCCGACCCGCCTGAGAAACCAAGGCACTTCAGGATCGGGCGCCTGGCCCGCCCAGCGCCTGATCCAGGTCGGCCCACAGGTCATCCACGTCCTCCAGCCCCACCGACAGCCGCAGCAGCCGGTCGCCGACCCCGGCGTCGCGGCGGTCCGCCGCGTCCACGACACGGTGACTGATGGAGGCCGGATGCTGGATGAGGCTGTCCACGCTGCCGAGGCTCACGGCGGGCGTGATCAGCCGGACCCCGGCGATGACGGCGTGCGGGTCGCCGTGCACCTCGAAGGCGATCATGGCGCCGCCGATCCGCGGATAGCGGACGCGGGCCACGCGCGGGTCGGCGGTGAGACGTCGGGCCAGTTCCGCGGCGTTCGAGGATGCGGCCCGGACTCGTACGGGCAAGGTCGACAGGCCGCGCAGCAGCAGATAGCCGGCCAGCGGATGCAGAACACCCCCGGTGGCGAACCGCACTTGGCGCAGCCGGCCGGCGAGCTCCTCGTCGCAGGCCACCACCCCGGCCATCACGTCGCCGTGGCCGCCCAGGTACTTCGTGGCACTGTGCAGTACCAGCCTCGCCCCCTGCTCGGCGGGGCGTTGCAGAACGGGCGTGGCGAAGGTGTTGTCGGCGAGCAGGGGAACGGATCCGCAGGCGTGTGCGAGTGCCCTCAGGTCGAGTTCGGCGAGCGTCGGGTTGGCCGGGGACTCCACCATCACCAGGCCCGTGTCGGGGCGCAGCGCGTCCGCGATGCCGGCCGGGTCGACCCAGGTCACCTCGGAACCCAGCAGCCCGGCGGTGAGCAGATGGTCGCTGCAGCCGTACAGGGGCCGTACGGCGACGACGTGGCGCAGGCCCAGCGCGTTCCGTACCAGCAGTACGGCGCTCAGCGCGGCCATACCGCTCGCGAAGGCGACCGCGCTCTCGGTGCCTTCGAGGCGCGCGAGGGCGGTCTCGAAACGGGCGACGGTCGGGTTGCCCAGCCGGCCGTAGACGGGCGGCCCCTTGGGTTCGGCGCCATCGGTGGCGAACGCGTCGATCCGGGCGGCCTCGCCACGGCTGTCGTACGACGGGTAGGTCGTGGACAGATCGATCGGAGCCGCGTGCAGGCCCTGCCGCGCGAGGTCCTCGCGCCCGGCGTGCACGGCCTCGGTGGCGAGCGCGCGGGTAGGACCGGCACCGGCGGAGCCGTGTCTCGGCGATCTCGGTTCGCGTGTGTCGTAGCTGACGGAGTCCATGCCCCGAGCCTGAACAAGGAGCGGGTTGGCAGCGCCATAACCCGTGCTATGTTCGCCGCATGGCCGATTCTGTCGTACTCGATCCGGTGGATCTCCATCTGCTGCGGCTGCTGCAGAACGACGCCCGGACGACGTACCGCGATCTGGCCGCGCAGGTCGGTGTCGCGCCCTCGACCTGTCTGGACCGGGTGACCAGGCTGCGCCGTGCGGGAGTCATTCTCGGCCATCAACTGCGGCTGGATCCGGCGAAGTTGGGGCGCGGCCTGGAGGCGTTGCTGTCCGTGCAGGTCAGGCCGCATCGGCGGGAGTTGGTCGGGCCGTTCGTGGAACGGATCAGGGCCATGCCGGAGTCGCGCACCGTCTTCCATCTCACCGGACCCGACGACTATCTGGTCCACGTGGCGGTTGCCGACATGGCTGACCTGCAGCGACTGGTCCTGGACGAGTTCACGTCCCGGCGTGAGGTCGCGCGCGTCGAGACCCGGTTGATCTTCCAGCAGTGGGACTGCGGGCCGCTGCTGCCCCCGCGGCACGAAGGCTGAACCGAAGGGCCGCAGGGAGCCATGCCCTGAGCGAATCCTGATGACGCGGACCGTGTCCTCGTATGAGGATGTCCGCATGTCAGAGACGAAGAGCCCGCTGCCCCGCGAGGTCGCCGACGCCTATGTCGACGACCTCATCGCCCTCGACCCGGTCACCGGTACGTACCTCGGTGACAAGGCGAGTTCCAGCAAGCTGCCGGATGCCTCGCCCGCGGGTCAGGCCGCCCTCGCCGAGCTGGCGCGCAGAACTCTGGAGCGGCTCGACGAGGCCGAACGGCAGCCGGGCGCAGACAGCGACATCGAGCGCCGCTGCGGCCGTCTGCTGCGCGAGCGGCTCACCGCCGAACTCGCCGTGCACGACGCCGATGACCACCTGCGCCAGGTCGGCAACATGCACACGCCGGCGCACGCGGTGCGCGAGGTATTCACCCTCACGCCCACGGAGACCGACGAGGACTGGGCCGCGATCGCGGAGCGGCTGCGCGCGGTGCCGGGCGCGCTGGACGGCTACCGCGAGTCCCTCGCCCTCGGCCTGGAACGCAAGTTGTACGCGAGCCCGCGCCCGACCGCGACGTTCGTCGAGCAGCTCACCGAATGGTCCGACACGGACGGCCAGGGCCGCGGCTGGTTCGAGGACTTCGTCACGCCCGGTCCCGAAACGCTGCGCGCGGAGCTGGACGCCGCCGCCCGGACCGCGACCGAGGCCCTGGTCGCCCTGCGGGACTGGATGCGTGACGTGTACGCGCCCGCCATCGAGGGCGCGCCGGACACGGTCGGCCGCGAGCGGTACGCCCGCTGGTCGCGCTACTTCAACGGTACGGACCTCGACCTCGACGAGGCCTACGCGTACGGCTGGTCGGAGTACCACCGCCTCCTCGCCGAGATGAAGCGGGAGGCCGAGAAGATCCTGCCCGGCGCCGAGACCCCCTGGGTGGCGCTCGCGCACCTCGACGCGCACGGCACGCACATCGAGGGTGTCGACGAGGTCCAGGCGTGGCTGCAGAACCTGATGGACGAGGCGATCGACAAGCTGGACGGAACACACTTCGAACTCGCCGAGCGGGTACGAAAGGTGGAGTCGCGCATCGCGCCGCCCGGCAGCGCCGCGGCCCCGTACTACACGGCACCGTCGGAGGACTTCTCGCGGCCGGGCCGTACGTGGCTGCCGACGATGGGCCAGACCCGCTTCCCCGTGTACGACCTGGTGTCGACCTGGTACCACGAGGGCGTCCCCGGCCACCACCTCCAGCTCGCGCAGTGGGCCCACGTCGCCGGGGACCTCTCCCGCTATCAGGCCACCGTCGGTGGAGTCAGTGCCAACGCCGAGGGCTGGGCACTGTACGCGGAGCGGCTCATGGACGAGCTCGGCTTCCTCACCGACGCGGAGCAGCGCCTCGGCTACCTCGACGCCCAGATGATGCGCTCGACGCGTGTCATCGTCGACATCGGCATGCACCTGGAACTGGAGATCCCGGCGGACTCGCCCTTCCACCCGGGTGAGCGCTGGACTCCCGAGCTGGCGCAGGAGTTCTTCGGCGCGCACAGCAGCCGTCCGGCCGACTTCGTGGAGAGCGAGCTGACCCGCTACCTGACCATCCCGGGGCAGGCCATCGGCTACAAGCTCGGCGAGCGTGCCTGGCTGCTGGGCCGCGCGAACGCGAAGAAGCGCCACGGCGACGCCTTCGACGCGAAGGCCTGGCACATGGCTGCCCTGTCACAGGGGTCGCTGGGCCTGGACGACCTGGTGGACGAGCTGTCCCAGCTCTGACGGTCGGCGGCGGAGGCCGGGCTCAGCGAGCCCGGCCTGCGCCGTACACCGACAGCCCCTGACAGGTGAGTTCGCACGGCCCCGCCGGTGACGCACGCTCAGGTGGGCAACCGCCGCAGCTGTACGAGGCCCACCCACGTCTCGGGCCCCGGCTCCACGTACGTCGCACGCACCGCGTACCTGCCCGGCTCGAGCCCGACCCTGAGATGGTCCGTGCGCGTCGAGGCGGTCCCGGGCCAGGCCGCGTCGAACAGGACCACCGGACCGGGCACGTTCCAGTGCACGTCCGGCTCCCAGACCGCCGCTTCGAGTGCGGCCGGGACACAGGCGAGCAGCTCCTCCGCGGAGTCGGCTGCGCACCACCGTACGAAGGTGCTGTGCTCGGGGAGGAAGGAGGTCGAGGCGGGCTCGTCCCCGAGGACCAGGGCCCGGGTGTCGCCGACGGGTACGAGGCCGATGAAGCCGTCCACGTCGCACGCCCGGTCGTAGTCGGAGTACATCTCGTCGCCGTCCGCGCCGGACCAGAAGGACAGCACCGTCTCCGGGATCGCTATGAGCGGCCCGCCGCCGGACTCCACCCACTCGACCGCGCCCAAGTCGTCGTTTCTCGCCATGCGCAGAAGCTACACGGCGTGTGGCGGGCGGAAATTCACTGTCCCCTCCCTGTCCGATAAGCCACCCTCGACACCCGCGACCGCCCGAACTCCCTTCCGGCCCCAACGCGTTACGGCGACCGGACGCATCCTCGACGTGGTGCTGCGCGCGGCCCGCCCGGCACGGAGTTCGACACGGCGGACCGCGGCTTCCAGCGGCCGGTGACCGAGGTCGTACGGGACTGAAATCGCCGTACCGTACGGGGCTCAGCAGCCGCAGTCCGCCCCGTCCACCGGTGCTGTCAGCGGGTCCGCGGCGCGGCGCTCGCGCCCCTCCCAGGTCTCGAACTCGAAGCCCTCGCGCGCCCAGTACTCGAAGCCGCCGAGCATCTCCTTGACCTGGAAGCCGAGTTCGGCGAGCGCCAGGGCTGCGCGGGTCGCTCCGTTGCAGCCGGGGCCCCAGCAGTACGTGACGACGGGCACCGACTTGTCCAGGAGCTGCTCGGCCTGCTCGGGGATGAGCGCGGTCGGCAGATGGATCGCCCCCGGGATGTGGCCCTGGTCCCAGGACTCGGTCGAGCGGGAGTCGAGGACGACGAACCCGCTGTCACCGTCACCGTCGCCGTCACCGCCGCCGCCGGCGGCGAGGGCGGCGGCGACATCGGACACGTCGGCGTGGAAGGCGAGGTTCGCGCCGAAGTAGGCGGCAGCCGCGGCCGGGGACGCCGGCGCGACACGTAGAACGGGGTTCACGACGGTAGAGGTGCTGGTCACAGCGGTGTCAGCGGTCACATTCATGGTCTTGCCTTCCCTCCCGGTCCCGCCGAACCGGTGCCGTTCGCGCCGGCCGCGCAGGGCTTCCTGGTCAAAAACCTACGTCCGGCACCGCTTCCCCTGAAGTGGCGATCCACGGCATCACTCTTGATCCGCCGGGGATTTCCCTGCTATCTCTCACACATGACCGCGTATTCCCCGGACGCCACCGACTGGCATATTCTCGATGTCCTCCAGCGTGAGGGCAGGGCCAGTTTCGCCGAGCTGGCCCGTGCCGTCTCCATGTCCGCGAGCGCGGTCACCGAACGGGTCCGCCGACTGGAGGAGGCAGGTGTCATCCAGGGGTACGCGGCCGTCGTCGACCCGGAGAGCCTGGGCCTGCCGATCCTCGCGTTCGTGCGGCTCAGATACCCGAACGGCAACTACAAGCCCTTCCACGACCTGGTCGGGACGACGCCCGAGATCCTGGAGGCCCACCACGTCACGGGCGACGACTGCTTCGTCATCAAGGTCGCGGCGCGCTCCATGAGCCACCTGGAGGAGGTGGCGGGCAAGATCGGCACCCTCGGCTCCGTGACCACGAGTGTCGTCTACTCCTCGCCGCTCCCCCGGCGCCCGCTGGGCCACTGAGCGAACGGGTGCTCCGGGCACCCCCTTGTGCTCCGGCCTGGTCGTCGGTTCGGCTCCCGGCGCCCGGTGACCGGTTCGGCTCAGGCCTGCGGGTGCCGATTCAGTCCTGGTCGCCCCGCTGCCGTACGACCGAACCCGTTCTCCCCTTCACGACCTCCAACTGGGCGTGGATGCGACGCCGCAGGTCGGCGACATGGCTCACGATCCCCACGCTGCGGTCGCGCTCCCGCAGGGAGTCGAGCACGTCGAGGACCTCGTCGAGGGTCTGCTCGTCGAGGCTGCCGAAGCCCTCGTCGATGAAGAGGGTGTCGAGCCGCACGCCGCCGGCCTCGTCGGTGACGACGTCCGCGAGGCCGAGGGCCAGCGCCAGGGAGGCGAAGAACGTCTCGCCCCCGGAAAGCGTCGCCGTGTCCCGCTCACGCCCGGTCCAGGCGTCCACGACATGCAGCCCCAGCCCGCTGCGACCACGCCCGGCACGGTCGTCGGAGTGCACGAGGGTGTAGCGCCCGGAGGACATCCGCAGCAGCCGTACGGTCGCGGCGGCGGCGACCTGTTCCAGGCGGGCGGCGAGGACGTAGGACTCCAGGCGCATCTTGCGCTCGTTGTCCGCCGACGTACCGGCCGCGAGACCGGCCATGCGGGCCACGCGGTCGTACGCCTCCCTCAGCGGCGCCAGGCGGCGTACGGACGCGGTCGCGCGCGTGGACAGCCTGTCGAGCTCGCCGCAGCGCCGGGCGGCCGCGTCCTGCGCGGAGGAGGCCTCCCGCAGCCGGCGGGCGGCGGAATCGGCGGCCTGTTCGGCGGCCGGCAGGTCGGCGGGCGGCTGCTGGGCGGCGGCCATCGTGTCAGCCTCGGCGAGTACGGCCCGTACCGCCGACTCCTCCGACTGCCAGGCATCCAGCCGCCGTTGGAGGTCCCGGTGAGCCGCGTCGTCGAGCAGTGCGTCGGCGGCCGCCCGCGGTGTGTCGAACCCGGCGCGGAAGGCAGCGTCGGCGAGTCGCGCATCGGCGTCCTTGAGCCGTTGAGCGGTGTCCTCGGCGGCGCGCACCGCGTCGGCGGCCTCGGTGAACAGCGCCACCTGTCGCTCCAGCTCCCCGGCCCGCGCGGCAACGCTGCCCGCGGCGCCCCGGGCCTGGTCCAACTCCCCCTCCAGGGAAGCTTTTTCCTGATCGTTCCGGTCGCGGTGCGAGACCCGGGCCGCGGCGCGGAGCGCGGCCTGCTGCTGGGCGGCCACCCGCCGCTCGTGTTCCAGCCTTGCCTGCGCGAGTCGCTCACGCGCGGTGTGCAGCCCCGATGCGGCGGCGCGCGCCTCGGCGTGCTCCCGCTCCAACTCCCCCGCCTGCTCAGCGAGTTGTGCCGTCGGTACGTCGCCCGCCTCCGCGGTCGCCGCGGCCAGCGCCTCCCGGACCACGCCGAGCCGCCGTTCGGCCTCGGTGCGCTGGTCGTCCGCGAACTGATAAGCGGCGAGGGCCTGTTCCTCGGCTTCCCGGCCGACGTGGCCGGCGATCTTCCGTGCGGGCGCCGGGTGTTCGGTGCCGCCGCACACGGCGCAGGGCTCGCCGTCGACGAGACCGGCGGCGAGTTCCGCGGCGATGCCCTGGAGCCGCCGTTCCTTCAGGTCGAGCCAGTGGGCGCGCGTCTCCGTGGCGCGTTCACGGCAGGCGAGGGCCTGCTGCCGGGCGTCGTCCGTGTCGCGGGCGAACTGATCGCGCTGACGGGCCGCGTTGAGCCGGGCCTGCGCGGGGTCGCGCTGCACGGCGAGCTGCTCGGCGCGCGTCGCGGCCCCCTGCGCGGACTCGATACGCTCCTCGAACGCGGTCCGGGTCGCCTCCCAGGTGGCGAGCCAGCTCTCCGCGTCCTGGAGCGCCTCCTCGTCGGCGCGCTCCTGGCGGTCCAATTCGACGCGCTCCGCGGCGAGTTCGGCCAGTCGGCGCTCGGCGCGCCGCGCCGACTCGAGACCGCCCAGCTCCTCGGCGGCCCTGCGCGCGGCGGAGACGAGCCCGGGTGCGCCGGCTCCGGCGAACGTCTCCGGCAGAGCGGCACGCGTGCGTGTCTCCTCGGCGGTCGCGCGCCGGTTCTCGCTCTCGGCACCGGCGCGCAGGTCGAGCGCGGGGGCCACCGCCTCGGCCTTGCGGCCGCGCTCCATCCGCGCCTGGGCCGCGCGATGGGCGTCGGCCCGCTCCTCCAGACGCGCGGCCTGCTCTCGCGCCTGCGCGAACCGGCGCTGCAGCCGGGCCACCTCGCGCACGTCGTCCAGTAGGCGGCCGGCCGCGGCCTGCGCGGATTCGGCGGCCATACGCGCGCTGTGGGCGATGGTGAGCCGTTCACGTGCGGTGCTTCGGGCGACCGCGGCGCAGCCCAGGATGGCGTCGGCGAGACCGGGGTCTCCCGGCGCGAGGGCGGGCAGCTCCATGGCGTCGCCTGCCGCCTGCTGCATGCGGTGTGCGTCGGCGAGCAACGCCGTGTCCCCGTCGCGCACTTCGGCCTCGGCCGCGCGCCGCCGCTCTGCGAGCCGCTTCTCGACCTCGGCGAACCGGTGCGTGTCGAAGAGGCGTCCGAGCAGCTTGCCGCGGGCCTCGGCGTCCGCCCGCAGGAAGCGCGCGAAGTCGCCCTGGGGAAGCAGCACGACCTGGCAGAACTGTTCCCGGCTCAT
The DNA here is from genome assembly GCF_042871385.1 of Streptomyces sp. NPDC005808. Classification (NCBI taxonomy): domain Bacteria; kingdom Bacillati; phylum Actinomycetota; class Actinomycetes; order Kitasatosporales; family Streptomycetaceae; genus Streptomyces; species Streptomyces sp. NPDC005808. The sequence continues at coordinate 17,306 of NZ_JBIAIK010000001.1, read as the reverse complement.
ACCGAGCAGCTGGGTGATCTCCTCGCCGATCTCCTGGTGGGAGCGGCTGAGGTCCTTCCAGGAGCCGGCCGAGGCGTCGTACTCGCGCAGCCGGCTCTGGGCCTTCTCGGTCGTCGTGCCCGCGACGCGCTTCTTGGGCCGCTCGAAGGGCGGCTGCCGGGTGATCTCCAAGCGCCTTCCGGCGACGGTGAGTTCGAGGATCACCTCGGTGCGCGTGGTGGGTGCCGCGTGGTCGCTGCGCAGCGAACCGCCCTGTCGGGCGCCCGGCACCGCTCCGTACAGCGCGAAGCAGACCGCGTCGAGCACGGACGTCTTGCCCGCTCCCGTCGGGCCGTGCAGCAGGAAGAGCCCCGCGGCGGACAACTCGTCGAAGTCGACCCGCTGCGAGCCGCCGAAGGGCCCGAACGCCGTGATGTCCAGGCGGTGCAGCCTCATCGGGCGGCTCCCATGGCGGGCCGAGCAAGTGCCGTCTCCCATGGAGGTGCCACATCCAGTGGATGTGCTCCCTCTTGTGGAAGTCCGGTCTCCCGTGGATGTTCCGTCTCCCGTGGAAGTCCGGTCTCCCGTGGATGTTCCGTCTCCCGTGGAAGTCCGGTCTCCCGTGGATGTTCCGTCTCCCGTGAATGTGTCGTCACCGGGCGACCTCCCGTACGGCCTCGTCGGCGCGGACCGCGTCGAACGCGTCCCGCAGCACCGCCTGTTCGCGTGCGTCCGGTCCCGCGCCACGCACATGGGCGACGAAGTCCTCCGCGATCTGCTGCTCGCCGCGGCCCGCCAGACGCCGGGCGTACGAGAGATCCGGGTCCTCCGGCGCCCTGCGCGGTTCGAAGACGAGGCTGAGTGTGTGCGGGAAGCGCTCGGTCAGCCGGGCCATGGGCTCCGCCGGGCGCACCGGGTCGGTGAGGGTCGCCTCGACCCACGCCTCCTCGTGCCTCTCCAGCTCCGGGTCGGCGAGCAGTTCCTCCAGCTCTCCCCGGATGCGGGCGAGCGCCCGGGGGACGGGGCAGTCGATCCGCTCGGCGCCGAGCAGGCCCCCGGGGCCGAGGTCCACGAGCCACATGCTCTTGCGGTGGTCGGTCTCCGAGAAGGAGTACGGCAACGGGGAGCCCGAGTAGCGCACGCGCTCGGTGATGGTCTGGCTGCCGTGCAGATGCCCGAGCGCGGTGTAGTCGACGCCGTCGAAGACCCCGGCGGGCACGGCGGCGACCCCGCCGACCGTGATGTCCCGCTCGCTGTCGCTGGCCTGGCCCCCGGTGACGAAGGCGTGCGCGAGGACGACGGAACGGGTGCCGGGCGCGCGCGTGGCGAGGTCGGCGCGGACCCGGTCCATCGCTGCGGCGAGCACCGCCTCGTGGCCCGCCTTCTCCACCCCGAACTCGTCCTTCACCAGCGCCGGTTCGAGATACGGCAGGCCGTAGAAGGCCACGTCGCCATGCGGGTCGGCGAGCACCACGGGCGTACCGCAGGCCGCGGCCTCGGTCCGCAGATGGATTCCCGCCCGCCCGATGAGCCCGGCGCCGACCCCGAGCCGGCGCGCCGAATCATGGTTCCCGGAGATCATCACCGTCGGCACACCGAGGTCGGCCAGCCGGTGCAGTACGTCATCGAACAGCTCGACCGCGGCCAGCGGCGGCACCGCCCGGTCGTACACATCCCCCGACACGACCACCGCGTCCACGTCGCGCTCGCGCACGGTCGTCACGAGGTGACCGACGAACTCGGACTGGGCGCCGAGCATGTTCACCCGGTGGAACGCCCGGCCCAGATGCCAGTCGGATGTGTGCAGAAGCCTCATGATCCCCGAGACTAACGGGCGGGTCCGACATCACGGGCGGCTACTCCCGTATCGGTCCTGCCGGCAGACACCAGGCAGGCGCCCGACCTCCCGGTCACGCGTCCCCGTACGCCTCGCCGCCGAGTTCCAACCCGGCGGTCCCGGCGGTGACATCGGCCAGCCACGCCCGGAACGGCTCCACCTCCGCGTCCGGCAACCCGATCTCGATCGTTACCGCCTCGCCGTAGCGAACGTCACGCACCTGGCGCCCGGTCGAGCGCAGATCGTTCTGAACCTTGCCGGCCCGCTGATGGTCGACGGTCACCGTGGCCAGCCGGAACCTCCGGCGTGTGAGGGTCCCCAGGGTGTCCAGTGCCTCGCCCACCGAGCCGCCGTACGCCCTGATCAGTCCGCCCGCGCCGAGCTTGACCCCGCCGTAGTAGCGGGTGACGACGGCGACGACGTACCGCATGTCGCGGCGCAGCAGCATCTGGAGCATGGGAACGCCGGCGGTGCCGCCCGGTTCACCGTCGTCGCTCGCCTTCTGGACGGCGGCGTCGGCTCCGATGACGTACGCGAAGCAGTGGTGGCCGGCGTCGGAGTGCTTCTTGCGGATGCCGGCGATGAAGGCCTGGGCCTCACGCTCGGTGGCGGCCGGGGCGAGGGCGCACAGGAAACGAGAGCGGTTGACCTCGGTCTCGTGCACGCCCGCGCGGGCCACTGTGCGGTACTCGTCCTGCATCCCGCCAGCGTATGCGCCTCCACGCGCGCGGGAGGCACACCGGTACCTTCACCGTGCGGTACGGGGCACGCATTCCTCACCCGCGGCCACGACCGAGACCCGCCGCCCCCACGGCCCGCTCGAAACCCGAGCGGGCCCCCGGGGCCCGCTCTACTTGAAGGCAGGCAGGCTGCGCGCCACCCAGGCACTGAAAGGCGCGGCCGGGCGGCCGAGGACCTTCTCGACGTCCGGGCTGACGGTCTGCTCGGCCGGCAGCGGCAGACCCAGGATGTCGAGGGTGCCCTCGACGACGCCCGGCGGCATGAACTGCGACAGGTGCGCGTGAGCGGCTTCACGGGTCAGCTCCACGAACGCGACCTGCTCGCCGAGGACTTCGGCGAGGGCGGCGGTCTGTTCGCGCGGGGTGACCGCGATGGGGCCGGTCAGCTCGTAGGTCTGTCCGGCGTGGCCCTCTTCGCGGAGCGCCACGGCGGCGACCTCCGCGATGTCCGTCGGATCGACGACCGGCAGCGCGACATCACCGAACGGGGCAAGCACCGTGCGGTCGGACCTGACCGAATCGGCCCAGGCGAAAGCGTTGGAGGCGAACCCGCCGGCGCGCAGGATCGTCCACTCCAGCCCGGAGCCACGAACCGCGTCCTCGAACTCGCGCAGCCTGCTGTGGGATACGGAGTCGGGGCGGGTGGCGATGATCTGGGAGGAGAGCAGGACGACCTTGCGTACGCCGGCCTCCTTGGCGACAGTGAGCAGCGCCTCGGGGCTTTCACCCCCGCCGAGCAGTTCTCCGGCGAGCAGCAGGAACAGGGCGTCGGCCCCCTTCAGGGCGCCACGCACGCTTTCGGCCTTGCCCAGGTCGGCCTGGACATGGCGGGCACCCTTCGGCGTGTCCCCGGCGAGCGGGTGCCGCGAGACGGCCGTGACATCTGCGCCCGCCGCGGAGAGAGCGGCGAGCAGCGGACGGCCCACATTGCCGGTGGCTCCGGTGACAACGATCATGAGAAAGCTCCTCTATCAGGGGTTTTACTGGAAGAAAGCCGCTGCCGGGGGCTTCGACGCGGTGCGTGCACGGGGTCCTTCGCCGTGACACCGGCGACGTTAACATCCTCGATATAGTAGGTACCTAGAGGATAGTGACTTTCACTCCTTGGCGCCGACACGGTGGAGCGGTGCGTCCGCCCGTGTACAGCAATGAGTTCATGGCCGAGTCGCGCCAGACGGGCGCGCGCCTCGGGGGGTCCCAGCACCTCGACGCGGGCGCCGAAACCGGCGAGCTGAGCGGTGAGCAACTCGATCGACGGGCCGTCGGCCTCGATGTCATGGCGCCCGTCAGGCCGTAACGACCCGACACGCAGCCGGTCACCGAAGAGCTCCCCGAGGTCGGCGAGCGCACGGGAATCCACCGCGGCGCGCACCCGTACGGCACGCATGCGCCGTTCGTCGTCCTCGGCCAGCGCCCGCCAGGCCGACGCCAGGTCGAAGTCGTCCGGCCTCCGGGCAGGCTGACCGGTGGGGTTCACGGAGGTGACCCAGGTGTGCCGGAAGGAGCGCATCCCTTCCTCGGTGTCGGCCACCAGGAACCAGTTCCCCGCCTTGCACACCATCCCGAGCGGGTCGACCGTCCAGATGCGGTGCGGATCATTCGGCGCCGGGTAGCCGAGGGTGACCCTCTCCTGGTCCAGCACGGCACGCTCCAGGGCGTGGTGGTGCGGCCCGCCGCCTGCTGCCAGCGCGGCATGCGACCGGTCCAGGCCGTCCACGACGAGCGCCTTGGACGCGGCCTCGGCGTGCGGACGCATCGGCGCCGGGACCGCCTGCACCAACTTCCGCAGTGCTACCCGGAGTTCGGGAGAGGCGGACAGCGGCCCCGCGGCCAGGAACAAGGCCCCGATCTCCCGCTGGGTGAAACCGGTCAGATCCGTACGCGCCCCGCCCACCAGGCTCCAGCCGCCGCCGCGTCCGCGCTGCGAGTACACCGGGACACCCGCGACGGCCAGTGCCTCCAGATCGCGCCGTGCCGTGCGTTCGGAGACTTCGAGTTCGGCGGCCAGCTGCCGCGCGGTCACATGTCCCCGCGCCTGGAGGAAGAGCAGCGTGGCGACCAGACGATCAGCCTTCATGGTGTGCGTCGGCCCTTTCGGAGAGGCCCTTCCAAAGAGGCCATGAGGTGGCCTGTTTCGCCGGGAAGATGGAGACATGAAAGAGACCGTGAGCGAATCCGGCAGTCCTGCCGCCCGCCCGTCCACCGACCCGCGTGGCGGCCTGTTCAAGGCGGTCGCGCTGGCGCCGAGCGTCCTCGCCGGCATCCGCCCCGACCAGTACGACAACGCCACACCCTGTCCGGACTACTCGGTCCGGGACCTCGCCAACCACATCGTTTCCGTGCTGCGGCGCGTCGCCGTGCTCGGTGCCGGCGGATCCTTCATGAGCGTTCCGCACTTCGCCGACGACATCGCCGACGGTGGATGGGCCGCTGCGTGGACGGAGTCGGCCAAGGAGTTCGACGCCGTCTGGTCCGACCCGCAGATCCTGGGCCGGAACATCGCGCTGCCGTGGGGTCCGGTCCCGGGCGCGGTCGCGTCGGTGATCTACACCAACGAGTTCGTGCTGCACCTGTGGGACATCGCCAAGGCGACCGGCCAGAGCCCGCAGTGGGACCCGGAGATGCTCGCCGCGCCGCTGGCGAACATGCGGCGCGCCGTACCGGCCGAACCGCGCGGTGGCCAGGTGCCGTTCGGTCCCGTGGTGGAGGTTCATGAGGAGGCTCCCGCCATCGACAGGCTGGTGGGCTGGTACGGGCGTCGCCCCTGACACGCCGTCAACAGGGGGCCGCCGTCACCGACGGCGGCCCCCTCCGTGCTGTCCGGGGCGGGGGTCAGGCGGTGGAGCCGATGCCCTGTGCGAAGGAGAAGAACCGGCCGGGGTCGTACACCTTCTTGACCGTGGCCAGCCGGGAGTAGTTCTCGGCGTAGTAGGACTGCTTCCAGTCCGTCAGCTCGGGGTCCATCCAGTTCTGGTACGTCTCTCCGTTGGACAGCGGGTCAATGACGGCGAACCCGTTGTCGATCCACCGGGTGGCGACGTCCCGCGAGGCGGCCGTGTTGTGCGCCGGGTCGTTGATCAGGACCCGGTAGTTCACCGAGAACAACGAGTCGCGGTGGACGTACGCCGTGGCGGTACGGGCCGGGTCGTTCGCCGCTCCCCCGAAGAAGTGCAGGTCGAGGTAGCGGGCCTGCCCGGCGGCGCGGTCGGCGTCGAAAGCGGTCATCACGTCGGCCCAGCCGCTGTGGCTGTAAGGAGTGGTCCCCAGCCGGGTGCGCTCCAGCCCGAACTCGGGGCGCGCCAGCACCCCGGAGGGGGTCTTGTCCGCGCGCCTGCACTCGTCCTCGGTGAGCGTGCCGCATCCGAAGATCAGCGTCATGAGCTGCCGGTACGTCATCACCGCGTCCTGGCGGGCCAGTGGAGCTCCCGTCATGGATATCAACCGGGCCGCCTCCGCGGTCAGTTCGGCCGGGGTACCGCGGGAGGCCAGCATGACGTTGACGTTCGGCACCGAACCGGGAGCGGCGTCGGGCTGCACCACGTATCCGCCGCCGCCGATGGTGCGGGGCGCGTCCACGAGCCAGCGGGTGGTGGCGTCCAGCACGTCCGCCGCGCGGTCGTAGGGGAAGATCAGGTTGGTCATGGCCATCTGGTCGCCGCTGTGCGGGGTGACCGTGAAGCGGGTGACGACGCCGAAGTTGCCGCCACCGCCGCCGCGTATCGCCCAGAACAGGTCCTGGTGCGAGGTGGGCGACGCGACGACGATCCGGCCGTCGGCGAGCACCACCTGGGCCGAGGTGACGGCGTCGCTGGCCATCCCCAACGGCCGGGTCAGGAAGCCGAAGCCGCCGCCCTGGAGGAAGCCGCCGGCCGCGACGGTCGGGCAGCCCCCCTCGCTGACCACGAGTCCGTGCGGAGCCAGCTTGTTGAGGATGTCCACGTTCATGGCGCCGGGGCCGATGTCCACGGAGCCGTTGCCGACGGACACGCCGTTCAGACCGGACACGTCGATGACCAGGCCCGGGCCGGTCGAGTAGCCGCCGAAGCTGTGGCCTCCGCTGCGGATCGCGGACGGCACACCGTTGTCCTGTGCGAAGCGCAGCGCGAGCGAGACGTCGGAGGCGTCGGTGCAGTAGGCGACGGCCTTGGGGTTGACCGCGTCGAACTGGCCCAGTTCGAGCTGCTTGGCCACGCCGTACGAGGGGTCGTCCGGCAGCACGATCCGGCCCTTGAAGCTGCCGGTGAGCTGGGGCCACGCGCTGCGGCTCGCCGCGGTGGCGGTGGAAACGGAGGTGGCGGGCAGGGCGGCCAGGCCGGCCGCGGCCGTACCCGCACCGAGAATTGCTCTACGAGTGATCACGGATGTCCCAGTGGTTGACGCGGTTACGTGGTGAATCCACGGCCTGCGGGCGGAGACGTAACGGTGGTCTGCGAGGTCCCGGCGGACAGGCCGTGGCGGAGATCGGCGCCGGCGGCCGATCCCGCCGGGGGGGGGGAGGCGGAAGGGCAGCCGGCGCCGGGCATGAGAGGGGCTGCTCAGGAGACCTTGCGTCCGCGCGCGGCGTTCTTGACCACGCCCTTGAGCATGGAACGGCCCAAGTCGCGCATCTCCTTGGGGCCCTGGGTGCTGGCCCACCACATGAACTTCATCATCGTGGGGGTCGTGGCCCGGAAGAACCGGAGGTCCTCGGGGCCCTTCCAGCCGAAGGGCGTGTTGACGGACTCGCAGTCCCGGATCGCCTCGAACACGATGTCGGCGGCCTTGTCCCCGTCGATCTCACCGGCCTCGAACCGCTCGCACGTCTCCACCGTGGTGTCGAAGAGGACCTTGAAGGCGGGGCTGTCCGGCCACCACAGGCCCGTGTAGGGCGAGTTCTCCATCTCCTTGAAGTGACGGTCGTCGCCGTCCAGGGAGAAGTTCTGCCGGGCCTGGATCTGCCGCATGGTCGCCGGAGTGGTGAAGCAGGCCCACACGCGGAAGACCGCGTTCCAGAGGCGGAAGTGGCTGAAGGCGATGTAGGAGCTGTTGACGATGTTGTCGTTGTACTCCAGCAGGCCCTGCTCCAGCTTCTCGACGTAGGCGAAGCGCTCCACCGAGAAGTCGTCCTCCTTCAGCGCGTCCAGGACCCGCCAGGCCAGCGCGTCCACGACCTCGAAGGTGTTGGACAGACCGCGGGAGTACAGCGGGTCGACGAAGCCCGCCGCGTGCGACATCAGGCACCAGCGGTCGCCCACCGTCTGCCGGGAGGAGTACTGGATACGGTCGGTGGAGACCCACTCGCGTACCCGCTTGGCGCCGTCGAACTGGCGCTTCACCGCCGGGTACATGTCGAGGTAGTGGTTGAACTCCTCGTCCGGTGTCATGTCCTGCGGCTTGGGGTACAGCCGCTCGTCGAAGGTGAGACCGACACTGCAGACCGGGTTCTTGGAGTCCTTGTAGTTGTCGAACGGGATGATCCAGAACCAGCCGCGTTCGATGAGGTGGTGCAGGGTTCCCCCGTGGAAGGGCGACTCGGCCGGCGGCCGCAGCGCCTCGGGGTAGTTGCACACGTCGTCGTACGGCTTGATGCCGACGTAGTGCGTGAACAGCGAGCGCGCGTGGTGCTTGAGCCGTGACGGCTGCTCGCGCAGGTCGAACTTCTCGGCGAGCGGGGAGCGGAACCCGCTAGCGTCGATCACGTACTTCGCCCGGAACACCTCGCCGTTCTGACCGGTGACGGTGACACCGTCGTCGTCGAAGTCCAGCGAGGTGGCACGCCAGTTCTGCCGGAGCGTACAGCCGTACTTCGCGGCGACGTTCAGGTAGTACGAGTCCGTGTCCTGCCGGAAGAGATGGATCGCCTCCGTCAGCATCTTGGGTATCACGAACATCGTGGCTTCGTGGGGGTCGGGTTCCTTGTTCTTCGGCTGCGACACGAAACCGAAGCTCTGCTTACGGCCGTGGTGCGGGCCCATGTGCTCGGTGATCGCCTTGATGTCGAGCAGGTGCTTGATCTCGGGAACGTCGTAGCGCACGGCGAGTATGTGCAGCCACTCGACGAGTTGCGGGTTCTGGGACTCACCGACGGCGAACCGGGGATGCTGACCGGCGTCGATGAGAGCAACGTTCGCCCCCTGGCGAGCCAGGATCGCGCCGGTGATCGACCCGGCAAGGCCCGATCCCAGGATCAGGACGTCGCACTCGTTCCACTGTTCGGCCTTGGGGGCCGCTTCCGTTGCCTCAGCCTTGGTGGGCAAGACCGCACTCCTCTTCCTGGGTTCCTGGGGTCCTTGGGCTCTGGGGTTCTGGAGTTCCTGGGGTGACGCGGCGCCCGACCGGATGCCGGCCGGGCGCCGCGTCAGGCCTCCTGGCGCGGGCTGCCGAACCAGTCGGTCAGTGCCTGTCCGAGGCCTTCGCAGGAGCCGTCGACGCCGACCCAGGCGACATATCCGTCGGGGCGGACCAGCAGGCTCGCCGCGGGGGCGCCGCTGTCGGGGCGGCTGGCGGTGACGACGTCGACACGGTCCGTCCATGCGGCGGCCACGGTGCGCAGTTCGGCACTGTCCTTCACGTCGATCAGGACCGGCCGGCCGTGGTGGAGCAGCTCGTACGTGCTCGACTTCTCGCCGCCGACGAGCAGCTCCTGGTCGGGCAGCCGGTGGCCGAGCAGCGGGTGATCGCCCGGTGCGGCGCCGTAGGTGATGTCGAGGCCGGTGACCACGCCGACGAGGTGGCGTCCCACGTCCTCGATCCGGGTCAGCTCGGTGAAGATGTCGCGCAGCGGCTGCATCTCGGGCCCGCCGAGGTAGAGCGAGCGCTGGACCAGGGTGTTGGCGACGACGCGGGCGCCGACGGGGTGCCGCTCGGCGTGGTAGGTGTCGAGCAGGCCCTCGGGCGCGTGGCCCTTGACCGCGGCGGCGAGCTTCCAGCCGAGGTTGACCACGTCGCCGACGCCCGCGCTGATGCCCTGGGCGCCGATGGGCAGGTGGATGTGGGCGGCGTCGCCCGCGAGGAAGACACGGCCCTTGCGGTACTGGGCGGCCTGACGGCTGGCGTCCGTGAAGTAGCTCGTCCAGATCACGTTGGCGCCGCTGATGTCCTCGCCGGTCACCCGCTCGAAGGACGCGGCGACCTCCGGGAAGGTGGGCGGCTCCTGCGTGGGCCGGACACCGGCGCCGCGCTCGAAGACCACGACGCGGGTGGCGTGCGGGCCGAGCGGCAGGACGACGACCATGCCGGACTCGCCGACCTCGCCGGTCGGGCGGATCCGCAGCGGGATGCCCGTCACGTCGGCCATCTTCATCTCGATGGTGGCGTTCGTGCCCGGGAAGTCGATGCCGGCCAGGCGGCGGACCACGCTGCGGGCTCCGTCACATCCCACCAGGTAGGAGGCGCGCAGGAGTTGGGGGCCCTCGGGTCCCGTGACCTCGACCTCGACACCGTCGCCGGTGTCCGTCAGGCCGACGACCTCGTGACCCCGGCGTATCTCGGCGCCGAGTCCCACGGCCCACTTGAAGAGAATTCCTTCGGTGCGGGACTGCGGAACGCCGCGGACTCCGAAATTTCCGCCCTCAATGATGGTGTAGTCGAGGGGAATTCCGCCGAAGTGGCCTCCGGGAATGGTCTCCAGTTCGCCGAATTCCGCGAGGAGGCCGCGCTGTCCGAACTCCTCGATTGTCCGGGCGGAGAATCCAAGGGCTCGCGACTGCTGCATCGGCTCCGTGAGACGTTCGAGCACGATGACGGAGAGCCCGGAAAGTCGCAGCTCCCCCGCGAGCATGAGTCCCGAAGGGCCGGCTCCGGCAATGATCACATCGGCATTCAAGGTGTCCATCTTCCCTCTCCCGCTGGCGTTTTCTTCAGTATTCCGAGTGGGCCGGGCAAGCTGAATGGGATCGAATACAGGACTCTGACAAGTTCGTCAGATCTCCGGCGCCTGTGTCAGGCGCGCGGCGTGCGATGTAAGCGCGGTCCCTTCAGGGGAAGCGAGAGGGTGCCAGAAGCGCGTGCTCCTGGCACCCTCTCGTGGTGCGTTCCTTCGCCGGTGCGGCCGGTCTCAGCCGCCGAGCACCCGGTCGACCCGGATCTCGACGACCGCCAGGTGCGGCGGCTGCGGCGGTGGGCTCCGGTACCGCTTGGTGTAGCGGCGGATGCCCTCCATGACCCGGTCGGGGTCGGTGGAGATCGTGGCCGCCCCTTCCAGGGTGATCCAGCGCCAGCCGGCCGACTGGCAGACCGACACCCGACTTCCCGGGGCGACCAGCAAATTCCTGGCCTTGCGCCGCGTCATCGTGGTCATGACGCGGGCCAGTCCGCTCTCGCTCTCCCAGGTGAAGCGGACGGGCGCCGTGTGCGGACTGCCGTCGGGGCGCAGCGTGGTGAAGGTGCAGATGTGGTTCTCGGCCAGGAACGCCTCGGCCTCGGCGGACAGGACGGTCAGTCGGGGTGATGGTGGCACCGGGCGCTCCCTTCTCAGGCAACCGGCGTGGTGACCGCGTCCTTGGCCTTGGTCAGCGGCAGGAGGACCAGGGTGATCAGCAGACCCAGTGCCGCGAAGGCGGCGCTGATGAGGAACGCGTCGTGGAAGACCGTGGTCCGGGCTTCCTTGACCAGGGCGGGCACACCGTTGCTCTCAGCCTCCAGCTCAGCGACCCGGCGGAAGGCGTAGGTGGCGGCGACGGCGAGGCCGAGGGCGCCACCGATCTCCTGGGAGGTGTTGATGAGGCCTGCGGCGAGACCCGACTCGTGCTCCTCGGAGCCCGCGAAGGCGGAGATCTGCAGCGGTACGAAGGAGAAGCCCAGGCCCAGACCGCAGATGACGAACGCCGGCAGCAGGTCGACGAGGTACGAGGCGTCGGACGGCGCGCGCCACAGCAGCAGCATGCCGGTGGTGAGGAGGGCCAGGCCGACCAGCAGGACGGGCTTCGCGGCGACCTTGGTGACGATCTGGGAGGCGACGCCGGCGCCCACCGCCGTGGTCAGGGCGAGCGGGACGTACGCGAGGCCGGTGGAGACGGCCGACCAGTCCAGGACCTGCTGCATGAAGAGGCTGGCGAAGAAGAACAGGCTGACGCAGGTGCCGAGCAGCAGGATCGCGATGATGTTCGCGGCCCGCAGGGACTTGCGGCGGAAGATGCGGAGAGGCATCAGAGGCTCCGCGACCCGGCGTTCGATGAGCAGGAAGCCGATCAGCAGGGCCGCGGCGAGGGCGAATCCGCCGTAGATGCGGCCCATGGGGACGTCGGAGTCGTCGACGGTCTGGCCGAGGGTGAAGATGAGCAGGATCAGGCCGGCGGTGAGGACGACGGCGCCGGCGACGTCGAAGCTGCGGGTGCGCTCGGCGGCCCGGCTCTCACCGACGATCTTCGGGGCGACCAGGGCACCGATGATTCCGATCGGCACGTTGATGAAGAAGATCCAGCGCCAGCCGGGGCCGTCGGTGAGCAGTCCGCCGAGGGTGACACCGACGACGGCGGCGACACCGCTGAGCGCGCCCCAGGCACCGAGCGCCTTGTTGCGCTCCGCGCCTTCCTCGAAGTTGTTGGTCAGCAGGCTGAGTGCCGCGGTGGCGATGAAGGCGGCGCCAAGGCCCTGTGCGGCGCGAGCACCGATCAGCGTGGCCGAGCTCTGCGCGAAGCCGGCGAACAGCGAGGACAGGGCGAAGAGGATCAGCCCGGTCTGGAGCATCCGGCGGCGGCCCAGTGTGTCGGCGAGGCGGCCGGCCAGCAGCAGGAAGCCGCCCAGGAGCATGCCGTAGGTGGTGACGACGTACTGAAGTGCCGTCTGGGAGATGTTGAGTTCGTCCTCGATGGTCGGCAACGCGACGTTGACGATCGACACGTCGAGGAAGGTCATGAAGCCGGCCACGCAGAGAAAGGCCAGGATGAGCCCTGGGCGGTGCGCGGGCCCTACGGCCGTATTCGCGGGGGAGACTCGCGACGAATCTTGGACAGACATGCCACTCCTCGGAGCACAGAACGGATTCAAGAGGGGACGGGAGCACGGGACGAGCGGGAGCTGTGACGCAGACGTCCGCCTCGTTGTGGGGGGCGTTCTTCCGCGGCTTCCAGGAAGCTAGCATCGCCGGTATAGTAGGTACCTAGAGGAAAGTGACTCGCTGGAGGGTTCGCATGAAGAGCAGCACCGCCATGTCGGGTACGACAGTCAGCGCCACGGGAGACGTGACCTCGGAACAGGCCTGTCCCGTCGCGCCCGTGGTGGACCTCGTCTTCAGCAGGTGGACGACGCCGATCCTGTGGACGCTCAACGCCTTCGGACGCCAGCGCTTCGTGGTGCTGCAGCGCACCATCGGCACGATCACCCCGAAGGTGCTCACCCAGCGCCTGCGGCAGCTCGAACGGGACGGACTCGTGGTGCGGACCTACCACCCCGAGGTGCCCCCCAGGGTGGAGTACGAGATCAGCGACCTCGGGCGCAGCCTGGCGCCGCTCTTCGCCCACCTCACGGACTGGTCCATGGAGAACCTGCCCAAGGTGGAGCAGGCGCGGGTGGAGTTCGACCGGGCGGAGGAGGCGTCCACCGGACGCTGAGCGGCAGCCCGGGCAGTGACGGCTCCTCGTGGCTCCACGGTGCGCGCGGACGGCGTGACTCAGTGCGGCGGGCGGGTGATCTCGCGGTCTAGTTCGCGCATGGAGCCCCGGTAGAAGACCAGCGGGTCCTGTCCCTCGGCCGACGAACCCAGTTCGACGACCTCGCCCAGCAGGATGGTGTGGTCGCCGCCGTCGTAACCGGCCATCAGCCGGCAGTCCAAGAACGCCAACGCCTCGCTGAGCACCGGCAGTCCGGCCTCCGAGCGGTGGTGCGGCAGGTCCTCCACGCGCGCCGAGTCGCGGCGGGCGAAGGCGTGCGCGACCCCGCGCTGCTGCTGGGTCAGGACGTTGACGACGAAGCCGCCGGACTCCTGGATCACGGGCAGCAGACGGGAGTCGCGGTGCAGGCAGATGAGCACCAGCGGCGGCTCCAGGGAGACCGAGGAGAAGGAATTCACCGTGGTTCCGGCGGTGTTGGCACCGGTGCCCGAGGTGATGACGGTGACACCGGTGGCGAACTTGCCGCACACGTCACGCAGCGCGCGGCCGTCGACGGGGGCGAGGTTCTCGGTGGTGGCTGAGGAAACGGGTATCACGACAGGCCCTCTCTCAGGTCCGTGGGGTGATGTAGTCCCCGGCGGTGTCGGACGCGCGCGGCGCGTCCGGGTCCTCCGGTGACTTCGCGGTCTCGTACGGTGGGGCCACGGCAGATGGACGCCGGCGCACCGACAGCAGGGGGCCCGCCATCGCCGTCGTGACCAGCGCCATGAGCACCAGCATCGTGAACATGCTCTCGTCCAGGACGCCCAGGCTGACAGCCGCGTTGAGGATGATCAGTTCGGTGAGGCCGCGGGTGTTCATGAGCAGGCCCAGATCCCTGGAGTCGCGCCATGACAGGCCCGCGATCCGGGCCGGGACGATCGCGCCGATCAGTTTGCCCAGGCAGGCGCACGTGATGATCAGAACGAGAGCGATGTAGTCGCCGCCGGTCAGGGAACCGAGGTTCACACCGAGGCCGGTGACGATGAAGAACACGGGCAGCAGGACCACGCTCACGTTGTCCATCGGCTTGCGCAGGTGCTCGGCCAGGACACGGGTGGGTTCGCGTGGCATCACGAAGCCGAACAGGAACGCGCCGAAGATCGCGTGGATGCCGATGAAGGTGGTCAGCACCGACGATCCCAACGCTCCGGCGCACAGCACCGCGAGCAGCGCCGACCAGCGTTCCGCGGCGGCCCACCGCCACACGAGGCGGGCGACCAGTGGCCTTACGACCAGGAGCATCCCGGCGACGTAGACGACGCTGAGCAGGCCGATCCGGGCCAGGGCCGAGTAGTCGCCGTCCGAGGCCACCAGGGCCGAGACATAGGCGAGCAGACACCAGGCGAGCAGGTCGTCGATGGCCGCGCTCGCGAGCGCCAGCGAGCCCACCCGGGTTCCCATCATCCGGTTCTCGGTGAGGATGCGGGCCAGCACCGGAAACGCGGTGACGGACATGGCGGTACCCAGGAAAGTGGCGAAGGCGATGAACGAGATCTCCTGCCCGGCCACGGTGGCGTGGTCGGGGTACAGGACGGGGGCCAGAGCCACACCGAAACCGAAGGCCACGGCGATGGACGACATCGAGACGCCGGCGGCGAGGCGGGCGTGCGGACGGATCAGTCGCTTCTCGAACTCCCAGCCGACCACGAACATGAAGAGCACCAGGCCGACTTGGGCGACCGAGGACAGCAACGGCCGTATCTGCGCGGGGAAGAGGTACTCGGTCGGGTTGCCGGGGAGCAGTCCGAGAGCGCTGGGACCAAGGAGGATGCCGGCTGTGATCTCGCCGACCACGGCGGGCTGGCGCAGTCGTTGGGCGAGCCTGCCGAGAGCGGCGCCGGCCAGCAGCACGATCCCGATCGCGAGCATCAACCTCGCCAGCGTCGACTCCGTGATGGCCGCTGCCGCCAGGGTGTTCACCGCGACGCCTTCGGCGCGGCGGGGGTGCCTTCGGTCCACAGCACACGGAACGACAGTGACGCCAGCCGCCAGCCGTCGTCCGTCCGCACGGCCTCGCCCGTCGCCAGGGTGCCCGCGGTGAACAGCGGTCGGCCGGTGCCACCGGGGTGGTGGACGTGTGTCGAGACGAGGTTGGCGCGCAGCCTGGCGCGCCCGCGGCCGTCCTCGCCCTCGATCTGGCGGTCCACCACGGCCGGCGAACCCAGGTGCTGGGTGGCCGCGAAGGCCGCCAGCGACTCACGGTGGTAGGCGGCGAGGCCGTCGAGGCCCTTGTGGCCGCTCATGGGGAACTCGACCCGGGCATCGCGCGTGAACAGGCGCGACGCCCACGCGTCGTTGAGTTCCTCGTCGTCGAGACCGATCAGATACCGGTCCAGCAGGGCACGTATCTCATCTGTTTCCTCGGCTGGATGCATTACCCGAGCATGTGGGCCATTCCAATGGGAGACCAAGGTCGTTTTCACAGACCTGACGTAGTTGAGGAAGATCTTAAGGCGCCTCCGAAAACTTGACAGAATTGCGCAGGATCCTGACGGATACCACCTTTCGCTGCCAGCATTCCTCTTGCCATGCTGAATCGGGAACACCGGCCCAGCGGATATGGCCGTTCGTGCACATTTCCTCGAATGGAAGAGACGAGAATGCCGAAGATTGCAGCCGACGGTCAGCACCTGACTGTTCTCAACCTGTTCTCGACCGACGCTTCGGAGAAGCAGGTCAAGCTCCTCGACGCGATGCGCGAGATCGTCGACTCCGCGGCCTACGAGGGTTGGATCTCCAGCACCGTCCACGCCGGCGTGGACAAGCCGGGAACCGCCAACTTCATCCAGTGGCGCAGCACGGAGGACCTCGAAGCACGCTATGCGGGCGAGGAGTTCAAGCACCGCACCCTGCCGCTCTTCGGTGAGATCACGACCTCGATCCGGCTGCTCCAGAACGAGATCGTCTTCACCCAGGCGAAGCCGGAGCTGGGTGGCACGGAGATCTCCCCGGACCGTGACGACTACACGGTGATCGAGCTGTTCGGTGTCGCGGAGGAGGGCCAGGAGGACCTCGTCGACGCGCTCGGCGCGTCTCAGGAGTGGCTCCTGGATGTGCCCGGCTACCGCACCCACACCGTGCTGCGTGGTCTGCGGGCCCGCGGTATCGAGGGCAAGTTCGTCGTCAACTACGCGCAGTGGGACAGCAAGGAGGCGTACGACGCGTTCCAAGCCACGCCCGAGGCGGACCGCGCGCCGGCGCGTCAGAAGGTCGATGCCCGCGTAGCCGCGCTGTCGACCTGGCAGGACTCGAACACCTACCGCGTGGTGCACACGCGCGCCGCCGGTTAGGACCTGGTCAAGACCCGGCCCGGCCGCGGTTCGCGGCCGCCGCCGGGCCTGAGCCGGGCCGTCGTAGGTCGCTGTCCCTCGGCAGAGCCCATGACGGCTCCCCCACGGATTGCCGCTGCCGGATCGCCCACCCGGCAGCGGCAATTCCCTTTTGGACGGTGCCCCAGGTTCTCCCTGTGCCCCGGTGCTCCGGTGCTCCGGTGCTCCGGTGCTCCGGTGCCCCGATGCCGTCGGCACGTCCGCCGTCCCGTCCGCGGACGGCACCCCACACGTTTCACGCGGGCACCGCGGTCGTCCGGTTCCTCTCGTCGGTGCCCGGCCACGGCCACCCGCGGTGGACCCGGCGCCCGTGAATCCCGCGCCGTTCAAGGACGAGGAGTCCCCCAGCATGACTGAAGCGGGAGTACGCCGCACGGCGCACGAGATCACCGTCGCGGCCCCGGCCGCCATCGTTTATCGGTTGATCGCCGAGACGGACAATTGGCCCCAGATATTTCCCGCGACCGTGCATGTCGCACACGAGGACAGCCCACCCGGTGAGCAGCGACTGCGTGTCTGGGACACCCTCCACGGTGACCTGCGGTCCTGGGGGCTGCGCCGCATCGTCCAGGAGGCCGAACTGCGGGTCAACTTCGAGTTCCTCGCCACCGAACCGCCCGTCGCCGCCCTGGGTGGGGCGTGGGTCGTCGAGCCGTTGGAGGACGGCGCCTCACGCGTCCGGCTGCTCCAGGAGTTCCGCGTCGCCGGTGACGATCCGGCGGAGCTGGACCGGGTCGGGGAACAGGTCGACCGTGACAGTCGTGCGGAGTTGGCGGCGTTGAAGGAGAACGTGGAGTTCGCCCACGCCGCCGAAGCCATCACCTTCTCCTTCGAGGACTCCGTCATCATC